>CAYFPY010000009.1:0-28727 GCA_964345125.1 uncultured Actinomyces sp.
CGTAGGCGCAGCTGTCGTAGTTTCCGATCCTGCCGGCACCCGCAGCGAAAAGGGCGGCCCCTGGCGCGGTAGGATGAAAACATGTTTAGCACCCTGCTGCGGAAGTGGCGCAACAGCACCGCTTCTGAAAGCACCAGTTCCGCAGAGATAGTTTCCGCCTACGCGGTTCGCTACACAACTGTCAGCACCCGAGGAGCTAGGGGTAAGCGCTCCACGCGGGCTGTGATCGCGCTCGGCGGTCAGACTGGCACTGCGTTTGCGGACTTTCCACTACGTTCTTCTCGCTCTCCTGCAACATCTGCCCAAACGTGGCGGGTTTTGACGCAAATTGTCAGCCGCCTGCCCGGGCATTCCGCTGATGCTGGGACCAGCAGAAACGTGGAGGCCTGGTGCACGGAATTAGCGAGCCGGCGCCTGACCGACCAGGTGCAAAGGCCGTTTCCCACGCTTGTTGATGGGGTCGTGCAGGCTGCCGATTCTCTCCGTTCTGGAAAAGTGGGGGCGGAAGTTGATTGGACGGCCATCCTGAGCCAAGCAAGTACCCGTCTGGTTACTTCCGATATGGCCGGGGAGTCGGGCCTGCTCCGTTTTTTGGGTAGGGACAATGCTGAC
The DNA here is from genome assembly GCA_964345125.1 of uncultured Actinomyces sp. Taxonomy (GTDB): domain Bacteria; phylum Actinomycetota; class Actinomycetes; order Actinomycetales; family Actinomycetaceae; genus Scrofimicrobium. Next base: position 613 of record CAYFPY010000009.1, read on the forward strand.
ACTTGGCTACTGCAAGCACAGGCACTGAGCCGCGGGCTTTCCACTAGTCGGTTTTCTCCAACTGATTTCCACCTTGCGGACGCATCGGGGGCCACCATCCAGTTTGCTGGCGGTGATCTGCCTCTTCCACAGGCCGAGACACGTGTTCTTGCGCCCGCAGACCTACGGGACCTCCCAAGCACGTTGAGGCTGCTGGTTGTCGGCGGAGAGGTTCAGTCAGCTGTGGCCTTGGAGCCGGCAAGCGTCTCTGGGGACGGTGTTCGCCCCATTTATGAGCTGGTCCTGCGGAAGAACGCAGCTAGACGATTAAACCCCGCGTTGCGTCGTCATCCCCTTGTCGTGGGAACTTTGGGGACAGAGCTGCTGGAGGGTCAGGGACTGACGCTGACCAACGTTCCGCCGGCCGGGGTTCGAATAAAGTTGGGAACCAGTCCGGAAATCCAAGATGGGGCGGATTCCATTGCGGCCCTTTCTCATGTAAGCCCCAATGTTAAGGCGATCGCCGAAGCTGCCAGCGAAGTTCCCGTTTATCAGGTGGATTTTGCTTGGGACGGTTCCGAGTACCACCCTATTCTGGTGTCACCCCCACCCAGCCTCGCGTTCTTTCAGTACCCGAGTGTAGGGGTGGGCCCCAATGTGGCGCGGGCCGTGTTCGCTCAGGTCGCCAAGGCGCACGATTTTTCGGAGGGCGCCACACACGAACCCGTCACGGTTGGTGTGAGTGTGGAGGGCGTGGTCCAGCAGGTTGGTTACCGGGCGTGGATGCGCCGAATGGCTATCCGAGCGGGGGTTGGGGGTTGGGTGCGGAACCTGCCGACTGGGGGCGTGGAGGCCGAACTGTGTGGCTCTGCCCAGCAGGTTGCGTTACTGGCGCTGGCCTCTATTACCGGTCCAAGACGTGCCCAGCCCACACTGGTTCTGACCCGAGCCAAACCAACGCAGAGCTGCGAGGAATTCCGCATTATCCGCTAAACCTCGCATAGTCACCAAGTTACTGACTATCAACCTCTTGGTTCCAGGCAGCCAAGGCATAATCCTCTTTTGTCGGATTGCATGTTGTGGTTTCGCCCAAGCGTCATTCCTGGGTCAGGGCGGAGCATCGCTAGACGATGAGGGCTCAGAGACGCTACCCGCCTGGAATACGCAGCGCAACAATAACAGCACCCTTTGTTCGGCGGCAGGAGATACTTAGACTGTAAGTGTGAACTCTGAACTAGCTGCCTTGCGAAAGCTATTTGACAACGGCCCAGTTACGGTCCTGACAGGGGCTGGAATCAGTACTGATTCCGGTATTCCCGATTACCGCGGTGAGGGCTCTCCCGCCCGCACGCCCATGAACGTGGAACAGTTTTTGGGGGATGAACAGTATCGGCAACGTTTCTGGGCGGGCACTCGGGTATGGACGGAAAAGACTCAACAAATCCGTCCCAATGTTGCCCACAAAGCATTAGCCCAACTAGAGGAAGCGGGCCTAATAACTGGAGTTATCACGCAGAACACGGACAATCTGCATATCCAAGCCGGCACGAAGCAAATCGCTGAGCTTCACGGTAACGGTATGGCTTTCCGCTGTGTTGACAACGGACACCGGTGGACGCGGCGGGAAGTGCTGAAGTGGTTTGACCAGGCCAATCCTGGGTATGCACAGATGCATGTTGACGCCGAGTTAGCGCCAGACGCTGATGCCGTGGTCAAGGAAGTGGAAGGGGTGAAGGTGCCTGTTTGCCCCGCCTGTGCTTCCTTGCTCCGGCCAGACATTGTATATTTTGGTGAACACGTCCCCTTGGACACTTTTGCTCGTGCCGAACAGATCCTTGGAGCCGGCAGTGCACTTTTAATAGCGGGCTCATCCCTGGCAGTGAACACACCTATCAGATTAGTGAACCGCGCCGAACGGCAGGGGCTACCACTTGCCGTAATTAACCGTGGTCCCACCGCTATAGATGAGCGTCCCAGTGTACAAGTAAGGATCGAGGGGAATACCAGCGATTGGCTACCTAACTTGGCCCAAGAACTCCTAGGCGACTAGAGAACGCGCGCCCGCATTCCTGTTCCATCCCCTATTTTCTTTTCTTTCCACTGCCTTGGCTTTCCATGAAGTCAAGGATAGCTCCGGAAACATTCTGTGGTTCACCTTCCCAGGGGAAGTGGTGCATAGATGTCTGCGGCATAGAGTTGACTTCTAGGACCCGCAGGTCCTCTACACGGCCTGTAGGGGACCGCATTATGTCAATGCCCAATAAGTTGGACGCAGTCAGCTCCGCGCCAACGGCTTCCACAAGCCGCACCTCTTCGGGAGTCAAAGCGTCATTGCCAACTGCAATAATGTCACCACCTTGAGCGACGTTGGAAGTTCCCAACAAATAAACTTTTTCCCCCTCCTCAGGGATTGACTCAGGTTCATACCCCTGTTTAGCCAGATAATTCAAACGTTTCTCGTCCAGCCTCAAAGGTACGTGCAATCGGTCGCGACGTTCGTTCTTAATCTCAATTAATTCAGCGATACTCCGCGCCCCATCGCCTACAACATTGGGGGGATCCAGCAGCAGCGTGGCCGCCAGCTTACGTCCAATAAGCAAGCATCGATATTGGTCACCTTCCACCTGTTCTTCCACAACCACGTGCCCGCCTTCCTGCTCAATGATGTGCGTGAAGGCAGAGATAAACTCTTCCCTCTCGCTAACACCCACAAAGACGTTGCGACCGCCGGCTCCCGCATTGGGCTTCAAAACCACTCTGGGGAACTTTTGCGCCCATACCCAGGCGCGCTCTTCGTCCCCTTCCTCAAACATAGCGTTCTCGATCGCAGGCAAACCCTTGTCACGTAACATTGCTGACATGGCGGCTTTGCTGGACGCTAACTTGTAAAGCAGGCCCGGATTCAGCCCTGCTCTGCCATCACGCCATCTGCGCTTCCTCCCCCCAAGCTCAAACGTCATGCGGCGCAACCCGAATTGCCTCTCGGATCCCACCTCGATCCCTCGTTCCTGCAGCTCTCGAAGCATGACAAGGTCAGACCAGCTCGCTTTAAGCATTCCCAGCTTTTTCATGTCGCGCCACTGCTTCCGATACTCCGGATCTGGACGTAAACGTGCCATTTATCCCCCTCAGGATTGGTTACGGATAGAGTTGCTTCGACAGAAAACAACACCGCGACCCTAGTCTACTTTGTCAGGTCTCCCGGAAAAGGATACGCGCTTAGTGCCTTTGTTTCCGTGCCTATCACTTCAGGAATCCTTTTCGCCGCGCTGTCCAAGCGTTTTCTGATTGTTTTAGATTTCATTCTTAGGAACGTTGGGACGACCACATGGTTGATACCCCCGCCACTACGCATCGTCACTATTCGGCAAGGGTAATAACCGGTAGATGCGACCCCCACTATCCCATTCTCATCCCGCTCCAACACCACCTCAGCGATAATTGAGTCCCGCGTATGTGGATCGAGGTTATTCATGTCGGAAATAAAGTTTCCCATGGACCAAAAGCAGGGAACACTTTGTCCCGACGGCGCTTCCAAGATCTCGAAATGCTGCAGCCGGTGGGGATGCGCGCCCGCAATAAAGTTTACTCCCTCCTCAACCAACATCTTCGCAAACGACCGTTGCAGGGGCGAGATGACTGTCTTGTGCTCGTCCCCCCAATGAGCGTAGGCCACGATGAACTCCGCCCCTAAATCTCTGGCCTGCCTAATGTCCTCGCGGATCGCCTCCCGCACGAAATACGGGAACAACACCGACTTTCCCTCTTCAGTGAAATTAGCCCGTTTCATGACTTGCCGCTCATGGTCCATATAAGATACAAACCCCACCTTGATACCATCAAAATCGACGACCAAATACCTGGAGTCAGCTGGAGATGCATAGGTTCCAACATGCAAGAGGTTTGCGCGATTGCTCGCCTCCAATGTCTCCAGAACTCCCAATGTCCCTGAATCGTACAAATGGTTCTGTGCAAGCGAAACTGCGTCAACACCCGCACGTCGCAGAGTCGCTAAAAGCTTCGGCGGAGAATTCAAATGTGTGCGGTCCGTGTATCTGCCGACTTCAGAAGTATAGGGCGCACTTGGACTTGCCGTCGTCTCTAAGTCCACCATTGTAAAATCGCTTTGCCTCAGAAGTTTGGAGACGAATTTGAACCCAAAGTCGAAGCGTCCATCTTGGTATTGTTCTGCCGCAACTTGCTGGCGCCTCCTGGCCATCACATCGCCTGTCATCATTATCCGGACCCGGCCAGGTTCTCTTGTCTCTCCCTGATAGATTCCCTCCCTATAGGTGAATCTACTTAGTGGAACATCTTCGAGCTCCATCTCTTCTGGACGGTGCCGTACAGGATACGGAGGGTGGCGCGTTTCGTAACGTTCCTGGAGAAGATCAGCCTCCTCAGCCGTAAAAAAACTGTGCGGACCTTTGTACCCTTCGCTCGGAACCATCACTGATGATAAATCAATAGCTTCATGCGAAATGGTTCGCGTGCGCAACCCATGCTTCATAGCAGTCTTTTCCGCTTCACTTCCCGCTTCCACGATCAACTGGGTACTTGCAGGAAAACAGCCAGCTCCCTGCAGTTTACAATCTGCAGGGAGACGGACACTACCCAGGTTGTCACACCCGGCAAAGGCTTCATTCCTTATTTTCTTCAGATCATTAGCAAATGAAACATACTCCAGAGCGTCACAGCCCCGAAACGCTGCCTCCGGAATCTCCTTGAGCGTATACGATAGGTCCAAACGCTTGAGAGCCACGCACCCCTCAAAGCTCTGCTTCCCTAGACTGGTAATCAAAATCGGCAGTGAGTCTTCACATAGAAGTCTCCCCACGCCGGGAACAAAGTTGAACGTCGGCATCGAATGTATGTATCCGTAACAAATTTCATTTAGCCTCACGCAGTTACGGAAAGCCCCTCTTCCTATCTTCCTCAAGCTGTTAGGAAGGACAAGTGTGGAAAGATTGTCACACCCCTCGAAGGCACTATCGCCTATGTGAGTGATAAAGTCTGTCAAGGACGCCGTTGTCAAATTGTGATTATTCTGGAAGACTCGCGCGGCGACCTTTGTCACTCGAACACCATCAACAAAATCGGGGACTGTTACGCTGGCTGCCTTCCCCGTGTAGGCAACTAGTTCCCAACTTCTCCCGTACCCTCGAAAATGCATTCCCTCTAACACTCTGGTACGAGGCTTAAACCTTTTGCGAGGTACAGATGCTCTACGTTTCAACCAGACCTTTGCTCGGTTGAACCAATAACTTATGGTGCTAATGAAAGGTCCTCCTCTAGCAGATTGGCTTGCAGAAGTTACTGATGTGCACCGAGACGAATCTGAGTGAAGCGCGGCCCATCCCCAGGAGCCTCCAACACTTTTCCTAAGAACACTGCCACGTTCAAACTATCACCTGAGATATTGCCCTCTACAGATCCTCCGCGCTCATCTGTAGTCAGATCCGAAACCAACACGCCTATTGCCTCAGCAAGCTCTGCGACAACTCCTTTCGCCTCATCCACGCTAGCAGCCCCGTCAAGGCGGATACTCCATCGAGCCACCCGCTTTTCTTCTGACCCGCTCTGCTGCCCATTCTCTACCTGCACCTGATCAAACATGCTCTTTGCAAGGCTGCGGGCAAGGTCCACATTGAACATTGCCTGTACCCAAAGCCCGATACGCTCATGATAGTCAACAACCACATACGCAGGGCCGTGGCCCCCCATCCCTTTGTCTAACTCCACGATGTCTATCGAACAGTTAGGAATCTTGGGAATAGCTGAAGCTGCCTTCTCGGCTAGGTCCAGCACCTCGGGGCTGACTTCTGCAGTCACGTCTACACCCCCAACATAGCTACCGTCCGAAGGGGACCCATCGCACGCAGTAACGGACAGCGCTTTGCCTCCAATCACCACGACTCGGTAGAGTACACCTTCCAAATGTTTTTCGACCAAGAGTCTGTAACCACCGTGTAAAACAAGCTCACCGTCGACGATTTCTGGCTCACGCAAAAGTTGGAGCCGATAAGTTGAGTGGAGGTGGTGCTTTCTCTGTGCCGGCGGGACAGCCATATTTTCCAGCGCCTTTTGAAATTCCTGGAAATTTGAAATTCCAAGCTGGGCGTGGCTTCCATTGTCGCCCGAAGCAGGCTTGATTGTGACCGGAAACTTTATCTTGTTTGCAAACTTCGCGGCATTCTTCCGATTGCGCCAAGTGAAGCTCGCCCCTCTGGGGATCGCTACGCCTGCCCTCTCCATCAATGCCCGTCGTTTCCGCTTGTCTTGCACAAAATTGATCGACCCAAGCCCACTGCCTCCAGCCATGCCATGCACAAAGCTCAGTGTTGGCCCCCCAGGAGTCCTTGCAAGTGTGATCTGTTCCGGATAAACCCGGACCTCTTCACACCTGTCTAAAGCAACTGCCAGGTTCAGAGCCCAGTCAACATCCCAAATCGACCCAAGTAACTTCAGCGGCGTGTCAGGCAGCATCCGATCGTCCCCTTCTGTGTCGACGGCCCACAGTGAACTGCTCATCTTTTAGGTCTTCGGGTAATACGGTGACAGTCGTAGAGGTTGGTCTGGTTCTCCTGCGCCTCAGGTTCGCCGCTATCACCATAGTCGCCACCGCACCAACATCGCCTTGAATTTGTATCTGTACTTCGCGCTGACTGATACGCGTTACGGAACCAACAACATTGTTTTCCTGGGCCTTCTGCAAAATCCACTTTTCGTACAGGGGCTTGGGCAAAGTCCCGCGGACCCGAGCCTCTACCGCGACCGTCTCAACCGGTTCATTGGGAACTTCTATAGCGAAAGTGTCGACAAGTGCATCAAGGACTGCGCCTGCAACGTCTTGTGGCTGCCCAAACATGGGGAACACGCCACCACTAATACTGGCGTGCGCGTTAACTTCGAGTACCGCAGATTTCTGTTCGGTTAGTGGCTTCGTTAAATCAGCAACCAAGAAGTCCACCCCAGCAAAACCCAAGTTTGGAATTGCATCTACCGCCTGCACGCTGGCCTCTAGAATAGAAGGGTGAATCTGCTCAAGCACAGCCGTGGAATCACCGCCTTGGGAGAGGTTTGACGTGCTTGAAAGCGTTACCAGCTGCCCTGGTGCTACCACTTGGTCCAGCTCTAGCCTCTGCATGGCCAGCTCTCGTTTGCAGTCGCTATCGTAGACAATCGGCCGAAATCTTAGGCTTGGATTGAATCTACGAAGCAGGTTCTTTCTAAGGATCAGTTCCGCTAAAACATGCTTCCCATCACCAACGACAGAAGCGGGAGACCTGTGAATGGCGGCAACTGCCTCGCCTCCCACCACCAGGATCCTGTACTCTTCCCCTGCAACGTGCTCTTCCACCAAGAAATCTTGCCCGCCAAAGCTGGTTTCCTCCAGAAGCTCAAAGGCTTCGGCTAACGCTTCACGATCTCGGATGTTCGCAAACACTCCGATACCTTTGAAGCCTTTAGCTGGTTTAAGGACAACCGGGAAACCTAGGCTTTCGGCATACTCTAGGGCCGAGTTTTGCTCGTCGGGACCAAACAGCCTCCCCTTGGCTGTTGGCACTCCCCTTTCAGACAGCAACACGCGAGTGGTCTCCTTATTATTACAAATGGCTGATCCCGCAAGTCCGGACAACTGTGTCCTGCTCGCCATGAAAGGAAATTCTCTCCCTTCATCGTCAATGACCAAGAATGAGCCCCGGGTATAGCGGACCATGCCTAGCCTGCGAGCAAGCGTTGCCTCGGCAAAGGCATGTGCTGGTGCACCATTAGGCCCCAACGCCCCTATATTGGCCGCATTTTCGTAGACATTTGTTTTTCGCGCTTCGAGCATCTCAACTGGGTCGGTAGTCACATAAACGACCTTCTTACCGGAAAGAATTGTGGGCCAGTCAGGCACAATCCCAATGCCTGCCCCTTGCGATTCGTTGAAATCTCCCTCACCTTGCCTGGCTCGACCCAGCCAGCGTGTCACCGCATTGCCCTCTGGGAGGCCCAAGTCATCGAATTCCCGTGCTTTCATACTGGCATCGATGAGAGCGATGACTAATGCACCAACTAAATTTGATGACTCTAACAACTTATTGCTGCACCGTGGACCAGCCACTTTCCGGATAAGCCCGACTATCGAGCCCACTGCAGATGCCAACGTGCTGAGGTCCACTGCTTCATGCTCTACTAGCTCAAGTAGTTCGTCGGCACTGTTTTCTCGCCAGCATGGTCGAATTCTGCTTAGTCGGCGCCGCACCCTTGCAAGAGTAGAGTTCACGGGCACTTCATCCAATGCCCCGTAGCCCGTGATCGTCTTCCCTTGATAATCCAGATCCAGCAAAACCATAACCTTGCGAACTGGCCTATCGTCCGGCCCTCCGCCTTCAGTTGGTGCAGTATAGTAAACCGCTCTCACACTTCCAACGGTTGCTTCTATCTGTGCAAACGCCATATAGCCTCTACTTTTTATCTGCCTGTGACGGATACGCAGCGTATATCTTTTTGCAAAAATGGAACGCGGCTACCTCTGACGAGGATACCACTCGTAGGCACTTTCCAGACCTTTGAACTTGCCAGAAATCGGATAAAATCAAAATAGCACAGTCTATCTTCAAGGCCCGCCCAGAAAGGCCATCATGCTTAGCTCTCTCCGTCGTGCACTCAGGCAGGCAGTGACGGTGACCACTGCACTTCCTCTGGTGCTAGAAGGGTACAACTGGCCTCCAGCAAAAGCGTGGGCTAGAGCTGCACTGCAAGACCGTCAAAAATGGGTGAAGCAAAGACGCCAGCCCGGGATCCAAGCTGCGCGAAAGCAAGGATTTCTAACGCCAGTGGCAGCGCGGTTCCTGCACGACACTCACCCCCCGCTACCACTCATTTCTCAACGTGACTACAGTTTTATTCAACCCGTGAATGGGAAGTATGCTAAATGGCTAGAAGACAGAGTAACCACCCTGGCTGTACTACAACCTTTCGCAAAACATTTTGAGACCCTCCTCCAACACCAGACACTTCGTGATGGTGAACCACATGTTTTTTCTTTAGGCGAACCTCAAGGCTCGGGAACTAGCACCACGGTTCCAACGTTCTGGAAAGAAACCACTAAAAGCCGTGAAGGTCCCACAGATGGAGATCGGCTTTTTGCAGATAAGTCTTTGCTGCTGGTGCACCGGCCAAGTACTTTGTTCGCGAATGCGGAATTAGACCCCGTCGCAACTGTAAGAGTATTACTGACAAACTGGAACGGCACGCAGCCCAAAGCTGCCGAAGCATACCTTGAGAGTAGGAAGAAGATCAGTACCCAGGACGCTGAAAAGGGAGGGATCCCCGTTGGTGCTCCAATGACACCTGGCGACCATCAGTTCCGAAAGTCGCAACGTATTGTGACTTTTTCGAGCCCTATCAACACGGATACTGGGACATACGCTCGAGCCCGTGCCGAGGTGGACTATCAACTCCGCCAATACGATGCGGATCCCCTTAATGGAGCAGGTTTCCAGGGATGCATCCTTAACTGGAAAGAAATTAAGAAACTTGTGGAAGAAATTGGAAACTTTATTCCTCATATTGAGTTTGCCGAATTCGTCTTCACGCCCTCTGCGCGCGGTCCACAAATAGTTAGCGTAAGCCCGCATCCTGCATATGGAGAGGTTTGGCCGTTCACCCCGCCGGTCGTCGCCGGCTTGCAACAAAAAGTCACCGAAAAAAAAGCGTCTTTGAGCTTAAACCATGAACAAGAGGGGCCCCTACTTTCACGCCTTAAACGCGCCCTACGCAGACAGTTCGCCAAGACTTTCTACCCCCTTGGCCTTGTTCCATACCAGTCGGTGCGGTGGTTGCAGGATATGGGTAAAGACTTGCGTGCGGACACGGGAGTTGGTTGGCGCGACAAGCTGTGGGCATATAGGAACGGATTTTTGTCGTATCGGCTCCCTCAGTACGGGATAACCCCGCAAACACGCAAGGACCACATTTCTGATTTTGAATACCGGTGGCTGCGGCACATCAATTCAAGTTATCGGAAGTGGTTGGAGGACAAAGTCACGTTGAAGTATGTGGCGCAGGATTTCAGTGAGTTCTTGCCCGACTACTACTATTTCACTAACTCTAAGGATGGTGGCAACCACCTGGTGCCAATGATGGACCTGCCCGATGGTTACGGCAATGCTTTCTCTGACGTGCTAGCCCTGGCCCGGGAGAAGCAGGTGTTGGCGTTAAAACCTGACGAAGGTTCCCATGGTTCAGGGTTTTACCGCCTTGACTATCAGGATGGGAACTACCTGCTGAATGGGCAAATTGTTGAGGGCGAAGATGTGATCAACGTGCTTTCTGACCCCAACAACCAGTATCTGGTAACTGAGTACATTGTGCAGCACCCTGAAATTGGGCGCTTCTATCCCACGGCAGTGAACACGTTGCGCATGACCGTGTTCAAACCTGACGGTCACACACCCAAAATTGGTAACGCTTATCTACGTATCGGGTCATCTGCCTCTGGCTACATTGACAACACTGGGGCTGGGGGAATGATTGCTGAGGTGGACCTGGATACTGGCCGCATCCATTCCGGTGGTGTCCTGCAAGAAGGGAAGACCAGTCCCATGCCGCGTCACCCCGACACGGGAGAACTTATAGAGGGGCAGGTTCCCCATTGGCAGTTCATCAAAGAGAACATTCTGAAAATTGCGGAGTCCCTGCAACAGTTGGAGTTCTTTGGTTTCGACATTGCCGTAACAGAAGAAGGGTTTAAACTACCCGAAGTGAACCGCTTTCCGGACTACCCACGCATCAGTTTGCTTACACCCGAAACAAACGCTTACCTACTGAAGAAGCTCGCAGCTAAAAAGGCCCTCTACGGTTACGATAAGCGGCGGCCTTTCAAACCAATCACACTGCCAAAACGCTAGCGTATCTTCACCTCAGTCCTGTCCGGCACTTTCAAAAGCAGCAGCATCTTCAGGAGTGTTAAAGTCCATGGTTCGGTCCTCCACCGCTACCAGCACGCTGTCAACTGCGGTTTCGTTAACGTCTTCACGGTAACTGTCCAACAGTTGCCAGCCCTTGCAGGTGGGTAGCTGTCCGGACAGGAACTTGGTTCGCACGTTGTCCAGGTGGCGAAACAGGGCCGAACTGTCGGCCGACTTCACTGCCACGATTGATTTTTCGGTGGCGAAGAAGCGGATGCCCTCGGGTTTGTCAGCAATGATTTGTTGGAGGGCGTGGTCGGTGTAGAACGTGTCACCATACAGGAAGCAAGTGTTTTCTGTAATTAGCTCGGGAACAAAACGGTCAAGTTCTATTTCGTTCTTTTCAGGTTCATGCCGCAACGTGTGGGGGACTTCAACGCGAGGGTCTGAAGAGGAAATGATCACTTCACCACTGGGGTCAAAGTTGCGCAGTTGACGAACAATGCGCGCCACCAACGTTTCCCCCTCCACCTCATATAGGTGTTTTGGGATCCCCAAATGGTTGTTCCACCTTTGGCCCACCCCATTGGCCATGATCACATAGCGCCAGGTCACTTGATGACACCCTGCGCTCGGTAAAAGTCCCCCAGCTCACCGTGACGCTGGGGGCCCCACAGTTGAATAATATTCACGCCGGAAGAAGTGTTCGCTTCGATCACTACCGGACCCTCATCGGTGACAAGAATGTCCCACGCCACGAACTGTAGGTAGGGGAACAAGCCGGCTAGGCGCAGGGCCTCCTGTTTGACTTCTTGCCACTGTGGAACCACTGCACCCATAATGGCAGTTCCCGTGTCCGGGTGCACCTCGTGGACATCCTTGGACCACAGGGAACGAGCTTCGGTCACCACACCGTCATCCAGGTTGATATTGGCCACCAACCCGCCCCTGCTGCCGTTATCCACCGGCACGGTTTCTTTCGTCCCTAACCGCAGGACAGCAAAAAACACTTTTAATTCTCCACTGTCCTGATCCCGTAGCGTAATAATGCGAACAGTGTTGGTAGCGTCTGGGAAAATTTTTGCTAGCTCTTCGTGCTGGTGAATGGTTTCCCCAATGAACCACCCATCATCGCGTTCCAATAAAGATACGACTGCAGATTCGGACGCGGGAATTCCATCCAACAGGAAGTTCTCGCCCTCCATATCGACCCGATGGACGTCGTTACCTTTCCCTTTGTTGATCGGCTTAATGAATACACTTCCCTGCTGGCGAATAATTTCTATGCCGTCTTGTGCTGTGGCGAAACGGTTAGGTTGTTCATAGGTGTACATCCGGCCCTTATTTTTCACCATGAACACAGCTGGAACCGCAGCAACATGGCGCAAAACTTCCGTGGCCACCACCTTGTTGTTCAACATTTGGTCAAACGGCTCGTTTATCCAGCGGGAACGGTACCAGTCGAACTCTGACAGGTAGTCTGCACTTTCATTGGTATCCAAGTCGTAGATAACGTGTTGGTCTGCTAGGAAACCTCTGTTCACGTTCATCTTCAACTTGGTTGCCAGCGGGACATCATAATTGTTGGGGGCGGCAAAGATGCGGGCCAACCACAAGTACGCCAACTTACCTTTACGGACACTGCCCCTGATCAGCGGGTGCATAGCCCCCCTTTCTCAATCAGGGCCCGCACCAGTTGGTCGGTGGATTGCCCTGGATTTTCAAATAGAACCTTCTGTCGGTATGCCTCATATTCACCTTGTGGATACGGTGCGGCTAAGGCATCCGCCACCTGTTGGGGAGTTTCCAAAACCAGTGATGGGACCTCTGCCGGCAAGTCTATGTTCAGCCCGTTCGTCTGCAAGTACTCTTCCAGGTCGTAGAGGAAATAGAAAGTGGGGGTGCCCACCAGCGCTGCCTCGACTGCTATGGCCGAATAGTCGGTGACCAGGAAGTCAACCACATTCAACAATTCTGGGGCTGAGAACTCTGGGCACAACCAGTGCTCTCCCGCCACATCATCTAGCTTTTGGTTGCTGTGACCTTTCACAATCACCTTGTAACCTGCGGGCGCAAGGGCTTCAACTAGGTTCTTTGCACTGGAACCATGACGTCCCCCAGCCCGGAAGGTAGGGGCATAAAGAACGGTGGGTCCCTGCGCTAAGTCTGGGTACAGTTCGGTGAAACGCTTCCGGGTTGCTTCGCGGTTCTCTAAAAGGAAGTCGGCTCTGGGTAGGCCGATGTTCAGCAGGGCGGATTCCTCCACGTGGAAGGACTCCCGGTAGAACGGATTCCAAAACTCACCGCCCGCCACCACGTAGTCGTACCCTTCATGTTGGCGCATCAGAGTTGCTATTGCTTGGTCCCTACCGTCACTTTTACCAGCGGTGATCCGACCCGACTGTTTTATTTTCCCCATGGCATGCCACATTTGGAACACTTTTAGTCCCTTCTTGTGGTCTAAGGCAGAAACTGCGGGCCAATAGGAATCCAGAACCGCTACTTTTGCGGTAGCCAGGTGATACATGCTGCGGGCAAGCGCCCACGAAAACAACAGTCCGGAAACTAGGGTTGGTTCTAACCGGCGATGTACGGCAGACACTTCCACTCGCGGATGTTTCTGGGCCAACCGTTTCTTTAGCAGTTCAAAGTCAAGAGGCAGCGAGTCACTTTGGCGGCTGAGAAGCACCACTTTGTTTTGCTTTTGAGGTAACAGTTTCAAACCTGCATAGGCCGTTTTCATGGCAGACAGGGCGGCACGGGCGGCAATTTTCACCGTCGTTTAGTCCTGTTCTAATAGTTGGTCTACCCGGTGAGTTAACTTCTCAGTCGCTTCAGATAGTTCTTCGCGTGAGCCTTCCAAGTCATCTGCCACCTGCCTGTACTCCCCTGACATTTCCCGATAACCTTCTGGGTTCTCAACCACTATTTCAACGTCGCCGTCCAGGCCGTCACTGTATGGGTCAAGTTCGGAAAGGGCAGATTTCCCTGTTCCAAGGGGATTCACCGTCAGGTAGGCCCCCAAGTCCCGCAGCTGCTCGGTCTGTTCTTCCACGACCGGTAGCAGGCCCTCCACTTTGGTCAGCAAGGAGCCCTCATAGTTGGCGGCCTCCGCTCGGCTAGCTGCCCGGCTTGCGTTATCAATGTCTTCTTGCGCCTTAGTCACCAGGGGTGGTGCGTCCTGCACGACGGAAGCCCATTTTGCCTGTGCAGATACGGTGCCAATGCGAAAGTAGATGACGAATGCGAGCACCACCAATGCGACGACAATGACGGTGGCTGCAAAAACAGTGTCCCCCCTGAGTCGTCGCTTCCAATCGTGGGGCTGCATGATCCTCCTTGGTCGCCAGGGTCCGGTCTCCCTCGCTATGCTGATGGTCTCTTGGTTGGTCAGAGCGTGCCGACCAACGCTGCTATTATAAACGCTGGCATCATAGTAGACGACGTACTCGCCAGAGCATAAGTGACCAGTGCGTAGCGATCAGGGAAGGAGGGCGCAGCCGATGACTGAGGCAACAGCGGAGGCGGAAGAGCTTACAGAGCAGCCCTCTCCCCCTTTTACGGGTCCAGTTGACGCATCGGGGCTACGCCCGGTCTCCTTGAAACCCCCCTTGGTGCAATACGTACAAGAGTTGTGGGGTCGGCGACATTTCATTGTCGCCGATGCTCGGGCCAGAGCTTTCCAAAACACCCGCGGCATGTTGCTTGGGCGGGTCTGGTTGATCCTGAGTCCGTTCCTCAACTCAATGGTGTATTGGTTTGTTTTTGGAATGCTGCTACAAATCAGCCGGGGAATCCCCATTTTCATGGGTTACCTGGTGGTGGGCTACAATTTCTTCGAAGTGGTTCGTTCGGCTTTGGGTGCGGGCCCCCAAATAATTAGCGGTTCCGCCAATCTGGTGAAAGCGTACTCTTTTCCTAGGATCTCCGTAGTTTTTGCCTGGACACTCCGCGCTTTCTTAGATTTCCTGCCCGTCCTGGCGGCTACCCTCATCTTTGTTTTGGTAATGCCCACCATCCAGGTTCCTCCCACCATCTTCTGGCTACTTATCCCGGTTTCTTTGCTCCTGGGTTTTACCTTTGTCTTTGGTTTAGCCGCCATTTCTACTGCCCTCACCACCTTGGCCCCTGACCTGAAATTTGTGTGGCCAATGGCAACACGCGTCTGGTTTTTCACTTCAGGTGTCTTCTTTGGCACGGCTCGGTTTGAGAATGTGCCGACTGTGAAGGCGCTGGTGGAAGCGAACCCCGGCTACTCCTTTTTAGAGATCAACCGGGACCTGATTGTGTACGGTCAGATGCCCCCCGGAGAACTCTGGCTGTATTTTGCCGCATGGGCCATCGTTATGGCCATTGTTGGTTTCCTCTTTTTCTGGCTGATTGAGAGCAAATATGGCCAAAAAAAGTAAACGTGAAGGCCCCCGGATTGTTCCTTTGGGTGCACCCACCGTTGTAGTTGATAACGTCTCTTTGACCTACCATGCGGAAGTGGAAGACCCCCCTGCCGGCATCTCGAGGCCAAAACGGCTATTGCACAACGTTTTTCAAGTTCCCTACCAACAGCAGGTTCCTGCTGTCCGCAACGTTTCCCTAGTTGCTCGGGAAGGTGAAGCCATTGGCCTGATCGGCTCAAACGGCGCCGGAAAATCTTCCTTGATGCGGATCATTGCCGGACTGGACCGGCCCGACGAAGGCCTGGTCCTTGCCAGCGCAGAACCCCGCCTGCAAGCAGTTGGGGCCGCCCTCATTCCTGCCCTGCCCGGAAGGCAGAACATCCGTTTGGGCACCCTGGCAACGGGGGCCACGCCCGAAATGGTGGATGAAGTCACCCCAGAAATCATAGAACTTGCTGGTTTGGGTGAGGCAATTGACCGTCCGATGAACACCTACTCTTCCGGGATGCGGGCGCGCCTAATTTTTGCCATAAACGCGTTCTCCCACGCGGAGATCCTGCTGATAGATGAGGCCTTAGCTACCGGGGATGCCACATTTGCACGTAAGTCACGCGAAGCTATGGAGAGAATTCGGGGTGCAGCCGGCACCACTTTCCTGATTTCGCATTACACTAGCTCGATTAGGCGCATGTGTCATCGGGCCATCTGGATGCACCATGGGACAATAGTCGCAGACGGCGACGCCACGGATGTCAGCGCCCTGTACGCCAGTTGGGGAAAATTGATGGCCAACGATAAACAAGAAGAAGCCGCCGACCTGATGGAACAGGCGAAAGTGGACTTCGCCCCCGCCTTGACCAGCATCGAATACACCCGTTCCTCCAGACATCTGCGTTTCTCTCGCCCTCGAGCACCTACTACTCCCAAATGCGTCTAGTGCTCCCAAATGGTGCCCTTGACCAGGCCCTTCACAGTCAGAATCACAACGGTCACCCACACGCCAAGCAGGAACAGGCCGCCGAGGGCGGACAGGGACACCACTATGTGGGAACCCACTTGGGCCCCAATGTGCAGACCGGAAACAACCCAGGCACCTAAGGGGAACGTCCATCCCCACCAGGAAAGAGAAAAGGGCAACTTGAACAGGCCGTAACCAGCCCGAATTACCATGGCTGAGGCCACGGCCCACCAGAGTCCAAAACCCCAAAAGGCTGTTCCCGCCATCGCGGCCAGGTCGGTCAGCGCCGGCAGGTCTATCCCCACGTTTGCACCAATGTCTGCCATGATCCACAAGTCAAACCCGATCAAGCCTGCCGGTCCCATACCGATTATCAAGCTGGGTGCCAGGGCCGCTGGTGGTAGGGGCCTGGTGGCGGACCGGTAGAACAGGACAGCCACGATCGCTAGATACAGTAGGGACCCAATCCCTATGAAAGCCCAAGACAGCCAGTACAGCTCATTCGTCAGCGGCGTCTGCCCCTGCAAAACGGGTGCCAAGGCGATAGGAACAATGATGGTTACCACCGGGGGAATGAACCATGCTCCCGAAATCATGCCGACCGGGACGTCTCCGCGCGCGAAAATGCCGCTGAGGAAAATGAGGCCGATGGCAATGGCTAGCGTGCCCCCGATTGCGGTGAAAAGGAAAGTGAGGAACGTGGCCAGCTCTGGACCAAACAGAGTCATGCCGGCCCGACCGAAACCCACAGCTAAAACTAGGAAGCCACCTGCATAGGTCACGCTCATTGCGCCCTTAACCGGGTTTGCCAGATCCGCAGCTACCACTTTCGGGTAGCGAATGAAACGCCAGGTTGTGATCCCCATGATTGGCACCGCCACCAGGATCGCTAGGACCAAGAACACCAGCGACAACGTTTTCGTCAGTGATTCAGCCACCCCCAGGTTCGCTGTCGCAAAAAAGATGGAGGAGATAACACCGGTCCCCATTACTGCTGCTCCCCACCCGGGGGCAAACTCTTTCACACTGAAAGAGGGCACCTGCTCAGCCGGTGGGGTTGGACTTCCTTTTTGCTCTACCTTCACAGCTGAAGATGATATACCCTTTTAGGTATATTCCAATGGTTAAGGTGACATGCGAGACTAAAAGCACGCCACTAATCATGAGATACTTAGACCTGGAAACTTCAGAAGGGCGGGTGTTGTGGCAACACAAACTGCTAAAGCGACGGCCACGCCACCGGCTGCGAAACAGCCGGGCTCGTTTTCTAAAAAAATGCGCAAGCTGGTGCGCAATGGTTGGTTGAGTGACCAGCACGGCGCGTGGGCAATGATCATTGTCCCCCTGTTGGTGGGTAGCGCCATGGGAGGTTGGGCGTGGCCGCAGCTGATCCTGTCTTTCGCTTGGCTGATGGCCCTGCTGTTCTTCAACGCTTTCGGGCTGTGGATTAAAGCTCGGGGGAAGAAAGCGCCAACCACTGATGCCGCTCGGGCACGTATCCGCAGACGCCAGTCGCGCTACGTTCCAGCTTTGTTGACCTACGGGGGGCTGGCTGGGGCGGGTGCCTTGTACCTGGTGTTCTTGCAACCGTCGCTGCTGTGGTGGGTGTTCCCGTTAGCGGTGGTGTTCCCCGTGGCTCTGTGGGAAATGTGGGTGGGGCGAGACCGGAGCATGTTGGCACGCGGTTCAGCCATTGTTGCTTCTTCTTTTATGACCCCGATTGCGTTTTCTCTTGGTGCCGCACCCACTAACTGGCTGCGGGTGTGGATTGCCACTGCCTATTTGGTGCTCTATTTCTTGGGAACGGTTCCGCTGGTGAAGGCCATGATCCGGGAGCGTAACAACCCTATTTGGCGTCATTCTTGCACCGCCTACCATCTGATTGGTTTGGCTATCCTGGCTGGTTTGGCTGGGTTTTCACTTCTGTCTTGGTGGCTGGTGGCAGCCTGGGTGGTTTTAGCTGTCCGCGCTTACATTTTTCCTTTCTTAGCGGCGAAACGTCCGCAAGGTTTGCGGCCCGCAACTTTTGGGTTCACAGAGTTCGCGGTGTCTTTGATGGTGGTGCTGGTTCTGCTGCTGCCCTCCACTTTGACCTAGGCGGGTTCTGTGCAGGTAGCTTTGGCTGCCCTGGTTATCTCCCTGCTCCAGCAGTTCCGTGATGCGTATGTTTTGGCTGACAAATGGGGAGTGTAAGTACTTCGGGCCGGAGATCAGCTTTCTGTCCCCATGGGCCCGGCTTTCGTCGGCGCCGATAAACTTTCGGTTCACACCAGGTGGATTGAGGAAGAATTTACTGCCACCTTTGAACCTGCCCCCGAAAACCGCCAGCCACCCCAACCAACGTTGACTCGTTTCATGGTTGAACTTGGTGGCAAAGCAACCACCTTGGGGATCCCCTCTTCACTCACCCAATCATTGGGAACTGCCGGTGGTGGGATGCCGCTACGTTTAGCCGTGGAGGAGGGCGACACGATCGCTATCATTGAAGCCATGAAAATGGAAGTGCCCGTAAAAGCTCCCCGTGCGGGCACCCTGCACCACCGGGTGAAACCCGGCACGCAGCTGAGCAGGCTTAGGTAGCTACTCTTTTGACCCCGGATTCTCACCGGGAGTTTCCGCAACCTCTTCCGGTGAGGAAGGGTGCGGAATGACGGGTTTAGGGGCTTCTAGCTCTTCCGGCTGGTGGCCTGGCAGAACCGTTCGCAGCACCTTATCAACCCCGTCCACCACGCTTTCACGTACCTGGCCTGCCTGCGGGCTCTTACGAGCCTCGTTCACCTTGGAAGTACCCTTCTTTAGGCCTTCGCTTGCTTTGCCAACAAAATCATCCAGTCCCATGGCTATCCCCTTTCCTAGTTGGCTTACATAACTCAGCTTACTTCCCGCTAGGCTCCACGCTCATATTCGGTGAGCATGGCAATCCGATCCACGTGTCGCTGGTCGCCTGAAAACGGTGTGTCGATGAAAACATCAACCATCTTCAAGGCCTCCTCCTGGGAGTGTTGCCGCGCACCCAACGCCATGACGTTGGCGTCATTGTGTTCCCGCGCGAGGGCAGCCGTATCTTCGTTCCACACGAGGGCGGCCCGCACCCCAGGAACAAGGTTCGCGGCCATCTGTTCCCCATTACCGGACCCGCCCAGCACAATGCCTAAAGCCTGAGCAGGACCGGTACCTGAGACCTGACCGTCCTGTTCCACCACACCCTCACCACAGGCGAAACACATCGGTGGGTAAGCATCCAAAGCGTCATACTCGTAAGCGCCATGATCCACCACTTGCACTCCCCTGCCCTGCAAGTGTTCAATGATTTTTTCTTTCAGCTCGAACCCGGCATGATCCGCCGCTATATGAACAGTTACCACCGCAGTTCCCTTCTTTTGTCTGAACTTTTCTAAGTGTGGCTCACTTATTCTGTTTTGTTCGTATCCGCTTTCACCAGGTCTTTGATGGATTTCCGCAACGCTTCACACAGGAAGTCCACGTCCTCCTCGGTGACCACCAAAGGGGGGCTCAGACGCACCACTGACCCGTGAGCGTCCTTGGCAAGCACACCCCTGTTAGCCAATTCCTCACAGATCTGGCGGCCAGAAGCGAAGTCAGGGTTGAAATCCAAACCTGCCCACAGACCAATTCGGCGGTACCCTAACAACTGTTCGGGATACTTGTCCTGGATCTTCCGCAAACACTTATCTAGCTGCTCACCTCTGAGCTTTGTGTTTTCCTTGTAGACACCCTCCTCCAACTGGCGGATAACTTCAGAGCCAATGGCTGCGGCCAGAGGGTTGCCCCCAAACGTGGAGCCGTGCGTGCCAGCGGTCATCAATCCCAGCACGTCCTTGCGTCCCACAACTGCGGAAACAGGGTACAAGCCCCCACCCAAAGCCTTCCCCAACGTCATCAAGTCCGGTTTCACGTCAACCAGGTCCACGGCAAAATTGGCGCCTGTACGGCCCAGCCCTGACTGAATCTCGTCAACAATGAGCAACACGTTGTTCTCATCGCAAAGTTCACGCAGTTCAGGAAGGAAGTTTTCGGGGGGAATGATTACGCCGGCCTCACCCTGGATAGGTTCCGTCAACACGGCCACAGTATTAGGGGTAATAGCGTCAGCAACTTCCTGGACGTCACCGAAGGGAACGGACACAAAACCTGGCATGTAGGGGCCATAACCATCCCGCGCCTCATCATCATCGGAAAATGAAACTATGGTCGAGGTACGCCCATGGAAGTTGTTCTCCATAACAATGATCTCTGCCTCCCCGTTAGGAACACCCTTCTCTAGGTAACCCCATTTCCTGGCAGCCTTGATTGCGCTTTCCACGGCCTCAGCTCCCGTGTTCATTGGGAGCACCATTTCAGCCCCGCTGAAACGAGCCAGATCCGTAGTGAACTTTCCTAGCTGATCGTTATGGAAGGCCCGTGCAGTCATGGTGAGCCTGTCGAGCTGTTCATGAGCGACTTTCAACAGGGCCTCATTTGAGTGCCCAAAGTTCATCGCCGAATAGCCTGCTAAGGCATCTAGAAAGGCGGCACCATCGATGTCTTCCAGCCAAGCCCCACGCCCCTCAACTAGAACTACCGGCAGAGGATTGTAATTCGGTGTCAGATGCTTAGCTTCCCTTTTAATAGCTGCCTTCGACTTTTTCTTACTCAACTGCCGCTCCTCCCGTACCTAACCAACCACTTTTCGTCTAACTGTAATGTTGCCCCCTGGGAAACATAGCCATTAGTCTAATAGGCTAGGCACGACAAAGCGCGGACTGTTCACCAAGAGTCTTTGCGGTGACCCACCTCACAGCACCCGCCTGTTCCCACCTTTTGAGACCTGGGCCACTGCCAATTTGCAACGAATTAGTAAAGTGACTTTGGGTTGCAATAGTACCGATAAGTCAAAAACAATTTCCACAGAAAGTCAATTTCCCCTTGAAGCTGGCTGTTTGCCTGGGTATCGTCTGGGGCATTCAAAACTTGATCAGGTCCAACCGTTAGTAACTGACGTCCCGGACCACTATTTTTATAATCGATATCCCTCAGGAGTGACACATCGTGTCAACGACCACGACGCCCGCTGATGAAGCCGCCACCCAAAACGGTGACGACACAGCCAGCATAGACCCTGCAATCAAAGTTTCCAACCTCTACAAAGTTTTTGGGCGGCGCCCCAAAGAGGTGGTGACCAAACTAGAAGAAGGAGCATCACGCGACTCCCTAACCCACATGGGGACAGCGGCCGTGATTGACGCTTCCTTTGAAGTTATGCCCGGCGAAATCTTCGTAGTCATGGGCCTTTCAGGGTCAGGGAAATCCACACTCATCAGGACCCTCAACGGTTTGAACGAGCCAACTGCCGGTTCCATCAAGGTTAGCGGAACAGAAGTTGTCGGCCTCCCCATGCCTGAACTGCGGGACCTACGCAGAGAAAAAATGTCCATGGTCTTCCAGCACTTCGCACTAATGCCCCACTGGACAGTACGTGAAAACGCTGCCTACGGCCTAGAGATCAAAGGCGTAAGTAAAAAAGAGCGGGCCGAGCAGGCTGACCACTGGCTAGAACGTGTCGGCTTGGGTGGCTGGGGCGACCACTACCCAGACGAACTGTCGGGCGGAATGAAACAACGTGTGGGACTAGCCCGCGCGTTCGCTGCCGACACCGACATTCTTCTCATGGACGAAGCGTACTCCGCCCTCGACCCCCTGATCCGCCGCGAGATGCAGGTACAGCTGGCCGAACTACAAACTGAACTCAACAAGACAGTCGTGTTCATTACCCACGACCTAAACGAAGCCATGTTCCTTGGTGACAGGATTGCCGTCATGCGGGACGGACGCATTGTTCAGCAGGGCTCACCCAACGACATTTTGACGCAACCAGCTAACGAATACGTGGAAAAGTTCGTTCAAGACGTGGACCGTTCAAAGGTCCTCACCGCCGGAGACGTGATGGATCGCCCCAAAGCGATGGTGCCTTACACGGCCGGCCCGCGGGGAGCGCTGCGGGTAATGCGCGATCTGCAAACGTCAGCCTGCTTCGTAACCACCAATGGTCGTCGCCTGCTGGGCATTGTGCGTGACTCTGAAGTCCTGGACCACCTGAAGGAAGGTGGCACCACTTTGGAACCAGTTCTGAAACCCACGCCCTCCTATGTCAAACCAGATCAGGTGATAGGTGAACTATTCGAACTGGCAGTGGAAACGCCCTACTCCACTGCCGTTGTAGACGAAAATGATCGCCTCGTTGGTGTTGTCCCAAGGGTCACGCTACTGGAAGCAATGTCCGACGCAGCCGCAGCGGTGAGCACAGAAAGTGAAGTGTGGGAGCCAACAGCAGATGTGGCTCAAGAACTCATCACGGAAGCGTTGGAGGCCGAGCCCGGACCCGACGGAAAACTGACCTTAGAAAACGACAACCAGGAGGACAGCAAGTGAACGCCCTACAACTACCCCTGAAAGAGTGGGTCGTAGAGTTCGTAGATTGGCTGGACCAGCACCTGAGCGGGTTCTTCTCATTCCTCAGCATGATCCTCACCGGAGCCTACAAAGGTTTAGAAACGGCTCTTGCCTCACCACCCTTCTGGGTGATCCTGCCTCTCATCGTCATCCTGTCTTGGTGGGCGGGTAACTGGAAGCTTGGACTTGGCACCCTGCTTGGTTTACTGCTAATCGTCAGCGTTGGCCAATGGGACAATGCCATGGACACACTGGCTTTGGTACTCATATCAAGTCTTGTAGCCGTCCTGTTGGGTGTACCCCTAGGGATTCTGGCAGCCAGATCTCAGCTGGCTTCTGACATTGTTCGACCAATCCTCGACTTCCTGCAAACAATGCCGGCATTCGTTTACCTGATTCCGGCACTCATGTTCTTTGGAGTTGGGGTTGTACCCGGCATCGTCGCTACCATCGTATTCGCGTTGGCACCGGGCGTGCGCCTGACGGAACTGGGGATTAGGGGCGTGGACCCTGAGGTAGTCGAAGCGAGCTACTCCTTTGGGGCGACCCCAGGCAGGGTGCTCCGACAAATACAATTACCCCTGGCTTTGCCCTCCATTATGGCTGGCATCAACCAGGTGATTATGCTGTCACTTTCCATGGTCGTTATCGCGGGCATGGTTGGGGCAGGCGGTTTGGGTCAACAGGTTGTTGGTGCTCTGAACAGGATTGACATTGGGCTTGGTTTTGAAGCCGGTGTCTCCGTGGTAGTGCTAGCAATGATCTTGGACAGAATCACGGGCGCTTTAGGGCCGAAAGACAAACCCGACCGCGAAGAAGTTGAAGAGGTCGAGGAACTGGAACCAGACGCGGTTCCCGCCTAAGCAACAAACCCCAAAAAACCACCCGATAAGAAATAAGGAGAAGGAAAAATAATGAAGAAGAAAACACTGCTCACCTTCACGGCAGCACTGACCGCAGGCGCACTTGCCTTGGCTGGCTGCTCCGGTGAAGAAGCAAAAGATGACAGTGGCAAAGGTGCCCCCGCAGGTGACAAAGACATCACCATCGGCATGTTCAACTGGGATGAAGGTATTGCTGCAACCCACCTGTGGAAGCACATCCTGGAAGAAGAGGGCTACAACGTTAAGATAGAGACCGCCGACCCAGGCCCTGTCTTCCAGGGTGTTGCGGACGGCGACTACGACTTGGCGCTGGACGTGTGGCTACCATTGACACACGAAAGCTACATTGACCAGTACGGAAAAGACATGGTCGAGCTTGGCGCATGGAACGATGATGCGTTGCTGACCATTGCGGTTAACTCTGATGCTCCCATCGATTCCCTCACGGAACTAGCAGACAACGCTGACGTGTTTGATAACAAGTTGGTCGGTATTGAAGCTGGCGCTGGTCTAACTAAGATCACTGAAGAAGAAGTTATTCCAGCCTACGGTTTGGAAAAGATGGATTTCCAGATTTCCTCAACTCCAGCCATGTTGACCGAACTGAAGTCAGCCATGGACAAAGACCGTGATATTGCCGTGACCCTGTGGAAACCACACTGGGCTTACGACGCCTTCGACATTAAGGACCTGGAGGACCCAGACCACATGTTAGGCGAAGCAGAAAGCATCTTCTCTTACGGTTCCAAAGAGTTCCCCGAGAAGTTCCCAGAGGTAGCCGAGTGGATAACCAACTTCAAGATGGACACGGAGTTGCTGCACTCCCTGGAGAACAAGATGTTCAACGAAAATGAGGACGCTGCCAACTACGACGCTATTGTCGCCGAGTGGGTTGGTGAAAACCAGGAGTATGTGGACTCACTAACCGAGTAAACTAGCTACTTGCAGTAAAAGTAACTATAGATAGCAGTAAGTGCGGCTGGCCATGAACTTTTTATTTCGTACAGCAGGGAACATGGTGGGTATTTGGGTCGCGGCAAACATTGTTGCCGGCATCCAACTACGTACCGGGCAGGACGTAAAGTACACGCTCCTGTACCTGTTCGTCGTGGCGGCCGCACTTACTGTTGTTAACCGGCTTGTGCGCCCACCCGTTAAGTTCCTGACCTTCCCGTTATACGTAGTCACCTTGGGACTGTTTTCCGTTGTGGTTAATGGGCTCATGTTCGCTTTGGCGGGATGGTTGGCAGGTTGGGTGGATGTTCCCCTGACCGTGAACGGTTGGTTTCCAGCAATTTTGGGGGGCACTCTGACTGCCCTCATCTCTTGGGTGGTTACCGGCCTACTGAAAGCCCTCTTCGGCAGCGACGCTGAAGCCAACAACTAACGCAGGCGGGTCGACCACTAGCCTGCTGGTCGCAGCCTTCTTCCTTCCAGAACCCGAGCTGAGTCGTAGAACTGCACTTCAGTTTCCGTAGTTTCATCTATGCCGAGTAGCTCTTGACGCTGCTTCTGCCACAACTGTAACGCTTGCAGCTGCGGGTCGTGTCCCAACTGTTCTTCCATTTTGTTGGCGGCAGCCACGTAGGTTTCAACACTGTGAGCGGTTGAACCGGACGGCACCTGCACGTTCCTCCCGTCGAAATGGATAGTCGTGACGTTCTGCCCCCGCGGAGCTGGGGCCCCGTCCAAGCTGGGCACAAAGTCCGCCAGGTTTTCCATATTCAAAACCTGCACTTGCCTGGGTGCAGGGTAGCTACCCGTGGGTGACCCGGCTGTCAATGAGGAAACGAACCTGTACTTCTTCGTCAAACGAGAATCTACGATCAGACCACCTGCCATCAGACCTCCCTGAGAATGACCAACTATTTCCACAGGATCCTGTGGAGGGATCTCCGCAAGTTCCATTGCCAATTCGGTAGCAACCCGCAGGTCGGATGTTTCCCTTCCCACTTCCTGCAAATTGCTGGCAAGATCATGCGGGTTGCGGGAACCAGGCGACCAACTTTGAGTACCGCGGACAACCACGGTCCATGAAGTCTGTTGCGTGCCTGCCTTTTTTGTCTTGTGTTTAAGAATTTGCACCTGCCCCACGGAAGGGGACGAACGGGAAGACTCCGCCCTTTCCAGGAGTGCTCCTGCTGTCAGGGGTGTCGGGATTACCGCAGCCGGTCCAGGTCTCTTATGTTGCTTTTGTTGCTGGATTTCCGCAATTGCTGCCCCGAGAGGGTCCCCCGGCGTAGTTTTTTGCAGGTCGACAACCTGGGCCCCTTGCCCTTGCAATGCGTGGGCCGTGCCCCACAGGGTCCGGCCGGGAACGGCAGCCACCCCCTGCGCTTGGACAACAACCCCCAAGGAGGATCCGGAACGAGTCCGCCCCAAATCTTCCATCAGTGCTGCTGCTTGGGTGGCGAACATTGGGGTAGAACCCGCAACTTGACCGACCTGCAGCTGCGTGACCAGGCCTGATGTGGCGGGTGGACCACCTTCTAACCTGAATTGGGCCAACAGGTTGCGCGTGCCCCCGGTTCCCACGCCCGCCGCACATTGAGGTACCTCTAGGCTCTCACAAGCCGCAAAATAACCGGCAGCGTCCTTTTCTGCCACGTAATACAGCAAAGCCGCATGACTAAGCCAAGCCTGCAAATTGCCGATGCCCCGCAACAGGTTACCCAAATCAGCCCGCACCCCCCTCTGCTGGCTGCGGATCTGGGCGTCCAGCGCCGGGGTTGGGGACGCCGCCATCGCCTCCAAATGATCGAACGTGGGTACGTGGCCGAACAGTGGGGCAGCCAAAGACACAGCACTTCCAACCAGGTTCGCCACTTCCCCCAAGGTCACAGCTGCCTGGGTAAGTTCCGCCGGATCCACAGCATAGGCGCCCTCCACCACCCACACCCACGGCGAAGAACCCGTCAAACGCCTTCCCCTGCGTCGATATGTAAGCCCGCCAGCCTTGCCTGAGCATGCTCTTCCTGACGCTGGCGTAGCAGGACGACCAGCGTGTCAATCCGGTCGCGCACCCCCAACAGTTCCCCCGATTGCATCTGCAACTGCGTGTGGGCGCTCAGCGCTGCACCGCCCACCCAACTTGGCGTGTCCACCAGCATCAACAAGTCCAACGCGTATCCCACCGCAGTTTGTGCAGCCACCATGTCTGCCAACAACGAATCACTCATAACCACACCCTAAACTCTGGTGTATCACGCTATGTCCCAACCAAAAAGCCCTGCGCATAACACCTGTGTAGGTTGCATGTGGATGGGCAACACCCACCCTGGTGCACCCCAGCTGAGCCAGGTAGAATTGGGGAACAATGACCACGTCAACGTGGATTCAAATCAAGACCAAAGGGAAAAAATGACCGAAATTGATCGCACAGTAGAGCTATTTGTAACAGGCATGAGCTGTGAACACTGCGTGGCCAGCGTAACCGAAGAACTCCAGGAAGTTCCCGGAGTAAAAAACGTGGAAGTAATCCTAGACGCCGAGGGGCAGTCAAAGGTCACCGTCATCTCAGACGTTGACCTAGCAGATGATGCCTTGAACGACGCCGTCGCCGAAGCTGGCTATCAGCTAGTCAACATTGTGCGCGACGGAAAGTAACAAGCAAGTACCTAGAAAGTAAGCAGAAGTGACCCTGCTAAGCACGCCCACCACCCAACAAACTCCAAGCACACAGCAGTACGACTCCACCCCCAAAGTTGGCGAAGACACCGCGAGACGAGCGAATCTGCTTCGCACCCGCTTCCTGGTAGCCCTTCCCCTGGGAACAATCGTCATGGTGCTGTCCATGGTGCCAGCCTTCCAGTTCCCCGGCTGGCAGTGGGTCGTGGGAGCGCTAACACTACCCGTTGTCACGTGGGCTGCCTGGCCATTCCATGCAGCCGCATTCGCCGCTCTAAAACACGGCGCCACAACCATGGACACACTGGTGTCACTGGGTGTTATCGCATCCTCCCTCTGGTCCTACTGGGCACTAATATTCACCGGGGCAGGTCATATTGGTATGAAAATGACCATGACCCTTATCCCCCGCCTCAGCGAAGGCAGCCATCCCGAACTCTACTTCGAGGGCGCCACCATGATCGTCGTTTTTCTGCTGGGTGGCCGATGGGCTGAAGCTCGCACGCGCTACCGAGCTGGGGATGCGCTCCGGCAACTGCTGGACCTCAACGCGAAAGAAGCAACACTTCTGGTAACTGGGCCAGACGGTGAACAAACTGAGAAAGTGGTTCCAGCTGAAACGTTGCAGGTTGGAGACCTATTCCTGGTGCGCCCCGGCGAAAAAATAGCGACCGACGGCGTCATTGAACAAGGCGCTTCCGCAATTGACACTTCGCTGCTCACCGGCGAATCTATGCCGGAAGAAGTCTCCGTAGGTTCGCAGGTGACCGGGGGAACAATCAACACCTGGGGGGTACTGCAGGTGAGTGCATTGCGGGTCGGAAGAGAGACCACCCTGGCGCAAATAACCCAGCTAGTCACCCAAGCACAATCAACAAAAGCACCCGTACAACGTCTCGCTGACCGCGTATCCGCAGTCTTC
>CAYFPY010000009.1:28827-59575 GCA_964345125.1 uncultured Actinomyces sp.
ACAATCAACAAAAGCACCCGTACAACGTCTCGCTGACCGCGTATCCGCAGTCTTCGTACCCGTGGTAATCGCGATCTCCCTGGTTACGCTAGCGGCATGGCTAGCCCTAGGGCACCCCGTAGTCGCCGCCTTCACAGCCGCCGTCGCTGTCCTGGTGGTTGCTTGCCCCTGTGCGCTCGGACTGGCTACACCCACCGCGCTCCTTGTGGGTTCCGGGCGTGCCTCGCAGCTAGGTATTCTCATCCGTAACGCCCAAACACTTGAAATGACAAACAAGGTGACCACGGCTGTTCTCGACAAAACTGGCACCATCACCACCGGAAACCTTGACGTGGTGGCCGTGCTGCCCGCTGAACAATCGGTGGACGCACCCAACCTGTTGGGACCAGCGGCAGGTGCGGAAGCAGGGTCAGAACATCCCCTCGCCCGAGCTATTCGCGGCCACGCAGACAAAACCGAGACACAAATACCCGCGATGGAAGCGTTCTCTAACCACGCTGGGAAAGGGGTTTCCGCCTGGTGGCCCACGGCGAGCAGCGATCTACTAGAACAAAACGAAGACGGTGGGGTAGTGCTGGTGGGAGGTATGCGCTGGCTGACCGAGCACGGTGTCACCTTCCCCACCGACCTGCTGGAAGCCTCAACTAGCTACGAAAAGAAAGGGGCCACAGTTGTTGCTGTCGCCCTATCTCCCCACCACAACTTCCCCACAAATGCGACCGCGCCCTCACCAATTGCACAACTAGAAGAAAGCGCCCTACCCGACACAGGCATGACCATAACCATGGACATATCCGGCATGACATGCGCGGCCTGCGTGGGCAGAGTGGAACGAAAACTGAAAAAACTACCCGGCGTCCACCCTGCCGTGAACCTAGCCACCGAAACAGCCACCATAACCGTAGACAGGCAAGAAGACGGCAGCGAATACACCGACTCCGAACTGGAAGAAATCGTAAAAGCAGCCGGGTACGACGGGCACGTCACCCACAGACAAACACGCAGCCCCCAGCCTGCGGCACCAGAAACAGTGGCCACCAACCAGGCACGCCAACTGCCCAACACTCTAACGGACACAAAAGTTCTGGGCATAATAGTCCTGGAAGACACGGTCAAACCGGACGCGAAGCAAGCAATTACGGAACTCAAAAAACTGGGCATCACACCAATGCTGCTCTCCGGCGACAACTGGGCAGCAGCCCACCACGTTGCCAACCAGGTAGGCATCGAACACGTTTACGCTCAAGTCCTACCCCAAGGTAAACAAGAGAAAATTAAAGAACTGCAAGACACCGGCGAAAGCGTGGTCATGGTGGGTGACGGCGTCAACGACGCTGCCGCCATGGCGCAAGCCTCCACCCAAGGTTTAGCGATAGCCATGGGCAGCGGAACAGACGTAGCCATGGAAGTTGCAGACATCACCCTGGTCAACTCGGACCTACCCAGCGTTCCGCTAGCCATCCGGATCTCCCGCAAAACGCTTGGCACCATCAAAGGGAACCTATTCTGGGCATTCTTCTACAACGTGCTCATGGTCCCCCTGGCCGTACTAGGGTTACTGAACCCAATGTTCGCTGCCCTAGCCATGGCGTTCTCCTCCGTGTTCGTGGTACTAAACTCACTACGTCTACGCACCGTTCACTAAAGGTTAGCCGACCGGATACCTACCCCTTCGAGTAGGGTTCACCAAAGTGAACCTCCTGGGCAGGTTGCCGCTGTGAAGCGGGAATCCTCCGCATTTTCACACCACGACTCAAAGCCGCCATAATCACATCGCGACGCCGAGGACGCCGCCACGCCTTCTCCCGATGATGCTCAAAATCAACAGGTAACTCCACCAATGAGAACCCCTCCACCAACAGGTCAATCGTCGCCCCAACATCCATTCCCCACCCGGTAGACAAGGGCATAACAGCGTCAATCACATCCCGGGTCACGCACCTACCGGTCGCAAAAGGTTGCCGCGGCCGCCACCCGGTTGCTGCCCGCACCAACTGGCCTGCCAACCTCTCCACACTCCTACCCATGTTGGGTCGGTTCTCCTCCGGCTCCACCCCAATCGCACAGTCCGCCACACCATCGTCAACTGCATCAACTAAATGGCGAGCTTCCACCGCCGAATCCCCCAAATCGGGATCTATAAACAGAATGTTCCGGGCCGGCCAATCCTGCCTGTCACGCATAGCAACCACCTTCACACCGGTCTCCAACGCCGACTTGCGTCCCCGAGGAACCGAGTGCCGAACCACCACGGCGCCACCACCACGCGCCGCGTCACCCGTACCATCATCAGAACCGTCGTCCACCACCACAATCAAATCCACCGAAGGGATAGCCCGACAGGCCCGCACCGTCGGAGCTATCTGCCCCCGCACGTTACGCGCAGCAATCACCACAGCAGTCCGCTGCGGGCCTGACTTCTGTGTTAGATCATTCACACCCCACACTTTACAGTTTTTTCCTACCAGCCGTAACTCGGGCCAACCAACCTTTACCTAACGGTGACCTGACGGGAAACTAAACCCGCCCTCGCCCTGCGCTCCTCATCTGTCAAAGGTGCGTCCTGCTCTAATGCAGCAGCTAACTTCTCTTCAAGCACCTGACCAGCATCCACAAAGTCACTCGCCTGCAACTCAGAATCAACCTGGAAAACGGGGATAGCAACACCCGAAGCGCGGAAAGCCCCAACAAACTTCGAACCCTCACCCAAATTAGCGTCCCCCGCAGCCTGTAAACGAGCCAAAGCGGTAAACAGGTCGTCCTCCCCAAACTCCGTCACCCACCGCACGAAGTTGTTATTCATCTGGCACCAGTACATGCCCTCCAGATCCCCCACCTGCTCCGTCGGCACCAGATCCTCCTGGTTCTGCCGCAACCAGGCCTGCACCTCCGCGTCCCGCTCCTCCTGCGGATCCAACCAAAACTCAAAGTCCTGGTGAATATCCATCTGCGAAGGAGCATCCAAGTCTAAAATATCCTGCAAACGTGGCGCCGGGTCACGCACATCAAAAGCAACCACGCCCTGCTCGCCAGCCTCAACTTTCGCTAACGCCGCAACCAAAGCGCCTGCTAAATCATGAGACAAGTCTCCTGAATTGAAACGGGTCTGCAAGCCCACCAAAATCCGGCCATCCTGCCGCACCAAAGCGGGGTTACCATCCGGCACCAAGGTCACAAAATCAAACTCGACCTCACCATAATCTGCTGAAGTTTTTGCCGGCAACACAGCGCAGGGAATCAGTTCCTTCATGGCAACTAGCTCCCGTTCAAAAGGCAACCCGGCAAAAGGCCGCTCCACAAAAGGAATTGGAGGCCTATAAGTCTTCCGGCGGCCCGTTTGTTTTTTCCGTCTTTTACTAGCTTTTCCCATGCTAGACACAGTAGCTGCAAAACAGCGAAATTGCCTACAATCAAGATGGAGCGTAGTAAACACTAAGCATCTCACTACAGAAAGATAGGCATCCGCAAATGCACGAAAGAGCCGGCCAAGTCGCTGAAGAAAGCGACCTCATCAATGTGGAAACACTGCTCAGTGACTACTACGAAATTATCCCCAACCCCACCGACCCACACCAACAGGTAGCGTTCGGCACCTCAGGTCACAGGGGCACCTCAACCAACGGCACTTTCAACGAAGCACATATCGTATCCATAACCGCTGCCATCGTGGAATACCGCAAAAAACAGGGCACCGACGGACCCTTATTCATGGGAGCCGACCCACATGCCCTATCCGAACCTGCATGGCGCACAGCCCTGGAAGTGCTCACCGCCGCCAATGTGCAAGTCCACATTGACTCCCGCAGATCATGGACCCCAACACCAGCTGTTTCCCTCGCAATTTTGGAAGCCAACGGGGCCCCCCACAACCTCCGACAAACCGGTCCGGGCTTAGCGGACGGAATAATCATCACGCCCTCCCACAACCCACCAAGCGACGGGGGATTCAAATACAACCCGCCCTCGGGGGGTCCCGCCCAGTCAGACGCCACGACCTGGATCGCTAACCGGGCCAACGAGCTTCTTGCCAACGGCTGGCAAGATGTGGAACGGACCTTCGACCCGGTAGTAGCAAAGCTACCCGGAGTGCACTTCTACGACTTCTTAGGTAAATACGTTGCCGCACTAGAAACAATCATCGACTTCGACGTGATCCGAACAGCCGGTGTGCGCATAGGGGCCGACCCGATGGGAGGCGCAGCAATCGACTACTGGGGAGCAATCGCCGAACGATACGGTGTTGACCTGGTAGTCATGAACGAGGCGCTCGACCCCACCTGGTCGTTCATGACGCTAGATTGGGACGGAAAAATCCGCATGGACTGCTCTTCCCCCTACGCAATGGCATCAGTCGTGCAACAAATGGTGACAGGAGAAATGACAGTCACACAAACCCCCGACCAGGACCTACTGGAAGGGGAAACCCCACAGGAACCGCCAAGAATACCGGACGTTGCGGTAGGTAACGACGCGGACGCTGATCGGCACGGCATTGTCACCCGCGACGGGCTGATGAACCCCAACCATTTCCTGGCGGTAGCCATCCAATATCTTTACGAGAACAGACCCGACTGGCCAGCAGGCGCCCAAATTGGCAAAACCGTGGTCTCTTCCAGCCTGATCGACCGGGTCGCCCAGTCTTTGGGCCGCGAAGTCATGGAAGTACCGGTCGGTTTCAAATACTTCGTGGCCGGACTGCTGGACGCTCACCTAGGTTTCGGCGGGGAAGAATCCGCGGGAGCATCCTTCCTGCGCAAAGATGGGACCGTGTGGACCACTGACAAAGACGGGATAGTCATGGGACTACTTGCCGCCGAAATGTTGGCTCGCACCGGCAAAACGCCCTCGCAACTACACGAAGAACAAACTGGCAGGTTCGGCCAGTCGTGGTACACCCGCATCGACCAGGCAGCCACCCGTGAACAGAAAGCGAAACTAGCTAAACTTTCCCCACAAAACGTGGAAACCAGCATGTTGGCCGGCGAACCCATAGTGAGCAAACTCGTAAACGCCCCCGGCGACAATGAACCAATTGGGGGCCTGAAAGTAACCACCGAAAACTCGTGGTTCGCAGCCAGACCTTCCGGAACGGAAGATGTGTACAAGATTTACGCCGAATCCTTCGTGAGTGAAGAACATCTGCAAGAAGTGGTGGACGCAGCCAAAGAAGTGGTGGATGCAGCCATTAGCTAACTCACCCGCCTAGTTAGGGGGACGAGCAGTGTGGCGTCGCACATGCACGGTCCCTAACGTGGTATTTGTGTGGTGACAGCTCTATGCTAGCTAGGTGCTGCGACGTTACTTTGAAGTTCTTTCCATTCCTGGTGCCCTAGGTTTCTCCCTGGCTGGTGTCGTTGCGCGCGCCCCAATGTCGATGGTAGGAATCTCCCTCGTTTTAATGGTGCGCCTCCTGTACGGGAACTTTGCGACCGCGGGTGCTGTCAGCGCTGTCAGTGTTGTTTCTTTCGCCATTGGAGCCCCCATTTTGGCGGGCCTAGTTGACCGATACGGCCAACTACAAGTGATGCTACCTTCCATTCTGATCTCAGCGGCAACGCTAGTAACCGGCGTAGTTTTGGCACTAAACCTTGCCCCCATCCCCTACCTGATGGTGGCGGCCTCAATCAGTGGACTAACCTCCGGGTCTATGGGAGCCCTAGTGCGTGCGCGGTGGGCCCGAATTGTGAACGGTCCGGGCCAACTGCAAGCTGCTTACGCGCTGGAAGCCGCTTTTGACGAACTTGTTTTCGTGCTGGGTCCGGTGGCCGCAACCCTGCTAACAGCATCCGTCCACCCTGCCGCTGGCCTTATCACCGCTGTCATTTTGATGCTCAGTGGGAGCATCACCCTGCTGTTGCAAACCAAAACCCAGCCACCGGTGGGCCTGCAAACTTCAACCGAATCAAAACGTTCGGTGATGCGGAATCCCGCCATGCTGGTCTTGGTGATAACTTTTGCTGGAACGGGTGCCCTTTTTGGTTCTTCAGACCTGTCAGTAGTCGCTTTCGCAGATGAACTGGGGATGAGCCAACTTGCTGGGGTTCTGTTGGCTGTCATGTCAGCAGGGTCCCTTCTGTCTGCCGTTGCTTACGGTGCTGTCGTATGGAAAATGCCAATGTGGAGACTTTTCCTAGTCAGTGTGGGTTTACTAGCCGCCGGGGTCTCCACCTTTTACTTCGCCCCGTCCTTATGGGTGCTGCTTATATTCATGTTCATCGCTGGGCTAACCATCGCCCCCACACTGACTAACGTGAACACTATTGTGGAGAAAATTATTGTCCCCGAGCGGCTCACTGAAGGTTTAACGTGGATGTCGACCGGGCTTACCCTGGGGGTCGCCTTTGGTTCTGCGATTGCGGGGCCGGTCATTGACGTTCACGGGCATCGGGGCGGCTTCTTTCTCACGCTTCTGTTCGGTTGGATTATGTTTTTTGCCGCCCTGGTTGGCGTCCGGGTTGTTCGCCGTTCCCTCCAACAGGCTGCCCTGGAAGGCCCCAGTTCAACACCCGAGTCTTCTTCGAATCTAACCGACGAGAAACAGCCACCAGGCAACGAAAGTTACGATTTCGAACCGGAGAGCGGTACCGATAACCCCAGCCCAGAGCACCCAGACTAAGCGCACCCAGACTAAGAGCACCCATCCAGGTCAAGAGCGCTCTAGTCCATATTCACGGCTCCGGCCCAGTTTCATCGTTTCGGCCGAGCCATGTCCTTTTCGGGCCGTGGCGAGCGGTGTTTTGTCGCTAACTCCGCAAACTAGCTAACTCCGCAAACTAACCGTGGCTGGTGGGGGTGGGGCCTGCCTGCGCCCCAGCTTCCTGCTGCGCCTGATTCTGTTTACGCAAAGCTTTCAACGACGCATTCCATGCCGCTATTGAAGCCACCAGTCCGCCCCAGACAACCAGGATGGTTACCACCATCATCACTATTGCTGCAGGTGTCATGATCTGTCCTTCCTAGTTGTTCTGTCCGTCGGGACCGTATGGATTGTTCTGTCCGCCCTGACTGTGCGGGTTGCTTGATCCGCCGGCACTGCCCGAAGAACCAGACGCGGAAGCCGCGGCGGGCTGCAATTCCGGGTCGTCGCTGGGATCAGTCGGCTCCTGCGAAGTGTTTGCTTTCCACTTGGTGGCTGTCATGATCCCAGCGAACACCAACACGAACACAACGGAACCTGTTCCAAAGACGTTCAAGGTGGTCTGACTGTAGTCGCCCAACCCCTCGGTGATGTAACCCCAAATCGCTTGGCCCAGCATGATGGCCAAAGCTATGGGTGCAACGACACCGATCAGGATGTTCCACACCTTGGGAACCTTCACGAAAGAAACCTTGTTCAAATGGGCACGCAACGCTGGCAATCGGCCCCCCGCAAAGGTGGCGAAGATTGTTAGCGCCAACGCCGAACCGACAATACCCAACGAGTTGATGAAGCTGTCCATCACGTCCAGTGTGATCAAACCAGTGGAGGACCCGAACAGGATCACCGAGATCACGGCGCTTGGAACACCCATGGCCATGGTTGCTTTCGCTGGCGACATGCCGAACTTGTCTTCCAATGCTCCCGCCATGACTTGCAGCAACGAAATCAGGGACGTGAACCCCGCCAAAACGAGTGACGAGAAGAAGAGTATGCCGAACAGGCCACCCGCCGGCATCTGGGAAATGATGGCGGGGAACATAACGAACGACAAGCCCACACCTTTCATGGTTCCCAGTTCAGTCAGGGACCCGCCGGTAGAAACCGCCATGAAACCCAAGGCTGCGAAAACCCCAATACCTGCCAGTATCTCGAAAGCGGAGTTCGCGAACCCAGCAACCAGGCCCGCACCCGTCAAGTTAGATTTCGGTTTCAAGTAGGAAGCGTAGGTAATCATGATTCCAAATGCCACAGACAGGGAGAAGAAAATTTGTCCTACTGCTGCCACCCACACACCCGGGTCCGCTAACGCTCCCCACTGGGGGGTGAAGAATGCGTTAAGACCTTCCATGGCTCCCGGCAGGAAAAGTGCCCTAATAACCAGCGCCAGGAACAACACGACCAACAGGGGGAGGAAAACCTTATTCGCCGCTTCAATTCCCTTAACTAGGCCGCGTCCGGTGATGAACAGGGCCACCAACCAAACTAAGGCGAGGGGAATGGCGACGGCTGCGACTGGTTGTAAGGAGAACTCCGCACCTTCGGGAATTTGCAGGAACGTGTTAAAGAAGAAACCTTCCGGGTCATCTCCCCAGGACTCTTTCACCGAGAAGATCACGTACTGCGTAGCCCAAGCCAGGACCGCAGCGTAATAAATGAAAATTATGAACGAAACACCCACTTGGAACCAACCCAAGTATTCACCGCGGCGGGAAATTCTCCGCAGAGAAAGTGGTGCTGATCCACGGAATTTGTGTCCGATCGAATAATCCAGTAGAAGCACCGGAATGCCGATCAGTAGGAGGGACACGATGTAGGGAATCAGGAAAGCGCCCCCACCGTTTTCGTAGGCAACGCCGGGGAAACGCCAAATGTTACCCAGGCCAATGGCAGAACCGATAGCCGCAATTAAGAACGCGGTCTGGCTGTTCCAGTTCTCGCGTTTCAGCTTGCTGGTTGTAGTTTGTGTTGACACCATGCCTCCTATTCGATTTGTCGCAACTTTATGCAGTCCTACCCGCTTTGTACAGTGACAGTCCACCATTCGGCCATTTTTGCATTCCCGCGTACTTGTGGGACAAATCGGGCCACCGCGTGTGCACCGTGTTGGTGTGCGGGCGATGTAGGGCAGAAAAGTGCATAATTAACCCATGGGAAAAAATGAGGAATCCACCGTGCAGGTGGTTCAGCATTGCCAAAAATTGCTGTCAGCAACGCGCTTTCCAGAGGCGCTTGCAGCGGCAGTGCCCAGCGAAGTTCAAGGAACTACCCTGCAGCGGGCAGCCCTTTCCCTGATCGACGACCTCATCTTCCCTCGCTTGGAAAGCCTGGATGCTCCACTGTTGGTGGTGGTTGGCGGTTCTACGGGAGCCGGTAAGTCCACTTTGGTGAACTCCCTGGTTGGTGAAATGGTTTCCCCTGCCAGCGCCGTGCGCCCCACCACTCGCACCCCACTGCTGTTAGCCAGCGCAGAAGCGATGCCTTTCTTCGCATCCGACAGGGTGCTTCCCAAACTGGTGAGGGTGACAGACCAGTCACCCCCCAACGAACCCCTCAATGAAAAACCCAATGAAAACCCCGATGAAATTGATGCTGAAACCGATGCCATGAGGGGCAGACTCGCCGTCCAGGTTTCGCCTAACATCCCTAACAACTTGGCGCTTGTCGACGCCCCCGATATTGATTCCGTAGAGGACGCGAACCGGGCACTGTCTCAGCAACTGTTGGACGCGGCTGACCTGTGGCTGTTCGTCACCACCGCGACCCGATATGCCGATGCCGCAGCATGGACTGTTCTGGACCAGGCGGCAGCGCGCGGTCTGACAATTGGCGTAGTGCTCAGCCGGGTACCTGTCGGAGCTTCCCCCAAAATTGTTCCAGATTTGCAGAGACTTTTAGAGAGCCGCGGCTTGGGTGATGCACCCCTGTTTGTAGTTGAGGAGGGCGGACTGGGCCCAACCGGCCTTCTACCTCACGAGCAGGTGGCACCAATTGACCAGTGGTTGCGTTCTTTAGCTGACGACAAGACGGCCCGCCTGCAGGTGGCGCAGAACGCTTTGGCTGGGGCACTCCACCAACTGGGGGCACAGGCAGGGGCCCTAGCCGACCTCGTGCAGATTCAAGAAGAATCGGTTGCTGCCATGCAGACAGTGGTTACCCGCAACTATGAGCAGGCCGAGCAGAACCTGCTGACGGCAGCCTCTGATGGGTCTTTGTTGCGGGGGGAAGTTCTGAGCCGGTGGCAGGATTACGTGGGCACTTCCGACCTGTTGCGGTCGTTCGAGCAGTGGTTTTCCCGCTTGCGGGACTCGGTGGGCGGATGGTTGCGTGGCGTCCCTTCCGCAACGGCTGAAGTGGAGGAGGAAATCACTTCCGGTTTGGCTTTGGTGCTGGTGGATGAGGCCGGACACGCAGCGCAGGAAACTTATTCTGATTTGCAGGACTTACCCGCGGGAAAAACTGTTTTCTCGGACCCTCGATTTGCACAGGTACCAGCGAATACGGAGCAGCTAGCTGTGAGTGTGGTTCAGGATTGGCAGGCTGACCTGGTGGAACTGGTAGGTCAGCAAACCCCAAAGAAGAGGCAACAGGCCAGGTTTTTGTCGCTTGGGGTGAACACGGTTGCTGTTGCTTTGATGCTGGTAGTTTTTGCTTCTACTGGTGGCTTGTTGGGCGGGGAGCTGGCAATTGCTGGCGGTTCTGCCGTGTTGGGACAGAAAATTTTGGAAACGGTGTTTGGGGATCAGGCGATTCGCAGTATGGCTCGGGAAGCTGAACGTCTGCTCCAGGAACGCTCAGCGGGGTTTTTCGCGGTCCAGGCTTCCGGGTTCCAGCAGGTGTTGGATTCGTTGCAGACGGGTGTGACTGCGGAGGAACTGCGGGATTGTGCCGCTAGTTTGCAGAACTCCAATGGGGTGCGACTAGGTAAAATGGGGCCGCAGAGATGAGTCCCCAGGAAAAGAAACGCCAGGAAAAGAAACGCCAGCAAAAGAAACCCCAGGAAATAAAACTGCAGGAACCGGTTCTGGCTGACGGGCAGGTGGGGTCGCACCCAGCTCAAGAGGGGTCGTTCCCAGCGCAGGTGGCTTCTTTGCAGCGGGCTGCCGACTTGGCAGTGCCGTTCCTGGATGAGGACGTGGCTGAAGAGGCGGCGGCTTTGGTGGAGCGGGCAAACATTCGTGGTCGTTTGTCCGCTGAACACACGACGGTGGGTTTCTTTGGGGCAACTGGTTCGGGGAAGTCCACTTTGTTTAACCGGGTGGTGGGTGAAGAGGTTGCTTCTACCGGGGTAGTTCGCCCGACCACTTTCCGCACCACTGCGGCAGTGTGGCAGAACGATGGTGCTCAGCCCCTGCTGGACTGGTTGGAAGTAGATGAAGTGTGGGTGGCGCCCGAGGGTCAGGAAAGCCCACTCATTTTGTTGGATCTGCCCGACTTTGATTCGGTGGCAGCCGAAAACAGGCAGGTCGTTGACCGGTTAGCCGGCCAAGTGGATGTGTTGGTGTGGGTGGTAGATCCACAGAAGTACGCCGACCGGGTTTTGCATACGGAGTATGTTCGCCCTCTTTCCCACCAGGCTGCCACCACGCTGGTCGTTTTGAATCAGGTGGACAGGTTGGATGCCGGGGAATTGGATGGGGTGCTGGTTTCGTTGCAGCGTTTACTTTCCGAGGACGGTTTGGGGCAGGCCCCAATTTTCTTGACGAGCGCAACCGTGGGCACGGGAGTGGCAGAGTTGGCGGCCCAACTGCATGAGTTGGCTGCGCAGCGTTCAGCGGCTCAAGCTCGCGTGAGTGCTGACATTTCTCATTGGGCGACCCGGATGGTGGAAACGTATTCCTGGGAACCCTCAACAGATGAGGCTCGGGCGCTGCCCAACCTGTATGCAGGTTTGGAGGAAGCCGTGGGCACGCAACAGTTGGCTGACGCCGCGGGGGCGTCTTACCGCAAGCGTTCTGCTGGCGCGACGGGGTGGCTTTTGACTTCGTGGTTGGGGAAGTTGCGTGCTGATCCGCTACGCAGGTTGGGGGTTGAGTCTTCTCCCACGTTGTCCCGTTCATCGCGGGGCGGTTCCTCGGGCGTGGGTAGGGCGGTGTTGGGGACGACTGTGCGTGAGTATGCGCGCAGTGTTGCGGCTCCGATGCCGCTTCAGTGGCGACCGCTTGTGCAGGGGGAGGCTGCCCAGATTACGCAAACTTTGTCTGAGAAGCTGGAGCGGGCAGTTGGTTTGGTAGATTTTCGGGTGGGCCCTTCTTGGTGGTGGCCGGTGGCGAAACTTTTGCAGTGGTTGTTCCTTGGTGTGGCGATGATTGGTTTTGGGTGGTATTTGGTGGCCTGGTTGGCGGCCGTGTTGGTTTTACCGGTGATTACGGTGAGTCACTTTGAGGGGTGGCCGGTGCCTGGACTCTTGATTGGTTTTGGGTTGTTGGGCGGCCTTTTGGTGGGTGGGTTGTTTTCTGTTTTTGGTAGGGCGACGGGTCGGCGCAGGACTCGTGCTGCCCGAAAAGTTTTGGGGGAGCAAGTGGCGGCTGTGGCTGATAGCGAGGTGGTGCAACCGTTATCCGCCCTTGTGGGTCGGGGTCGTGATTTGTCTGCTGCTTTGGAGTCCGCTCAGCGGCTGGATGCCCCGTAAAGGGCGGTCAGGTTTATGCTGTAGGGATGCATACTGAATCGAGTCGGCAGTTCTCCCAGCAACCTTCCCAACAGTCCGCGCAAGAGTTGTCGCAGCGTTTGGACGACATGCCTTTGGGGAGGACGCACTATAAGGTGTTGGTTGGTTCGGGTGTTGGTTGGGCGCTGGATGCTATGGATGTTGGCCTGATTTCTTTCATTTTGGCTGCTTTGGTGGAGCAGTGGAACATGAGTGAGTGGGAGGCCGACCTGTTGGCTTCCATCGGGTTTGTGGGTATGGCTTTGGGTGCGTCTTTGGGTGGTTTGTTGGCTGACAGGATTGGGCGGAAACAGGTTTTCGCTTTGACTTTGGTTGTTTATGGTTTGGCGACGGGTGCTAGCGCTTTGGTTGGTGGTTTGACTCTGTTGCTTGTGCTGCGCTTTTTTGTGGGGCTTGGTTTGGGTGCTGAGTTGCCGGTGGCTTCCACTTACGTTTCTGAGTTTGCTCCCAGCCGGATCCGGGGCCGTTTGATTGTTATTTTGGAAGGTTTTTGGGCTGTTGGGTGGACGGCGGCAGCTGTGATTGGGTTTTTGGTGGTGCCTGCTTCAGCGAATGGTTGGCGGTGGGCGTTCGTTATTGGTGGGGTGCCGGCGTTGTACGCTTTGGTGGTGCGTTGGGCCCTGCCGGAGTCGCCTCGCTGGTTGGCTGGTGCGGGTCGTGTTGCTGAAGCTGCGGATGTGGTTGCTCAACTGGAGGAGGGCGTGACCACCGGTAGGCGGGAACCCGAGGTTGAACCGGGCGTTTCCCCGCTGCCTGCTGATGTTGGGAGTGTTCGTGTTGCCGATAGTGCGGTAGCCCGGCTTACCGGCTTGTGGTCACCTGAGTTTCGTTTACGCACGGCCTCCATCTGGGTGATTTGGTTGGCCGTTAACTTTGCTTACTATGGTGCGTTCATTTGGATTCCTTCCATGCTGGTTGCGGCCGGTTTTTCGTTGGTGAAATCTTTTGGTTTCACGTTAATTATTACGGTCGCGCAGCTGCCCGGCTATGCCACAGCGGCTTGGCTTATTGAGAAGTGGGGAAGGCGCCCAACGCTGTCTGTTTTTCTGATTGGTTCCGCGGGTGCTGCTGTTGCATATGGAACTGCCGGTTCAGAGTTGGCCATAATTTTGGCTGGGATGGCCCTGTCGTTTTTTAACTTGGGTGCCTGGGGGGCCCTGTACGCTATCACCCCCGAGATTTACCCAACGTCTTTGCGGGGGACCGGTGCCGGGTGGGCGGCGGGGGTTGGTCGCCTATCTTCAATTGTGGCGCCTTTCGCTGTGACCAGCATGCTGGCTTTGGGTGGGGTCGGTTTGGCGTTCACCGTTTTCGCAGCCTGTTTTCTCGTTGCAACCATTGCCACATGGGGGTTGGTGGACCGCCGTGGGGCGGCCTTGGATGACCGTTAGTCTCCTCCGAGAATGGGGGTGGGACCGATAGGTGACGTGGTTTCGTTGACCCCTAACTGGTCACCTTCATTGCTGCCCCAACCCAACATTTGTCCAGAATCCTGCACCGCTACACTGGAGTTGCGGCCCGCCGTAGCTTCTTTTACGGCAGACAGGTTTTCCACCAAAGTGGGTGCCAACGTTGCCTGGCTATCATTACTGTTGATCTGTCCCTGTTCGTTGTTGCCCCACCCGTAGACTTCACCCGTTGTGGTTACCGCTAGCGCATAGTCAATACCCGCCACTACAGACCCGCTTTCTGGTATCCCCCCAATTTTGCTTGCACCCGATTTTGCTTTCCGGTACAGGTCCCTCGAACTGTCGCTACCCCCACTTTCCAAGTAGCCCCACTGGTAAACGTTTCCGCTGGAGTCAAGCGCTAAAGAGTAGTTGCCTCTCGCCGCCACACTGGTAATGTTTTTCAGTTTGGGCACTTCCAGGGGTGATGCAGAAAAAGCCATGTTACTGGATGGGACGTTCAAGTATTCGTTGTTTCCCCAAGCGTAAACGGATCCGTCTTCCAGTACCGCTACCGCGTGGCTCGTCCCTGCAGCCACGTCTTGGACACCTTCCAACGTGGTCACTTCCACCGGAACTCGGGAGCCCTCGGCTTCTCCGTTGCCGAACTGTCCTTTACTGTTGTTTCCCCAAGCGTAAACAGTTCCGCCCTCCGCCACTGCCAACGAGAAGTCGTGCCCCGCTGCCACATCCACAATATTCTCGAGGCCTTCAACCAGGTGGGGTTCGGTGGCCAAAGATACGTCCGCTAAACCAAGTTGGCCATCAGTGTTGTTGCCCACGCTGTAAACACTGCCATCTTCGGTCAGGATGAGGGCGTGTACGCTTCCCCCCGCAACTTGTACCACATCATGGTCACCTGGAACTTTGATGCTGGTGGGAACCGTGATCATTTTTTTACCTATGTCCCCCAGGGTACCGTGCGTGTTGTCTCCCCACCCAAAAAGTTCCCCTTCCTGGGTGACTGCGAAATAAAAGTCAGGGCCCGAAG
Organism: uncultured Actinomyces sp.; assembly: GCA_964345125.1. Classification (GTDB taxonomy): domain Bacteria; phylum Actinomycetota; class Actinomycetes; order Actinomycetales; family Actinomycetaceae; genus Scrofimicrobium. The sequence continues at coordinate 43,575 of CAYFPY010000009.1, forward strand.
CTACGTGTACCACCACGTCGTCTGCCCCCAACGTGCGTTGCTGCGACCCCAGGAAGAATTTCCCTCCCACCACAGCCGCCGCCACAGCCACCACAACTGCCACGCCCAACACAATGAACTTTGAACGGTTCTTCCCTTTTTGGGACATATTTTCCGTAGTTGTCACGCTTTTCTCCAAGTTCCTGGTTCAACGAAAACTTAGCTTAGCCTACAATCCACACTTTTCCGCGCCATTGCACGTGAAGACCGTAACACTAGCCGCTGGTTGGTAACATTTTCTGCAATGTTGCGCCACCGAGTTGGGCAAAACGGCCAGGGTCACAGGTCAACAAGATGATCTGCGCCTCTTCGCCTACTTTGCGTAGGACAGACTGGAAAGCCTGCAACCGGTCGGGGTCCGAGTGCCCAAAAGTGTCGTCCATGATCAGGGGTGCCCCCTGCTCTTCATCAACCAGGCGCGCCACAGCTAGCCGGCTGAGCAGTGCCAACTGTTCTTTAGCGCCGGTTGACAGTTCAGAAAACTCGATCGTGTTCCCTTCCAGGGTGCGCGATTCAACCTGAAGGTCCTCCGTCAGGTTCACCTGGAAACCTGGTCCGTAAACCAAATGTCCCAACCGCTCAATCTGCTCTTTGAAGGGCTGCACGTACCGTTGTTGAGCTTCGTCCCGGTGGCGCTGCAGCACCTCCCGGAGCAATTTGACGGCTTCTGCCCTGCGGCGAACCGCCTCTTCGTTTGCTACCGCTGCTTCCAGACTTGCTTCCGCTGCCATCAGCTTGTCGTATAACCCTTTGCTGGACGCAGTCTCCAAAGCACCTTCTAGCCGCAGAAGTTCCTCCCGGAAGCCTTTGGTGCGCTGCTCCAAACTTTCCACGCTCTTCTGGGCGGTTTCCAAGTGGGTTTCCAAGGTGGTTACATCAGCCGAAGCAAACTCTTCCTGCAGTTCTTCAACCCGAGTTTGCGCTTCCCCCAGCTTCTTGGTGGCGGCCTCCCACTGTTCCTCCAGTTCCTGGTCATCGATTTTTTCGCGGGCCTGCTTCACCTGCTGTTCATAGTAATTTTCTTGCTCCACTTGAACTTCTGCTCGCACCCGCAGTTCACCAGCAAGATTCCCGGTTGCCTCAGCGTCCTTTTTGGCCTGAGAAATCTTCTCTTCCCAAAGTTGCAGTTCAGCTTCCAGTTGGGCTTGTTCCTTTTCGGCAGCAGCTTTGCCGGCTTGCCGGTCCTGCGAGGTCAAGTGGGCCAACGTTTCCACTTCCTCATGCACCATGGAGGTTTCTTCTTGTAGCTCGGCAATCTGGAGACGTATCTCTTCTGGCTCTTGCTCACCTAGCAGCTGCTCCAAACGGGCCTGAGTCCTGCCCAGCTCCAACCCTAAGTCCCTTTTCTGTGTGGCCTGCTGCCGCGCGTCGGCAACGTCTTTCGCCTTCACTAAAGCCAGCGCATTATCCAGTCTCTCCTGAGCTTCCGCCAACTCCTTGTTCATATCCTCGGGAACATTCGCGGGGGTGACTACCATTTTGACGATACCCGCCACCTCTACGCTTAGCTCGTCAACAACGGGGAATTGTCTCTCATCATTCTCCCCCAGGGTGGCTTCCTCCAAATGGTCACCACTGACCCCAACAGGCTGGTCCCCCAAAGCGGTTACGGTGACAGTTGCGGCGGCAGCTTCCATCTGCTTTGTCGCCATACGCAGCGACATATCCAACTTTTGAAGCTCATCCACGGTATCCTCGTCTACCAAGATCGCCTCGGACTTCCCCTTTAGCCTGGTAACGGAACTTTCCAGTTCCTCTGCGTCACGTAACTGTGACTCCAGCTTCTTGATTTTGCCATCATTTTCGCTAGCTGCGATTGCCCCTGCGAACAGTTTCACCCGGTCAGCCACCCTTTTTAGGTCAGCCTCTTTTTCTGCTAACTGTTTCTTCAGGTCCGCCAAAACTTCGCTAGCTTCACTAGCTTTGCGTTCCGCTTCCACTTTCTCAGCGGTGACTTCTTTAGCCTCTTCGGCGTATTTCTGCCACTGTTCAACAAGGCGCTGCCGATCCTGCTTTCTTGCTTCGGCATTCTCTGCCTGACTCTGGGCATACTTCAGGTCCCGCTTCGCCTGTTCCCGCCGTTCCTTCAAACCTTCGAACTCACCCACTGCGCGCCGATTTTTGCTGGCGATCTTTTGGGCTTCGCGCAACTGTTTCTGGTAAAAAACCAAATCCTTGCCAACCGTTGCATGTTTGTCCGTGAGGGAATCCAGGTGAACACTGTCCTGTTTCGCCTGGTTCCAATCAGCCTGGGCCTTTTCTAACTGCTTGCTGGCTTCCCTTAGCTCCTGCGCCTCTTGCCCAGTGCGCAAAGTGAAGTACCGTTTGAACTCTTCGTCCACCCGGCTTAGCAAGCTCCCGGTGTCTTCCACCGCCTGCCCTTGCTCAGCCAATGCCTGTTGGACGACAGGAATGTCTGCCACCACCGGTTGGGTTAGGGAACTACCTTGAGCCACGTCCAAGGCGCCCAACAGTTCCACGTTCACAGATTTCGTCAAAAGTTCGTTGAACCTGTCGTGTGCTTCGCGCCCCGCTAACTGTTCGCTGCGGGATCCGGTTACCGTGAGCTTTGTGAAACTGCTCTTCAACCAGCGTTTCTCAAAGACAATGATGTCGCCACCCAATTCCAGTTCCACGCTGGCTTGGGGTCCCACATCCTGACCTACCGGCTGCACCTTTTTTATGTCCCGATGGCTTGACGAATCATAGAGGTCACGCAACAGGCGCCACGCCTCCCCCAAAGACGACTTCCCGACCTCGTTGGGCCCCTCAACAACAGTGACCCCGTCAGCGAAGTCGACTGTCGCTTCGCTGACACCTCGGAAGTTTGTTATCCCTAAACGGCGTAGTCTCATTTTTCCTCTTGTTTCACGAAGCGGTACAGCAAACGGAGTGCATCCTGAGCAACGCGAGCGCTTTCGTTGGGCCCCTCCTCCGTGTTCACGGTAGCTAGGTCCTGCAGCTCTTCAGCGGCCTCGTGGGCGTACCCTCTTAAACCCAGTTCTTGCAAACTTTCACTGTCGGGCAGCAGCACCAAGTTGTTGTGTCGTTCCCACAGTTGCAGCAAAGCAAATATTTCACCGAACTGTTCCAGCCTCTCGTCCAGGCTAGCCATTTGGGCAGTTGTTAACGTTCCTGCCAATTTCAGCCACAGTGCCACCCGGTCTTTGTTCTCCACTTGCCGCAATTCCTCGAACAGGTTCTCCAAGTCCTCATCGTTATTCACCTGCGCTTCTTTCACTTGGAACTCCCAAGATCCCACCGGGATTGATGTCACTTTCGGCAGTTTCCCACCTGCAGATGTTCCGTTGTCGTCCAGTTCAATTAGCAACACGTTTCCCACATCATTTTCGACACGACTGGTCACTTCTGGGGCTCCTGGTGACCACACTCGCTCTAGGATCTCCACCGTGTTGTGATGATCTCCAATGATTGCGATGTCGACGCTGCCGGAAGAGATAGCTTCCTGCAGTGGACCCGAACGGATGGTGGTGGCTTCAAGCTCCCCAGGTTTCATGGTGTCCACACTGCCGTGTCCCACCAGGATGCGGGGCACTTCTTTAGCGTCCCCGGTCTGGTCCTTAATACCTTGCAGGGCTTGTTCCACCAAGTCCTGTGTGGGTTTTTTACTGAACCAGGGTGCACCAACTATCTGGGCCACCGTCCGCCCCAACGTTTGTGTTCCCGCGCCCTCCTGCACGTTGATTGGTTGGGAGTCACGGATAACATGCACGTTGTCTGGGCACTCCCGTTTGAACTCAGCGGAATCGTAAATGCTGGCCGCGTCTAACGGATCGTGATTCCCAGGCAGAAGATAGATCGGCACCTTACAACTACGCAACGCTTCAAACGTGCGACCCAGGACGGAACGGTCCAGCTGGTTGTGTTCAAAAACGTCACCTGCAACCACAATGAACTGTGCTTGTTCCTGGTTGGCCAATTCTCCAATTTTCTTTATTGCATCGAAACGTGCCTGCTGGTAGCGAGGGCGCGCCTGCGCGTCCAGGTAGTTAGCTGCCATTCCCAGCTGCCAGTCGGCAGTCGCAATGAACCGTAGGGACATGCGCACGACCCCTTTCCTGCCTAGTTAGACGTGGCTACAGCTTGCCTCATTACGGTACCGACTGGGGCTTGTATCAAAAGTTGGGCATCCAGGTCAGCCGGGGTGGGTGTCAGGTTGATGACCACCAAATTCTCCCCTTGGAACAGGGAAAGTAACGCAGCGGCGGGGTAAACAGCCAGGGAGGTGCCTGCCACTATCAGCGTGTCTGCTTCACTGAGCGCTTCACTGGCACCACCCACAGCTGCTTCAGGTAGTTGCTCTCCGTACAAAACAACGTCGGGTTTAAGCGTGCCGCCGCAGGTACATTGGGGAACGAAACCATCTTCCGCTGCTAGAAGCTCTGTTTCCACTTCGCTTCCCGCCTTCGGTTGTGCGCAATCCACACAGGTGTAGTGGTTGAGGCTGCCGTGCAGTTCATAAACTTTGGTGTTTCCCGCATCCTGGTGCAGTCCATCAATGTTTTGGGTGATGATGGCTGCCAGTTTCCCCTGTTTTTCCAGGTCCGCAAGCGCTTCGTGCGCTTTGTTTGGTTTCACGTTTGGGTGGTGCAATTCGTTTTTAACGTACCGGTAGAACTCTTCTGGCTGCGCATAGAAGTAGTCGGAAGACAGGATCTGTTCCGGGTTGGTCCCGTAGTTTTGCAGGGTTTTTTCGCGTGAGCTGTCGGAACGGAAGTCGGGTAGTCCCGATTCGGTGGATACGCCTGCTCCCCCGAAGAACACTACGCGTTCGGACTTTTCCAGGATCTGTTTCAGTTGTTCTATTTGGGTTGCCAGTTCTGGTTCTTGGCCAGAGTGAGCCATTGTTTCTTCAGCCTTCCTTGTTTTGTGTGCAGATTTTTGGTTTCTGTCTCCACTCTACGTGTCTGTTCTACGTGGCTGTTTAGTTTGCTGGGTGGGGGCGGTGTCGTAGGCTGGCATTATGAGTGTTAATGATCGGGAGAAAGTTCATGCATGACCATTCCCATTCCCGCCCGTGGCCGCTCTATTTCGCCGTGGCTGCGGGGGTCACCTATTTCGGTGGTTTAGCCGCCCAGCATTTGGTTGCTGCTTCACCTGCAACATACATAAGCCTGTATTTGCTGACCTATTTTTTTGGTGGATTTTTCACGGTGGGGGAAGCTATTTCTTCCCTACGTCGGGGCCGTTTTGACGTTGATTTTCTGATGCTGGTGGCAGCTGTGGGAGCGGGTGCTGTGGGGCGGTGGTCTGAGGGGGCTGTCCTGCTTTTCCTGTTCAGTTTGGGTCACGCTTTGGAAGAGTTCGCGCTGGCTAAAGCAACCCGCTCAATCAGCGCTTTGGCCGATTTAACTCCCCAGGTTGCAACGGTACTCCGTCCGGTTGCACCGGGCCAGCAAGAGTCGAGCAGTGAGGACATTACGAGTGGGCAGGAACAGGTGCAGGTGCCCGTGGAGGAACTTCGCCTGGGGGAAACGGTGCTTGTGCGCCCCAATTCCCGTATTCCCGCCGATGGTGTGCTGCTAACTGGAAACGCTTCGGTGGACCAAGCGCCAGTCACCGGGGAATCCATGCCGGTGGACAAAGGTGAGGGGGCACCCCTGTATGCGGGCACCATAAATGGTCCCACCTCCTTCCTGATGACCGTCACAGCCAGTGCGGAAGAGTCAGTTTTGTCGCGGGTGGTGAACCTGGTGGAGGGCGGGGAAGCCACCGCGTCCCCAACTTCCCGTTTTGTGGAACGGTTCCAACTGTTTTATGTGCCTATCGTTCTCGCTTTTGTGGTGGGCATCCTCCTGTTTGGGTTAGTGGCCCTTCACGAACCTTTCAACACTGCTTTCTACCGGTCAATGCTGGTCCTGGTGGCCGCTTCCCCCTGCGCTTTAGCGATTGCTACCCCATCGGCACTGGTGACCGCCATAGCTCGGGCGGCGCGTGCCGGTGTCCTGGTAAAAGGTGGTTCCGTCCTGGAACTTCTAGCGGATGTGGACACGTTAGTGTTCGACAAAACTGGCACACTCACCGCAGGCACCCCCACCATCAGCACCACTGTGGTTGGCCCCAACACCACGGAAGAAACCCTGCGGGCCATTACCCTGGCGGTGGAAGAACAGTCCGACCATCCCCTGGGAGTAGCACTGGCCAGGCAACTAGCGGACCTTGTGCCCACCAACCACAGGGTGCAAGCACAAGACGTGGAAACCATTCCCGGCAAAGGTGTTGTGGGACAGGTCGGGGGACAACCGGTCGAAATTGGCAACCAGAAGCTGATCGGTGACGCACCCACCTGGGTTTCCGAAGCCCTCACAACAGCCCAACAGGAAGGGGAAACCACACTAACCGTCCGCTTAGGTAATGAATACCTGGGGGTGTTCGGCCTCATAGATGCCCCCAGAAAAGAGGCACACACCGCACTTAAACAGCTAAAAGCGGCCGGCATCCACCAAACCATCCTCCTATCTGGCGACCACCAAGAGGTGGCAACCACCATTGGAACCAGAGTTGGCACCGACCAGGCGATAGGTGGACTGATGCCCGAAGAGAAACTGGAACAAGTACAAACGCTAGGTGATTCCCTAGTTGGTGTCGTGGGTGACGGCGTGAACGATGCTCCCGCCCTCGCCAACGCCGCAGTTGGCATAGCCATGGGTCAAGCAGGATCCGCAGTGGCCTTGGAAGCGGCAGACATCGCCCTCATGGGTGACGACCTCACAAAAATACCGTTCATATACCGGCTGGCTCAAGCAACCAGCCGCGTCGTCAAACAAAACTTGGCTGCCTCCATCGGCAGCGTTCTCCTACTGGTACCAGCAAGTCTGGTCGGACTGGCAATGGGGCCCGTCGTCCTCATCCACGAAGGGTCCACCCTGCTGATCATCCTCAACTCGCTACGGCTGCTACGTTTCCAAACGGCTACGACAACCCAGGAATAAGCATGGTAGCCAACCCCAAATAAATCAGCAGGCCCGTACCATCAACAATCGTCGAAATCATGGGGGCCGACACAACAGCGGGGTCCAAACCAATCCTGCGCAACACCAAAGGCAGCAGGGCCGCCACCAAAGTTGCCCACAAAACAATCAAAGCAAGCGACACAGACACGGTCATCATGATGGGCCACGTCATATTGGGCATCGTCCAGGCCCGCAACAAACCAGCAGCAGCCATAGTCAAAGCGATCAGGGAACCCGCCCGAATCTCTTTCCACAAAACCCGACCAGCATCACGCAACGTCACACCATCGGTAGTAATCGCCCGAATCAGCGTAGTCGTAATCTGAGTCCCCACGTTCCCGCCCGTACCAATCAGCAAAGGAACGAAGAAACTCAACGCCACCACCGTCTCCAAAACATCCTCAAACGCTTGCATAACGTTCGAGGTGTACATTGCCGTGAGGAACAGTATCAGCAGCCACACCACCCGTTTCCGCCACAAAGTGAAAGGCGTAGCCTTCAGGTAGGGCTCCTCCAAAGGAATAGACCCACCCATCATTTCCGCGTCCTCAGTTGCCTCTTCCCGGAAAATGGCCCTAATCGTGTCACTGGTAATAACACCCAACAGGTGCTGCCCATCCATAACCGGAATAACATCCGAATCCCTGGTGCGCACCCGATCTGAAACCGTTTCCTGATCCGCAAGCGGTTCCACCGACCACTGGCGAACACGCGAAGCAGGAACCATGTGGTCCGTTACCGGCTCCTCAAACGCCCCCAAAATTAGGGCGGCCTCAGACAGCCAACCCAAAACGATCGGCCCCTGCTCACTTGCCTTCGTAACGAAAACGCCCTCATCCAGCAAAGCCGGATCTTGCCGGGCGGACTCAACCGCATCCTGAATCGTCGCATCCGCCGAAACCGCCAAATAGTCAGGGCTCATCCGCGAGGCAGCAGACTCATCCGGCCAAGCCAACAAGCCCCGAATCAGGGCGGAATGGGAAAATTCCATGGCCCGCAGCATCTTCAGCTTCTCGCCCTCATCCATCAAATCGATGATGCGAGCAGCGTCCGCCGCGTTCAACGTGTCCAACAAACCCGCCGCAAAAGGAAGAGGAATCTTCTTCAGAAAATCGTAACCGGTATGCGGGGTAATAGACTCCAACAGCTCCTGCGCCGAAGCTGGCGTTAACAGGTCGGTTAGCTCCTGGGCATGCTCCTCATCCAGATCCGCGATCTGGTTATCCATCAGGTCATGGTCCACGTCGTTCAGCCACAAAGCAACAGCGCGTGGGGTACCCGCTTCGGTTACATCCTCCAAATTATGAGGTATGCGCGACAGTGGCTCAGCCTCTCGTCGCCAATTAAAAAGTCTCTTGATCATATCTAACCCTGGCAAATTGGTAGATACACGGGGAATGCACACGCCCCCACCAATGCCTAAACACCGGAAGTGTCAGAAACAAAAAGAAAGGGAACGTGTGCCCGTACTATGACTTCCCAATTTTTGGGCCACCCCCTTCCGCTTGCAAAATTGTGGCGCAAAATGCGCCTTGACCAGCCTAACGGTTGGCCACCGGTTATGCCCCTTTAGTGCCCCAAAGCTCAGCTACCCCACCCACCGGAAACCAGTTCCGACCAGCACAGTATAACAATTTGGAATAGACTGAGAGTTTACGGCCCGAGGAACGCGACAAAGCGGCCCTGGGGCAGTTAAAGTGCTATTGAGCCAACCAAAATATTGATCTGACATGGTTGGAACAAGCAGACCCCAAGGAGGGACTATATGAAACTGAACAAAGCGCTGCTGGCGATCCCAGCAGTCGTGGCACTGTCACTGGGTGCCTGCTCCGCTGGTGGGGCAGGCCAGTCGGGACAGTCCGATGAACAATCAGAAGGTGCACTTGCCGCGGAAGATGCAACAACCGGCATTGTGACCACAAACAGCACCGAACCACAGAACCCGCTGATCCCCGGAAACACCAACGAAGTTGGGGGCGGTAAAGTGGTCGACTTGTTGTTTGCTGGCCTGGTTTCCTACGACGCTACCGGCGAACCACAAATGGAAGTTGCCGAGTCCATCGAAACTGAAGACTCACAAACATACGAGGTCGCCTTGAAAGAAGGCCAAGTCTTCTCTGACGGAACGCCGGTGACTTCCGATTCTTTCGTGGATGCCTGGAAGATGATCGCCAAAGAAGAAATGCTGAACGTTAACTTCTTCGAACCTATCGAAGGTTCCAACGAAGAGGGCGGCGGCGACCTGACCGGTTTGGAAGTTGTGGACGACACGCACTTCACCATCAAACTGAAGAGGCCAGAGGCTGACTTCCCACTACGTTTGGGATACTCCGCCTACTACCCACTTCCACAATCAACATTGGATGACCCCAAGAAGGGTGGGGAACACCCAATTGGCAACGGCCCCTACAAGTTCGCTGAAGAGGACTCTTGGGAGCACAACGTCAAGATTGACCTGGTTCCAAACGAAACTTACGACGGAAACAGGAAGGCCCGCAACGGTGGCGTAACACTGCTGTTCTTCAACGACCCCGAAGCGGCTTACAATGAACTGCTCAGTGGTTCACTGGACGTAATCGACATCATCCCAGATGGGGCAATTGACACGTTCCAGGATGAACTGGGTGACCGTGCAGTGAACCAGGACGGTGCTGTTGTTCAAACATTCACCATTCCTGAACGCTTGGATAATTTTGAAGGTGAAGAAGGCATCCTACGTCGCCAAGCCATCTCTTTGGCTATCGACCGGGAGGAAATCACTTCCACACTGTTCAACGAAACCCGCACCCCCGCCAAGGACTTCACGTCCCCCGTGGTAAGCGGATACAACCCGGATCTCCCAGGCAATGAGATCCTGGAATTCGACCCAGAACGTGCGAAGGAACTGTGGGAAGAAGCCGAGCAGATCAAGCCTTTCGAAGGGAAGTTCGAAATTGCTTACAACGCTGACGCACCACACGAACCGTGGGTTACGGCTATAACCAACCAGTTGAGCAACAACCTGGGAATTGATGCAGAACCAAAGGCCTACCCAGACTTCAAGTCACTGCGTGACGAAGTTACGGACCGCCGCATTAATGCCGCGTTCCGCACCGGTTGGCAGGGTGACTACCCGTCGGCCTACAACTTCTTGGCACCCCTGTACCAAACCGGAGCGGGTTCCAACGATGGTGACTATTCCAGCCCAGAGTTCGACGCGGCATTAACAGAAGCAGCTTCGGCTCCCTCTGTTGAGGAAGCAAATGAACTGCTTGGTAACGCGCAGGAAATCCTGTTCGAAGATCTTCCAGCTATCCCACTGTGGTACCAAAACTCCATCGGTGGATACTCGGAACACGTGGATAACGTGGTCTTCGGTTGGAACACTGTCCCGTTGTACTACGACATCACCAAAGAGTAACCTTGGCTAACCTGTAGTAGCTACTGAAGTGGCGGGGGAACTGAACGTTTCCCCGCCATTTCTTTTTTACGGGATCTTTGGGTAATCTGGCAACAACAAATCGTAAAAGAGGAACGCATGTCTCGTTACCTAGGCCGGCGCCTGCTGCAGACCATCCCAGTATTTTTTGGCGCCACTTTTCTGATTTTCGCGATGGTTTACCTGATGCCAGGCGACCCGGTAGCTGCCCTGGGGGGCGACAAGGGCCTCAGCCCGGAAGTGCAGGCGCGGATCCGAGCGGAATATAACTTGGACCAGCCTTTCTGGATGCAATACCTGCTGTACCTGAAGGGTGTTTTCACCCTTGATTTCGGTCAAACCTTTTCCGGCAGGCCCGTATCTGAAGTGATGGCCACCGCCTTCCCTGTCACCTTCAAATTGGCAACCATGGCAATCGCTTGGGAAGCCATTTTTGGTATTGCTTTAGGTGCCACCGCTGGTCTGCGGAAGGGAAAACCTTTCGATTCAACCGTCCTAATTTTTTCCATGCTGCTGATTTCGGTCCCCACGTTCGTGGTTGGTTTCCTTCTGCAGTACTTTGTGGGGGTGCGCTGGGGCGTGCTCCCCGTGACCGTGGGGGTCACCCCGGACTTCAAGTCACTACTAATGCCCTCAATGGTGCTAGCAGCAGTGTCCTTGGCGTACGTGACCAGATTGACCCGCCAATCGATTTCAGAAACTGCCAGTGCCGACTTTGTTCGCACCGCCCGCGCCAAAGGGCTGTCTGGCGGCAAGGTAATGAACCGCCACATTTTACGGAACTCTTTAATTCCTGTCGTGACATTCATTGGCGCCGACCTGGGTGCCCTGATGGGTGGCGCCATTGTCACGGAAGGTATCTTCAACATTAAAGGTGTGGGGGGAATGCTGTGGGACGGCATTAAGAAAGGGGAACCCAGCACGGTAGTTTCCCTAACCACCGCCCTCGTCCTGGTTTATATTGTTGCCAACCTGCTGGTTGACCTGCTTTACGCTGTGCTTGATCCGAGGATTCGCTATGAGTGACAGATTAGTACCCTCCCGCAATATTAGGGTTGCCCGCCCCGGTCAGGAACGGTTCGTTTCTGATTCGGATGAAACAGGCTTGGGGGCCGTGGATGCTGTATCCGACGAGTCCGCACCTTCCTCAATGTGGGGGGAAGCTTGGAAGAGTTTGCGGCGCCGCCCCCTGTTTTGGATCGCCGCAGCCATTATTGCGTTGATGGTGGTGATGGCCGTGTTCCCCAGCCTTTTCACATCTGTTGACCCCCGGTTCTGCGAGTTGAAGAACTCTTTGGGGCCGGCTGGCCCGGGGCACCCCTTCGGTTTCGACAAGCAGGGGTGCGACATTTATTCTCGGGTGGTTCACGGTGCCAACGCATCGATCACGGTGGGGGTTTTCACCACGATTGCCGTGGTTCTTTTTGGGGGTATCCTCGGTACGTTAGCCGGATATTTGGGGGGTTGGGTGGATACCTTGAACTCTCGCTTCACCGACATTATTTTCGCTGTGCCCCTAGTTTTAGCGGCTATCGTCATCATGCAACTGTTCGCTGAGAAACGCACGGTGTGGATGGTGGTCTTAGTGTTGGCAGCTTTTGGTTGGCCCTCCCTGGCACGCATCACCCGCGGGGCCGTCATGTCTGCCAAGACGGAGGACTATGTGACTTCCGCCCAAGCGTTAGGGGCCTCACGCTTCCGGATTGTTCTGTCGCACATCATCCCAAACGCTGCGGCCCCCATAATTGTTTATGCGACTGTCGCTTTTGGTACTTTCATTGTTGCTGAAGCAACACTGTCATTCTTGGGTGTTGGGTTACCAGCATCGATTGTTTCCTGGGGTGGGGACATTTCGAATGCGCAAAGTTCCTTGCGAGCCAACCCGATGGTGCTGTTCTACCCTGCTCTTGCTTTGGCACTGACTGTGCTGTCCTTTATTCTGATGGGCGACGTGGTGCGGGACGCCCTTGACCCGAAAGCGCGGAAACGATGACGGACATGAGTTATTTCCCCGACGGGGACAGTGAGGACCGGCGGCGCAAAGCCAAGAAAGATGGCTCCCCGACCGGTGACGATGGTAAACAATTTTTCGCTGGCGACGAGCCGTTGGAACAGTACGAAGATTGGCAGGACAAACCGGATCCTGCGCAAAGCCACAAGGACGATCTGGTTGAGCAGGATCTAGCGAAGACCGCTTTTGAAGAAGGGGACTTCTCCGAGGAAGTCGCGGCTGAAACCAAAGCTTCCCCGAAGACTGGTGAGGAAGGGACCCAGCCTCTGCTCCGCATCACAGACCTGTCGGTTGCTTTCGAGTCTTCCACGGGGATGGTTCCCGCAGTTCGCGACGCCAACTTGACCATTTATCCCGGCCAAACCGTGGCTATTGTCGGCGAATCGGGTTCCGGTAAATCCACTACGGCTGCCGCCATGATTGGTTTGCTACCCGGAACAGGCAAGGTCACAGGTGGCACCATCGAATTTGAGGGACGAGAAATCACGCATCTCAGCGAGCGCGAATGGGTGAAGTTGCGGGGTGACCAGATTGGTATGGTTCCCCAGGACCCCATGTCTAACTTGAACCCGGTGTGGCGTGTTGGGACACAGGTGAAAGAAGCCCTGGTAGCCAACAACGTTGTCCCCCGTTCCGAAACGGGCCAGCGGGTGGCTGAACTGCTGGAGCAAGCTGGTTTACCTGATGCTTCCCGGAGGGCGAAGCAGTATCCGCACGAATTTTCTGGGGGGATGCGTCAACGCGCTCTGATTGCCATCGGATTGGCGGCTCACCCGAAACTTCTAATTGCTGACGAACCTACCTCCGCTTTGGATGTGACGGTGCAACGAGTCATTTTGGACAACTTGGCCCAAATGACCACCGAGATGGGCACCGCGGTCCTGTTCATTACTCACGACTTAGGGCTGGCTGCGGAGCGGGCGGAACAGTTGGTGGTTATGCACCGGGGCCGCATAGTCGAGTCGGGACCCGCTTTGGACATTCTGCAGGACCCGCAGCACCCATACACGAAACGGCTAGTGGCAGCAGCGCCCTCCTTGGCTTCACAACGCATCATCTCCGCACACAAACAAGGCATTGAAGTTGCAGAGGAAGAGCTGCTCGGCTCCGGCGCAGGTGAGGACTCCACTGAAGAAATTATCCGTGTTCAGGACCTGGTGAAAGAGTTCGATGTGCGCGGCGCGAAAGGCAAAGACAAAATTCTGCGGGCCGTGGACAACGTGTCGTTCACGGTGCGGAAAGGAACAACCCTCGCACTGGTAGGGGAATCGGGTTCCGGCAAGTCCACGGTCGCGAACATGGTGTTGAACCTGCTGGAACCAACTTCCGGGAAAGTGTTTCTGCAGGGACGCGACCTGTCCACGTTAAGCAAGAAGGAACTATTCGACATGCGCCGCACGGTGCAGGTCGTGTTCCAAAACCCGTACGGGTCGCTGGACCCCATGTACTCAATTTTCCGCATCATTGAAGAACCTTTGCTTGTGCACAAGATTGGGTCGAAGCAGGAAAGGGTGGAGCGGGTCCAAGAACTGTTGGACCTGGTAGCCCTACCCCGCTCCGTGATGCGGCGCTACCCGAACGAACTTTCCGGGGGGCAACGACAAAGGGTGGCCATTGCCCGCGCGTTAGCTTTGAACCCGGAAGTCCTTGTTTTGGACGAAGCTGTTTCGGCTTTGGACGTGCTGGTGCAAGATCAGATTCTGCACCTGCTGAACGACTTACAGTCCGAGTTAGAGTTGACCTACCTGTTCATCACCCACGATCTAGCTGTTGTCCGCCTGATAGCTGACGACGTGGTGGTCATGGAAAATGGGAAACTGGTGGAGGCTGGCCCCACCGATGAGCTGTTCCAAAATCCGCAGCAGGAATACACCCGGGAACTGATCGATGCTGTTCCCGGGCATTCCATACCTTTGGGTGTGGGAGCGCCGAAGGTCTAAACCCCAGTTTGGTTTTGGTGGTCCAACCCAATGTCCGTGAACCATTGGCGCACCAATTCGGCGCTGCGGGCCACTTCGTGGCGGGCATCCGGGTCCGCATTCACTGAAGGGATCCGCAGAATTTCAACAAACTTGGTCAACAGGTCGTCCCACTTTTGTTCCACTCAAAGATTTTTCTCCACCCGAGAATGTCACTTATAAGTGACATCAGGCGGCGACTCCGGGGCGGCTACTGGGACGGCTCTTTGCCTCACTACATTATTCCTGCTGCTCCTGGCCCACTTGGCGCACATACAACGTCATCACCACCGTTGGTAGGGTCCCCACATCAACTTCTATCGCATACTCACCAGGACCGGGAACACGCAGCGGCGCCAAGTTAATTGGCAACGACACGTAAGAATACTTCTCTAACCTTCGTCGCCCTGAAATGGTGGCATCAATTTGCGCCAAAATCTCCGCCTCTTCCACGTCCCTCTGACGTAACCGGACCCGCACCAACCAATTGTTTTCCCCATCTTCGGGGCCCATTTCCACCTGCAAGGCAAGCACCATGTTCAACCGGGCGGGGAACTCTTTCACCCCCGTCGTATTCAGGCCCGCGGAAAGCACGCTCATGGTGCCCTCCCTTACATTCCCTGCATCAGCCAGAGTCGCCATTGATATTCTCATAGTTACCCTCTTCCTACCCCCAGCTTAGACGGATCACTCCCACGTTTAGAGCTGTGAGCTCAACCCCGCTTTGACCTGCTGTTTTCCGGGTAAGACGATGCGGTACAACCATTCAGAAAAGTCTGAAAACATCCAAATAAAGGCAGGGTGGTCCAGGTCATGGCGAAACATCGGGTAGTTGTGGTGGGTGGGGGACCAAGACCTGGGAGTACTGGACGCAGTTGAAGAGCAAGGCACCTGAACTTAAGAACACCTGAGCACAAAAACCTGAGCGTAAGAAAAGGTAGGGTGTCCCACCACTGGGAGCACCCTACCTTCACTAATTCAACCCACTAATTCGACTATTTGCCGAAATTTTCACCAAGCTTATCCTTGGCGTTTTCTACACCGTCTTTGGCTTTATCAACCAGGTCTTCCACGGCACCTTTAGCCTTGTCTATGTGACCTTCAAATTCCAGCTTCTTGTCGCCTGTCACTTTACCTACGGCTATTTCTGCAGCACCTTTTGCTTTGTCAAACATACCTTCGCCTGCCATATTGGCCTCCTCTTGTACCTTCATTTTCATCCGGGTTTTTACTACCCGCTTACACTTCTAGTGTGGCACGGGTCGCATTGCGCTGGCAAGTGGAGCACCGCATCTGAGAAAGCTATTTCACCGCATTTGTCGGCACCCGTTGCTAAAGTCTTAACTGTGAGCCAGAACACCACGAGTGATGGTTGTTCGCGGACAAGGAAACCCAATAGGAGCAGACATGAGCAAAGACAAGCCACAGGATGGCACCGCAGACAAAGAAACCTCCGCCCCGAAAGAGGTTGTAGAGATTGCTGACGTGAAAGACATCGATGAAGATAAGTTGAGGGAAATCGCGCGAGAGATCATAGGCAAAATCAAAAAACCTGAGCAGTAAGCCTCACCTGCTCTGACTCAAGCCTGCCGCTAACCCCC
>CAYFPY010000010.1:0-48293 GCA_964345125.1 uncultured Actinomyces sp.
GCTAACCCTCCCGTGGCAACTAGCGCCACTGCTCCGGCGGTGGCCGCCAGTCCTGAAAGAATTCTTCGCTTCATTTCTCGTTCCCTTAGCTATCCGTAGCTATCCTTCTAACAAACGTTCCCACGTGCCTAAAACAGCAGCGTCGAGTCAATACACTTGTCTACAACAATACTACAGTAACCTACGCTACGAACTATGGGACAGCACTCATCCACCAGGTGTGCTCGCCCAAACCCAACAGGACCGCCGTCCGCTTGCGAACAAAGCCCAGCCTCTACTCTAGCGTTGCCATGAACTCCGTCAAAGACGGGGCCTAGTCTTCGCGGGGAACCAAGTCCCCAGACTCGTCTATGCTGTACATTTTTTTGGATCGGGGACAAACGTACTCGGCGGAACTTGCCCCCACCCGATCCAGTTTCACCCCTTCTTCCCCCACCCAGCCAACCTGCTTGGCAGGGCTACCCACCACCAACGCGTAGGGTCTGACGTCCTTGGTCACCACCGCTCCAGCGGCCACCATGGCCCATGCGCCTACCCGCACTGGAGCCACGCAGATGGCTCCAGCCCCAATCGCTGCACCTTTTTCGATGGTTACACCCACCTGTTCCCAGTCATCAGCATCCTTGAGGTCGCCCTCAACCGTTATTGCCCGGGGATGCTGATCATTGGTCAAAATGGCCCCTGGGCCAACAAAAACCCCCGTGCCCAGCGAGGCCGGTTCGTAAACCAACGCCAAGTTTTGGATCTTGCAATTATCGCCCACTGTCACGCCTGTGCCAATGTACGCTCCGCGGCCAATAATGCAGTTACGTCCCACGCGAGCACCTTCTCGGATCTGTGCCAAGTGCCACACGGTGGTCCCAGCGCCCACGTTTGCAGCTCCGGACACGTCCGCCGATTCCATGATTCGCGCCATCCACATTTCCCTTCGTCGTCACCTTCTCTGTCATGATTCTAAAGCCGTTCGGCAAAGCTGAGAAGCTAATGAGACAATGGGACGGTGGTCAACCCTGAGAGAGAATTCGTGCACGAATTCGCAAACACTTGGCTTGTGGTCCCATTTTTCAACGAGGGCGAAGTGGCTCGCGGAGTCATCGAAGAAGCCTTGGGCACATTCCCCAACGTGGTTTGCGTGGACGACGGTTCTGCAGATGGCCTGGGAGAGGACTTGCGGGGTTTGGGCGTACACCTGCTGTCGCACCGGCTGAACCGCGGCCAAGGGGCGGCTTTACAGACCGGCATCGACTATGTCCTCAAACAGCCAAATGTCGATTTCGTGATCACT
Source organism: uncultured Actinomyces sp. (assembly GCA_964345125.1). Classification (GTDB taxonomy): domain Bacteria; phylum Actinomycetota; class Actinomycetes; order Actinomycetales; family Actinomycetaceae; genus Scrofimicrobium. The sequence continues at coordinate 1,286 of CAYFPY010000010.1, forward strand.
TTTGACGCCGATGGTCAACATCCGGTTGAAGATGCGGCCAGAATGGTACGTCTTGCTAAAGCGCGTGATTTAGGGTTTGTATTGGGATCTCGTTTCGGCGGCTCTAACAACCAGGGAACATTTCGGTCCAGATCTCGCGGAGATGGACAAGCCCGTGTCGGTCGTTTCCGTGCGGCCGTCTTGAAGCTAGTTGCTGCGGTCAGTAGTGCCAGCACCGGTCTGCAGCTCAGTGACGCTCACAATGGTCTTCGCGTGCTTCGCAGAGACGCTGCTGAACAGTTGGATCTGACCCAAGACCGGATGGCTCATGCCAGTCAGATTGTTTCCCAGCTTGCAGGTACAGGCCTCCCCTGGGAGGAGGTTCCCGTGAATATTCGCTACACGGACTATTCTCGTGCTAAAGGGCAGTCGCTGTTAAATTCTGTCAACATACTTTTGGACCTGTTGGTGAGGTAGCACAATGAACTACTGGCTTATCAAACTTCTCTTGCTTGTCGCTTTGCTGGCAATAACGTATTTCCTGATGCGTCCAGCTTCCACGGACAACCGGTTGGCTCTGCGCCGATTGGGGTTGTTGGGAGTGCTGGGAGCAACTAGCTTTGGCATCCTTTTCCCATCCTGGTTCAATCGTTTTTCGGAGATGATAGGGGTGGATTCGGGAACTAACCTCCTGCTGTATCTGGTGGTGGTGACATTGTTTGCACAGATGGCCGCCAGTTACAGGCGTGAAGTGTGGGTACAAAAGCAGATCACCACCCTAACTCGCGCTCTGGCTCTTGAGGAGGCCGAGAAGCCAGGCCCCCCTAACAGCCAGTGACCTGCACAATATTACCGGTCTTAGCTCACAGTTTTGCTCGTTTTTTGGTTCCTGGGGCTTAGACTTAGGGCGGTATGTCAAAAACAAAGATGCGAATGCGCAACGGTAGGGCCCCAGCTCATTCGGGTGTGGGGCCTAAAGGCTCCCTGCTGGTTTCCACTCTGGGGGCAGTGCTCGCGGGGCTAGTCTTGCTCGCTGGCACAGTTGGAGTCTGGTTGTACCTCGACTTGAGCAGCCAGATGAGTAAGGCTGGTTTAGATACGTCCCACTTGACTAGCCCTGACGGAGCCCTCCTGCAGCCACCCGCCGACTCCTTCGACGGTAGGCCCGTAAACATATTGTTCATGGGTATCGACTCCAGGGCCGATCAGGATGAGGAGCTTCTCCCGATCGATAACGAAGATCCCACCATGCGTTCGGACACGACTCTACTCATGCATTTCTCAGCTGACCGCACACAAATCAGTATTGTGTCTATTCCGCGGGACATGTGGATTCTCCTACCCGAGTGTGTCCGATCAGATGGTTCGGTAAGTCCCGAGCAGTACGGACAATTTAACTGGGCGTTTTCGTATGGAGCACTGGAAGATGACATAGCAGCCGGGGTCACCTGCACGGAAAGAACTGTTAAAGGGCTAACTGATGCCCAGATTGATGGATTCGCAGTTGTAGACTTCAATGGGTTCGCATCAATGATCGATTCACTCGGTGGTGTGGAGATGTGCTTGGATGAGCCCATTAAGGACACCCGTTATCTAAACTTGGATCTTCCTGCTGGCTGCCAGGTTCTAGACGCGGTAACAGCCACTGAATATGCTCGAGTGCGCTACGCTGGCGACGGTTCCGATATGGGACGTATCCAACGACAACAGGACCTTCTGGGTGCCATGGTAAACGAAGCTTTGGACAGCAATCTGTTGACAGAAATGCCGAAGCTGTATGCCTTCCTTGCGGCGACTATGGACTCCACACGCCTATCACCTTCACTTACCAGTTTGAAAGTTGATGCCGGGCTGGCAAACTCCGTGAAGAACATTGGAACAGAAAACATTAGGTTTCTGACCATGCCGGTAGTCACCGCTGATTTTGACCACAACCGCCTACTTCCTAAGGAGCCACAAAACACCGAGTTCTGGGACGCCGTTCTCAACGACACAGATCTGCCGGCAGGAACAGTTTTCAAGGACATCGATGGAAACTACTTCACTGTCGAAGAAGACGGAGAGATTACAGAAGGTGGGGATCCCCGCACGGATAACGAAATTGGGTCCATGCATGACCCGAGTTTGTGAGCCGAAGGTTTCCCGCACATGACAGTTCCCCCTTCTTTCGATCCGCAAGACAACCGTCCCCGCCCCCAGAGAAAGCGGCCGGGTTCCTCGGCTACAAACCCTGAAGTTCCGCAACGCAAGTCTGTTTACGGTGAGGACTCTTCCCTACCTCCCGCGTTTGCACCCAAAAAACGCCCAACTGCCCAACCCACCCAGTCACAACCACTTGCTTCCCCTGACACTCAGCCCAGGAATCCCCTTAGGCAGCTGAAGCCAGAGTCAGGCGCAGCGAAAACTAGGCCGTTGCGCCAGAAACGCAAGTGGCCCGTTCTCCTAGCCATCGTGATCGCAATACTGGTGGCGTGGCCAACCTTTCTTATGTGGAATGCCAATAACTCCATGAACCGGGTGGATGCCGGAACCACGAAAACCAGCCCGGGGGGTACCACTTACCTTTTCGCTGGCTCCGACTCTAGAGAAGGTTGGGAGGGGGAAGAAACCGTGGACACCACAGAACGTTCTGATTCTGCCATCCTGATCCACAAAGCCAAAAACGGGCAAGCCTCCATGGTCTCCATCCCAAGAGATAGCTATGTCAACATACCTGGTGTGGGGTGGTCCAAATTTAATGCGGCTTTCGCTGTTGGCGGCCCCAAGCTCATGGTTGCTACCGTAGAAGAACTGACAGGTGTGGAAGTTGACCACTATGTTCAGGTTGGTATGGGTGGAGTTGGGGAGATTGTGGACTCGTTGGGTGGCGTGGAATTGTGCTGGGACTCTGATGTTGATGACCCCAAATCGGGTATGGAGTGGACCGCTGGCTGCCACGTAGCAGATGGGGAAGAAACGCTGGCCTTCGCTCGTATGCGCTACCAGGATCCCCGGGGTGACCATGGCAGGGCGGAACGTCAACGGCAAGTACTGGGATCTGTTACCCGAGAAGCTCTGTCCCCTGGGATATTGTTGAACCCCCTGAAACAGTATGACTTGTCTTCCAACGGCGCCGCCGCATTAACAGTGGGTGAAAATACGAACATCCGTGACGTTGCCCGCATGGTTTTTGCCATGAAGAAGGCTAGTGCCACAGAGATGACCGGCCCGGCACCAATTGCTGAAGCGTCCGCCATGAATGAGGCCGGCTCCGTGGTCCTGCTTGACGATGAAGCACTGCCAGACTTTTTCGACAGGATGGATCAGGGCGAACTGTCAGAAGAAGACTTTGATTCAGCCCCGTAGCTAGCGGCATCGCCGCCAGCTCTTAGTCGTGTGCCTGCCAAGCGCTGGCCAAAATTTCTTCCAGATCCTTTTCGGCTTTGAAACCGAGTTCATTGTGTAACCTAGACGTGTCTGCAACCAGGTTTGCGGGGTCCCCCTGCCGTCCATCTGCTACGCGCACTTCAAACTCATTACCACTAACAGCTCGGATCCCCTCTAGCACCGTGAAGACTGATGATCCGGTTCCTGTGCCAACGTTGTAGACATCGTGTTCTAGGGCGCCGGTACGCAGCCTATTCATTACTTCAACATGTGCTCGTGCAACATCCTCCACATGCACATAGTCTCTTACGCAACTACCATCTGGGGTAGCGTAATCATCACCAAAGACGACCGGCTGGGTCCCCTCGTCTAGTTCCAAAAATACAGTTGGGATCAGGTTGAACTTATTTTTTTCGCCAAGATCTTTAGCTCCTGCCCCCGCAACGTTAAAGCAGCGCAGAGACACGGGCCGTAGGCCCCAACCGGTTCGGGCATCCGCCAGGAGCTGCTCACCCACGACCTTTGTTCGTCCATACGGGTTTATTGGTCTGGTCGGCGAATCCTCCGTAACCAGGCCCTCATCATTTTTTCCGTAGACTGCTGCCGAAGAGGTAAAGATGATGTCCTTCACCCCAGCGTCGTACATCGCCCGCAACACGTTCGCTAACCCACCCACGTTCTGTCGATAGTAGTGGGCTGGACGTTCCACGGACTCCCGCGGCTCTTTCCGAGCGGCTAGATGGATCACCGTGTCCACATCCTTGTCAATCATGGTGTCCGTCAACAGCTGCCATGCTCCATCGGAGGCCAAGTCCACGTTTATCAGATCCACACCGGGGATCCTCGTTGCTTCCCCTGTGGAAAGGTCGTCGACAACAATGACGTCCTCACCACTGCTTTCCAACAGGCGCACCACGTGCGCACCTATGTAGCCGGCCCCACCGGTAACCAATACGCTCATTCTTACCCCTTGTCTGCGGTTGCCCGCTTAGAAACGTCCCCTTTTGCCCACGGAAACCATGGGGGCCTCCGGCATGACAACGCCTGGATCAAAGCTTACGGGAACTGCCGACAGTGCCAAAGTGAAAACGGTTGGTTCAAGCGAACTCAACTCTAGACGAGCCCCCATTGACTGGGCCAAGTCTTTAGCCAAGGCCAACCCTATCCCGGAAGACCCATGCTCGGAGAACCCCATGTCGAAAACCTCATTGGCCAGGTTCTTTTCAATACCGTCGCCCTCATCAGAAACATCAATAAACACTCCGCGAGTGGAGGTCCCTTTCCGGGAACGCACCTCCGTGGTGCCTTTCCCGTATTTTAGTGAATTTTCAATGAGAACAGCCAATATTTGACTTAACTTTCCTTCCTCGGCCAGCACCATCTGCTCTGCTTCATCTACGAAAAGCAACTCCCTCTCAGCAGCCCTAAACTGGTCTTCCCATTCTTCCCGCTCGGTGTTAAATACAGATAGTAACTGTACGACTTCTGTATCCGACACCGTTCTATTGCTAGTGTCCAGCAGGTCACTGACCACAGTTGTCAAACGCTCAACCTGCGCCAGGCAGGCTTCCGCTTCCTCCTGAACCTCCTCCTGGGAAGACAGCATCTGGATTTCTTCAAGCCGCATTGAAAGCGCGGTCAATGGTGTGCGCAGCTGGTGGGAAGCGTCGGCTGACTGCTGTCGCTCCGCCGCTAAACGACGGGCCATCCGCTCGCCTGTGCGTGTGAGCTCTTCCTGCACCAGGTCAATCTCTTCTATCCCTGACGGCCTGACCTGCGCCCGTACCTGCCCCGAACCAATCTGCTCGGCCATAGCCGCTAGGTAGATTAGTGGGGCAGAAAGCTTCCGAGCCATGTAGTTAGCTAAATACCAGGCCAGCAGAATAGAAAAAACGATCCCCAAGAGGAGCGCCAAAATGACTTTCCCCGCATCCTTCAGAGCCGTTGCGGAACTAACCTCCATGTCCACGATCACGCCGCTGCTCGCCTGGTACTTCGCAGTCATTTCGGGCCCGACGACCTCATCCCCTGCAACAATCGTGTATCTTCCGGGGATGACGACCACGGTATGAGCTTCCGGTTGGTTACCAACCGGTTTAGCCCAGGATGAGACCGTGTTTTGAGTGACAAAATTTCCGTCGTCAAGCCGTCGTTCAACTGCTCTAGCTACCGTTTGTGCCCGCGTATCCAAGTCGGTCTGCTGACTGTTCCACATCAGCAGGCCACCCAGAAAGCCTGCTGGCACCCCCAGTACCAGAATCACCACGAAAACCGCGGTCAAAATCATTCTGGTAGCGCGCTGCCTCACTGACGTCTACCCCCTACCCGTTCGCTTTACTCCCCAAAAAGGAAAGCCGCCAGGGTGCCCTACTGTTCGAAACGGAACCCAAGACCGCGCACGGTCGTAATGTAGCGCGGCTCCACAGCACTGTCGCCCAGTTTACGGCGCAGCCAGGACACGTGCATGTCCAAAGTTTTTGTGGAACCTTCCGAATCCTGAGCCCACACATCGCGCATCAGATCTTCCCTGGGGACCATGTTGCCGGCTTGTTTCAACAATGCTACAAGCAGGTCGTATTCCCTCGCTGTAAGTGATAGCTCCCGATCACCAACGAAAACTCGATGCGCAGGCAGGTCCACCACCACATCTTTTGCTCGCAGCTCTGACTCTTCGCTCTCCGGGGCTCCTCTGCGCAAAAGAGCCCGCACCCGTGCCAGCAGTTCGGCCAATCGGAAAGGCTTCGCGACATAGTCGTCTGCGCCAGCGTCCAAACCAATCACCATGTCGCCCTCATCGGCGCGGGCCGTCAGGATCAAAATTGGCGTTTCTAAGCCCCGGTTCCGGATCTCACGGGCCACATCCAGACCATCCATGTCAGGCAATCCTAGGTCCAGGACTACCAAATCTGCTTGGTCAACTTCAGCCAAACCGCCTCTGCCGGTGCCGTGAGACCTCACCTCATAACCTTCTCGTCCCAAGGCACGAGCCAAAGGTTCAGCAATTGCAGGATCATCTTCAATCAAAATAATTGTTGTCATAAAATCAGTATAGCGCCTTTAGCTGCCCTTGTGAATCTCTTTACCTATGTATCACTTTCTTGCGACACAAGATAGGGGGAAACCCTTCCAACCCCCCGCAACTTCTGGGAAGGGAACTCTTGAATCCTATACCCCTGGGATGCAGACAACGAGTAAATCGCTGCGGCGGTTCCCGCATCGGTCAGCACACCATCACGCGGAGCAACATCCACCAGGCGAGCAGCCAAGTTCACAGGCGGCCCAAACACATCCCCAGAGCGGGAAAAAACATCGCCCTGAATCAAAGATGCCCGCACCGGGAGCATTCCCTCTGTCCTCTTCAAGCTCTCCAGCAAAGCCATCACAACCTGGAGGCCCGTCTCCAAATCATCCGCGATGAAAAACACAGAATCCCCCAACATCTTCACCACGCGACCACCGGATTCCGTCACTGTTTTCCGACAGACCGATTCGAACTTCTCCACCAGCCCCACCAGCTGCTCACCCATGTTCTCTGACGCCCACGTGTAAGCAACCATGTCGACAAACCCGAAAGTACGATTCAGTGGAAACCTCTTCTTGGAATGCTCTGGGTCACGAACACCAATCTCCTTGGTCATGCGCTCGATCAATGCAAACATCTGCGTTCGCCAGGCGTAAACCATCTGACTTTCCAAAGCCTCCACAAGCTTGCGCATCTCGGCGATCACAACCACACGGGCAGCCGTATCGTCCAAGTCGTGGCGACGCTCCGCATCTTCCACCAGGGCCTCAATTTCCCACAGAACCAAACGGTCGGACAGGTGCGATTGGGCTCTAGTTAGGGACGCAGCGGCCTCATCTGAGAGATTAGCCCGTTCCATCGCCTCCCTCCAGCGCCTGAAAGCTTCCAGGTCGCGCTGGGTGAAACGAACCTCATCCGGCTCAACCGGTTGGAAACCCATGTGCAGCAGGTAAGCCATGACCTCTTCGAGCGAGCTCCCTGAAGCATGCGCCAACTGCGCTGCCGTCAAGGTAGCAGCACCACCTAAGAAAACCTGCCGATACTCATTAATAGTCCGAGACTGCAAGGCGCTATCCGGGTCTGCCCACTGCGCCAGCTCACCACGCTCACCGCTCAAGACTTCCCCCACTCTGTTCCATGTAAAATTGGTCCGCTCTAAAAATCTCTGCGGGCAGGCACACACAAAACCACACCTTTTGTGGCTTGCATCACTGCCAGGTTACCGGTTAGCCCGAAAAAAAGCTACTGTTTGGGCAAAAACAGTGCTCATCCACGATGTAGTCTAATGCCTAGCGAAGATCCCGACGACCAGGAAGAAACCATGGCACCCTCCCCACACGTAACTTTTGTTCTGGCTTCCCAATCTCAAGGGCGCCTCCAAACCCTGAGGGCAGCCGGCGTGGATCCTCTTGTTAGAGTTTCAGACATTGACGAAGACGAGATTGCAGGGGCACTCCCCCCACTAAGCTCACCGGCGCAAATCGTGGCAGCACTAGCAGAGGCGAAAGCCAAGGACGTTACAGAAAAAATGCTGTCAGATCTAAACGACCCGCTCACTAGCCCCAACTCAAGCGCTGCTTTCCTTGTTCTAGGTGCCGACTCCCTGCTTGAAATGGACGGTGAAACTCTCGGGAAACCAAAAACAGCAGAAGTCGCCACACAGCGCATTCAAGACATGCGGGGTAAAGATGGCACCCTCTGGACTGGACACGCCCTCGCACTCATCACCCCCTCCGACGCCGCCGCCGGACCCACAGTCTGGACTGGGAGCGACACAGAAACGGAAGTAAGTTCCACCGTCGTCCATTTTGGCGACATCACCGATGAGGAGATAGCGGCATATGTTGCCACCACAGAGCCTTTACACGTCGCCGGCTCCTTCACAATCGACGGATACGGGGGCGCCTTCATCAAAGGGGTAACGGGAGATCCATCCTCCGTCGTGGGTTTAGGGCTACCCACAGTCCGCCATTTGGCCCAAAAACATGGAATCTTCTGGCCGGACCTGTGGTCTGGGCCAAGAAACGGGTAGCCTATAGCCATGGACGAGATGACAGCTTGGGGTGTAGGCCTCGCGACAGTAACAGACAGTGGACGCACACTTGACGTATGGTACCCGGACCCACAGCTCGGCGAGATGCCGGCCGATGGGGACGCAGAACTGCTGAAAAATTTAAGCGAACTGGAAGGTAAGAACGAGGCACGGGGGATTCACTCCACCGTCGTCCGAGTGCAAGCCGACCTGCGCGACCAACCATCCTCAACCGCAGACGCATATTTGCGGTTGCATCTACTTTCTCACCGACTCAAGGAACCAAATACCATAAACCTCGATGGTCTTCGGACCCGGCTACCGCTGGTTGCTTGGACTTCCGCAGGGCCTTGCCCCGTAGAGGATTTCGAGCAAACCCGCTACCGCCTCCGCGCGGCAACCGGGGCTCCGATCACCTTGCTCGGCGTGGACAAGTTTCCTCCAATGGTTAACTATGTGGTCCCTTCCGACGTTCGGATAGCGTCCGCCTCCAGGGTCCGTTTGGGCGCACACCTCGCACCCGGAACCACGGTCATGAACGCCGGATTCGTCAACTACAACGCGGGTTCATTAGGTCCTGTACGCATCGAGGGCCGCCTGGCCCAAGGCGTCGTTGTTGGTGCAGACTCACAAATCGGGGGCGGCGCATCCCTGATGGGAAGAGTCTCCGGTGCGGGTCGCAGCCAAGTGCGTGTGGGCGAACGGTGCGTACTCGGCGCTAACTCTGGACTCGGACTGCCGCTCGGTGACGACTGCGTCATCGAGGCCGGGCTGTACGTCACGGCCAACACCGAAGTATCACTACTTCCCGGTGGTGGGTTGGTGCCCGGATCCGCCGGCTCTTTTGTCAATCCCCGCACCGTGCCGGCCTCACGCCTCGCAGGTGCATCAAACGTGCTTTTCCGCCGGAACTCGGTGACAGGTAGGGTGGAAGCTACAGGCAGAGCCGGTAAGAGCATTGTGCTACCTTCCGGAGAGTTCCTGGACTAACCTCAAAACCCTACCGCCACAAAAAACGTACAGCTAGGCCCCAATCAAAAATGATTGGGGCCTAACTTATACTCCCTGGAAGCGACTACCTCAACCCGCAGGGTACCGGAAGGTTAAGCATCCTCCTCTAGGCGGCGGCTGCGGGCCCGCAATGGAACATAGTCACGCTCCACCACACCTTGATAAACCTGACGGGGACGACCAATCTTGGTATGGGGATCCTGAATCATCTCCCGATACTGGGCAATCCAACCGGGCAGACGTCCCAACGCAAACAGAGGGGTGAACATCTTGGTGGGGAAACCCATGGCCGAGTAGATCAAACCCGTGTAGAAGTCCACGTTCGGGTATAGTTTACGCGAAACAAAGTAGTCATCGGATAGTGCTATTTCCTCCAGCTCCATAGCAATGTCCAACATTTGGTCGCGCTTACCCAACCGCGAGAGCACATCATGAGCACTCTCCTTCACCAGAGCCGCACGCGGGTCATAACTCTTGTAAACCCGGTGACCAAAGCCCATAAGCCGGACTCCTGCCTCCTTGTTCTTGACGCGTTCTACGTAGTCCTTCACGGAAGAGCCCTCATTAACAATCTGGTCCAACATGTGCAAAACAGCCTCGTTAGCTCCACCGTGCAGAGGACCCGAAAGTGCCCCCACCCCAGAAGCAACCGACGCGTATAGGTTGGCATCAGCGGAGCCCACCAGACGCACCGTGGATGTCGAACAGTTCTGTTCGTGATCCGCATGCAAAATCAACAGCATGTCCAACGCTTTCACCAACGCTGGATCAATGTCATAAGCCTGGTATGGCATGCCAAACGTTAGGCGAATGAAATCTTCGGTGTACCCGCGCTGCGTATCTGGGTAAAGAAGCGGCAGGCCAGCTGCTCGCTTAGCGATATAGGAAATCATTGTTGGCATTTTTGCCAGCAGTAGCACCAAAGCCTCATCCAACTGCTCTGGATCGTGCGGATCCAACGTGTCCTCATGGTAAGTGGCTAAACCTGCAACACCCGCCTGCAGGATCGACATGGGATGTCCCCGGTGGGGGAATGCCGTGAAGAACGCCTTGAAATGCTCGTGCAGAAGCCTGTGGCTTTGGATGCGCCGCAAGAAACCTTCCAATTCGCTGGCAGTGGGCAGATCCCCATAGATCAGCAGCCACGCCACTTCCAGGAAGGAAGAGTTCTTAGCTAACTGCTCAATCGGGTATCCCCGATAGCGCAAAATACCTTCAGCACCATCGATGTACGTGATTTCTGAAGCACAGCTGGCCGTATTCATGAAGCCGTAGTCCAACGTTACGTCATCCGTCGTTGCCAACAGGCTATTGATACCTAAACCATCCGGCCCTATTGTCGCGGGAATCCTAGGAAGATCGACTCTGTGGTCTGCTACCAGCAGCTCGCCTCCTGCTTTATCTTCTACTGCCACCTAAACCAGCTCCTGTTCATATCCGCTATGCGCGCCTACTGGCGGCATATCTTTGGGCTCTCCCCTTCGAGCAGCCCACTAACTTATGTTACTTAACAAAACCACTAGCCCTAGCCTATAGGGGAATACCCTGCCGGGGAATGGTGGCCCAAAATTGTCATCCCTACCTTTCCCCCAGCCTCACAGCTGCCTGAGCTATGTGTTCGTCTGTTGCAGTCAGCGCCACCCGCACATATTCATTCGATTCGGCGCCATAAAAATCACCCGGTGCAACCAGGATTCCGCGCGCAGCGAACCAATCCACCAACTCCCTACCCGATGGCCGCCTGCCATCTGACCCAACGGGTCCGCGCACCCACAGGTACAGACCCGCCTGTGTCATCGGGCTCAGTTCTAAGCCCGCATCAACTACAGCCGCTTCCAGAATTTCACGCCTCCGAGCGTAAATGGCGCGTTGGGCAGAGACGTGAGTGTCGTCAGTTAGAGCGGCAACCAGCGCCGCCTGAACCGGAGCTGGAACCATCATTCCAGTGTGTTTACGCACCTCCACCACGGACTCAACCAGACGTGGGTCGCCTACCAACAGTCCCGCCCTATACCCAGCCAGGTTCGACTGTTTAGAAAGGGAATATAAAACCAGAAGACCGGTGGGATCATCACCACAAACACGTGGATCTAAAAGGGAAGGCGCCCCCTGCAAAAAAGGTTCAGCCCACCCCAGTTCCGCATAGCACTCATCGGAGGCGACAACACAGCCCCGCTGTCGGGCCCAGGTGACAACCGTGGCAAGCTGCTCCACCGTCATCACCGCACCGGTTGGGTTCGATGGCGAGTTCAACCACACCATGGCCGCATCATCTGGCCAGAGCTTTGTGTCAGTCGGATCCACCGTTACCGGCTCAGCTCCCGCTAGCACCGCCCCCACCTCGTACGTGGGGTAAGCAGTTTTGGGTATGAGTACCTTCTGGCCCGGCTTCACCCCCAACATCAAGGGAAGCCAAGCCACCATTTCCTTCGAACCGATTGTGGGAATCCGACCCGCACCCTCCACCTGCACCATGGCCCTACGGTCCATCCATTCGCCGATGGCATCCCGCACCTCCTCGGTGCCCACCACCAGCGGATAACCAGGTGCATCCGCAGCATCCCTTAAGGCTTGCTGTAGGGCAGGTGGCGTTGGATCAACCGGCGTCCCCACCGACAAATCGACGAGGCCCCCGGGATGCTGACCGGCCACGGACTTTGCTTCAGCTAAGGTGTCCCAAGGAAAATCTGGCAGACCAAGATCAGCGGGCAAAGCATTTAGCGAAGTCTCAGCCATGAAGCTCATCCAACCCTTACTGTAAATGTGCGTTGATGTCTGCGGCCTGTTTCGCAACGTGATCGTGATCGAAGTCCAGAACGCCTGTCTTCTGAGCACCACCAGGCGAACCTATCTCCTTGAAGAAATCTACGTTAGCCGCATAGTACTCAGACCACTCGTCAGGTAAGTCGTCCTCGTAAAAGATTGCTTCCACCGGGCAAACCGGCTCACAAGCGCCACAATCCACGCATTCGTCCGGGTGGATGTAAAGCATCCGCGCCCCTTCGTAAATGCAATCCACCGGACACTCATCAACACACGCCCGGTCTTTAATGTCGATGCATGGTTCCGCAATTATGTAAGTCATGAAAACCTCCAGCTTCCTTGCCCATTATTCCTCTTTTTCGTCCTGACGTACACTCTCAGAATGGAAGAAAAAAACAATAGGCCCGTTCCACCCGCACTACCTTGGATGGAATGGGAAGTCGGGAAACGAGTAGTGGCAAGATATCACGGTTCCGAAGGTGTTCACGATGCTTTGGGAACCCTGCTGGAAAAAGAGCCGGGACATGTGGTGATAGACACGAAACGTGGACCCGTAAAAGTTTTAGCCTCCACCATGATAGTTGGGAAACAAGTCCCCCCAAAAAAACTACGTGGAATAAAACCTATCCATGGTTTAGATTTTGGGGCATGAGCTAGCCAGAAACCAGGCTACTCGTTCTTCTTTCGCCGAGCATTTTCCCTTGCCCTCTGCACACCATCCAAGACAACTTTCCGGATCCGGATCGCCAGTGGGGTAACCTCAACACACTCATCATCGGAAGCGAACTCCAAGGCTTCCTCTAAACTGAAATTCTTTGGTGGGGTAACTGCTTCAAAGTTATCGGCGGAGGCGGCACGCACGTTCGTCTGCTTCTTCTGCCTGGTGATGTTCACGTCCATATCATCAGGCCGGGAGTTTTCACCCACAACCTGGCCCTCATAAACTTCGCTACCCGGTTCCACCACCATGGAAGCCCGCTCCTGCAAAGCAACCATCGCATGAGTAGTCGCTTCTCCAGCACGGTCAGCAACCAGTGAACCCGTTGGCCTACCAACTATTGTTCCTTGCCAGGGTTGGTGACCATCGTAAACAGCGGAAGAGATTCCCGTACCCCGTGTCTCAGTTAGGAAGCGGCTGCGGAACCCAATCAGGCCTCGCGCTGGCACGGTGAACTCCATCCGCACCCAACCACTACCGTGATTGACCATGCTCTGCATCCTGCCCTTACGCGCAGCCAGAAGCTGGGAAACGGCCCCTAAATATTCTTCTGGGATGTCGACGGTCAACAGCTCCATGGGCTCCATTAACTGACCGTCAACCTCTTTCGTCACGACCTGGGGCTTGCCTACGGTGAGTTCAAAACCTTCCCGCCGCATTTGTTCCACCAGGATCGCTAGCGCCAGTTCACCCCGAGCCTGCACCTCCCACACATCTGGTTTGTCGGTATCAATCACATTTAGAGAAACATTCCCCACCATTTCTCTGTCCAACCGGTCACGGATGGCTCGCGCCGTCAGCTTTGATCCCTTTTCCTTACCTGCCAGTGGGGAAGTGTTAATGCCAATCGTCATAGAGATTGCGGGATCGTCAACAACAATCGGGGACAAAGGGCGTGGGTCCTGCGGATCAACCAGCGAATCCCCTATCGTAATGTCTTCGATCCCCGCGACCGCCACGATGTCCCCCGGGCCGGCGCTCTCCGCAGGCTGGCGCTCCAAACCTTTCGTTTCCAACAGCTCTGTGACCCGCACATTCTGCGCAGTGCCATCCGCCCTTATCCAGGAAACGGTCTCCCCCTTGTGGAGAGTGCCGTTGTGGACGCGCAGCAACGCAAGTCGTCCCAGGAAAGGGGAGGCATCCAGGTTTGTCACCTGTGCTTGGAGGGGAGCCTCGGCAGAATAGCTTGGCCCGGGAATCGCCTCCAGCACGGTGGCAAAAAGTGCTTCCATGTCCCCATCGGGTAGCTCACCGTCGCCGGGCTGGGTCCGTGACGATAAACCCAACTTTGCTGAAGTGTAGACAATTGGGGTTTCCAGAACTTCATCTAGGTCTACGTCGTAACCTTCTTGGGCCAAGTCATCCGCCAACGCTAGAAGCAGGTCCTGGGCCTCCTCCACCACTTCTGCAATTCTGGCATCCGGACGATCCACCTTGTTAACCACGAGAACCACAGGCAGGCTAGATTCCAATGCTTTCCGAAGAACAAACCTGGTCTGCGGCAACGGCCCCTCGGAAGCATCTACCAGCAGGAGGACGCCCTCCACCATGGAAAGTGCGCGTTCCACCTCGCCCCCAAAGTCAGCGTGTCCAGGGGTATCGATAACGTTTATCGTGACACTATCCAAATCGGTAAAATTGTTGACAGAAGGTCCTGCGTACCTGACGGAAGTGTTCTTAGCCAGGATCGTGATGCCCTTTTCCCGCTCCAGGTCACCGCTGTCCATCACCCTGTCGCTGGTTTGCTCCTGCTCTAGGTGGGCAGAAAAAGCGCCGGCTTGCCACAGCAAAGCGTCCACCAAAGTGGTTTTTCCATGATCAACGTGAGCAATGATTGCCACGTTACGAATATCTGAGCGAACGGCCAACTTCTGCCCCCCTTTCATCCTGCTACCTTGCTAACCTGCAAGCGTCAACTAACCTGCAAGTGTCAGCAAACTAAACTTCCTATTTTTCGTACCCAATATCTTCGGCTTGCACCGACGCCATCCCAAAAGCACCGTAGTTAGCCAAGTTGGTGGGCACAGCGGTCATTTCTAGCCTTCTGTACAGGGGCAGGACCATCGAGTTGTCCCAGATTACCTGGTCAGCATCGTTACCTAATTCCAACCTGCGTTCCCGGTTCGGTTCGACAGCTATCTGTTGGGCGAGCTCGTCAATTTCTGGTGAGCACACGCGTGAATAGTTTTGCCCTTCAGGCGCCACCTGTTCGCAACCGTAAAGTTGCGTTATGTCTGCTAGCGGGAAGTGCGTACCCTGCCAACCAAAAGCGGTGACACCGAATTTACCTTCCAGTAACTCTTCAAGAAAGTCTGCCGTGTCAATTTCGGTAATCTCTACTTTAACTCCAATTTCGCGCATGTACTCCTGCAAATGCTCACCAAGGAGAGTGGAAGTAGGATGGTCTTTACGGGCCAGATAGTCCAACTTTAAGGTTTTGCCATCTTTGGACCTATAGGTGTTGCCTTTTTTGACTTTCCAACCCAACTCATCCAGCTCTTCCTTTGCTCGGTGCGGATCGTAAGCAAAGTCGCCCCCATTGTTGTGGTAACCGGCCTGGTTGGGCATGAAAAAGTGGTTCCCCAACAGTAGCTGCTCTGGGTTAACTTCGGGGATTCCCTGGTACACCGCTTCCACCAGTTCGGTCCGGTTGATTCCCCGGATCAGGGCAGACCTAACTTTCTTGTCTGACAAGGGGCCCTTGCTCCCGTTAAAGGTGAACTGTTCCCACTGGAAGCCACCAGCCTGCCGAATCTCAATGTCATCGCGGGTCTGAGCTTGCAGGTACTGCTGGGCACCAGTTATATCAGCGAGGACATCAATCTTTCCCTCAGTAAAAGCCTCTGCTTCGTCCTGGGGACTCATGACCTTGAAAGTCACCGAATCCAACATTGCTGGGTTTCCCCACCACAGTGGGTTTGGTTGCAGCTCGACGACCTTCTGTGCTGAGTCCACTCCTGCGAAACGGTACGGCCCAGTGAACCAGTCGTTGTCTGGCTTGTCCCAGGCTTCGTTGAAAGTTTCCGCGTCTTTCACGCCCGCTGCAGGTAAGACGGTTGCCAGCACATTTGGCCAGTCCGGGAAAAAGTCTTTGAATGTTACTACTACTTCAAATTCGTCGTCCCCTTCCTCAACGCTTTCTATTTCATCGTATCCGTCCACCCCAGCGCACAGAAATTTCTGGTCGGAACCTTTTTTCTTGTCGGACTTTTCCGCTTCAGACTCCACTCCATCGCAAGCCTGCCAGGTGGCCGCGTAGTCTTTCCAAGTGATTGGGGTCCCGTCGCCCCACACTGCGTCTTCATTTAGGGATAGGGTGACTTTTTGAGGCAACTCCTTGCCGTCACCGTCATGCAGTTCGTAGCTGCGCACAAAGTTAGGGTTTTCCTTGAAAGATCCATCTGCTGCGTACACCCAGTTTTGCACCAGCACGAATGTACCAATAGTTTGTGCCATGTCAACGTGGTTTCCGTTCACGTGCATGGGGTTGTAAGTGGTGGGAATACTGCTTATGGCCATCCGCAGTTCCCCGCCCTGCGCTAGCTTGTTGCGTGACTGCGGATTTATGTCCTCTTCCGCAAGCGGGGGGTGGGCAGCATCTTGGCTCTGACCTTGGCTTTGCTTTTCCTGTTCGGACTGTTTCCCCTCGTCCTCAGTTTTCGAGCAGCCGGCAAGTGCAAGTGCTGCAACCACGGCAACACTCACAACAATTCTTGTTTTGGCCCGCATTTTATTCCTCCATGACTGTTGCGTTCTACGCCCGTCTTTTGTGCCCACGGTTCTTACCAGTTAATAGCCTACTAGTGCCAGGTGTCCGCAGCTAACAATATCGTTGAACCTCACTGCCTTGGCTCTAGTGGTCAATGGCTATTGGCCTGTGAGGATCCCAAGGTTTGTCCCACCCTAGTGTGCCAAGCAGGTCGGTGAGGATGATCGCAGTAAAACCCCAAACCGTGGTTCCCCCCACTGTGAACGCTGGCCCTTGCCGCTCTACACCGAAACGTTCCATAACCGCGGATCCTCGGTTGTCTGGATCAACCAGTTGGCCAAGAGGCACTCGAAAAACTCTGGAAGATTCACGCTGATCCACAGCATAGACAGCGCTTGGCTGGCGCCACCAGCCAAGCACGGGGGTGACCTGATGGTCGCTGGCCGGTAGTGGGAGGGACTCCAGTGCCCCCAAAACATCCACTCCTCTAGGGTCTACACCAGTTTCTTCTTGCGCTTCCCTAAGGGCAGCAGCCACGGGGCTTCCATCACCTTTATCAACCCTACCTCCAGGGAATGCGACCTGCCCGGGGTGGTCGCCAAGCTTGGTGGAGCGCTGCAACAGCAAAACGTCGAGGTCCTCAGGCTGGAGGTTTGTGGGGTGAGGGGCATCTCCGGCACGCAGGAGCGGGGCCGAGGGACCAAATAAAAGAAGCACTGCGGCATCACGGTTGCCGCGGCCGCGGCGGACGAACCGTCCCGAGAAACTACCCCACTCCACGCCTTTGGCCGCCGTTTGTTGCAACTTCTGCAACACCTCTGGCTCTTGGTTTTCGGGAGTACCCGCAGGGCTCCCCCTGTTCAAAGACACGAGTCCCCTCCATCTCCCGCGGTCTGCGGTTCATGCAAGGTCTGTTTGTACAGCCCCGTAAGTGTTGTAGCTTTCGCATAGCTCGTTTAGCGCGTTTATCCACTTGTAGGCATACACAAAAGGCCCTACGATGATCAGCGCACCGAGAACCCCCCACAACCAAAATGTCGACGCCTTCACTTTTGGTTTCAATCCGTAGGCCTGCATGTTCAAGCCGATACGGTTCGAGAAGTTGTTGTTCCACACCAGCTGACCGATCCCCAAAGTTAGTGGTGCAATGACAAGAGCCAGCAACCAATAGTTCATGGTGCGTTTACCGTCAGCGTCGGCAGCGATCGTGTTCAAGGACTTCCCTGCCTGGTCGGTCACGTAAATGGAGTAGAGACCGAGAGTTATCAGTCCCAACAGGACAAACTTGAGGAAAGACCTATCGGTCGGTTGCCGCTCAAACTTCGTTTCGCCACCGGCGTTAATAGCCTCTTCAAAAGCGGGGGCCGAACGTGGATAAGAGGTGTCCCGGGCCGCCATCTGTTGTCGCTCAGCCCAAGCGTTGCTGGCAGCTTCTGCGGAATCGGTGCCGGCCCCATTGGGAGCCCAACCGCCACCTTCCCCCGGTTCCATCAGATAAGCAGAACCCTGCTCAACCTGAACTTCTTCTTTATAGTCGTAAACCTGATCGTAGGTATGGTGGGTCCACGCCTGGCCGTCCCAGTAGCGCAGCTTTCCGTAGGCATCGTCATACCACCCTGCAACGGGGTTGTTCCCGGTCATGCGCCCTCCAATAAAGCTTTCGCCAACTTGTTCCTAGCTTAGTACTAACTCTACTTCCTTGCCTGCTCAACGGGATCCACAAGCCCCACTACCCGGACCAAACCTGTGTTCACCTATTCATGTGAGCAACGTCGTCGTCTAAAGTGTCTGCATGACACAAGTAACTGGACGCTTTTTTTTAGACAAATCAAACCCAAAGATCTGGCGGGCTCTAAACGGTTTCGGCTTAGCCGTAAACCAGGCAGCCGATGAGGCCGGTGTTGACCGAGCCTTGCTGGAGCTCATGTACGTACGCATCTCGCAGATAAATGGGTGTGTGTACTGCCTGGATGTTCATTCCAGAGCAGCGGTGAAGGCCGGCGTTCCTGCTGACCTTTTGGCACACATACCCTCTTGGCGGGAAGCCGCGGCGTTCTCCGATCAGGAACGCGCCGCTTTTTCCATTGGGGAGGCCGTAACCGAGCTACCCACCGTGGATGCCCGCAAAGAACTCTTAGCCTACGCCCGCCAAATCTTGGGGGATGACGCGTTCGCCGTTGTCGAATGGGCGGCGATCGCCATGAACACCTACAACCGGGTCTCTATTGTGTCGGAGCATCCGGCGAGGAACCCGAGGCGTTAGTCCCGTTCGAGGGCGCCTGCGAGTTTGCCTGGGAGCCTGTCTTGGCCGCTGCACGAACCCTGTCCGGGAACTGTGAGCGATCAATGACAGGAGTCCCTGCCCGGGTTGCTACCGGCTCGTTCAACTCTGCCCCTGGCTTCACAGCTTGGCTGGGATCCTTTCTGCGTTTCTCATCGTAGATGTAAAGCAGCACTCCCAGAACAAACACAACCAGAGAAATAATTAGTGTGAGCTTGTTGAAGGAGAAGAACAGGTAGCTAGTTGCGGCTAGGGCCAGTATTACCACTATCCAACGGCCGACCCCCTTCAGGGCGAACGCTCCCTTCGCGGAGGGACGGTTCCGCAACTTGATCACAGCCAAAATGGTCGGGACATATTGGATAGCACTGGCTGCTACCACCGCTTTAGCCAAGAATACGTATGACCCGGTGGTAAGCATTAGAGCAGCCAATCCCGAGGTGATCAGGATGGCAGCGCTTGGCGCACCATGCTTATTTTTCTTCCCAATGAAAGCGGGGAGCAGCTGGTGTTCGGTGGCCAAAGACGAGGCCAACACCGGAACCTCAAACGAACAGGCGAACGCCACGCCGAACACCGCTACAGCAGTCCCCGCGATAACTAAGTAGTACGCCCACTCGCCGACGGCGCTTTGCATGGCGGTAGCCACCGGTGTTGTCGATTCACCCGTCTTTTCCCCAAGCACACCTACCGTTACGAACATTATCGCCAAGTACGTCGCAGTAACCGCAGTGATCACGATCAGCAACGCTTTGGGAAGATTCTTGCCTGGGTTCTGCATCTTTGAGCCTGCAATAGTCAAGAAGGAGAAGCCAGCAAAAAGGTAGAAAGCCACGCTGTAAGCACTACCCAAAGCGGAAAGATCTTTTGCTATCGTCGTATCGCCCGCCGGGAAATAGGGCTTCATGTTAGCCGCTTTCATGGCGAAGGCACCCAACACCACAAAAAACACGGCCGTAGCAATCTTCACGCCCGAAGAAATGTTGTCAACTATTTGCACAAGTTTGCCACCAAACCAGTTCACAACTCCAAGCAAAATGATGACAACCATTCCAATACTGGTCAGCACCCATTCGCTCTTATGTTCTAGGAAAGGCACTGAGTGCTTGAAGATCCTGATGAGAGCCGAAGTTTCGGTTGCAATCGTGGCTAGACCTGCGAACCACACGAAGAGTCCCACTTGGAAACCTGTGAAACGACCAAAAGCTTCGTAGCTGTAAAGCCACGCGCCACCATTACCAGGGACCCGCCCCGCCAGGTCAGCGTAGGCAAACACGATAAACAGGGTGGCAACGCCGGCAGCTAGCAGCGTGGCTAGCCCCAGGACGAACCCGGCGTCCTTATAAATCTGCTGCGGCAGTAAAAACGCTCCCGAACCAATGATGCCATTTATTCCCAGCAGGATGATGGCAAACAAACCCATCTTCTTGGCTGCTGCCGCGGGGCTGGTACCTCCGGAAGTCCCCCCGCCTGCTGATAGTAGTGAAAAACGGCCACCTCGAAAGGGACTCATCCTAGCCTCCAGAACATCCTATTAACCACTTTATGCGTTGCTTTCAGGCTATCTTATACGCCCCATTTACGCGACCGCGCAAACGGCGCTCAAGTCTCGATTTAGCACCTAATCCAACCTGGTTAAGTGGCCCATCTTGCGGTCCGTCCTGGCCTCTCCTTTCCCGTAAAGATGCAGATTCCACCCGCCCTCTTCAGACCACCGGTGCAAAGTCTCTTCCTGGTCCTGCCCCAAAATGTTGACCATGGTGGCTGGCGCTAACAGTTGAGGCACCGGCAGTGGCAGGCCACAAACTCCCAGAATATGGGCATCAAACTGGGATAGGTCGCACGCTTCAATGGTGTAATGACCCGAGTTGTGGGGACGCGGTGCCAGCTCATTTACTACAAGTCCCCCTTCGGTGGTGGCAAACATCTCTATTCCCATCACCCCCACCAGGCCAACCGCCTCCGCAACTTGCAACGCTAACTGCACAGCGGCGGCGCGTTCCTTGTCGGAGATCTGCCCGGGCACCACCGACCTGTAAAGAATGTTGTTGCGATGCTCATTGGCTGACGGGGGAAAACTAACGTATTCACCTTGCCCGTTACCCGCAACAATCACAGAAAGTTCGTATTTGAAGGGCACCCACTCCTCCAGAACACACTCTGTGTCCCCAGCTAAAGTAAGTGCGTCCTGCCAGGCCGACCCATCCCCCGGTTTCAGGACGACCTGGCCTTTGCCGTCATAACCTCCCGTACTTGTTTTCAACACTGCCGGTAGCCCTATTTCCGTGGCTGCCCGCTCAAGATCTTCCTTGGAAGAGACCCTGCGATACGGGGCTACCTGCACACCAATCTGTTCCAGAAAACTCTTCTCAGACAACCTGTTTTGGCTTATCTCAAGGGCTCTGGTGCCCTGAGGGACGAAGGTTGTCTGTGCGATGCTTTTTATAGTGTCAACATCCACGTTCTCAAACTCGTAAGTGACCACGTCCGCTCTATCAGCTAACTCCTGGGCGGCCGCCAGATTGTCGTAATCCCCCACAATTTGTTGGGCCACGGCAGAGGCTGAACACTGTGGTGTCGGGTCCAACACGATGGGTTGGTAGCCCATGGTCACCGCCGATTGAGCCAGCATCTTTCCAAGCTGTCCACCACCAATAATCCCAATGGTGGCTGGGGGAAGTAGCGGTAAGTTAGGTGTCATTTTGTTTCGCTTTCCAATTCGCTAGTGGACTCCTGCGAAGCAATGGCTGCCCGCTCTCGGCGGGATTGCAAACGCAGATGTAACTGCGAATCTGTGGTGGCTAACATTTGGGCTGCCAGTAGACCAGCGTTCACTGCACCAGCCTTACCTATCGCCATTGTCGCTACCGGAACCCCGGCGGGCATCTGCACTATGGACAGCAAAGAATCCCACCCGGACAAAGACCGACTCTGGATAGGAACCCCAACCACAGGCAACAGGGTTTTTGCGGCCACCATGCCCGGAAGGTGGGCAGCGCCCCCCGCCCCGGCGATGATCACTTTCACTCCCCGCTCCTGCGCTGTTTCAGCGAAGTCAAACATCAAATCCGGTGTCCGGTGGGCTGACACCACCTTTTTTTCGTATTCCACACCCAACTCATCCAAGACCAAGCACGCATGCCTCATCGTTTCCCAGTCGGAGGTGCTCCCCATTATTACGGCGACCGGCGCACTGTTTGTCTCCATTTAGTTAAACCCTGCCTTTTCACTGTCCGTGCTCATTACTTACCAGGCCTGTTCCTTCACCAACTCAGCTAACACCCGAGGATAAAGATCATGCTCGACCTCGTGAATCTTTTCCGCCAACGTGTCTAACGACCACCCTTGCTGGATCACAACTTCTCTCTGCGCGATCACGGGCCCAGTGTCTACGCCCTCGTCCACAAAATGGACCGTGACACCCGTTCGCTCCACCCCAGCCTCGTGGGCCCGCGCAATTGAGTCCCTCCCCGGAAAAGCGGGGAGCAATGAAGGGTGAATGTTAATGATTCTCCCACCGTAACGCTGCAGCAGCGGCCCCCCAACTATCCGCATGTAACC
Source organism: uncultured Actinomyces sp. (assembly GCA_964345125.1). Lineage (GTDB taxonomy): Bacteria > Actinomycetota > Actinomycetes > Actinomycetales > Actinomycetaceae > Scrofimicrobium. The sequence goes on from CAYFPY010000010.1 coordinate 23,728, forward strand.
GGCAAGCACCACCCAGTCAGCTCCTTGAGTTTCCAAGAACCTCACCACTGCCTGCTCATAGGCGTCCTTTGTCGGAAACAACTGAGGAGTGAACACCGCTACCGGAACCCCAACCGACCTCGCCTTAGCAATAACTGGGGCTTGCAGCTGATCACAAAACAGTCCCGTGATATTGACCGGAAGATCACCGCGCTCAGCGGCCTGTACCAGGGCAGTGAAATTGCTACCCCGGCCAGAAGCGAAAACAACCACGTTCGGTTTCACTTGAACGTGACACCCTCTCCACCGATGACCGTACCAATCTGGTAAACGTCACCATCTACCAGGGCCAACACTTCCTCAAGCCGCTCAGGTTTTACCACCACAACCATGCCCACACCCATATTGAAGATCTCAAACATCTCCAACCGGGGAATGTTCCCCTTCTGCTGCAGCACCTGAAAAATGGGGGGTATCGGCCAGGAGTCAAGAACCACTTCGGCCCCTAAACCCTCCGGCAACATCCTGGGCAGGTTCTCAACAAAACCACCGCCGGTGATGTGGGCAGCGCCCAGAGCCAGCCCCTCTTTAAACACGGGTAGTAGTTCCCGAACGTAAATGCGTGTCGGCTCCAACAGGACTTCTCCAAGCGTCTGCCCCGGAAAATCCGGTAAGACAGAATCCACGGTCAGGCCCTCGTCCTCGAAAAGGATTTTCCGCACCAAAGAGTACCCGTTGGAATGCAAACCACTAGAAGGCAAACCCAAAAGTAAGTCACCCTGGGCAATTTCTTTCCCCGTGACCACCAGGTCTCTTTCAGCCACACCAACCGCGAAGCCCGCCAGGTCGTACTGCCCATGCTGGTACATGCCAGGCATTTCCGCGGTTTCCCCACCGATCAAAGCAGCGCCAGCCTGTTGGCATCCGTTGGCTATGCCAGAAACAATCTGCTCAATCTCGACCGGATCCGTTTTTCCCGTAGCTACATAATCCAAGAAATACAGTGGTTCGGCCCCCTGCGCCACAATGTCGTTCACACACATAGCCACACAATCGATACCAATCGTGTCGTGAATCCCGGCCTGCTGGGCAACCAAAAGTTTCGTGCCCACTCCGTCAGTTCCAGAAATGAGAACCGGGTGTTGCACCCCCAGCTCCCCCAAATCGAAAGCGGCTCCGAAACCACCAATGCTCTCTAGGACACCGGGACGCCACGTTTTGTCGGTATGACTCTTAATCCGGTCCACCACCTGGTAACCGGCTTGAACGTCCACCCCTGCCTGAGAATACGCGTTAGTCACAGCTTCACCTTTTGCTCGTCAACTTTTTCTTGGAAATCGTACATGTGCTCCGGGTAGTGCCCATCAAAAATCGTGGTTTGCACACCAGCATTGGGCGCGTCCAAACCAAGATCTACTGCCTCGACGAACCCCTCTTTGGTGAGGAACTCCAACGAGTCCGCACCAATGATTTCCCTAACTTCGTTTGGAGTGTGCTCAGCAGAGATCAATTCGTCCCTGTTCTGCATGCCTACCCCCAAAAATGTGGGGTAACGAAGCGGCGGCGCAGCTATGCGCACGTGCACTTCCGTGGCCCCAGCGTCCCGCAGCAGTTTAACAATTCTGCGGCTGGTTGTGCCGCGCACAATGGAGTCGTCCACCATGATGACCCGCTTCCCCTCAACTACCCCCCGCACTGCGGACAGTTTCATGCGCACACCCTGTTCCCGCAATTCTTGCGTGGGTTGGATGAACGTGCGTGTCACATACTGGTTCTTCACGAGCCCCATTTCGTTAGGGATCCCGGACTCTTCCGCGTAGCCGATACCTGCAGAAATGGAAGAGTTCGGCACCCCAATCACCATGTCTGCTTCCACCGGGGATTCCCGAGCCAACCGCGCACCCATCCTTTTGCGCGCTGCATGTACGTTCACACCCGCTATGTTGGAATCTGGGCGAGCAAAATAGATGAACTCCATTGGGCACACACCGGGAGCGGTGTCTTGGGTGAAATGTTCCACGCTGTAGCCCTCATCATTCACCTGCACCACTTCCCCCGGTTTAATGTCCCGGATGAACTTAGCCCCCGTTGTTTCCAGAGCGCAAGTTTCCGAAGCCACCACGTAGGCGCCGCTGGGAGTTTGCCCCAATGCTAGCGGAGTGGATCCTGCAGGGTCTAACGCCGCATACATACCATCTTCGGTGAGCAACAGGTAGGCGAACCCACCCCGCACCTGCCGCAACGCATCCTTGAGCTGCCCCATGAAAGTTTCGGCGGAGGAGCGGCGTATCAGGTGCATCAAAATCTCGGTGTCTGAATCTGAACGGAAAATTGCTCCCTGTGATTCCAGCTCTGTGCGCAGTGTTCGCGCGTTAGTCAGGTTGCCTTCATGGGTCAGGGCCAACTGTTTATCGGTGAAACGGAAAAGTAGGGGCTGCACATTGTCAATGTTTCCCCTTCCCACAGTTGCATAGCGCACGTGTCCGATCGCAGAGGTGCCCGCTAGCCGTGCCAGTTGCCGTTCTTCGGTGAATACCTCTGCAACAAGGCCGAGCCCCCGGTCCCCTTTTAACTGACCGTTGTTGTTTGCGACGATTCCACTGCCCTGCTGCCCACGATGCTGCAGCGCCCTGAGCCCAAAGTAGGTCAGGTGGGCCGCGTCCTCATGCCCCCAAATTCCGTACAAGCCGTCTGCTTCTTTCTTTTAGGAGGTCGTCAAAGCCAGATTTAACTGATCAGCGAAGCGCCTATAAACCGCAACCAGGTCGCCCAAGCCTTGGCGGTAAACGTCTTTGTCAAGCTTCTCGCCGGTGTCCTTGTCCCACAGTCGACAGTTGTCAGGTGAGATTTCATCAGCCAGAAGAATCTGCCCCTGTTGGTCCCTTCCGAACTCCAGTTTGAAGTCGATCAGCCGCACCCCCACTTTGGCGAACAATTCTTGCAGCTCCTGGTTCACGATCATCGCTTGGCGTCTGATTTCGGGCAGTTCTTCCATGGTTGCTAGTCCCATGATGCCGATGTGTTCCCGGTTCAACATGGGATCACCCAACTCGTCGTTCTTGTAGTAGAACTCCACTATGGGGCGGGGCAGTTCTTCCCCTTCGGCTAAGCCCAACCGTTTGGTTAAGCTTCCCGCCGCAACGTTACGCACGACGACCTCCAGTGGAATAATCTCCACTTTCTGTACAAGATGCTCTTTATCGGAGATGGACTTCACATAGTGGTTAGGCACGTCCCGGCTCTGCAAGTATTCGAAAAGTTTCCCCGATATTTCGGCGTTGAGTGCTCCTTTACCTTCAATTTGGTCCTTCTTCTGCCCATCGAAGGCGGTAGCTTGGTCCAGGTACTCTACCCATAACAAACCGGGGTCTGTGCTGTGAAACAGACGCTTCGCTTTCCCTTCATACAGAAGGTCTCCCCTGGTAGTTTCGGAACCTTGTTCCTGTTTTGGCACCACTAGTTGTCCCCCTTTATGACGACCATCGTGCATGGGTTGGCAAGAATCTGTGTACCCACACGGCAAGAGTAGCTGGGAACAGCAGCAATTTCTAATGTTGTTCGCCTGATGACGTGATTGACCACCGGCTGGAAAGTTCTCCACATATCCTTCAAGCAAGTTAAGCTGGGGGTCGTAGATCCTGGTTGCTGCGAACGAATGTAGGTTTAATGAAAATTATGGTGGTTGGGGGCGGAGGGCGTGAGCACGCTCTTATCAAAGCTGTTGCAAAGAACCCGCATGTGGACCAAATTTTTGCTTTGCCGGGGAATGCTGGCACCGCGGAACTTGCCCAAAACGTTCCAATTGCAGCCACTGACATTGAGGGCATGACGAAGTTTGCGCTGGACGCTGGCATTGACTTTGCTGTTGTTGCTCCTGACGATCCGCTGGTCTTGGGCGCTGTCGACAGTTTGGAGGGCGCCGGCATCCCCTGCTTCGGACCAACTGCGCGTGCAGCCGAAATTGAGGGTTCCAAATCTTTCGCCAAGCAGCTAATGGCAGACAATTCCATTCCCACTGCCGCCTACGAAACTTTCACTGAGTTAGATTCCGCCCTCACCTATCTGGATTCCGCACCCTACCCGCTAGTCGTCAAAGCAGATGGCTTAGCGTTGGGTAAGGGAGTCGTTATTGCTCAAGATGCCCAGGAAGCCAAGCAGGCTGCCACTGAAATGTTGAGCGGGCAGCGCTTTGGGGTTGCCGGCCAAAAAATTGTTGTAGAAGAGTTTCTGACTGGCCCGGAGGTAACGGTCCTCGCTTTCACCGATGGGCACACCCTGGTGCCAATGGTTTCAAGCATGGACCACAAACGAATTTTTGATGGTGATGAAGGGCCTAACACCGGGGGGATGGGAGTGGTTGCTCCCAACCCTTTCTACACGGATGCGGCAGCTGAACTAGCAAACGAAACTATCTTTGCTCCCACGGTGGCGGCGATGAATGCCTTGGACAGACCCTTCAAAGGCTGCTTGTATTTTGGCCTGATTTTAACTGATGATGGCCCGAAAGTGATTGAATATAATTGCCGTTTCGGTGACCCGGAAGCCCAAGCGGTTCTGCCCCTGTTACGTTCGGACCTGCTGACGGTGATGCAGGCGGTTCGGGAAGGAACCTTGGCTGACGTTGACGTTAGTTTCTCGTCGCAGAGTTCCTGCACTGTTGTCTTGGCGTCTGCTGGTTACCCTGAAAGTGCGGAGAAAGGGCAGCCGGTGACGGTTGGGAACCTTGCGGACAATACGCACGTTTATCATGCTGGCACCACCACCGAAGCCGATCAGCTGGTTACCAATGGGGGCCGGGTCCTGGCGGTTACCGCGGTGTCGGACACACTGGAACAGGCTGTGGCGGACGCTTACGAGGGTGCCAAGCAAGTGTCCTTTCCCGGTTCACAAATGCGCACAGACATTGGGGCGCGGGCCCTGAGTTCCAAACAGCTTTGAACAAAATCTGCCCATTTTTCCTCTAACTGAAAGTAGTTTGATGGCCTTATCTCTTTATGTTGAAAAGCAGCCGCCCTACGACACGGCAGCCCAAGCCCTGTTGGCGGAGGCACGTGACTTCCTGGGTGTGCCTGAACTTGAAGGTGTGCGTGTTATCGACCGTTACGATATTGAGGGCTGCTCCCCTGCCTGTTCAACCTGGGCTGAGGGGAACCTTTTCGGCACGAACAGGACGGAAACGTTGACGACGGAGCCACCCGCCTGTGGTGATTGTGCGGCATTGTTTGCAGTTGCCCCCCTGCCGGGACAGTTTGACCAAGCGGCCGACAGTGCTGCCCACGCCCTCCGTTTACACTCCCCCGACGAGTCACCTTCGGTAGGCACGGCCAGGGTTTTCATCCTGCAAGGAGACCTCAGCGCGGACGATGTCGAGAGAATCAAGACCTACCTGATCAATCCGGTGGAAAGCAAGGAGGTTTCGCCTGAACCTCCCGCGCAGAACAGCAAACTGGTCGGACAGCAGGAGCAGGAACACTCGTCTTCTCCCGAAGATGCTGATCCAGTAAGTTTGCTGCTGGCCCCCCTGTTTGTCGACTCCCCTGGCGAAGGTGAGCTTGTTGAGGGCGTCTACTCGCAGTTGGATTTAGCGATGGACTTGCCAGACTTCCAGTTCACTGTTGACCACTTCCAGCAGCTGGGCAGGGCGCCCTCGCCAGCCGAATTAACGGTGATTGACACCTACTGGTCCGATCACTGTCGACACACCACGTTTTTCACCGAGTTGGAGAACATTGATTTCCAGGATGCCCGTGCTGAGGACACTTTCACAGAGTATTTGCGGGTGCGCGAAGAGCTGGGTAGGACCAAGCCTGTTTCTTTGATGGATCTGGGGACAATTGCCGCCAAGTATTTACGCTCCAAGGGCAAGTTGGATGGTTTGGACATTTCGGAAGAGGTCAACGCTGCCACCGTCCACATTGAGGTTGATGTTGATGGCAAAAAGGAGCCTTGGCTGCTGCTTTTCAAGAACGAGACCCACAATCACCCAACGGAGATTGAACCTTTCGGTGGAGCAGGAACATGTATTGGTGGTGCGATCCGTGACCCCCTCTCGGGAAGAGCCTACGTTTATCAGGCGATGCGGATTACTGGCGCAGCCGATCCGACTGCCGGGTGGGAAGACACTTTGGAGGGGAAACTTCCGCAGCGGCAGATTAGTCAGCAGGCCGCTGCTGGTTACTCCAGCTACGGGAATCAGATTGGCGTGCCTGCGGGTTTGGTGGAAGAGGTTTACCATCCGGGTTACTTGGCTAAGAGGATGGAGTTGGGTGCCGTTGTTGGCGCAGCACCCACGGGTAACGTTGTGAGAGCTGAGCCTATTGCTGGTGACGTTGTGGTTCTTTTAGGAGGCCGAACCGGGCGGGACGGCGTGGGGGGAGCGACTGGTTCTTCGAAGGAACATTCGACAGATTCAGCGGAAATTTCAAGTTCGGAGGTACAAAAGGGAAACGCGCCGGAAGAACGGAAGATTCAGCGCCTCTTCAAAGACCCGCAAGTCGCTGCCCTCATCAAGCGCAGTAATGATTTCGGTGCCGGTGGTGTGGCTGTTGCTGTGGGTGAGTTGGCTGCTGGGGTGACCATTGACTTGGATAAGATTCCCACCAAGTATGCGGGTTTGACTGGCCTTGAGTTGGCGGTCAGTGAATCTCAGGAGCGGATGGCCGTTGTCTTGGACGCGGGGGATGTCGACCAGTTTTTGGCTGCTGCTGATTTGGAGAACCTGGAGGCCACTGTTATTGCCCAGGTGACTGAGGAACCTGCTCTGGTGATGACCTATCGGGGTGAGCGCATTGTCGACATTTCCCGTGAGTTCTTGGACAGCAACGGGACACCGAAACGGACGGTAGCTGTTACCCCCGCGGTAACACGTGAAGAACAGGAAACTGCGGAGACTGCTTCCTTGAAGGAGCGGCTAGGCGACCTGGTTACCGACCTTAACGTTGCTTCTCAAAAAGGGTTGGTTGAACTATTTGACTCTTCGGCTGGTGCTGCGACAGTGCTTGCTCCCCTGGGTGGGAGGAGGCAACTGACACCCCCGCAGGCCATGGCTGCCACCATCCCGGTTCCTCACGGCACCACGACCACCAGCTCTGTCATGTCTTCTGGTTTCAACCCCCTGATCCTGGAAGCTGATCCGTATGCGGGGTCTTACTTGGCCGTGGTTGAGTCTTTAGCGAAACTTGTGGCCACGGGAGCTCCTTTGGATGACGCCTATTTGACGTTCCAAGAGTATTTTCCCAGGCTGGGGCAAGATCCAGCTCGGTGGGGTTTACCAGTCGCTGCCCTTTTGGGGGCATTGCGAGCCCAACTGGAGCTAGGGTTCGCCGCCATTGGGGGGAAGGACTCCATGAGCGGCTCTTTTGAGGATTTGGATGTGCCGCCAACTTTGGTTTCTTTCGCGGTGACGGTGGCCGACGCTGAAGATCTGATCTCCCCAGAGTTCAAGCAGGCAGGGTCACGTTTAGCCTTGTTGGAACCAACGCTTGGTGAGGACGGACTGCCAACTGCTGATAGCCTGCTAGAGATCTGGCAGAAAGCGAAACAGGCGATGCGTTCAGGCGCGGTCCTGTCAGCGTGGACACCCGTGGGTGGGGGCATCGCTGAAGGGCTTGTAAAAATGGCTTTGGGCAACCGTATTGGAGTCCGTTTAGAGGGCTCCTGGGACCTGTTTGCACAAAACTATGGGGCACTGCTTTTGGAGACCACCCCAGATTGTGAGCTGGGTGAAACCATCGGTGTCACAACTGAAGAGTTCTCCTTCACTGCCGGTGGTGAAACAGTTTCCTTGGCTGAGACTGAGGAACTGTGGAATGCTCCCCTGCAAGCTGTGTTTCCCACCCCTACTTCGGAGTCATCTGAACAGGTGCGCACACTGAGTTTTCCCGGTTCCAGGTCTGCGGGCCGTAAACCCCGTTCAGTGTTGGCAGCTGCAACACAAAAACTGGGTAGCCCCACTTTCGCGATCCCCGTTTTCCCTGGCAGCTCCGGTGAGTACGAAACCGCAAAAGCGGTGGAAGCGGTTGGGGGGCGAGCCGAGATTTTCGTTATTCGCGACCGCACAGCGGACCAAGTGGCCCAGTCCTACGCGGATTTCTCGGAGCTGATTGCACGCAGCCAGGGAATGATTCTTCCTGGCGGTCTAACGGGTGGTGACCATCCGGGTGGCCCCGCAAAGCTGGTGACGGCTTTCTTCCAGAACCCTCAGGTGCGTGACGCCGTGAACCGTTTGCTGGCTGACCGCGACGGTCTAGTAGCCGGGTTTGGAAGCGGGTTTTCGGCTTTGTTGAACCTGGGTTTGCTGACGACAGGGCAGGTGCAAGAAACTTTGACAGCTTCTCCCTCTTTCGCGGCTAACCCACTGGGGGCTCACCATGCTCGGCTGGTAGAAACCCGCGTCTCTTCGACAATCAGTCCCTGGTTTGCCAACACGAAGGTGGGAGAGGTGTATTTGCAGGCTCTGTCCACCGGCTATGGGCGCCTCTCCGCTACGGCTGAGCAGCTGGAAGAGTTGGCTGGCCGGGGGCAGATAGCGGCGCAGTACGTGGACGCTGAAGGCCAAGCGAGCATGGCACCTTCCGCTAACCCTGTGGGCAGCGCTTGGGCTGTGGAGGCATTATCGTCCCCCACCGGTCGAGTTCTGGGCAAAATGGGCCACCCCGAGCGCGTGGGCCCCAACCTGTACCGGAACGTCCCCGGTGAGGCCGATATGGGGATTTTTGCTGCCGGAGTAGCCTATTTCGCTGCTGGTTTCTAGCTTTCTTTGGTGGCTATTTGTGCCACCTGCTCAGCTATCCCCACGTAAGTGGCGGGGGTCAGGGCAAGAAGCCGGTTGGCTAGGTCCTGCGGCAGGTCGCCTGCCTCAATGACTTGCTGCAGGTCTTCCGCGCTTACCTGCCGTCCCCGCGTGACTTCTTTCAGTACCGTGTAGGCTTCCGTTTGTCCGTCGGCGGACCCTTTTAGTACGGCGCTGGTTCGCAACGCCTGCTGTATCGCTTCCCCCAGGATTTCCCATCGCTGACTCAGGTCGTCCTCAATGATTTGCGTAGCGACCTCCACCCCTTCCATTCCTTTCTTCACGTTGTCTAAAGCGATCAGGGAGTAGCCAAGGGCGGAGCCTATGTTGCGTTGAGCTGAGGAGTCCGACAGGTCACGTTGCATCCTGGAGGTGGCTAATGTTTCCGCAAGTGAGCGCAGCAAAGCTGAGGAGAGTTCCAGGTTTGCTTCTGCGTTTTCGAAGCGGATTGGGTTCACCTTGTGGGGCATGGTTGACGAGCCTGTGGATCCTTGAGCGGTGAGGAGTTGCCGGAAGTAGTCCCGCGAGATGTACTGCCACATGTCTGTCGCCAGGTTGTGGGTGATGCTGTTGAAGTGGGACACATCCGCGAAGAGGCGCACCTGCCAGTCGTGGGATTCAATTTGGGTGGTGACCGGGTTCCAAGTCAATCCGAGGAATTCCACGAAGCGGCGGGAAACGTCTAGCCAGTCCACTTCCGGCAGCACCACAGTGTGAGCTGAGTAGGTGCCGGTGGCGCCGTTGAATTTACCTAAATACTCTGCCTGTTTGACCCGCTTCAGGGTTTGCGTCAGTCGGTAGACGAAAACGCCTAGTTCTTTACCAACGGTTGTTGGTGTGGCGCTTTGACCGTGTGTGCGGGACAGCATGGGGGTTTGGGCGGCCTGTTTTGCTTGGCTGGCAATCTGGTTAATCATGGCTTCCGCGGCTGGAATCCACACGTCTTCCATGGCTCGGGAAACTGTCAGTGCGTAGGAGAGGTTGTTAATATCTTCGGAGGTGGCCAGGTAGTGGACTAGCTCCACCAAACTGGCCAGCCTGGCGTCACCGCTTGCTTGCAGGTGTTCCCGCACCAAGTATTCAACAGCTTTCACGTCGTGACGTGTTTCAGATTCCAGTTCCGCTAGCCGGTTGCGTCTGCGTTGACCTTCTTCCGTTTCTGCTCCGTACTGTTCGGGAAGCAAACGTAAATACTGTTTCTGCTCCGCGGCTAAGGGAGCTACTGTTTCCCCGAAAATCTGGTTTTCGAGGGCGAAAATGAACCATTCCACTTCAACTTCCAGGCGGGCTTGATTTAGCGCATCTTCCGATAGGTAGTGGGCCAGTGGGGCTGTCACGCTTCGGTAGCGTCCGTCCAGGGGAGAAAGGGGTGGGTTATACATTTAGAACCTCCATTGTTTGTTTGGCGCAAGCCAAAGTTTGAGAAACGTAGGGACCGCCAAAAAGGTAGGAATGCACAAGCAGAATGTGCAGTTGATGCAGGCAGACTCGGTCTTGCCATCCGGAGGCCAGTGGGGAAACCCTGTCGTATTCCGCCACTATTTCCTGCCAGTAGGGAGCGTTAAATAGTTCCAGAGCAGCCAGGTCTTCCTCCGCGTGCCCACCCTGGGCTGCTGGATCCACCAGCACCGCATGGTCCGGACGCCAAATCAGGTTCCCCGCCCAAAGGTCGCCGTGGATGCGGGCAGCCGGGTGTCCGGCACGACGTATCAGGTCGGGTTCGTCGTGATCCATTTTTCCCTGCAGAAGGGCGCGCCCCACCCGGTGCAGGAAGGACTTGTCTTTCTCGGAGTAAACGTCAGTGATGTAGGGTTCCATCCTGGTTTCCCAGTAGAACTGTCCCCAAGATTGGGGCGGCTCGGGCAACAGTTCCAGGGGAGCTAGCCCCATCCACCCCGGTCCGGTGTACCCAGTTGGACCAACACCATAGTGGTTGGCGCCATGGGCGTGCAGTTCCGCCAAATCTTTCCCCAGGCGTTGAGCAGATTCCCGCGTAGGTGCTGCGGCAGAAACAAAGTTCGTTACCAGTTCGTTTTCGGTAGCAGCCACAACCTGGGCGACCGGCGCACCCGCCTCACCCAACCACTGCAACCCTGCAGCTTCGTACAGGGGCTGCCCCCACTGGTTTGTGGGCGCCCGTTTAACGAACACTTCACCAGCCATGCTCACCGGTGCGGCTCACTCACCCTTCCTGTCGGGTGCAACCTCACAGTAGGCACAGCGGTAGAGCCTCTGCTCCTCATCGGTGAGGTAAAAAATCTGCTCCACATCAGATTCAGCCATGGCGATGCACCGAGGGTTTTTACATTCAACTATGTTCACCAGGGTTTGCGGCAACTCCAAGTGCCGCTTCTCCAACAGCTTGCCGTCCCTGACAATGTTCACGGTGATCCGCGGGTCAATATAGCCCAAGGCATCGACATCCAAATCGATCAGCTCATCAATTTTAATGATGTCCTTGCGACCATATTTGCGGGAGGTAACGTTTTTGATGATCGCCACCGTACTGTCAAGTTCATCTAACCCAAGCAGATAGTACAGTCGCATACACTCGCCGGCAGCGATGTGGTCAATAACTATCCCATTTTCTACACCATCAATGTTCACTGCCCCTCCTCCAACAGCTTCAAAATCAACGCTTGGCGTATGAGCATCCCGTTGTACACCTGATCGAAATACACTGCTCGCGGATCCGAATCAACCTCTGGATGAATCTCATTTACCCGCGGCAACGGATGCATCACGGACATGTTTTCACTAGCCAACCTCATTTTGTCCGCATCCAAAATGAAACGGTCTTTCAAACGGACGTAGTCGGCCTCGTTAAAGAAGCGTTCCTTTTGTACACGTGTCATGTAGAGAATATCCAAACCCGCCAGGTTGTCTTCCATTTCCCTTGTCTCCACGAAGGGGACACCTGCTCGCACCAGTTTTTCCCGAATGTATCCCGGTACACGCAACTCGTCGGGCGACATGAGCACGAAAGAGATCCCTGGATACGGCAACAGGGCTGTGATCAGAGAGTGCACAGTGCGACCAAACTTCAAATCGCCAGCCATCCCCACAACCAAATCCCCCAACCTGCCCTTTTCACGGTAAATGGTCAGCAGGTCTGTCAGGGTCTGCGTCGGATGCGAGTGTCCCCCATCCCCAGCGTTGATCACCGGGATAGGTGACTGCCGTGAAGCCAGCAGCGGAGCCCCCTCATTCGGGTGGCGCATAGCAATAATGTCAACATAGTTAGCCACGGTACGAACCGTGTCAGAAACACTTTCCCCCTTCGCTGTGGAACTGGCACCCGCCTCTGAAAAACCAATCACCGTCCCACCCAACGCCTGCATGGCCGCCTCAAAACTGAGTCGTGTCCGCGTCGAAGGCTCAAAAAACAGGGTGGCCAACCGTTTGCGGCTACAAGCGTCCTGGTATTTCGTTGGGTCGCTAGCAATGTCCTCCGCTGTTTCCAGCAGTTCCTGAATCTCTGCTGTTGAAAGGTCGTGGGTATCAATAAGATGCCGCAACTGCGGTGCTGAACCGCTCACAGGGCCCCCTCCCACCGGTCTGGTGCATCCCGGAAGCTCAGAACCGAACCGGCCTCGTCCTCATCCACCTGCCCACTTTCCACTGCTACCTCCACCAGCGTGTCCAAGTCAGACAGCACCGCCCAAGGGACACCCGCTTCTTGGAAACGTTCCTGGGCCCGGCTCATGTTGTACGTGAACAAGGCAGCCACCCCCAGGACTTCCGCCCCGGCTTCACGCAAAATGGCAACCGTATCCAAAACACTGCCACCCGTCGAAATCAAATCTTCCACTACCACCACTTTGTTTCCCGGCGCCAAACGTCCTTCCACCTGGTTCCCCCGGCCGTGCCCCTTAGCTGAACCACGCACATACCCCATCGGCAAACCTAAACGTTCCGCAGCCAGCGCGGCGTGGGCTATCCCCGCTGTCGCGGTCCCCATAATCACCTCGGCTTGCGGATAATGCTCAGCAATCAGCTGCGCCAAAGCGGCTTCGACCCGCCCCCGCACCTGTGGGTACGACAGGATCAGGCGATTATCGCAGTAAATGGGACTTTTTATTCCCGAAGCCCAAGTAAAAGGCTGTTTTGGGCGCAGGAATACTGCCCCAATCTCTAGCAGGTCTGCTGCTGCCTGCCTCTTAGTACTCCCCACTTACATGTCCCTTTCGTCAGTTCGAACCTAGCGGCCGACCCCAAAATCATCACAAAACTCTTGATACGCAACCAAGGGGTTGGCTGCCCGCGTTATCGGCCTGCCCACCACAATGAAATCGGCCCCGTCCTCACGAGCCTGAGCCGGGGTCGCTACCCGCACCTGATCATCCAGGTCCGCCCCCGCCATGCGAACGCCAGGAGTAACGGTCAAAAAATCTTCCCCGCACACATCTTTAATGGCCCGCACTTCGTTCGGTGAGCAGACCACACCGTCCAAACCCACGTCCGCAGCGTTCTTCGCGTAGTGTGTCACCGCTTCAGCCACCGACTTACCAATTAGCAGTTCCTCGTCGAGCATCGTCTGGTCTGTTGAGGTTAGCTGGGTGACCGCGATCAGCAGGGGACGTTCCCCCTCTGGCCGAGCTAAACCACGCAACGCTGCCTGCATCATTACCTTCCCCCCAGCAGCGTGCACGTTTACCATATCCACATCCAGGTCAGCCAGTACCCTCATGGCCGACTCCACGGTGTTGGGAATGTCGTGCAGCTTCAAATCCACAAACACCGGGTGGCCCTTGTTTTTCAAACGCCGCACCAAATCTGGTCCCGCACCGTAAAACAGTTCCATGCCGACCTTGACTGCGGGGCGTCCCGCTGGGAACTGTGCCAGGAAGTCCCACAGGTCCTGCTCCGCCGGAAAGTCAGCAGCCACAAACACGTCTCGGTTCCGCAAAACGGGTCCGCTTTCGCCCATCCCCCTATGCTCCTTCACCAGCAGAATCGTGGGCCGCACCGATGATGTCCCGGACGCGTTCTATGCCGAGTTCCTGCATCAACTGGGGTAACTCTTCTAAAATTTCGGGTATCACCAGCGGGTTCACTAACGCTTGGGTTCCCACCTGCACCGCGCTGGCACCAGCCATCATCATTTCCAGAACATCGCGCGCGCTAGCCACACCTCCAGCACCCATGATTGACAGTTCGGTAGCGGCGTACACCTGGTGGATCATGCGCACTGCCACCGGCAAAATGGCGGGACCTGAAAACCCTCCAGCACCACGGGCGATTACACTTTCCCGGGTCTGTGGATCTACGCGCATGCCCAGAAGCGTGTTTATTAGTGTCACCCCGTCGGCGCCCAAACCTTCAACCAACTGCGCCAAAGCCACGATGTCCGTCACGTTGGGGCTGAGCTTAACGTACAGTTTCGACTCCGTTACCAGCGGCCGCACGGCAGCCACTACTTCCGCCAACGCCTGCGGGTCCGCCCCGAAAACCAGGCCGCCTCCGTGAACATTTGGGCACGACACGTTCAGTTCAATTATTTCTGCATGACCGTCTGCCCGTTCGCACAGGTAGGCATACTCTTCCACCGAAAATGCACTCACGTTCATAATGATTGGCTGATGGTAAAAGCCCTGCAGCTCTGGGATTTTTTGCTGCAACACAGCGTCTATCCCCGGGTTCTGCAAGCCGATCGAGTTGATCATGCCCGCAGGGGTCTCTGCCACCCGGGGTGTTGGGTTACCTTGCTGCGGTTCTCTCGTGGTCCCTTTCAGGGCAGCTGCCCCCAAAATGTTTGGATCATAAAAATCTAAGAATTCATCCCCAAAACCAAAACATCCGGAAGCGGGAATCAGAGGGTTCTGCAGGCTTATACCGCGCAAGCTTGTCGACAAATCGGTCACCATTGCAGCTCCTGTCTGCTGAACACTGGCCCCTCTTTACAGACCCGCTGCATTCCTTCCACCGTCTGTACTACACATCCCACGCACGCCCCGAAACCGCACGCCATACGTTCCTCCAAACTGAACTGAGCGGGGACTGTTGTTACCTCTGCCAAAGCCTGCAGCATGGGCGTGGGGCCGCAAGCGTACAGGTAGTCGTAATCAGCCTTGTCGGGTAGTGCCTCCGTCACCATCCCTTTGATGCCTGTTGAACCATCTTGGGTAGCAACCGTCACGTCGGCGCCCAGTTCTGCCATTTCTTCAGCTAGGTAAACTTCAGAAGCTTTGTTGAAGCCTAGGATTACTCTGGGTGTGAGCCCCCTGCCTGTCAGTTCGCGCACCAAACTGAAAAGTGGGACCACTCCCACTCCGCCACCGACCAGCAGTGGCTGTTGGGTGTCTTCCACCCAGAAACCATTTCCTAGGCCAGACAGGACGGACAGTTCCACGCCCGGTTCCACGTCCGTTAGTGCTTCGGTACCCTCCCCCAGCTCTTTGTAAATCAGGCGCAGTTCGCCCTTGGCCCAGTCGTAAACGGAGAATGGTCGCCGCAGGTAGAACCCGGGAATCTCCACGTTCACGAACTGTCCCGGTGTGGTGATCCCCTGGACTGTTCCTTCTAAAACCAACAACCAAGTTTTGCTTGCAATCCTCAGGTTTTTGGTTACCGTAAGCTGTTCGACGTTCATCATTGGAAGTAACCTTGGGGGTCCCAAACCGGGTCGCCCTGACACATGGTTAGGTCCACCTGGCCGTTTAGTTCAATCCCCGCAAATGGGGTGGCTTTCCCCTTAGAAACAAACTTGTCGGGGTTCAGGGGTTCAACAAATTGAGGGTCAAACACAACCAGGTCTGCCAGTTCCCCTGCCCGGATCGTTCCTCCACCCAGTTGAAAACGTTCGCGCGGGTTAGTGCTCATAAGTTCCACTAAACGTTCCATACTGATTTTTTCTGGTTTCACGAAGTATGTGTAGATAACGGCTAACGAGTTTTCAATTCCTACCACACCGTTGGCTGATCCTGTAAGTCCGGCACCTTTTTCTTCAGCCGAGTGGGGAGCATGATCGGTTGCAACCATGTCGATGGTGCCATCTAGCAGCCCGGCGATGACTGCGTCTCTGTCCCGCTCCGAACGGATAGGGGGGTTCATGCGGAACCGGCCATCTTCTTGTAGCTCGCTGTCGGACAATGCCAGATAGTGGGGTGCAGTTTCTGCTGTTACTGGTAGCCCTTTCGCTTTAGCCTGGCGCACCAGCTCTACAGATTCGGCGCTTGATATGTGTTGCACGTGGTAGTCACACCCGGTCTCTTCTACCAGGCGCAGGTCCCTTTCCACCTGTTTCCATTCGGATTCGCTAGGTTTACCGACGTGTCCATGTCGGGAAGCATATTCCCCGTCGTGAATGTAACCTTCGCCAGACAGTTCCAAGTCTTCAGTGTGCTGGGAGGCGATGGCCCCAATTTCTGCTAGAGCCACAAACACCTGCCGCATGGTTTCTTCTTTTTGCACCCCAAAACCGTCGTCCGTGAAGCCGATAACGTAGGGCGCCAATGGAGCGTAATCGTAGGGTTGGCCCCAACCTGTGCCGCCGGTCGTCATGTTTGCGTAGGGGAAAACCTCCACCAACGCGTCTTCCCTGTAGTGTTCAATCTGCTTCAACAGTTCGGGTAGGTTATCCGGTGGAGGATCAAGGTTCGGCATGGCACCGACTGCCGTGAAACCTCCCCGCGCTGCAGCCAGGGTCCCGCTGGCAACCGTTTCCTTATACGAAAACCCGGGTTCCCGCAGGTGCACGTGAATATCCGCCAACCCTGGCAGCACATATTTACCGGTGATGTCCACAACTTTGTGGGGAGACTGTCCCTGCAAGTTGTCGCCAAGCCTAACGACGCCCTCGTCGTCAATCAAAACATCCCTAACCTGAAAGGTCCCGTTCTGGAAAACCTGACCACCCTGTAATAGGACGCCCATAAGCCAACTCCTGACTTCACCCCGGAATCTTCGGACCGGTTACCGCTGCCATCCACCTGTGTTGGTTAGCCACATCCATTTTACAGGCCCGAAGGCTCACAGGTGTCACAACCGCAAATTCTCACCCGCGATGTGACGGAACCGGCCACGCCTCTTAGCTTCATTCGAGTGGGAAACTGAAAACTTGTTCAGACGAGGAGGAGTCCTGACCATCGCCACTGTAAAGTTCAACTTCGAGGTCGATGACTCCCCCCAGCGGTGACTCATCGAAGTAAAAACTATAGGTCCCCACCTCATCAGCGGCAGTTGACTCCGCCCCGTAGACAGAACTGGCTTGCCGACTATTACCGTTGGGGGTCTGATAGTCGGCATCAACCCACACGGACGTTGCAGGAGCTTCCACCCGGAACACAGCAACCAGGTCACCTTCCACAGTTTGGTAAGCGGCTATTAGCTCCGCCGCTCCCCCGCCGGAAAATGTTTCAGTCTGGTTTTTCAGAAGGACCCGGCCAGAAAGCTGTTTACCGTCCTGGGTAAAGTCGAAGAGCTTGCCGTCCTTGTATTCAAAATCTGCGTAGATTTCGCAGGGGTCCTGTTCGCTGATAACCGCCGGACATATTTCAAAACTGGTCCCCATATCTAGCAGTTCTTCGGGTTGCACCCGGAATCCGGCTTGCAGGTTAGATGCCGCCACCCCTGCCTTGTAGGTCAAGTAGTCTTGGGCCGGCGAATCCGGGGCGGCGTGTTCAGAAGCTAGAGTAATGGTTGCTGAATCATCGGATGCTAGCGCTTCAAAATACTTCTTAGTTGCTGCGGGATCGCTGTGTCCGCCCTGTCCCGACTGGCTAGATTGGGGGGAGCCAGCCCCCGACTGGGAGGACTGCTGCTCGGCGGACTGCGCGCTGTCACCACCAAAATGAGTTGACGTAGAGTCCGTGCAGGCGGATAGGGCTACGGCAGCCGCTGCTGCGATCGCCACCGCACCAAGGTACTTGCTGTTCATAGTTTAACCCTAACAAACGTACTATCAGAAGCGGGTGTGCACCGCCAAGGGATACGCACCTTTGTTGGGGAACTGTGAATACCCCTCCGTGGCGGATCTACGGCTATATTGTTAGACAGGGACTCTGGCCTACGTTTCGTCTGCGTGGCTGTTTCTCGATATAACATCATTTACTTGGCGAAGGAGAAACCTGTGAGACCATCCGCTCGTAATACATCCCTGCTTCTTGGCGCACTGACCCTTTCTTTTGGATTGGCGGCGTGCTCTTCGGTAGATGACACTTCCGATGACGATTCCCAAAGCGCCAGCCAGTCCGAAACTGGGGACGAAGGGGCTGAAAGCCAACTTGTTACCGGGGAGCATTTCACGGTTGAGATGCCTGGCGAACCCTCGCAGAACCCTGTCAGCGTGGAAGCCGAGGACGTGATTATTACGGGAAGTACGTTCGTGTATCAGGGTGATGTGGGAAGCTACATGGCTTCAGGGGTCAGCTACGAACCCTTGGATGATTCAGTGGATTGGGAAGCGGAAAACGTTCTGGTAGGAACAATCGAGGAAATTGTCCAAGACGCAGATGACCCCGACAGTGTAGAAATGGATTATGAAGCTAAGTTGGGCGACTTGCCCGCAATTCAAGCTAACTACCTGGTGACGGAGAATGGCCAAGAAATGGAGCGCTGGGTTATAGCCGCCACTCACGGAAAAGAACTGTTCCAACTCGGGGCTACGGATGTGGATGAGGCGGAATTTAAGAAATTCGCTGATTCATTCAAACTGGTGGACTAGAACCCCGAGGCGGCTAAAGACAGTTGGGTGAACAGTCCTTGCTTTTTGCGTAGCTGTTCCGCTGCTGTTCCCCTATCCCGCTGCTACTGGTCCACCCGCACCAACGAACACCGCCACCCCCCAGTAAGGCTCGCAGATTAAACAACTGTGGGGGAAGTAGCAAACGCTACCTCCCCCACAGTTAAGAAGCTTTTCAAACGAAAGCAGAATCAGCTCTGGGCTTCTTCTTCCTCGACTACTACTTCGCCATCTTCAACCTCGGTTTCTTCACCTTCTGGTGTTTCTACCTCTTCGGTTACTTCAACGGGCTCCACTTCTTCAACTTTTTCTTTGTCGCCAGCGCAGCCTGCAAGTGCGGTTGCCGCTAGGACAGTGGAAGCAAATAGTGCAACTGTCTTCTTCATTACTCAAACACCCCCTCTTAGGATTCGTACTTGATAACAACAAAACCCACACTACCCACCAATTCGCTAATGAAACAGCCAAATGCAAGAAAACCGGCTTTTGTTTCCTTTTCGATACGTTTCCGTTGCTGTTTCGAAACAAACAGTGTTACCTAAGTTACTAACAGGCCTTCCATGAAGCTGGAGGGGCTACCGAACCTGTGCATGGTCATGGACACTGCCTGTTCGTGGACGAAGGGCAGGATTTCAACGCGAGCAGCTGCCGTGCCCGGACCTTCCCAAACCCCCACCGATAGGGATCCTGTTAGGTCAGTTCCCAACACCTGGCGCGTGTCACCTAACAGGCGGAGGCGCCCATCGTAATCGAGGTCCTCCCCTTCTAGACGATCCACAAACTCTTCATCCGATTCCACTAAAACAGTCAAGCCGAACTGACCTGCCCATTCAACCAGAACAGAAGGAAGCGCTACCGAAGATGACAGGGTGATGACTGGAGCCAAGTCGGCTGCCACCTCACCTTGCCCGGGCGCGACCCGCACCAACTCACCGGTCACAGGGTCTGGAAGGTAGGTTCCCACAGCGACCGCCGCCGCAAGAACTTGCAACAGCTCCGCTAGGGTAGCGTCCCCGGTGTAACGAATCATGGAGTCGGTGGGCAGGTAGCGAAGAACGTTCCGCTCTGGCGGCAGAGAAGATGGGTCATTCAGCACATCAAAGTGTTCATCCGCTGCCACTTGAGCGTTGGCCGCTGCCGCTTGTACCCGGATCAACCCATCCTCATTGAGGTCGCCGGCACCAACCAGGCTTTCGGCAACCCCCACCAAACTTGTCAAGGAGGGCTTACTGACGGGGCCTACATCCGCTGCAACCACATCGATGGGTTCCACTTTCCCAAAGCTCAGAAGATAGTTAGGTCCCCCAGCCTTAGAAGATGTGCCTACTTGAGATAGCTTCCATCCACCAAACGGTTGTCTACGAACAATAGCGCCCGTGATGGTTCGGTTCACGTAGGCGTTCCCCACGCGCACCCGGTCCAACCAGTACTCGATCTCCTCCGGGTCCAAAGAGTGGATGCCCCCAGTCAAACCAAAGTCGACACTATTTTGCATCTCTATGGCCTCATCCAGGTTCTCCGCCCTCATCACTCCCAGGATTGGACCGAAGTACTCGACCTGGTGATAACGGTCCCCCATCTGCACGTGAGAGCGCACCCCGGGCGACCAGACTCGCGATGTGGCATCCAGCTGGCGTGGCACTAACGCCCACCTTTGACCAGGATCCAACTCGGTTAGACCCTGCATCAGTTTCTCGCCTGGATCCACGGATAACGGGCTCATCTCTGATGTCAGGTCCTGCGGCCACGCCACGTGCAGCGAGTTAGCAGCGTCCAGCAGCTGGCGCCTGAAACGTTCAGAAAAGCCCACGGACCCAACCAAAATCACTAGCGACGCAGCTGAACATTTCTGTCCAGAGTGCCCCAGCGAAGAAGCAACCAGGTCCCCCACCGCAAGATCAAGGTCCGCGGACTCCGTGACGATGATCGCGTTCTTACCGGAAGTTTCTCCCAGCAGGCGCAGGTCGGGGCGCCAACCCAGGAACATTTGTGCAGTTTCAGACGCGCCCGTCAAAACGACCGTATCAATCCGGGGATCCGTGATTAGTTCCTGACCCAGCTCCCTTTCGGACAGCACCAGAAACTGCATCAGGTCTTTATCAACGCCCGCAGCCCAAATGGCTTCCGCAAGCACTGCCCCCACCCGCTTGGCTGAGCCGGCAGGTTTGAACAGTACGGGTGTGCCCGCCGCCAAGGCCGCCATGACGCCGCCCAACGGAATTGCGATCGGGAAGTTCCACGGTGGGGTAACAGCGGTTAGCTGACCCGGCACGAACTTACCTCCCGGAATGTCTTGCAGCGCAAGCGCTTGCTGCGCGTAGTAGTTCGCAAAGTCTACCGCTTCCGAAACTTCCACGTCAGCCTGATCTAAAGTTTTGCCCAGTTCCGCGGCTGCCACTTCCATCAGTTCCCCACGGCGTGCTCCCACTTCAACCGCGACCCGGTGAAGCAGTTCAGCACGTTCTTCCACGGGAAGAGCCTGCCACTTCTTGCCTGCAGCCAGACCACGCTCAATGCGTTCGTCCAGCTCTTTTTGGCTGGTGATCCGGCTGTCTTCCACCAACTGTTCACCCAGTTGGCTTTCCTCTATCCGGCTCGCGATCTGCTTGGCCCACTCTTGGTTGGCTGGCAGGGCCGGGTCAGAGTTCGGTTCGTTGCGGAACGTCCAGTTCCCCTCTTCATCCCGGTGGCGCGCTTCAACTTCTTCACGTGTTTCCGTGAGTCGGTTCTGAGTACGGTTGGGCACGCACCGGGTGTCGCCCTCTTCAATCATCTGCTCGTATGCCGCCAGGAAACGTTGACGTTCCTGCTCAAAAACTGCCGGATCTGTGGCTAAATCAAAAATGGAAGACATGAAGTTTGCGGGGTCCGAGTTCTCTTCCAACCTTCTCACCAGGTAGGAAATAGCCACATCAAACTCTTCTGGCTTTACGACCGGCACATAGTACAGCAGATCCCCCACTTCGGCGGTGATCGCTTGCGCTTGTGAGGACGCCATACCAGAAAGCATTTCTAGGTCCACTTCATCTTGGACGCCTCTTAGTTGGGCGAGTTCCCAAGCGGTAGCCAAAGAGAACAGGTTGTGGCCAGCCACCCCAATGTGAACACTCTTGGTCCGCTCTGGGGTGAGCGACCAGTCAAGTATCCGCAGATAGTTCGCATCAGTGGCCTGTTTTGATTCCCAAATCACCAGCGGCCAGTCGTTCATGGCGGAGTGCACCCGTTCCATGGCCAGGTTCGCACCTTTCACCAGGCGCACTTTTATGGGTGCCCCGCCCCTGTCGGTCCGCGCGGCTGCCCACTTCTGGATTTTCTCCATATTTGGCAGGGCATCCGGCAGATATGCCTGGATAACGATACCCATTTCCAGCTGGTCAAGATCCCGGTTTTCTAGAAGTTTATGGAATACGTCCAACGTGACTTCCAAGTCCCGGTACTCTTCCATGTCCAGGTTGATGAACTTAGGGGTAGGGCTGGCCGCTGCGTATTCGTACAGGGGTAGCAGCCGCTCGTAGGCTGTTTCCACAACGTGGTCGTGTGCCCAGTCGCTGTGGGGACCAATCACTGACGAAGCCTTCAATGAGACGTAGTCAATGTCGTCACGTCGCAGCAGTTTGAATGTTTCATCTAGCCGCTGGTTCGCTTCCTCATCACCTAAAACTGCTTCTCCCAGCAGGTTTATGTTCAGGCGGGCCCCTTCGCGGCGCAGCTTGTCGATGGCGGTGCCCAACTTTTTGTCGGTGACTTCTAGAACAAGGTTCCCAACAAGTTCCGAGAAGACGCGGCGCGCTATTTTGGCGACCGTTTCTGGTGCCACGTTGGCTAGGTTTCCTCCCAGTCCTGCTGGCACCCGCAGCCACGTGGGCAGGAAGTCAGGAGAGTCTTTGAGTAGGCGCTGCAGGTTTCGTGCCGCCACTTTCAGATCTTCTGGGCGCACAACCCCGTCTACGAATTCAACTGTAAAGTCCAGCCCCCTGGGGTCTGCCAGGACGTCCGCCAACAGTTTGGCGGTGGGCCCATCGGAATAGTTGAGAGACGCTTCGGTCCACCGTTTTGCTGTTTCTTCTGCGCGGTGTACCGCCTGCTGCATTTCGTCCGTGGGATCTTCCACTTGATTTGCTAGCGTTCCTTGACTCACGTTTATCCTTTATCCTTCCGTTTCCATCTTTTCGTCTGCTTCTTAGTCTGCTACGGATCTGTACCTATTTTGCCGGTGACTCGGTGGCCAAAACGCTGGTTAGTTCTTCCATCCTGGTGTATTCCGCTTCGATCTCTGGCATTGGCTTGTAGGTAGCCTTGGACACTGCCCAAGCGGTTAGTAGGGCGAGCAGGAACCCTGGAACCATTTCGTACAGGTCGAAGAACCCGCCTTCCAGGTTGCCCCACACACCAACGATCACGGCACCCACAATCATTGCGGAGAGCACACCGGGGAATGTCAGTTTTTTCCAGTACATGGCTAGGATGATGACGGGACCGAATGAAGCTCCGAACCCGGCCCAAGCGAAACCTACCAGGGCTAAAATGGTGTCGTTTTGTTGCCAGGCTAACGCCCCCGCAACGACGGCGATGATGATCACTGCCACGCGCCCTAGCCACATTCCTAGACTGTCGCGGATGTCGGTACGTTTACTGAAGGTGCTGTAAATGTCTTCCACGAGTGCGGAAGACGTGACCAGCAGCTGTGAGGAAATGGTGGACATGATGGCCGCCAGTATGGCTGCTAGGAAGAATCCGGCAATCAGGGGGTGGAACAGCATCCGGCTGAGTGCAATGAACACAGATTCGGCGTCTGGTAGCGCGTTGGTGTCGTGTTTGTAGACTGCGACACCAACCAGCGCGGTCATTCCGGCTCCGATTACGGACAGGATCATCCAGCTAATCCCGTATCTGCGTCCCGCTTTTGCTTCGTCGGCTGATCGTATTGCCATGAAGCGGACCAGAATGTGAGGCTGCCCGAAGTAGCCCAGTCCCCAGGCCAGTGCGGAGATGATTGCCATTGCGGATACCCATCCGAAGCTGGAGGTGTCTCCGATGGGGCTGAGTATGGCTGGGTCTACCGCTTTGATTTCGCTAACCATGTTGCCGAATCCGCCGACGTGAAAAATACCCACTATTGGAACTAGGACGAGGGCGATGACCATCATTAGGCCCTGCACCACGTCTGTCCAGGAAACTGCGAGGAACCCGCCTGCAAGCGTGTAGATGATAACAACGGCACCTACGAATAGCAGACCAAAGTGGTAGCTGGTGTTGAACGAGGTTTGGAAGAACACTCCTGCGGCGACCAGCCCGGAGGACACGTAGAACGTGAAGAAGAAAAGAATGATTATTCCCGCCACGATGCGGATTGTTCTGCTTTGGTCTTTCACCCTGGATTCAAGGAATGAGGGGATGGTGATGGAGTCACTGGAGACTTCCGTGTAAGCACGTAATCTGGGTGCGATAACTTTCCAGTTGACCCATGCCCCTATTGTTAGGCCCACTGCGATCCACGCTTCAATTAGTCCTGTGGCGTAGATGGCTCCTGGTAGCCCCATGAGTAGCCACCCAGACATGTCGGAGGCACCCACGGACAGGGCTGCTACGAATGGCCCTAGGTCACGTCCGCCGAGGACGTAGTCATCTAAGTTTTTGGTTCGCCGGTAGGCGACTAGTCCGATGGCGATCATTGCCGCCATGTATATGAGCATAGCTGTCAGCTGGTAGCCGTTAACAGATTCCATTTTCCCTCAACTTCGTTGTTGGTGTACGTTGTTGCGGTTCAGGTGAGGGCGCGGAAAACTTTGTTCCATTCAAGAGCCACTTCCACGAACCTTTGCAAGCTATTTGTGTTTTCTGCAATCTTCTTTATTGGTGGGAGTTGGCCTGCTGGTGAGCAGATCTACCTCCCGTGGTGGCAGCGTCTCGCTTCCACTGTGATGCAGATTACCAGTTCGGGTAGTGGCTGTAAAATACCGCGACCTGAATGAATACGCTTTCTAGTTACTGGGTTAGTACTGCGCGTACAGTCGTCCTCTGTGCCTGTTTATGGCCGCTGCTGCAGCCAGTGCCAGGATGCCGCCACCTGCCAGTAGCACCACTACGCGGGATAGGCCACCGGTGAGTGGTAGC
>CAYFPY010000011.1:0-42607 GCA_964345125.1 uncultured Actinomyces sp.
TGAGGAAGCCAACCACGGATCGCACCCGGATGGGGGTGCCCGAGGCGTCGGTTACATTCGGTTCTTTCATTGAGGGTCCTTTACGTCGTTGTTAGTGGTAGGAGGAGCAGATCCCCGCGCAGCGTGCCGGTGTCTGGTTCGGTGGTGGTTCCCACGGCGTCTATCACCGTTGCCGCCACCAACTCAGCCTTATCTGGGTATCGGCGGTAGAGTGCTGATTTTCCGCACCCCACAGCGTTGACGATCCGCTCAATTCCTAAACCAGCGTAACCGTCACGAACAAGTTGGATGCGAGTTTCATCCAAAATGCGCCGGTTCAGGTCTGTATCCCTGGGGCGCCCCAGTGTTTCACGCAGCGTTGTCATGATGAACACATATTATGGAACGAAGCTTCCGTAAGTCAAATGCTGCCACCTATACCAGGTCCAGTCTCTTGCCCCCCTGTCCTCCCGACACTGCAATAGCCTCATCGCGACCGGTGTCGCCCCACGCGATGTCACCACCAGAAAGTCACCAATCAAACGACTTGCTGCAACACAACGTTGGTTACAGCCACCCCGGTGACCGCGGTAGTCTAGGACCATGCACTTACACCTAGTCTCCCACCCCCTGGTGGAACACAAACTGACAGTCCTGCGAGACAAAAACACGCCCTCAGCAACGTTCCGTTTACTAGTCGACGAACTCGTGACGCTACTAGCCTACGAAGCCACTCGCGGTGTCGAAGTGACAAACGTGGAAATAGAAACACCGGTCACCAAAACAGTTGGGGTCAAACTGGACGAACCACGCCCCCTCGTCATACCTATTTTGCGAGCAGGTTTGGGAATGCTTGACGGCATGACTCGACTGCTCCCCACCGCGGAAGTGGGCTTTCTGGGAATGCGGCGGGACGACCACTCCCTAGAGATCGAAACCTACGCTACCCGCCTGCCCGACGACCTGAACGGAAGGCAATGCTACGTTCTGGACCCAATGCTTGCCACAGGCCACACCATGGTGGAAACCATCAACTACCTAACGGAACGCGGCGCCAAAGAAATCACCTGCGTGTGCCTGCTGGCAGCACCCGAAGGACTAAAGGAACTGCGAACCAAGATTGGGGACAGAGCAGACGTTTCTGTTGTCGTAGCAGCCATAGACGAGCGGCTGGACGAACGCTCCTACATAGTTCCCGGCCTGGGGGATGCCGGCGACCGCCTGTACGGGATAGTTGATTAAAACACTGGAGGTCCCACCGCAGTGGGACCTCCAAGCATTTCAACCGTTAGAAAGCGGGAATGACCGACCCGTCCTCCCAGTTTTCCTCAATGTACTCACGGACCGCATCGGAACGCAGCAGCGTTTCCAGCTTCTCAATGGCTTCCAGATGCTCCGTGTTTTCCGGCCACACCAAGACGTTGACCGCGGGGTTACCTTCTGGGTCTTCCAAAACCAATGCGTCATCGGCGGGAGACAGTCCCCCTTCCAAAGCGAAGTTGCCGTTTATTACAGCAACATCCACATCTTCCAGGTTACGAACCAAAGAGGGACCCTCCACCTCAACAAAAGTTACGCCCCGCAGGGGTTCCACAGTGTTGACAGTAACGTCCCCATCTTCCGGGATTTCTACGAAACCTTCATCAGCTAGCAGATTCAAAGCTCTCTCCTGGTTGGTTGGGTCAGAAATAATGCCTATGGTTGCCCCTTCCGGAATATCAGCTAGCGCCTCATGTTTAGCGGAGTACAGTCCGAGCGGCTCCAAGTGGATGCCCTCGCCGGGAACAAATTCGTACCCACGTTCCTCAATCTGATCGTCCAGGTAAGGGACGGTCTGGAAAAAGTTCGCGTCCAACTCTCCTGATTCCAACGCTTCGTTAGGCATGATGTAATCGGTGAACTCAACGATTTCCAAGTTGAGTCCTTCCTCTTCAGCCAAGTTGTCCTTTACGAACTCCAAAATGTTTCCATGCGGACTGGGGCTAGCGCCAACCTTCAGGGTCACCACTTCGCCCTCGGCGCTCTGCTTCTCACCTCCGCCGGTCTCTTCCCCACCGGAAGCACACCCGGCCAACACCAAAGCTGCCGCTGCTCCAACAGCAGCTAAACCTTGCCACTTACGCATATCTTTTCCTCCGCTTGTTGTTTTCTTGATATTTGTTCTGCTAACGATGATCCACCAGACGGCTCAGGATGTCGCCAACCATTTGGACCACTTGTACGATGACCACAATTGCGATCACCGTCAAAATCATGACGTCGTTTTGCCACTGGTGGTAACCGTAATTGATCGCCAACGAACCCAGGCCACCACCGCCGACCACACCTGCCATAGCGGAGTAGCCAATCAGGGTAATAACGAGCACTGTTACTGATTGGATGAGGGCGGGTAGGGCCTCCCGGACCTGCACCCCCCACTCAATTTGAAAAGTGGATGCCCCCATCATTTCTGCGGCCTCAATTTTGCCTGGATCCACTGCCAGCACGTTACTTTCCACCAGGCGAGCAAAGAAGGGCACAGCACCCACTACCAGGGGAACTACGGTCGCTTTCCACCCCAGAGCTGTACCTAACACCATTCTGGTGAAAGGAATCATGGCGATGATTAGGATCATGAAAGGGAACGAACGCACTACGTTCACAACCACACCTGCCACCTGGTTGAAAGCGGGTCGCGGCTTCAAACCCCCCTTGGAGCTGGAAGCCAAAAGCAAGCCCAACGGTAAACCTAAAGCCACGGTCAACAAAGACGAGAAACCAACCATCAGTAGGGTCTCCCAAACTGCTGGCCAAAATTTTTGTTGGATCGTGGGGTTGTCCCACCAGGTTGGTTTTTCGGCGGCCGCCAGAACTAACGTAGTCATAACGATCACCATTGCCTAACCAGAATGTTGTTGCGCCGCAACTCTTCTTTGATTTGTTGAGCGTGGTATTTGGGGACAGACAGTGCTACGCGCCCCACTTGCAGTTCACCGATCGACTCGAAGGTTCCAGCTGCTACATCTGCGCCCATGGAAGCCACCAGGTTCAGGACTGTGGCGGCAGTTGGGATGCCCGGGTGGGAAGTAAAGCTAACATCAAGCAGCTCTTGATCGTCCGGGATTTTGGCTCCGTCCACGTTGGGGCGGGGGACCAGGTCCTCGGACAGTGCTGAGCCGGGGTTGGAAAGCACCTCTTCGATGGGGCCTGATTGAACCACTCGCCCTCGTTCCAGCAGGGTCACCGAGTCGCAATGGTCCCGCACCACTTCCATTTCGTGTGTGATGATCACAATTGTCACGCCCGCCTCGTCACGCAAACGTCGCAACAAGGTCATCACCTGCTTGGTGGAGGCTGCATCTAGGGCGGATGTTGGTTCGTCGCACAGGAGCACCGGGGGATTTGTTGCCATGCCTCGCGCTATCCCCACCCGCTGCTGTTGACCACCGGATAGTTGAGCGGGGTAGGAAGCGCCGCGGTCACCAAGCCCCACCAGATCCAGCAGGTCCTGCACCCGCGCGTCCGCTTCTTCTTTCGCTATTTTTGCAAGCTGCATTGGGTAGGCAATGTTCGCGGATGCTGTGCGCGATTCCAGTAGGTTGGGGGATTGGAACACCATGCCAATGTTACGGCGGGCGCTCCGCAGTTTAGCGCCACTCAGTACAGACATATCAATGTCGTCAACAACCACCTGGCCGGACGTGGGACGTTCCAGGGCGGTAAGGCAGCGGATCAGCGTGGATTTACCTGCACCCGATTGGCCCACAATTCCGTGTATGGAGCCTTTTTCTACATGTAGTGTCACATTGTCGAGGGCGACCACCGGGTCTGCACCCGGTATTTGGTACACCTTCCGCACATCAGTTAGATCAATCAAGGTTCCTCCATCGGTCCTGGCAGAAGCACCTTGCACCCTGTGTCAGCGTGCCGGTTGCTGCAACGTAAACGAGCCAGGTCTCTACGTTGCTCTGGATGGCTATCGTATTGAATGATACCCAAGGTTTAGAATTTAGGAAACTGGGCCACGGCAAGTGGACAGGGTTGGGAACAGGAGGACGCCTATGGGTGCAGGCAGGTACGCCCCTTCACCCACGGGGGATTTGCATATTGGCAATCTGCGTACCGCTTTACTTTCCTGGATTTGGGCACGGCAGACAGGGCGGAGCTTCTTTTTACGTTTTGAAGACTTGGACAGGGAACGTTCAGCGGACCCTGCTCATCGTGCCAGCCAGCTACGCGACCTGGAAGCGGTTGGTGTGCAGTGGGATGGTCCCGTTGTCGTCCAAAGTGAACGCACGGAACTTTATGAGCACGCGCTGGAGACGCTGGCGGGTAAGGGTTTAACGTTTGACTGTTTCTGCTCTCGGAAGGATATTCGCGCTGCTGTGGCTGCCGCTCACGTCCCGCCCGAGGGTTATCCGGGTACCTGCCTGAACCTGGGGCAGCGTGAGGCTCAAGCTAATCGAGAGGCGCTGGCCACTCGCGGCGCTAAGCCAGCGAAACGTTTACGTCCCCGCACCCAGAGTCCATGGGAAGTTTGGGACGGCATACACGGCCAGTTTTCGGCCCCGGTGGACCAGGTGGTGTTGCGGCGTGGTGATGGCGCTTTTGCTTACAACCTTGCGGTAGTGGTTGATGATTTAGCGATGGGTGTTGATCAGGTTGTGCGTGGGGCTGACCTTTTGGGGTCGGCCCCCATTCACGAATACTTGGCTCATGAACTTTTAGGTGGCCCGCCCTCTCCCCATTTCCTGTTCGCACATGTGCCCTTGGTTTTAGGGGCGGGAGGGCGCCGGTTAGCCAAGCGCGATGGCCCCGTAACACTGGAAGAACTGGCAGCAAAAGGCGTGTCAGCCGCGGATGTGGTTGAACAGATTGGGTTGTCGCTGGGAGTCGTTGGTGCGCGCTCCGGCAGCGACTTGCTGGAAATGTTTGACCATAAAACTTGGGTTTCGACTCCGGCGGCGAAGGAACCTTGGCAATACATCTAGGCCTTTCGTCCCCTATAATGTTCAAAAGTTTCCACCGAAACAGAGAAACGTGAGTTGTGTCGTAACCGTTTCGTTATACGGTGCGGTGTTTTAGGCTAACCTAAGGTTTGATATCAAGCAGTGGAGGAATACAGTCAATGAATCAAGTACGGGTGCAGGTAGCAGGCAAGGTACGGACGATTGCTGCATTTGCTGGGGCAGTTTTGACCGTGGGGGCACTTTCCGGTTTCGCCCCCGCAACGTTCGACTCCCTGTTGGATGACTCTTTGGTGCAAGACCCGTCGGGATCGAGCGTCACACTGGTGTCGTTGGATATTGATTGGGAGCCTGGTGACACGGTTGCTGTGAAAGCGCAAGCGCCGGACCCGGATGAAGAAGACACCGCTGACAGTGCTGTAGGCGGAGTGAAATGTGTTGGTGGCGGCTCTTGGCCCGACCAGGTTCGCGCAATGATAACTGACAGGTTTGGGGTCGGGAACATTGGCGGCTACCGTGCGGGCGATCCTGGGGATCACGGTAAAGGTTTAGCGTTAGACGTGATGGTGGGTGGCGATTCCGCTGTGGGGGATTCCGTGGCTCAGTGGGCTTTAGCCAACAAGGACAGCCTGAACATTTCCTACGTGATTTGGCAGCAGCAGATCAACATGGGTGGCGGCTGGCGAGGCATGGAAGACCGCGGCAGTATTACGCAAAATCATTACGACCACGTGCACATCAGCCTGAATCCTGGTTCTGGTTCCTGTAACTAGCCGACCCGGTTAGCGCACCCTTAAATACAGAACCCTTTTTAAACGCAGAGTCCTTTTAAACGCAGAGTCCCCGCCGGTGGATCACACCGAGGGGGACCGCAGCGCGCCCGGAGGGACTCGAACCCCCAACCTTCTGATCCGTAGTCAGATGCTCTATCCATTGAGCCACGGGCGCAACTATCAAGTTATTCTCCTGCTTAGCTCTTAGTAGCTGTCTTTGCAGGAGTGGAAACCTACCTGTGAAGTATATGGAGCCTGCGCTCAAGACTCAACCTGTGATCACCAAAAACAGCCTGCACGTCATACATCCCACACCTTGCACAAAAAAGCTGCCTCTATGGACGACGAACCAGCCCCACTGCTACATCGTGGTGTAACGCACATGGGATGTTTTTAGGCGCCCAACAAGGGTGGTTTAGCTGTCCACACGAAGAGCGGAGACGGCGGGATTTGAACCCGCGAGGGGCGTGAACCCCTACCTCCTTAGCAGGGAGGCGCACTCGACCTGACTATGCGACGTCTCCAATGCTTTCTATGCTAATGCCAGCACACTGTTCAACGCCAACTTTAGGAACCAAATTGTGGGAAGAGCCAAGCTAACCAGCGCGTGAAAGCAAAATAAATCCCACACAGGCACCACTGCTATCGTTAGCAACAGAACAGTTAGCATGAAACAGTCTGGTGAAAGGGGAACAATGTGGCGAACCAAGACACCGCCCGACTGCCGGAGACTTTCCCCAACCAGGTGCCCCAGCCCACGCGCGTCCTACCAACCGAACAACCAACAGGTGCTTCCGCCGCCAGTTCCCCACCAAAATGGGGCAAGACCCGGTGGGCTATCGCCTCCGTGTTGGCAGTGTTGGGAGCCTTGGCTGTACCACTTTCTGTCATGCAGTTCTGGGTACAAAACAACGTGCTCAATAAGGAAAACTTCATCGCAACCTACGCACCTCTTGCGGAAGAACCAATCTTCCAAGACCTACTTGCCAACCAAACGGCGCAAGCAGTGGTGACCCTAGTCGAAGAAAACCTCCCGTTGGATGCCATTGAAAACACCCTGGCAGACCTGGACACAACACTGTGGAACACTGCCGACTGGTTAGAGTTCCTCCCCTACAACCCCCTGGGTTTCCTCAGTGGAGCGGACACGGCAAAAATACCCACGCAGACCTTAGAAGCACTAGACGGGGCAATCCACACTTCCACCTTGAACTTCTACCAGTCACCCGCATTTGTCCCAGTTTGGGAATCTACCCTGGACCAGGTGCACACCCAGTTGGTAGCAACTCTGCAAGGGAATATGCCATCATCTGGCACCCCGGATGGGGTAGCGACCATAAGTTTGGACCTGGGTCCCCTGAGCACAGAACTCAAAACTGCCCTCAATGAAGAAGGTGCCTGGTGGGCCAAACTTGTGCCCACCATAGAGGGCAGCCTTCCCATTATTGCCATCACCGACCTGCCCCAACTGCAGTCGACCTACAAAATGCTCACCATCAACAGTGTCTACCTACAAATCAGCGCGGCGACCCTGCTGGTAGCCGCGGTCGCTGTGGCTCCCAGGAGGTGGTTGATGCTCACATTCAGCGGCCTGTTGGCGGCAGCTAGTTCAGCAATGCTCATAGCTGCCCTTCCAGCCGTTGGGCGCAGCCACTTCCAAACGCTCACTGAGGGCGCCCTCCAAGAAGAACAGAGTCGGCAACTTGCTTCCCTGCTCTGGTCCACCACAACCAGCCCCCTCACCGGTATAGCGACCTCCACGGCCCTCATCAGCCTGCTGATCGCCCTGCTTGGCGCCGTTGGCACCATGGCTGTCACCCTGTGGCACAAAAAACCCCGACAGTCCTAGCAACCATCGGGGTTAGAAGCGGAGAGTAAGGGATTTGAACCCTTGGTGCCATTGCTGACACAGTGGTTTTCAAGACCACCACCTTCGGCCGCTCGGTCAACTCTCCAAGAAACCCGCACACTTACTTCCTTGCGGGTAACGTCCACTCATAGAGCTTAGCGGTCAGTAGCGTTGCAGCAAAGCTTCCAGAACCGCAGCAGCACCATCGTGATCCACAGACCCGGCCACCGTGTCTGCTACCGCAACAACTTCCTGGGGGGATCCGCCCATTGCCACACCGTGGTTGGCCCAGCTCAACATTTCAATATCGTTCATTCCGTCCCCCAAAGCGATGGTTCCATGCCGGGGGACCCCCAAGGTTTGCGCCAGGTCTTCCAAACCTGTTGCCTTGGTGACACCGGGGCCCGTGACATCTCCCCACGAAGTCCAGCCAACGGAGTACTCAACGCTGCTCAAATCCAGTGAGCCCAGTATTTCCCGGAACTGTTCCTTTGGTAACTTCTCGGCCCGAACAATCATCCGAGTGGTTTCACTGTCAAACAGCTCTGCCAAAGAGATTTCTTCCTGGTGGGTGAGTAATTCACCTTCCGTGAACAGCTTCGTCACCAGCATTGCCCCATCTTCCCCGTCAATGCCGAACACTGCGCCCGGCATTGCCTGCGCTATCTGCTCAGCTACCGGGCCTGGCCGAAACAGGTGTTCGCTGAGCTTCTGGGTCACTTCGGGGCGGTTCCCCTGGTTATCCCACAGCAACGTTTGGGCACCATTTGCTGTCACGCTCAGCCCGGTGGGTGCCTGCAATTGGGAGAACACGTTGCGAGTCCCACCCAATCCTCGGCCCGTAGCAATCACTACATTGAAACCCGCCTCCCGCGCCTGCAGGTAGGTTTCTAACATCTTGGGTGAAGGTTCCCCCAGACGAAGTATCGTGCCGTCCACATCCAGTGCCAGCAGAATCTCTTCCGGTTTGTCAGGAAGTGAATCAGGTAGGGCATCCTGCGCCTGCTCCAAAAGTAGCCCGTAGGGAACGACCGGACCGTCCTGTGGGGGCGGCCCCATGAACGGCAAACTCATCTAACTTTGCTCCCCGTTGGGCTCATTACTTCCATGCCACCCAAGTAGGGTCGCAACGCGGGCGGAATGTACACGGAACCATCGGGCTGCTGATGGTTTTCCAACATGGCCACAATCCAACGGGTGGTAGCCAGAGTACCGTTCAGGGTGGCAACGATTCGGGTGTTTCCGTCCTCGTCCCGTTCCCGCACACGTAGACGCCGTGCTTGGAACGTGGAACAGTCCGACGTGGAAGTGACCTCCATGTACCTTTCCTGGGTGGGAAGCCAGGCTTCACAATCATATTTGCGGGCAGCAGAAGCACCCAGGTCACCTGTTGCAGTGTCAATCACCCGGTAGGGCAATTCAACTTTCGCTAGCATTTCCTCTTCCCAAGCCAACAGCCGCAAGTGTTCTTCAGCAGTTTCTTCCGGTTTACAGTAGGAGAACATTTCTACCTTGTTGAACTGGTGCACCCGGATGATGCCGCGAGTGTCGCGTCCTGCTGCTCCTGCTTCCCTCCGGTAGGAGGTGGACCAGCCAGCGTAGCGGATGGGCCCATCTTCCAGGTCTATGATTTCGTCTTGGTGGTAGCCGGCGAGGGCGACTTCGCTGGTTCCCACCAGGTACAGATCGTCTGTGGGTAGGTGGTAAATTTCGTCGGAGTGTTCCCCCAGGAACCCTGTTCCTTCCATAATTTCTGGTTTGACCAGGGTGGGTGTGATTTGCAGGATGAACCCGGCGTCTACGGCCTGGTCCACCGCCATCGATAGGAGGGCTAGTTCCAGGCGGGCTCCTATACCGGTTAGGTAGTAGAAACGTGAGCCGGAAACTTTGGCGCCCCTTTTCATGTCGATTGCTTGCAGGCCTTCAGCCAGTTCCAAATGATCTTTGGGGGTGAAACCTTCTTCTTCAAAGTTGCGTTTGGTCCCTTCGTGGCGCAGCACAACGTAGTCTTCCTCTGCACCCACCGGGGCTTGACTGTCCACCAGGTTGGAAAGCTGCATGTTCAGCTGGGCGGCTTCTTTGTCCAGTTCACTGGCTTTGGCTTCCGCTTCTTTGACCTGGTTTGCCAGATTTTTGGCTTCACTGAGCACTTTTTCGCGTTCTGCTGGGCTAGCTTTGCCGATGTTGCGGGACACTTCTTTCTGTTCGCCGCGCAGCTGTTCGAAGTTCTGCAGTGCTTCGCGGCGCTGTTTATCAATTTTGATGAGCCGGTCCACAATTTCTGGGTCTTCACCCCGCGCAGTTTGGGAGGCTCTCACCTGGTCCGGGTTTTCCCGGAGGAAACGCATGTCGATCATGCCCTAATGGTAGCCGGTGGAACAATACTTGCCACCTTCACCCTTTTGCGGGTTACTGGAGGATGCGGCGCAGACGGATTCGGGGTGGGTGCCGCAAACAGGTTTCGCCGACTACGCTTGTGAGCATGACGGGTTTTGTTTGGACAGTGGTTTCACTCTCCGTGTTGGCTCTGATTGCTTTGGCTGTGTGGATTTTAGTGCTGCTGGCGCAAAGACGGTCAAAAGCTAAAGGCGGCTTCCCTGTTTTACCGGTGAGGGGCCCTAAGCAGCCCACTGCAACTCCACCTGTGGGTGTCCCGGCCGGGGGTGTGTGGGTGGTGTTCAACCCTTCCAAAATGTCGGATGTTCCCGCCTTCAAAAACGAGGTGGAACGCCGGGTGGTCGCAGAAACTGGGTTGGTGCCCCACTGGCTGGAAACAACTCGGGAAGATCCGGGGACGGGGCAAGCGGTGCGTGCCCTGGGCAACGATCCGTCTTTGGTTATAGCGGCTGGGGGTGATGGAACGTTACGCGCCGTGGCCGCTGGCATGGCACATTCGGGGGTGCCTTTGGGGTTGCTGCCCATTGGGACTGGGAACCTGTTGGCCCGTAACTTGGGGTTACCCCTAGAAACTGATCATGCTTTGGACGTGGCTTTAGCTCCGGCGGGGCGCCCCATGGATTTGGGGTGGTTACGCATGGAAAACGTTGCTGAAAGTGCGGGTCTTCCGCCGGAAGGGTTCTTGCTGAACGAAGCGCGGGGCAACAGTGCCCCGCCTGCTGACACGGATGTTCCCGCTGTTGATGAGTACGCTTTTTTAGTTATTGCTGGCGTCGGTTTCGATGGGGAAGCCATAGCATCCACCAAACCTGAACTGAAGAAATGGGTGGGGTGGCCCGCTTACGTTCTTACCGCGTTGAAGTCTTTACACATTGAACGGATGAAAGCGAACGTCACCGTTTCTTACCCGCAGGGCAGCGACCCGTTCGGGCAGGGCCCCACCCCCACAACCAAAAAGTTACGGACCCGGCTGCGAGAAAAAATCAGCAGAACACACACGTTAGGCGCCCCTGGGGGCCTGTCTGACGTGGTGGATCGGACAGCCACCTATGACACCACTGCGGTGCAAGCCCGGTCCGTACTGTTCGCTAACTGTGGGGAACTACCGTTCGCTCTGCTTGCCCCAGATGCCACTTTGGATGATGGGCAACTGGACCTGATTGCTATTGACACCCGTGGAGGCGTGTTTGGTTGGGCGTTCCTATCTGCGAAAGTCCTCAGTCACACCGTGGGAATGAGGGCGATTAACGCCAAGAATGATCCCGCAAAAATTCAGTTCCGACAGACACCCCTCGCGCGGGTCGACATTTCGAAACCCTACCCAGTACAGGTGGATGGGGACGCTTTAGGGACAGCCAGTTCCGTGGTTGCCAGAGTGGACCACCACGCACTGTGGGTGCGGGTACCTTCGGGATCATCGGTATCCGTGCGGTCCGAAACGACCGAACAGGCCGACTAGTCCAATAAACCAGCCACCCAGCTACGTGCCTCCACAAAGTCTTCATCTTCAGTTCCCCGCTGCAAACTAGCTCGTTCCTTATCCGCCCGCGGGTAGGACCCCAAAAAAGTGACCCGCGGGCACGTCCGGTGCAACCCGATAAGTGCCGCCTGCACCCTCTCTTCCTTCACGTGTCCAGCTATGTCAATAGAAAACTGATAATGCCCCAAACCATCCCCGGAAGGGCGGGATTCAATACGCGACAAGTTGACGCCACGAACACTGAACTGTTCCAACATTGCAAGTAAAGAACCGGCCTCATCGGTGGGTAGCTCCACCGAAATGGTGGTTTTGTCAGCCCCTGTAGGTTCAGCTAAAACCCCCGGTTGGGAAGCCATAATGAAACGGGTCACCGCATCCGGGTTATCCGCCACGCCCTCCACCAGAGGCACAAGGCCGTACCGTTCCACCGAGGTCGTATTGCAAAGGACAGCATCAAAAGGTAACTCTTCCCCAGACGAGGCTGCCTGCCCCAACAGTTGGGCTGCTGCCGCAGTGGAAGTGGTAGGGACATGCACCGCTTCAGTTAACGTTTCCCCAGCCCAAACCCGGCACTGCGCCCAAGCGTGAGGGTGGGTTCCCACCCGCCGCACATCCGCCAACTCCGTCCCAGGAGGGGCCGCCAAAACAAACCTGACGGGAACCAACATTTCTGAAACGATTCGCAACCCGTTGCCGGAAGAAAGGGCATCAATCGTCGCGTTGACCCCGCCCTCTATCGAATTTTCTATGGGCACCACAGCCATGTCTGCCACACCTGTACGCACCGCTTCCAAAGCTTCCCCCGGGGAAGGGGCAGGCACCAGCACAGCATCTTCAGGCGCAACCTGCCACAACGCTTCTTCCGTAAACGTTCCATGCGGCCCCAAGAAAGCAATCCTCACGGGCTCCAGCTCCACGTTCATCTGACAGTTCGCCCTCTTCCCAAACACTATCGCCAAAAATACGATCAACCAATCGTAGTTCACGACCAGGGTCGCTGACGCCCATAGTAGACCGTTCCAAGCCTAATCGCAGGCGGTGATCAAATAGATTCTCGCCTCCCCCGCCTCTGCAACCAACTCGAAACCTTCCGAAGTGTCCACCCCGTACAAACCCGGTAGACGCTCCGAACGGGTTGTCGCATAGTACTGCCCGTCCTCAGCCTCGAAGAAGTGGGTTATCCCCGCCTTGTCGATCGCAGCGCACACAGCCGGATCCGTGTGCAAATCCTTAAAATGATAAGCCAAAGTCTGTTGGGTTTCTTCATCTTCATTCAGCAGCGACAGTTGTGGAAAATACGCCCACCTTTGCCCCAACATTTGACTGTACACACCACCCGCCTGCGGATCCCCAATCACAACCGCGCCAGGCTCCGCAAGTTCAGGAAGGTCACGAAACATGTCCAGAACCTGCCTATCGGCCATACCGGAAGCACCCAAAACGTCCGGATCCAACACTTCGCGTGCCGCCCCCACCTTAGATGCGAAAGCACCCCCCAAAGTTCCCAGCAACAGCCACCCCGCCAAAGCCCACCCAACCACGTGGAACTGGACCGAGCTTCCCGGTTCAAGCGACCTGTTCCACAACCTCACCCCCCACAAAACAAGCCAAGCAAAACCGACAGCCACTAAAGGGACCAGCGCTAAAGACTCCGGCTCCATGATTCTGCGCCCATCGTTAAACCAAGGACCCACCAACCACCTGCGCCCAAACCATTCAGGGCCGTAAGCCGCAAAGGTTAACAACGCAAACCCCAGGAAAGAGAAAACAGGCCAAATCAGGGGCCTACGCAAACCTGGCCAGCGCGCCCACGACCGCCCTCCCCAACGAACCAACACAACAGCGACCGTTCCCACCACAGCCAACAGCATCACGGCTGCCATCAGCAGAACCAACCCAAACTGGTCCGGGAACGGTGGGCTAGGCAAGAAAAAACTGGCTAACCCCACACTCCAAGACACCCCATCGCGCGGGTAAGAACGCATGGACGCCAACTGGGGGGTAAGCGAAACGTAAACTACAGAAAAAGCTAAAGCACCCCCAGCTGCACTCACCAAAAGTCCTAAACGAAGTGATCGTCCGCGCCAAGCCAACAGCAGCAGGTAACCCAATCCCGCCAAAACTGCGGGCAGCAAAAGCACCAGCAGGTTGAAAGCAAACACTTGGTGAGCTTGGATGCCCCCCACCAAACCCGCCACGGTCACGACACCTGTACCCACCACGTTCCCCGCCCCCCTTTGCGCCACAGGGCGGAAAAACGCTAACAGTCCCCGCCCTCCAAAAATGGCTACCCCGGCTACCCCCGGCAAAAACGCAACAGACATGGCGTTAGGCCACTGGGAATACATGGTCAAGGCATCCGCGGGCATGGAAGGCAAAAGTCCAGCCACAATAGGCGCTGCGACAGCCACGGTCCTGTCCGGATACAACAGCCAAGCGTACACACCGGCGCCCACCACCCACACCAACATAAGTGCCAAAGAGGAAGCATTAGCCGCAAGGATCGTTGTTTCCGACGTGGTGAACAAGGACGTGAACGCGTGCCACCCCACCGGGTAGTCAGAGTTCGGCGCTCCCCCATAATTGTGTGCCAGACCCACTTGGGGGGCAGCAATTCCCAGTTTGGTAATCCCCCACACACCATTCATGTGAAAAGAAGGGTCCCACTGCTGCACGGGATCACCAGCTCTGCCCGCCCAGAAAGAGGGGAACATTGCCAACAGCCACCCCAAAGACACGGCAAGCACAAAAAAGCCACCCGGGAAACCCCGCCAACTATAAACAAAACGGGACGGCTTCCCCCCAGTGACGCGGCCAGCATCCAAACCCGGTGGGGGCGGAAGCAAAGTGGAACCCCACCTGCGGAAAACCCACCAACCCAAACCACCAATACCCGCCAGAACAGGAAGAACTGTCACGCCGGACCAGAACCAACCCGCCCGATACCAAAGCACACTCAGCGGCAGCACCAGAAATGAAGTTACGGCCGGGGCCACCGCTAAAGCAACCACAGGGGGAACCCGCAACAAACGGATCCACGAATAGCTGGTCCACCACCAAAAGAAAACGAATACCAAGGCCCACGGAATCAGGGGCAACCAGGTCACCAAGTTTGTCACTTCAAATCAGTGCCCCCACCGTCCGCCGCCCTCTTTGCTTTCCGTCTCTGGTTGATAACCTCAAACACGATGGGCAACACCGAAACAAAAACGATCAGAACCACTATGACTTCCAAGTTCTCGTAAACGAACGGCACCTCCCCCAAAGCAGCGCCAGCCCACGTCACTCCCCCACCCCAAATGGTTGCCCCCAAAGTGTTAAAAAACAGGAAACGCCGGTAAGGGAACCGTGAAATCCCGGCAGCAATTGGCACAAACGTGCGCACAAAAGGCATGAAGCGACCAATAACCAAAGCCCTACCCCCAAAACGGGCAAAGAAGTCTTCAGCCTGCACCAAATAGCGTGTCTTCAAAAAACGGGCATCAGGACGAAACAGCCCCCTGCCCCATTTAGCCCCAATCCAATACCCCACCTGGCCACCCAGGAAAGCCGCCACCAAAATTACGCCAATCAGCAGCCACATGTTTATCCCCAAAGACAAATGCAACAAACCCGCCGCAAAAATCAGAGAATCACCAGGCAAAACGGGAAACAACACACCAGATTCCACAAAAACAATCAGTGCCACCCCCACCAGCACCCACGGACCCATCGCTAAAAGCAGGGAAGTGGGGTCCCGAAACCACTCTATTACCGTGTCCAACCACACGGCTGCGGGCAACACACTCCAGGACATTCGCTTCCTCCACAACTTTCGAGGACTTCACAACTTACAGGTGACCCTGCACAGCTTACGGCAAGTAGACTGAAACCATGCACGGACAGGACCCACAGACGACTCACTCTGGCGACAGCCAAGAGGTAGTTGCCGCCGGTTCAGGCGTCCCAATTATTGTGGCGCCCCGCCTACCCAACCCCGTCCTGGTTACAGACGCCATACCAAAACGCCAACGGCGGCTGGAAGACGCTTTCGAAATCGCTGCCTCCATCACGGGCGTTGTTCTAGTTTTCCTTTTCGCAATCTACGCCCACTCCACAACCCTCGGCGTGGAACAGGACGTGAGGGCAGCCATGGACAATCTGGTCCGCTCCGTCCTCTTCCTTCCCCTCAGCCTGCTGGAAGGACTATTTGTCATAGTTGCCCCGGTCGCCCTGGTGATCTCCGTCGGACGACGCAGCGGCTTCAACGCCACAATCAACCTTTTCTTCACCGGTGTTGGCTCTATATTGGCTGCCTGGGGACTCACCCTGCTAGCACCCCTGCTACCGCGCCCCATCGTTGCCACCTTGACCGTGTTCACCGCCGAAGGCCCAGTCAATTCTTTAAACATGGTGTACCTGGTCCTGGCAGCCATGTTCACAGTTTCCGGCACCATGTCTTCCAGCAGAACAGTCAGATACAGCTGGATAACCCTGTGGATACTCCTATTCTTTTCTCTGATCAGAGGAACAGCAACACTGCCAGGCACACTAATAACCGTACTCCTGGGGCGCACCCTGGGGGGTATCGCCCGCTGGTGGGGTGGATTCAATGACCTGAGAGCCACCCCCGTAGAACTGGTAGAAGCATCTTTAGACATTGGGATCATTCCCCAAGATGTGGTCCGCGTGGACCCCACCATTTCAGGAACACCCATGCAGGAATGGTTGGTCAGTGAAACTGATTCCACCCCGGACTACCGCACGGGACAAATCCACCCCCCACTACAAATGGTCGAAGTTAAAGGAGAACCCCCACAACCAACGAAAATACTGCTCCCCAACCTGCCTAACGACCGGCACTACCACCTGTCAGACACCACCGGGAACACCTATAACCTAAACATTCTAGACCCCGCAACCGGCCTGACTTCCGTCCTGGAAAACGCGTGGTCCAACCTGCGCTTGCGGGGAGTGTCCCGCCTGGTTAACCCAAATGTGAAGGTGGCGGCAGAGCGGGGGATGCTTACAGCACTCGGGGTAGCCGAAGCGGGGGTGCGCACCCCCAAACCGGTTGGGTTAGCTGACGCTGGCAGTTCGGTCGCCGTGTTTTGGGACAACACGCCCCCCGTCACGCCCCTGCTGGACCTGCACGACGAAGACCTGCCCATTTCGGATGCAACGTTAGACGACGCTTGGAACCAACTGAACCGGGCCCACAGCAGGGACGCGTGCCACCAGAACCTGTCAGCTGACTCAGTGGTTCTAGGTGAGGACGGAAAAGTTTGGTTGTTGGACTGGAATGACGGTTCGATGGGCAGCTCCGACTTGGCCCGCCGGGTGGACTGTGCCCAAATGTTGGTTCACCTTTCATTGGCCACCGACCCAGCTCGTGCCGTAGCCTCTGCCCAGCGGGAAATTGGGCGGGCCGAACTGTTAGCCAGCGGGCTTGTCCTCCAACAAGCTGTGTTGCCTAAAGACGTTCGTGAACGCGTAAAGAAAACTAAAGTGTTGGACCGGTTACGTGAAGAGCTCTCCGCACTAGCCCCCACGGAGAAGGCACCTGAACCTCTCCAGTTAGAAAGATTCTCCCCCCGCACCGTGGTACTGGCAGTAATTGGGGTAGCGGCGCTGGTGGTCCTGTTTGGTTCAATGAATTTCCAAGCGGTGACAGAGGCGATTCGCACCGCTAATGCCTGGTGGATTCCTGTCGCGTTCCTAGTAGGGACTCTCACGTGGTTGGGTAGTGCCATCCCCCTGGTGGCGTTCGCACCAAAAAGGATCACCCTGTGGGATGCCACGGTGACCCAAATGGCTGCTTCCGTGGTGCAACTGGTGGCACCCGCAGGTATTGGCCCGGCAGCCCTGAACCTTCGACTGTTAAACAAAGAAAAAGTTTCCACACCCGTAGCGGTTGCCACCGTGACCCTTGTGCAAGTGTCACAGTTTTTGACCACCGTGGCACTGTTGCTGCTACTGGTGGTCCTGTCGGGCCGGTCGTTAGATTTTGATTTGCCGACAACCACCATCATTTCGGTTTCCGCCGTTGTTGCCACGGTGCTGGTCACCATCCTGTCCATACCCAAACTACGCACTTGGGTGTGGCAAAAAGTCCGCCCATTTTGGAACCAGGCTTACCCCCAGCTCATGTGGATTTTGGGCCACCCTAAACAGCTGGGTATTGCCTTCCTGGGGAACCTGCTGCTGAACTTCGGTTACGTGGGTGCGTTTGGTTTATCCCTGTACGCTTTTGGCTATTCGATGAGTCCCCTCAGCCTGGCGGTCACCTATTTCGTTGCTAACACGGTTGGCGCAGCGATCCCCACCCCAGGTGGTATTGGCCCCATTGAAGCTGCCCTGACTGCAGGTTTGGGTGTGGCGGGCGTACCACCTGCGATCGCTTTGTCCTCCACCGTAGTTTTCCGTCTGGTCACCTTCTACGGTCGCATCCCTTTTGGTTGGTTTGCGTTACGGAACCTGGAAGCAAAAGGGCTACTCTAAGCCACTTTTTTGGCGGCCCAACCAAACGTGCGCTGCGGCAGAAGAACTTTCTGTTGCGAGTCGTACCCCAAATGTTCCAGCCAATACCAGCGTAAATTATTCTGCATCTTTTCCTGCCCCGCCGGTCCGGCTTGCAAGTATGAGCTGCGTGTTCGCCCCAACGCCAAAATGGTGTCTAGATCTATCTGCGCGTCCCACTTGTACTCCAGGTGTCCGTGAGCTTGCAGACCGCTGGGCCAGCGAGGTTGTCCCCGTAGGTGCAACACGTCCCCCGAC
This sequence comes from uncultured Actinomyces sp., assembly GCA_964345125.1. Lineage (GTDB taxonomy): Bacteria > Actinomycetota > Actinomycetes > Actinomycetales > Actinomycetaceae > Scrofimicrobium. The sequence continues at coordinate 18,181 of CAYFPY010000011.1, forward strand.
CTCATTATGCGGCTCAGCCTGTGCACCCAGGGGGTGGTCACGTCCAGTTGATTTCCCAGGACAGCGGCTACTCCCCCCGGCCGCAAAACTCGCGTTGCTTCAGCCAACGCCAGGTCCTGGTTCGTCCAGTGCAGCGACTCCGCCCAGGTAACCAGGTCGACACTACCGTCCTGAGCCGGAAGGTTCTCTGCTGGTGCGGCGACCACTTGAATGCGGGAATGACTCCCATTACTCCCATTAGTGGAGGACTCTTCAACACTTTTTGTGAGGGCGATGCGCATAGCTGGGCTTGGTTCCACTGCGGTCATTGATAGCCCCTGTTCCGCAAGCGCAAGGGTGAGCTGGCCGGTTCCCGCCCCCACGTCCATTCCCAAAAGTGGGGGCTTTTCCCCGCCTGGTGTGCCCAGCAGTGCGATCAGCCAGTTCACCGCGGCAGCTGGGTAGGGCAGGCGTGCGCGCCTGTATTCGTGAGGGCCGCCATCATCTCCAGCGGTTTCCTGTGCCCACGTTGCGTAAAGGAACGGGTTGGTGGTTTCTTTCAAGTTGCAATCACCTGGTCCGCAAGCGTCCAGGGCTCATTTTCTTTCCAGTGTTGTTCTTCCTGCTGGTGCCATTGCTCCCAGTGGGGGCGAAACATGTCACCGTCACGTTTGAGGGCCCGCTGTTTACCGACTTGTGGATCCACTTCCAACCAGATTGCGTAATCCACGTGTTTGCGGGTCGTTTTTGTGAGGCTGCCGCACCCTTCGATTATCCAGTTTTTGTTGGGATCCAGGTTTTGGGTTCGTCCCCATTCTTGTTTTTCCCAGTTCCACTGCCGGTAGCTGGCGGGGCCCGTAAGAATGTTTTCTACTGCTTTTGACCCTTCTTTCAGGCCATCCCAACCTGGGTAGAGATGGTCCATATGTACGATTTGGGCGTTAGCTTGCCGAGCGAGGCGGGTGGCTAGCTGGGTTTTCCCCGCTCCCGAGGGCCCGTCTATCACCAGCCGCCAGGTCCTGGTTTTGTTTGTTGTTGTCATGCTAAACCGAACCATTTGAATGTGCCGGTCAGGATGGCGGCAGTGAGGGCGATGCTGGGGATGAGCACTGCTACCAGGACCGCCCAAACGTCGGTGGTTGTGAAGGTTGAGATGCGGGCGTAGGTGCGTGGTCCTGTTCCCCCCAGTCCGCGGGCTGCCATGGTGACGCTGAGGGTGTCGGCCCTACGTAATGCGAAGCCAAGGAGGGCGAAGAATCCGTGCACGATCCCCTTTTTGGGGGCTCCGCGGGAGATGCGGGCCCGTTGCAATGCTTGCCAGTCTTCGGTCGCTGAACTAACTGTGCGTAAACCTGCCAGGGCTGAGTACACAACTTTCGTTGGTAGGTGGAGTTTTTGGGTGAGGGCGTCGGCGAGGTGGGTGGGGTTGATGCTGGATAGCAGAAGTACCCCGGGGATGCCGATTGCTAAGACACGTAGCACCAAGGAGAGTGCGAGTGTCACTGAGTTTGTGGTGACTTGGAGCGGTCCCCAACTGAAAAATTGGTGTCCGGACGGTTGTCCGTAAAGAAGCATGGACATTCCTGCCAGTGGCGCTGCTACCAGTACGGGAGATATTCGCAGCAGGGTGCGTTTCCAACCTAATCTGAGTGCGGGTAGGGCAATCAGTTCCAGCAGCAGAGCCGTTCCTGCGCTTACCGGGTCGATTGTCATAAGCAGGGGTGTGGTTAGCAGCAGGAGCATGAGGATGACTGTGAGGGGGTTTAACCTGTCCACTAGCCCCTGTTTCGCCGGTTTCTTTCCCGAGTGGTTTTCCGCCCTCTGTTGGGCTGCTACCTGCAACGTTTGTTGCCCCATTACTTGTAGGTAGTCCGGGTCATGGCTGACACTCACCAGTGTGTTGCCCTGGGTAACTACTGTGCTGAGTAGTTCCACCAGGGCTAGCCAACTGTTGTAGTCCTGCCCGAAAGTTGGCTCATCCACGATCAGCAGTTGTGGTTCGACAATTAGGGCTGTGCCAATTGCGAGACGTCGTTGTTCTCCACCGGAGAGGGTAAGGGGGTGTGCTTCACCCAGTTCCGTCAGGTTCAACCGCTGCAGGTAGGTTTCCACGCGCCTGGTCACCTGCTGCTGTTCTAAACCCATTTTTTGGAGGCCGTAGGCCAGTTCACCGCGCACGGTGTTGGTGAGGAACTGATATTGAGGTTCCTGGAACACCATTCTCACGTGGCCTACCAGTTCCGGTGCCAGTTGCACTTGGCCACCGACCGGTGGGAGTAGGCCCGCCATTGTTAGAGCCAAAGCTGTTTTCCCGGCACCGTTTGGCCCAACAACAACAGTGGAACTATTTCCAAAAATTTGGCTGTTGAAGGGGCCTGCAACCCTTTCGTCACCTGTGAAACCAACCTGCAGGTCCGCTAGTTCAGCGGCCACCACCGGTTGAGCATCGATCGGAGAGGGAAGAACTGGGGCGGGTAGGGGAGCTTCCGGTACCCAAACGCCTGCTGCCAGTAGCTCTTCACGCCGCTCTGCCAGCACCTGGTCTGGGGACCCGTCGGCCACAATTCCGTTGGCGTCCATCACCAGTAGTCGGTCCAACATTTCCAGCCAGGGGCCAATATGGTGGTCCACAACCACCAGGGTTGCCCCCGAAGAGTCCACGCCAGCGATCGTGGCCTCACGGAGCTGGAAGGCACCTTGTGGATCCAGGTTCGCCGTTGGCTCATCAAGGAGCACAACTGGTGGGGCTACCGCAAAAGCGCAGGCTAAAGCCAGCCGCTGCTTCTGCCCGCCCGAAAGGTTCCCAGTTGAATGCGAAAACGGTAATTGTAAGCCGACCGAATCCAAAGAGGTGCGCACCCGACCCCAAATTTCTTTGCCTTCCACCCCCCAGTTTTCCAAACCGAACGCAACCTCATCACCAACTTCAGCCATCACCACCTGGTCTTGAGGGTTCTGCTGCACCAGGCCCACGGTGCCCCGAACGTTTGGGCTATCCGCCGGAAGGTCACCGTTGAACACTCCACCCACCTGCTCGCCCTCATCAACATCCAACACACCCGCCAGGGCATGCAACAACGTTGACTTACCCGCGCCCGTGGGCCCAACAATCCCCACTTTCTGCCCAAAAGGTATTGTCAGCGACAGATTTTGGATAGCCCATGCCTGTCGGCTCGAATACCGCCACGACCAGTTGCGAACCTCAAGGTCAGCCACAGTTTTTTCCACCTGCTGGGCCCCCCTCATATCCGCTGCCCTTGTTCTCGCCCTACAGCGAACCGGTCTAACAGACCCGCTCTTGCTAACGCCCGAACCAACAGGTAGGAACCGAACCCGGCAATCACAACCCCCGAAAATAATGACGTGGACCAGTAGGTCACTTGAAAAACGGGGGACTTAGCGAAGTTGCCGTGCGTAAAACCTTCCAAAACCATGGCTGCCGCAGCGGAGAACCCTCCCGCTAAACCAGCGACCGGCCAAGAGAACTTGCGGTAGCGGAACAAAGCGAAAGCCGCCTCAGCTCCCGCACCCTGCAAAAAGCCGGCAAACATTGTTTCCACACCCCACTGAGATCCAAGCGTCATAGACACTATTGCCGCCATTGTTTCCACAAAGATTGCAGCTCCCGGCTTGCGGATCACCAACGCACCAACCACACCCCCCATCCACCACACACCAGAAACTATGCCACCCACTCCCGGAGTGAAGGCGTCAAGGAAAGTAAAGGCGAAGTACCCAACCTGATTCCACACCAAAAACAGGACCCCCAAAGCGGCACCCAGAACCGCTGCAGTAACAAAGTCAACTATCCGCCAAGGGCTGGTACCCGCAGGTTTGTTCTTCACCATAAGGTGGGTCCTTTTCGTCCACGTCCACACTAACGCGCACGGGCCTTCCTCCGCCGGTTTCTCCGGATCAGGTTCTACGGTCGGAAACTCGCGTTTCCCTCTCATCCCCGCTAGGGGTTCCCGTGGCTGACCTCATGCTAGCAGCCTGTTGCAGTACCAGGAATGCTCTGCGAGTCGTATCATAGAAACCGACAGGAATCGCGTGCCACCCACAAGGTACGGGGACCACGCGAAGATGACAGTGCTGACGGAGCCCTGACACAAGGCTGTGATCAGCTGGACCTACCGCAGTGAGGAGCCCGAATGCGCATAGGCGTACCGGCAGAACAATCCCCGCAGCCAATGGTGGCTGCCACCCCCGACACAGTGAAGAAGCTGGGAAAACTTGGCTACACAATCAGCGTCCAAAGTGGTGCTGGAGATGAAGCTAGTTACCCGGACTACCAGTATGAAGAGGCTGGTGCCACCATAGTGAGCCGCGACGAGGTTTTCACAGCGGACCTGGTGCTAACTCTTGACCCTCCACCGCAGGAAGACATTGATAAGATACCCGCGGGTAACACTCTCATTTCCAGGTTGGCGCCCGCCCGCAACCCGGAACTTTTGGACCTTTTGGCCAAGGATGACCTGACTGCCTTAGCGATGGACATTGTTCCCCGCATTTCCAGGGCCCAAGCCATGGATGTACTTTCCTCCCAAGCAAACATTGCGGGATACCGGGCAATCATCGAAGCGGCCAACGAGTTTGGTCGCCTCTTCACCGGGCAGGTGACGGCAGCCGGAAAAATGCCTCCCGCCAACGTTTATGTGATCGGTGCCGGTGTTGCCGGTTTAGCGGCCGTGGGCACCGCCAGTTCCATGGGGGCTGAAGTGGCCGCTACGGATGTGCGCCCCGAAGTTGCCGAGCAGGTAACTTCGATGGGAGCACGATTTGTTCCTATTGAAGAGGTCGGTCAAGAGTCCACCGACGGTTACGCTAAACAGCTGTCGGAAGAAGAAATGCGTGCAGCCGAAAAGGTGTACGCCAAACAGGCGGCGCTGGCAGACATCGTGGTGACAACAGCGAACGTCCCCGGAGCTAAATCACCCATACTCCTTGATGATGCTGCCATTGCCGCCATGTCTCCCGGTTCCGTCATTGTGGATATGGCTGCGGCCAACGGTGGGAACACAACTCAAACGGTTGCCGGGGAAAAGGTGGTTACCAGCAACGGTGTCACAATCATCGGTTGGACGGACCTGGCTGGGCGCCTACCCACCCAAGCCTCCCAACTGTATGCACAGAACGTGGTCAACTTACTGAACCTGATGACCCCCGAAAAGGATGGACAGTTAGTAGTTGATTTAGAGGATGAGGTGGTTCGGGGAATCACGGTCACAAAGGGGGGTGAAGTGCTCTGGCCCCCACCACCAATCACGGTCTCAGCGGCACCAGCCGCACAAGAGGAAGCCGAGGATCCGGCGGTCCACGCCCAGCGTGCGGCAGAAGCCGCCAAGGTAGAGGCCGATAAGAAGCGAAAGCTTTTCCTGGGTGGTTTGGCGGGAGTCGCCCTGGTCATTGCCCTGGTCCTTGTCACCCCTTCCATGGCTTTGGGGCACTACATGGTGTTCATGTTGGCGATCGTTCTAGGTTTCTACGTGATCACCAACGTTTCCCACTCTTTACACACCCCCCTCATGTCTGTCACTAACGCCATTTCAGGAATTATCCTAGTCGGCGCTATTCTGCAGGTTGGCTCCTCCAACCCTGTAGTTTCTGTACTGAGTTTCGTTGCCATTCTGGTGGCTTCCATTAACATATTCGGCGGGTTCAGGGTCACTGGCCGCATGCTCACCATGTTCCAGAAAGGCTGAACCAATGAATTTGAATCTGCTCTCGAAAACTGTGGAACTGATTTCTGTTGACACTAAAGGCGACTTCATCCACCATATTGTGACGCTGGCCTACCTGGCTGCTGCGGTTCTGTTCATCCTGGCTCTGTCCGGTCTTTCCAGCCACGAATCTTCCCGGCGCGGTAACAACTTCGGGATTATCGGAATGACGGTAGCACTTGGTGCCACCATCTTGTTGGCTCTAACTTCCGAGCCCGGTCAAGGCGTTTTGGTGACGGCTCTGCTCATTGTTGTAGCCATGACGGGTGGGGCACTGATCGGTTTGTGGAAAGCCCGCTCAGTAGAAATGACGGAAATGCCGGAACTGATCGCATTACTGCACAGTTTTGTTGGTTTAGCCGCCGTGCTGGTTGGATACAACTCTTTCATCGCCCCCTCCCCCGAAGCTGAGCTGCTTGGTGGTTTCCACCTGGGTGAAGTGTTCTTAGGGGTTTTCATCGGCGCTGTCACCCTGACCGGTTCCATCGTCGCCTACCTGAAATTGGCTGGAAAAATGTCTGGGGCACCACTAATGCTCCCGGCCCGGAACTGGATCAACCTTGGCATGCTGATTGTTTCCGCAGGTCTGATGGCCTGGTTTATTGCCGCGGGGGGTTCCGCAATAGCTTGGATACCGTTTACTTTGATGACCATCATTGCTCTGGTGCTTGGTTTCCACCTGGTTGCAGCCATCGGTGGGGGCGACATGCCGGTGGTGGTTTCTATGCTGAACAGTTATTCAGGTTGGGCTGCGGCTGCAGCCGGTTTCATGCTGAACAACGATCTGCTGATCATCACTGGCGCCCTGGTTGGTGCCTCTGGCGCGTTCCTGTCCTACATCATGTCTAAAGCGATGAACCGCTCCTTCATATCGGTCATTTTGGGCGGCTTCGGGGCAGCAGAAGCCACCGCTGTGGAAGGTGAAGACGGGGAGCATCAAGAAATTTTTGCCGACCAGGTGGCCGCGATGCTTGCCGGATCTCGGCGGGTCCTGATCACTCCCGGTTACGGTATGGCCGTCGCACAAGCCCAGTACCCAGTTGCCGAACTCACAGAGGCGTTGAGGGCGCAAGGCGTGGAAGTTGAGTTTGGGGTTCACCCGGTAGCAGGTCGGCTACCTGGACACATGAACGTCCTCCTCGCCGAAGCGAAAGTTCCGTACGACATTGTGAAAGAAATGGACGAGATTAACGACGATTTCCCAGACGTGGACACGGTCCTGGTTATCGGCGCTAACGACACGGTGAATCCCGCTGCGGAAGAGCCGGGTTCCCCCATTGCTGGCATGCCCGTGTTGAAGGTGTGGGAAGCGAAGAACGTAATCGTGTTCAAACGGTCCATGGCCACCGGCTACGCGGGGGTGCAAAACCCCTTGTTCTTCAAAGAAAACACCCACATGCTGTTCGGGGACGCTAAAGAGTCCGTCGACGGTATTGTGCAAGCGCTTAAACAAAACGCGTAGCGACATTCAGGAAAGTTCGAAATCAACTTCCACTTCGACGCATGCGTTTAGGGGCAGGGCCGCTACCCCTACCGCCGCCCGCGCATGGGGCTTCCCGAACAGACCTTGAAACAGGTCGGAAGCCCCATTGATCACCGCGGGCTGGCCGTGGAAGTTTGGGGCCGAAGCTACGTAGCCGGTAACTTTCACCACGCGAGCTAGGTTGTCCACTCCACCGGCAATCTCCGCTGCGGCAGCTAAAGCGTTGAGGGCAGCCTGTCGCGCAGCATCGTAGGCTGCTTGCTCACTCACTTCAGAATCTCCCAGGCGCCCCTGGCAGACCAGTTCCCCGTTAGCTAACGGCAACTGCCCTGAGGTTCGGACCAAGTTCCCACTCTTCACTGCTGCCACGTACGCTGCTACGGGAGCTGGCACGGTGGGTAACTCAATTCCTAGCTTTTCTAGCTGTGCTGCTACTGACATGTTTTTCCTACCTGTCTTCTTTTTTAGTTTCGCACGAAAACCTTCGTGGACCGCCTCAGAGTAACGCAGTTCCCCGACAGGCGAAAAGGCATTTGTAACCAATTGGCCACAAACCCACATTGAGCTTGCTGAACGCACACATTTGGTAGAAAAATTAGCTAGGTTGATACTCGTAGTTTCCACTCTTGACAAAGTACTAAGCGGCCTCGCCGCGGCGTGCAGCAAAGAAGTGTTACTGCCCTGACCTACTCTGGCTCAGGGACGCTGCGGAAGAAAAGGATTACCGCTATGTCCGAAATGGACTCCACACCAGTAGAAGTAGAAGAAGTAACAGAAACCGATTCCGGTGCCATAACTGGTGTCGTAAAATGGTTCAATTCCCAAAAGGGTTACGGCTTCATCACCCCCGATAACGGTTCTGAGGATGTTTTTGCTCACTACCGCAACATTGTTGGCGATGGCTACCGCAACCTTGAAGAAGATCAGCGCGTCGAATTCGTGATTGAATCCGGCGACAAGGGTCTTCTGGCTGCGAACATTCGCGTAATCGACTAGCTTGGTTGCTGGCAGACGGTAGCCAGTTAGTGTCAGAAGTTAACTTTTGACGTTTTGGTCCCCCACCGGGATTGCTCGGTTGGGGACCAAACTTGTTAACGGGGTGATGTTTACATTTGGGACTGTTAGCGTCGCTTGGGCCACAAACGGATGGATAGCGCTCCCAACAGCATGCGTAAGGCAATGGTGGACAGGAATAAAGCAAAAAGTATGTTTCCTGTTTGCGGGGAGATCAGAGTCGCCAAATGGGCACCCACGGTGGTTGTTGCGGCAGCCGCTACGGAGATCACTCCGGCCGCAGGCAGGTCTACGTTCTTGCGTCTGATGTTGGCTGCGGTACCCGAGACGGCGGCAGGGATCATCACCATGAGGGACGTTCCACGCGCAACTAAATCTGAGAAACCAAAAATCAGCATCAGGCCGGGTACCACAATGAACCCCCCACCAATTCCGAGGAGGCCTGCAAAGACTCCCGTAACGAACCCAAGGCCGAGCAAACCGAAGGCAACCCACACGTCGACGTGGGCGGCGGCCTCACGCGAGGGAACTATGATGAACAGGATTATCACGGTAGCTATGAGAACCCCCGAAAAAATCAGTTGTAACATTTTCGGTTGGATTTTCATGAGCAGGTGGGTGCCCAGTTGAGCGCCGGCCATGGCACCAGCGGCAAGTAGTATCGCCCCCAACCAGAAGACGCTGTCTTCCGCCGCGTAGGCAATTACCCCCACGGTTGCGAACACGACGATGGTCGCCAGGGATGTGCCTGATGCCAACCTCATGTCGAAACCAGCGAACGCCATCAGTCCAGGCACAACGACGGTGCCTCCCCCGACCCCAAACATACCGGAAAACAGTCCCGCTATTAGGCCTAACGCAACCATGGCTAGCCACACCTGCACGGTTTTACCACCGAACTCTCGTCTAATCACAGTTGTTCAGCACCTCTTCCATAGTGGCGGCTTCGGCTTGGGTAACGCTGAGGTCCCACTTGTGTTTGACCAACACTTGTCGAGAAACAAACGCGCAATGATAGTCCTTGTTGGTGGGCAGCCACTCGTCGGCGGTTAGGGCAGCCTTTTCATCGTTAGCGTCCCCATCTACTGCAAGCAGGTTCAAATCGTCGTTCGAAAACTCTATCCTCTGCCTGGAGGACCATTGCCAGGCCCCCGCATCCCACGCGTCCGCAAGCGCAACTACATGGTCAATCTGCACCAGTTGGGAACTTTCCTTCCCATGTTGAAAGTTGATGGTGGTATCCGTGTAGGGGTCTTGCAACACACCTGTTTCTACAACGCAGTTGTTGGTGCGAGGGCGATAGTCAACACTTTCCAGGTCTCGCGCTAGAACTTCGTTTCGCGTGTTGCAACCATCTCCGTCTAGGTCCTGCCAGCCGTCCCCGAATTGGGTGCGTTCGTAGTGAGGTTGCCTTTCGTCGGCGCTTGGCCGCACTTCCAGTTCGGCTAGTTTTTGCAGTAGGTCGTCGGGGTCGTATTGTTCTAGTGTTTGGCCGGAGCTGCCGGTCCCGTTGCCTAAACCAAGCAGATTCAGTCCGATTGTGGGGTGTACTAACCAAATCCCAACCAGCAGTATCATGAGTGCGGTGACCGCATCTCCCACAGAAAATTTACGTTTTTTCAACTGTCTTCCCACTCAGTGTCTTCCCACTTAGGTTGTACGTGCACCCATTGTGCCCCCATTTTTTGGTTGCGTCACATTTCGTTCACAGATCTGGGGATAGTGATGCTTGGGGTGGGGGGTCTTGGGGAAGGATGAGGGTCGGGTTGTTGTTGCGCACGTTGCCTACCGCCTTGCCTACTTCTCTGGGGGCTATCGGTGCTGGGGGTATTTCGTTGATGAGTTCCTGTATGGCTTCCAGGTCCGTCAGCTCGGGGTCTAGCCACGTTTGCCACAGGCTACGGGGAACGAACAGGGGCATCCGGTGGTGGATGAAGCCCAGTGTGTCCGCCGCTTCTCGCGTGATGATTGCTGTAGTTTGGGGCCCTTCAGTTCCTTTGGGTGCCCATTCCCATAGCCCAGCCATTGCCATAACTGGTTCTTGTCCGGGTGGGGCTGGTTCACCTTCTTCTCCTGCCAAGGAGAGGAACCAGGGTTGTTTTTTGCCGTCTTTTTCTGTTTGCCATTCGTAGTATCCGTTTGTGGGCATGAGGGATCGCCTGCGAGCGGCCGCTGTGCGGAAACTGGGTTTTTGTGTGACTGTTTCTGCTCTAGCGTTGATGAGTGGTTTGAAACTTTCTTTAGCCCAGTGTGGGCGTAGTCCCCACTGCTGCATTTCGAGGACGCTTCCTTCCGCGGGGTCCTGTTTGGCTGCTCTGACCATTTGGGAGGGAGCAACGTTGTAGGAGGGGGGATGTTCCCCTTCCATGACGTCAACTTCAAATAGGGCTGCTAGGTCATCGTCTGTGGCAAACAGGGTGTAGCGTCCGCACATGGGTCCTCCTTCAAGTTGGGCTGCTAGATTTTGCTTGGTGAGGGCGGGTCGGTTTCCGGATCTTCCGGTGCTTTCCCTTCGGCTTCGTCCAGTTCATCTTTCAGTCCCTGCAAACCGTCGGCAGGGTTGGGGCCCGTGCGGGGGAACCCGGTGCGGTTGGCTAGCAACCTTCTTAACTGTCGGGGGGTCAGTGACAGAGACCAGTCGCTTGTTATTGGTAGCTGCCAGTTGCGCCAGTGGGCCAGGATGGTGAATGAGGAGCCAACCAGGGTTGCGGCGATCATCCCGATCGTTGGGTAGCCGAGCGCATATAGCCCAATCATGACGAGGGCGGAAACAAAGGCGGGGGTAGCATAAAGGTTGTTTCCCCCAAACACCATGGGAACGTTGCCTGCTGACACGTCGCGGATCATGCCCCCACCCACGGCCGTCGTAATACCTAGCATGAGGGCTGGCATGATGCCGAACCCGGCCTCCAGTGTTTTCATGGCACCGGTTGCCGCCCAGGATCCCAGGACGACTCCGTCAGCAACTACCAGGGCTACGACCCAAAACTTTGATTCTAGTTTCCACAGGAAAACGATTGTTGCCCCAACCAGGGCGGTGGAAATGTAAAGGGGGTCCGTCAGAGCTACGGGTGCTCCTTGTCCCAACATGAGGTCTCGGATGATGCCCCCGCCCATGGCGGACATTATGGCGAGAATTATGAAGCCAACAGCGTCGAAGTGTTTTTGGCGGGCCAGTTTTCCACCCAGGATGCCGTTCAGGAGCACCCCTGTCAGGTCGATGGTGCGGAAAACTTCGTTCATTGCTATACCCGCCACGTCATCCACCATTGTGCATCACCGCCTCTGAGTGTTACCCAATAATACTAGGTGTCACTGAACGTTAGATGGTCGCCCCAAATGCCAAACCGAGGAGGAAGGTGAGGGCGGCCGTTCCGAAACCGATCACTAGTTGCCGTACCGCTCCTCGCCAGGGGGCCCGACCTGAGAGCAGGCCCACTAACCCGCCGGTTAGCAGCAGGGTTAGACCCACAATGATTCCGGCCCAAATAACTGCTGTGGTCCCATCGGCACCGAAGATGTAGGGCAGCAGGGGTGCCAGTGCCCCAATCGCGAAGAACAAGAATGAACTTAGTGCCACTTGCAACGGTTTCCCAATGTCTGCCGGTGCTCCACCAGCTTGGGGAACCAGGTCCAAAGCCACTATTCCCGTGTTTTCACCCGCCGGGTTCAGCGATACGAAGACGGCTTCCGCGTGGGCTGCGGCCTCGTCTTCCTCTTCTCCGCGCGCACGGAAAAGTAGTTCCAACTCGTTTTGGTCCACGTCCAGTTTGGCTACGGATCGGCGGGGAAGGGGGGCGGGGATGGAGGCGTCCAGCAGTTCTTTCTGACTGGAAACACTGATCCATTCACCGGCCGCCATGGAAAGTGAACCCGCCAGCAGCCCGGAGATGCCGGTCGCCAGGATCCACTTGGCGTCCATGCCTGCGCCAACCACACCTAGAATTAGGGCCAGGTTTGAAATGAGGCCGTCGTTGGCTCCAAAGATTGCTGCCCGGAAGTTGCCTGCAATCCTTGCTCTGGAAGCTGCGGCTAGGGAGCGCACCACTTCCGCGTGGATCTGCTCATCTGCGGCCATTTGGGCCGTGGCGTCCTCGTCCCGCTCGTAGTGGGAGCGTTGCTCTGAGTGTTGCACTAGGGCCAGGGTGAAAACGGAGCCGAACCTGCCGGCCAGTGCTGCCATCACCCGGGAGTAGAGTCGCGGTTTTGGTGGTGGGTAGGCTTCGTCCCCCAACATTTTCTGCCAGTGTTCTTCGTGGCGCTTCTCTGCCGCCGCCAACTCCAGCATGATTTCTCGCTGCTCACCGGTTTCCGCCTTCGCCAAATTGCGGTAGGTTTGTGCCTCTATCCGCTCTTCAGCTAGGAACCTTCGCCACTTTCGAATCTGTTGAGCAGTGGGGCGCTCTGGGTCAGTCAATTGTCCCTTGAACGACCGTGGTGTCGTCAAAGTCGCCGTCCGTTATGCGCGCTTCTACCACTACGGGGCCGTGCCCAGAAATTGAACGATGCACGGCTTCCGCAGCCCGTTCGGACATGGCGAACCCCCGGGAGCGCACAAACCCAGCGGCCCCATCCGCCGCGGCCTCTACGGGGACTGAGACCAACCTGGTTTGCCGTAAGCGTCCCATGGCTTTCTTGAAGCTTTCGTAATATTTTGGTCCCGCTTTGGAGCCAGCTAGAAAGCCGACCCCAAAAATTAGCAGCCGCCTGAAATTTCGTCCCATTTGTTGTCCTTTGTCCCTTAAGTTCTACTTGTCTCCCTGTGGCGGGTATAGGCAGTTGAGCATCTCTGTCATCTGTCCACCTTTTACCAGGGTAGCTGTCCCACCGGGGTTTGCGCCCACTTCCTGCTCCACCGCACTGATTTGTACCGCTCTGGTTGATGCTAGGGCGGAGGGTCGACCTCCGCCATCTACCACTATGACCAGGTCACCTTTGGCTGGCAGGTCTTCCAGGCTCTCTTCCCCTTTTAGTTCGCTAACCATTTCCAACTGGCCGTCCTCAACCAGTTTTTTCAACAGCGCGTTGGCTTCTTGCGCGTCGTCGGCTAGATGCATCCACGCGGGCTCAATTGTGCTTAGCTGCTGTTGACCTACGATGGGTTCCAAAGTGGCCCAACCAACGTATTGGCGGGCGAACGACCAGAAGTCGGCGACGTCTTGGGGTGTGGGTGGCACAGAGTTCATGTTTCCATTGTCGCTTAGCTTCGGGCCTAGGCCAAGCGCCAGTTTCGCAGACAGCTAAGACCGCCGCGCCCATATTGGGTGATATTAATCGCTGGTTTCGGTACGTTTAAGGTGTGAGCAATGTGGAAATAGTGACGCCGCGCGGGAAAACGCTGCGAGGAAACTTCGTGAACCCTGTTGATTCTGGGGATGCTGCAGTAATTTTTTCACATTCTTTCCTCAGCGACCGCACGGCAAGTGACCACTTCCCTCGTCTAGCTGGGAAGTACCGGTCGTTGGGGTACGCCACGTTACTATTCGACTATTCGGGCCACGGAGAGTCTGATGATGATCCGATTACGAACGATCTGCGGGTGGAGGACCTGCGCGCAGCGTCCAGTTGGTTGGCCGACCAGGGGTTCGGTAGGCAACTGTTGCATGCGCACTCTTCAGGTTCAACTTCTGCGTTTCTCGCTAGTCCCCGGGCGGTTGACGCCATTTTTGTCACTGCTCCTATCACCGGTCCCCTATCTTTTAATTGGGAAGCGATCTTTTCCCCGACACAGTTGGAGGAATTGGAACGGGCACAACGCACATTCGTTCCTGACGATTCGGTAACCGGGCGGGAATATTTCGAAGTCACCTCGCAAACTTTGCTGGACCTTTCATTGAACAAGCAGGACGAACTACTTGCTAATCTGCGTTCCCCTACCTACATGCTGTTTGACTCTGACGACATTGCTACGGGTATTTGGGATGCTGCCCAGGGCGTGCTCCCGTTGCTACCGTCTGGCTCAGTGGTGGAGGTCGAACCGGACCTGGTCTACGGGGAGCTGGAAAACTTGGAGCTGCTGTGGGACCACGCCAAACCGTGGGCGCTGGAGCAGGTTCCGGTCCACCAGCCTGACCCGCAGGCAGAGTCGGAGAACCCGTTGTGACCTCTGGCGCTGGTAAGCGTTCAAAAAGGTCCCCAGGTCGCCGTTTCACCCCCGCGCAACTAGCGGAGCGGGCCGCGGCCCTGCCGGTGGTTTCTTACCCCGATCTGCCGGTTAGCGCCCACAGGGAAGAAATAGCGCAAGCACTTGAATCCCACCAGGTGATAATTGTTTCTGGGGAAACCGGTAGTGGGAAAACCACACAGCTACCAAAGATCTGTTTGGAACTTGGCCGTGGTGTCAGCGGCATGATTGGGCATACTCAGCCGCGCCGGTTAGCGGCACGGGCGGTTGCCGAGCGTATCGCCAGCGAATTGGACACCCAGGTGGGTCGCGCCCCGGGGGACGTGGTGGGCTACCAGGTGCGTTTCACCGACGAGGTCGGTCCAACCACCTTGGTGAAGCTGATGACAGATGGGATTTTGTTAGCCGAGTTGGGCCAAGATCCCACTTTGTCGCGGTATGACACGATCATTGTGGATGAAGCCCACGAGCGTAGCCTCAACATCGACTTCATTATCGGCTACCTATCGCGCCTACTTCCTAAACGGCCAGACTTGAAGGTCATTATTACGTCAGCCACCATCGACTCGCAACGTTTTGCGGAACACTTCTCCCAAGCTTTGGGTACCGAAGTCCCCATCATTGAAGTGTCAGGTCGCGCCTACCCTGTGGAAGTCCGTTATCGCCCACTGCTCGCCGACGTGGCGGCTCCAGACGCCACCATGAATGAGGACGAGCAGGCTCCGCTGGGAACCTTCCTACACCCGGAGGTAGGTGGGGGCGAGCTAGCCGAACTGGGTTACGGATTAGGTGAAGAGCTAGATCTGGAGACCGCGTTGGTGGAAGCGGTGGACGAACTGCTGGACCAGTCCGCTAGCGACGGCGGGGAAGCCGGAGACATTTTGGTGTTCCTGCCAGGAGAGCGGGACATCGTTGATGCGACCACTGCGTTGCGGGAGCACTTAGGGAAACGGTACGTGTCTGACCCGAAGAAACCACACCCACCAAACGGGGTGGAAGTGGTCCCACTGTTTGCTCGCCTATCAGCGGCGGAACAACACCGTATTTACGCTCCCCACTCTCTGCGGCGAGTGGTGCTCGCCACCAACATTGCTGAAACGTCCTTGACGGTGCCGGGGGTGCGCTACGTTATTGATTCTGGTTTAGCTCGAGTGAGCCGCTTTTCCAACAAAACGAAGGTTCAACGCCTGCCTATTGAACCTATTTCCCAAGCATCCGCTGGACAGAGAGCGGGGCGGGCCGGCAGGACCAGTCCCGGTGTGGCGATTCGCCTGTATTCGGAAACGGACTTTTTGAAACGGGACCGGTTCACGGAACCAGAAATTTTACGCACTTCCCTGGCCGCCGTGATTCTGCAAATGAAAGCTCTTGGTTTAGGGGACGTAGCAAACTTTCCTTTCCTGGATAAACCAAACCCGCGTGCAGTGCGCGATGGCTTGGCGCTACTCACCGAAATTGGGGCTCTGACCGCCACCGGGAAACTAACCGAGATCGGTCGAAAATTAGCTCGCCTACCCATTGACCCGCGGCTTGGACGAATGCTGCTGGAGGCCGACAAACGGGGAATTGCCTCCGAAGTTCTAGTCATCGTTGCCGCCCTGTCCATTCAGGATGTACGGGAACGTCCCAGCGAATTCCAAGCACAAGCCGATCAGCTCCATGCCCGCTACACCGACCCCCGCAGCGACTTCATCACCTACCTGAACCTGTGGCGCTACCTAAACGTGACAAACCGGGAACTGTCAGGTTCCGCTTTCCGGCGCATGTGCCGCAAAGAGTTCTTCCACTATCTTCGTTTCCGGGAATGGCGGGACATTGTTCGCCAACTTAGCCAAATGGCGAAGCAGGTAGGCATCAAAACTCGTCCTCTCACCCTGCCTTCGCCCTCACAAATCCGTAAATTCGAGGAGGAAGAGCACCCCCAAATGGCGGCTGTTCTCCACTTTGGGCGGGGCCCCGGCAGTGTCGACGTTGACGAAGTCCACCGGGCCATCCTGCCCGGACTGCTGTCCAACTTGGGATCATGGGATGAAGCGAAACGGGAGTACGTGGGTACAAGACAGACCCGTTTCACCATTTGGCCCGGCTCCGGTTTGCGCAGGCGCCGACCCGAATGGGTGATGGCTGCGGAACTGGTGGAAACCTCCCGACTTTTCGCCCGCACCGTGGCCGCCATCAACCCAGAATGGGTGGAACCAGTAGCCAAACACCTAGTTACCCGCAACTATTCACAGCCCGTATGGTCCCGAGCGAAGGGTGCCGCCACAGTACTGGAAAAAGTCAGCCTGTACGGTCTTACCCTCATCGCAGACAGACAGACACTGCTGACCTCTCTGGGCGACCGCACCCTGTCCGCCGCCAGCACAGCTACCACCAGCACACCCACCACCGGAACATCTGCCACCGGAACATCCACCAGCAGCACCGAAGGGCTGACCGCCAAAACATTGGCCCGAGAAATGTTCATCCACCACGCGCTGGTGAAAGGAGAGTGGCGCGAGAACTACCACGCATTCAGCAAACACAACCAGCAGATAATGGCCCAAGCCCAGGACATAGCGGACAGGATGCGTGACCCATCCGCCCTCCCAGACGAAGCTGTGCGCTACCGCTTCTTTGACAAACGTTTGCCCCCAAACGTCACCTCTTCCACCACGTTCAACCGGTGGTGGAAAACTGCACGCAAAGAAAACCCGTCCCTACTGAATTACACTCTGGAAGAACTGGTCGGCACCCACGCCCTGGCAGATCCCCACGCTTTCCCCACCCGGTGGAACCAAGGCGACCTGGAACTACAGGTCGACTACTCCTTCGACCCCGGCAGCGAACAGGATGGGGTAACCATCACCATCCCCCTTGCCGTACTCCCCCGCGTCAAACCCGATGGGTTCGACTGGCTGGTACCCGGACTTTTAGAAGAACTGTGCGTCGCCTACATCCGGGGATTACCCAAAGCGAAAAGGAAACTGCTTGCCCCCGCCCCCCAAACCGGCCAGCAAGTCCACGAACTACTAACCCAAGACCCCACCGACCAAACGGACACTGAACCCTCCCTGACCGGTAAAACCACCGACGCAAACGAAACTGAGGAACATGACCCCTACTCCCTAGCCGCATCATTGGATCGGCTGCGCTCCTGGGCTGGTTCCACCGGTAAGCTCCCCCGCGACGCAGCCCCCAAAAATTCGCCAGAAAAAACACAACCACCACAGCCAACAGGCGACCAACTGAGTTTCCAAACCGCTTTTCAACAAAAAATCAGCCAGCTTAAAGGTGTCGCCCTCACCCCAACAGACCTAGCACAAGCCGCAGACTCCCTTCCCCCACACCTTCGCGTATCCTTCCGGGTCATTGACACCGAAGGGAACATTCTGGGAATCCACGACTCGCTGGAATCCCTGCAAAACCAACTCGCTAAACGCTCCAGCCACGCGGTGAACACCGCCGTGAAAGATGCGCTGAAACAAGCCAAAACCCCCCAACCAGGGCCGGCAACCACCACAACCACAACCACCACGACGAGCCCCCTCACCGCTGGCCAATGGGGCGACGAACCGCTCCCAAAACAGGTGGAAGGCACCGACGCGTCCGGACTCACCTTACGCGGATACCCCGCCCTCACCCTCCAAAAGGGTCCCAAAGGAAAAAGTATCAGGGAAGTCGCAGTGTTCGGGTCCCTTGACGAAGCCAAGCGTGAGCACCAGAAAACGCTTGAGATAATCACCTACGAAGATTTAGCTCTGCCACAAGATCGGGTGACCAGCCGCTGGTCCGGCAAGGAAGCCCTCCTATTGGCGGCCTCACCGTACCCAAACACAGCCAAACTGGTTGAGGGCGCCCAAAGAGCGGCCCTGGCCGGGCTGCTGGAAGAGTGGGACGCAAAGTCGAACCTTTCCACCGTCAGATCTGAGCCACAATACCAAGACCTTATAGCTGCCCTGCGTGAACAGTTAGAGGACCGGGTCCACCAGGTTCTGCAAACAGTTATTCGCAGCGTGGAAGCCTACGCTGAACTGGAAGAAACCATGGTCAAGTACCAGGGTGGGGCGGCGGAACAGGTGCGGCGCCAAGTACGGAATCACGCCAAAGAGTTATTCACAGACGGCTTTCTGACAACCATGTCCCCAAGGGTTCTGTCGAATGTGCCTCGCTACCTGCGGGCCGGTACTGTTCGGTTAGACAAAGCCACAGAAAGTGCAGCGGCTTTGCGCACTGACCAGAACAAATATGAGGAGCTAATGTCCGTGGAACAAGCTTTGGACAGGGCCCAAGAACGCATCGACGCCCGCCCCTACTCACTGGCCGCAACCCAAGCCATCGGCAAATCCCGGTGGCTCCTAGAAGAGCTCCGAGTGTCACTATTCGCCCAAACCTTGGGCACCCAAGCAAAAGTGTCACCCCAAAGGCTGCTGCGCCAAATAGACACGCTGGAGCAAACCTCATGAACAGCGACAGTTCCAACGCCACCTGGGACCTTCTGGCTTACGCTCGGCAAGTTTTACGTCAGGAACAACTACATGATTGGCACGTCAAATGGGATCAAGCAAAAAGGCGGGCGGGGGCCTGCCACTACCAAAACAAAACGCTGAGCTTCTCCCAATATCTCTTCGCCACCCTCCCTATGCAAACCATGAAAGAAGTAGTGCTGCACGAAGTCGCACACGCTCTAGCCGGCCCTGGGCACGGTCACAACCAGGTGTGGAAAGCACACGCCATTCGTCTTGGGGCACCCCCAGAAGCACGACTGCCCTCGACCGTCCCCCAGCCTCCCGCGCCCTGGGTGGGAACCTGCCAGTACTGTGGCAATCAACGAAAACTCTACTCCTCCCCGCGCCGGGTAAGTTCCTGCGGAAACTGCTCGACAACTTTCAGTGTTGAACGGATCTACCAGTGGACACACCGGGGTGTCCCCACCCAACCCGGCGGTCAATACGCCAAAGAACTCCGCTCCACCCTGAAACGGTTCGGCCTAGCAGCCTAAAAAGTTGGCTTTCAGAAAGTTAGACTCGCACCCAACTGAGACATATCGAGCCGATATGTCTGTGTTACTCTAATCTAGTTGCCAAGCTGCCAAACGGCCGCCACAACAACCAAGAGTCCGGTAAGGAAGGGTAGCCAGTGAGCGTTAGATCTTCGATGCTTGAACTAGCAATCCTAGGAGAACTCACCGGTCCCCTGCACGGATACGAGATTCGCAGACGACTTGCCCAAACTCTTGGGCCGTGGCGACGCCTCTCGTTCGGGTCTCTCTACCCAGCGTTGCACCGACTGGAAGCAGCCGGACTGATTGAGGTAGTGACGCGTTCAGGACAACCTCGGAAGAAAAAACAGGTCACATACGCACTGACTTCCGCAGGGGCCACGTTTTTGGCCAACTCTCTAGCTACGGCAGCGGTTGACGACGACTCTTTACCCCTGACCATGGGGCTCATGTCACAGGCAACCCCAGCGGTACGGTTACAGCTGCTAAAACAACGGCGCACGCAAGTGTTAGAGAGACAAACAGCTCATAGCCTGGCAAGCGCCTCCAAAGATTTCTGGTTACGATCAAAAGCTGAACTAGACAGCCGTCAAGCTCAGCAAGAACTCGACTGGCTTGACCGCCTAATCGCAACCATTTCTGGCAAAGACCCCAACAGCGGCCCCTTTCCAGATACACCGAATGTGAAAAATGGATAGCAAACCTATCCCCAAGCAAAGGATGAATTAGTGAGCGTTATTCGCACAGCAATCGTGGGCGTTGGTAACTGCGCTTCCTCCCTGGTTCAGGGCGTACAGTACTACAAGGATGCAGCAAAAGAGGACACTGTGCCCGGACTTATGCACGTCCAATTCGGCGACTATCACGTGAACGACATTGAGTTCGTTGCTGCCTTCGACGTTGACGAATCCAAAGTGGGCAAAGACTTAGCAGAAGCAATTGTGGCTGAACCAAACTGCACCATAGAGTTCTGCGAAGTACCCACCCAGAACGTGGAGGTATCTCGCGGTCCCACGTTGGACGGCTTAGGGGAATACTACTTGGACACCATCACCGAATCTGCAACAGCAGCAGTGGATGTGGTGGCAACACTGAAGGAAACAAAAGCTGACGTTCTGGTTGCCTACCTTCCCGTAGGATCGGAAGAAGCCGCTAAATTCTACGCTGAGTGCGCCCTTGAGGCCGGGTGCGCTTTCGTGAACTGCCTGCCCGTATTCATCGCTTCTGACCCCGAATGGGATAAGAAATTCACCGACGCTAACATTCCAATAATTGGCGATGACATCAAGAGTCAGTTCGGTGCCACCATCAGCCACCGTGACCTGGTGCGCCTCATGGAAGAACGCGGCGTCAAGATTGACCGGACCTACCAGCTAAACGTTGGGGGCAACATGGACTTCAAGAACATGCTGCAACGCAGCCGCCTAGAGTCCAAAAAGATCTCCAAGACCCAGGCTGTTACCTCTAATATGCAATCCAACTACGAAGAAAAGGACGTTCACGTCGGCCCTTCTGACCATGTACCCTGGTTAGAAGACCGCAAGTTCGCTTTTGTTCGAGTGGAAGGCACAACGTTCGGAAACGTGCCCATCAGCATCGAGTACAAACTGGAAGTGTGGGATGCCCCCAACTCTGCCGGAATCGTGATTGATGCGATCCGTGCCGCCAAAATTGCCCTCGATCGGGGTATTGGTGGCCCCCTTTGGGCGCCCTCCGCCTATTTCATGAAGTCCCCACCTGTACAGATGGTGGACAAAGATGCTCGCGAACACGTGGAAGAGTTCATTCGGGGCACCGCCGAACACGTGAGACCAGAATAGGTCCTAACGTTTCAGGTCTGCAGAAATGTGCTCCAACAGCTGAGGGGTAGCGTCTTGCAGGGTGTTCAGGGTCTCCACGAAGTCTTCCATACCCCCGTACCAAGGGTCGGGCACATCCAGTTCTTCTGGTTGCCGTTGCGCTGCGTCCGTAGCGAAACTCCGATACATTTGAATTTCAGCGCGCTGCTCAGGCGGTACCTGCTGGGCTAGGCGCTGTATGTCATGCAGGTGACGCGCGGTCATGGCTAGGATCAGGTCATAGTCCCGAATGTCGTCGATCGTGATCCTGCGCGCTGACCTCTCCGGGACCTCGTATCCGGCTGAGCGTAAAACTTTCTGAGCTCGGTAATCTATGGGGTTACCGCTTTCTTCTCCACTGACACCAGCAGAATCAACCTGCACTTCTTCTTCCAACCCTGCCAGGGACTGTGCCAAAACCACTTCAGCCATGGGTGAGCGGCAAATGTTCCCCGTGCAAACCATAAGCACCTTGTAGGTCACTTGAACCTCCTCTTTCGTTCACTGTGGCCCTATTCGCTCTGGGAACAGTTTAATCCTTGCTGGAGGGATTGCAGGTTGGAGCGGAACACGTCGAAAACATCCTGATCTGGGTCAACCTGTACCTCCATTGTGTCGAGCGTGAGGACTTCCACCTGGAGGGTTTCTTGCAAATTATCCTGCTGGTGATCCGAGGCCAACGGTTCCACAAACAAGGTGGTTATGTTGTTGTCACTAACCACTTTCTGCAGTTCGATCAGGCGGGCTGGGGATGGTTCCACTTCCGGGTCTATGCCCGCTACACCAATTTGTTCCAGATCGTATGCTTGAGCCATGTAACCAAAAGATTCGTGTGTTGCCAACAGGGACGTTCCTTCACAGTCAGCCAAAGCTTCAGCGTATTCCCGGTCTATTTTCTTCAGTTCATCTGCTAGTTCTTCAGCATTTTCGTGGTAGTACTCAGCATTTTCTGGGTCAACTTCACCAAGCTTTTCGGCTAGCTGTTTCCCGATACCAGCCAGGTTAAGTGGCGCCAACCAAACATGGGAATCCCCTGGGATGACTTCGTCTTTTGCGATGCCACCCCAACCGTCCAAACTGTTCGATTTAGACAGTTCTATGGCTTCCTCCACCGACGGCTGGAACCCTTGAGAAAGGTAGACCGTTAGGTCTGCGTCGGCAACTTGTTGCACTTGGGCTGGTGATAGTTCAAGGTTGTGGGCGTGGCCGGAAACACTTGTCAGGTCTTCGATGACAACGCGGTCGCCCCCAACTTGTTCCACCACGAACTTCAAGGGGTACAGAGCGACCGCAACCACCGGCTCGTCTCCCTTACGCTCACTTTGCTGGGTGGACTGCTCACTGGCAGATCCGTTACTGCCCGACATGTTAGGTTCTGTTTCGTTCTGGGTGGGCGTGCAGCCAGCTAGGACAACACTCAGAGCTGCGGCGACTGCCAGAAGGGAAGTTAGGTTCGTTTGTTTCATTTCTCTGCCTATCCATGGCTCGCCGTGGGCTGCAATATCTTTCACAGACTACGCCTATTGATAACGGTATCAATAGTTTTGTTAGTTAGTTGCCGTAGTGGGTCTCGTACGCCTTTTTCCAATCTGGAAAGTCTGCTGGGCAAATGAACTCCATCCCTGAAACCCCCAAAAAGGCCCCGAACTGGACCCACTCTTCGTGACTGGTACCCGAAATTTCAGCAGCCTCTTCGGTGAGTACGGGAGATGTGGCGAAATGACCAATCAAGGACTCGTCCGTAACTTCATGACCGTCAAGAATTGCTTGCTCACAAGCATTCAGGGTCAGCATCAATGCGAACGTTTCATCCGCACTAGACCAAGGCAGCCCCCTATTCTCGTAGTAGGTTTGCAAAGCCCTAATTAGTTCCTTTTGTTCAGGGGTGACAGCTTCCAGCGTGTCCGAACCCAAAGGTTGCTGCTGGGCTTTGATGAACTGATCCCTTTCCTCAAACCGATCCGCGTAATTGGGGGACTCGGTCTGGTCTCTTTCTTCTTCGGGATCTTCTTGCACGGGGCGGTCCTCCACTTTCTCAGTTGAGGCTGACTGCTCCCGCCCTGCGCTGGCTTCAGGCCCCTCATCGCCCGCGGAGCAGCCCCCCAGCATTATCGCCCCTGCCGTCACCGCAGCAAACAGCGTAAGGCGACCCGCCAGTTTAGTTTTCCTTTGCATGTTCCCGTTCCCCTTCCAGATAGTTCCCTCACCTAGCCTAATCTAGCCGGGGATCCTGCCACACCCTTCTTTTAGGACCAGGGCGTACTATTAAGAGCATGAAGATAATCATTTCAGGTGCTTCCGGCCTTATTGGCACCGCCCTCACCACGACGCTTCGCTCTGCAGGTAACGAAGTGATCCACCTAGTTCGACGACCACCCCAGTCCGATCTGGAAGTGCGGTGGGACCCAGCGGCTGGTGTACTTGACCCCCAGATCCTAGTGGGCGCCGATGCGGTGATTTCTCTGGGCGGGGCAAGCGTAGGACGCCTCCCCTGGACCGCTAACTACCGGAAAACTTTGTGGCATTCGCGTATGAGTGGAACCCGCACCATCGTCAATGCGTTACGAACACTAGCCGAAACCCACTCCGAACTTCCCGTTTTTCTGTCGGCTTCCGCTAGCGGATACTACGGTAACGCTCCCAGGCAGGAACTTACTGAAGAGTCCCCACCCGGCGACACCTACCTTGCTCGCCTCAGCAAAACCTGGGAGCAAGAAGCACTGCGAGCCAGCAACGTCACCGACGTGACACTCTTACGCATTTCCCCGGTATTACACCCCCAGGGTGTATTACGCCCAATGGTTGCCCTCACCAAACTTGGTTTGGGAGGACCACTTGGCAGCGGCAAACAGGTTTGGCCCTGGATCTCCATGGACGACGTGGTCGGCTCTGTTACCCACATCCTGCACGAAAACTTGACGGGGCCAGTGAACCTGGCAGGCCCCACGGCCGCCACCAATGAGCAGATCGGTAGAGCAATAGCCCAAAATTTGCGGCGCCCTTTCCTGGTGCCCGCACCCAGCTTCGCTTTGAAAGCGCTCTTGGGTGCTGACCCGGCAGAGTCGCTACTGCTAACCGACGCTAACGTAACACCCCAAGCCCTCACGCAAAGTGGCTACCAGTTCACCCACACCACCGCACAGGAAGCGGTGGCCGCAGCCCTGGGCTAGTGGGCGGTTAGGACCAAACCTGGGGCGCAAGCGAATATCTAGGGCGACTCCCCCACAAACTGGCTCTAGAAGTCCCAGTCCTCGTCCTCAGTGTCCACAATGTCACCAATAACGTAAG
>CAYFPY010000012.1:0-2106 GCA_964345125.1 uncultured Actinomyces sp.
TCGCATAGTGGCCTAGTGCGCACGCTTGGAAAGCGTGTTGGGTGCAAGCCCTCGAGGGTTCGAATCCCTCATCCTCCGCCACCAGTTAGCTTTCATGGCTGACACATGTAACTTACATAAGCAGGAATTGAGCTAACCAGATATTGAACCCTAATCGGGAACTGGGCCTAGCCGAGGTGACTGCCCGGTCCAGATGTCAGACTAGATTTCTCCGCAGACTAGGACCGTTTGTCAGCCGGCACTATTGACCAGCCGGGGTTGTTACCCGACGAAGGTTGTTAGGCGGGACTGTTACCCGACGGGGGTTGCTAGGCGGGTGTACCAGCCGGCGCGGCTGCGCCCACACCCGCAATCATGTTCACGATAGAAATCACCGTGGCTGCACCAATGAACTGGGTAAACCAAGAAAAAAGGGCGTAGGGGACTAGTGGGCTGCGGTTATGCTTGCCTAACGTTGCCGTGTAAACAAACATTGCATTTTCTGCCAATAAGTACAGGATCCCACCTGCCACCCCCACAGCCCCAATGATGGCCAAAGAGATTGAGGACCCCGAAGTTAACGCCTGCGCTGAAACCAGGGAAAGAACGATATTCAAGAGCAGCAGGGGCAGCCACCACAGGTTCTGAACGACCCCCACCCCCATGGCGGCTTCTGAGAAAGACACGCGTACCCCAGACACTCCGCTCGCGAACTTCACCGAGAAAACGCGAAGGAACAGAAGTGCCCACGAGAACGCGAAAACAACAAAGAAAACCAGGACTTTGGTTCCAAACGCAACTGGTTCACCACCCGAAGTCATCTTGGAAACATAGAATATGCCCAGAACGCCCTGCAGCAAAGCTACAAGCAAGAATGGTAGCGCCCAAATCACCCATTTACCGGCACCAGAAGCCAACGCAGTTTTTGCTCGGCCCAAAGCCACGCTTAAACGACCGTCCCAGATTTCTTCCTGCACCGACCACAGATTAGACATAGCCTGCCTAAAAGGTGTCTGCTCCGACGTGGCCCCTTCTTCTTCCTGTGTGCCGTCCTGCGCCAGCTCTTCTTCCAACGCTGCTTCAGCCGGGGGAGGAGGCGCGCCTAGACCATCTGGTTTCGGGGGTGCCGCCACGGAGAGTCTGGAAGTGGTCTCCGTTGGCTTATAGACGTCTGCAGCAGGGGCTACAGAAACTCTAGCCGGTCCTGCCGAAGCGGGTGCTGCGGGAGGAGCAGGGGCAGGCTGAGGAGCCGGTGGTACAACTGCCACCCTAGAACCTTCCACCCCCCGCGTGTTCGGAGCAAAAGAGTTAGTTTGTGAGACCGGGGGCGGTGGCGTTAAATCTGGGGCAGGTGGCGGTCCCGGGGGTGGTGGAGGCAGCGCAGACTCAGGTCTACCGTTGTGTGACTCAACCATTAGGATCCCCCAGACAGTAAAAACCAAACACCAAAGACCGAAAGCGCTGCGACCGCAATCATAGCGAAAACGTAGCCGAAAATCAGTGCGGACGTCCTGCGACGGTACTTACGTCGGGCAAGAGACCGCCGCGCGTCTTCTCTATCTCCTGGGCGATTAGCAGGTGCTACCGCGGTGCTACCGGCAGCTTCCCCGCTCTCTCCAAGGCTAACTTTTCCCACAAACGTTCGCGGTTCATACACCTCGGTGAAAAGTTTGCCGGTGCTTTCGTCAAACTTCAGGTCCGCTGTTTCGGAGGTGACAACAGTATCTTCCGCTGTGAGTCTCGGTCTTACTTGGGGGCGTTCCCCTTCCAGTTTGCCTCCGCGAACCGACCGACCACTGAGACGCGTGTGGTCTCCCGAGCTTAGCCGCGTGCGGTCAGGATCGTCAGGGACAGACCGCAAGCGGGTACTGTCCTCGTGTGCATCGTCCTGATCGGCACTTTCCTGCCCCACTCCTTCGGGCGCTGTTGTCGGCTCATTCGGCTCAGTCACGAAGTGTCTTGCTCGGTCACTCAGCCTGGTTTCCCCCACCTCCAGGTCAAACACCCGGGGGGCTTCTGCCTCTGCACTTCGGTTTACGAGCCTTGTTTTCCCGTCAGAAAAAATCTCGGACCCTACCTGCTCTGGCTCAAGGTCCAATTCATGGTCTGGCTCAAGATCTGGCTCAA
>CAYFPY010000012.1:2206-3898 GCA_964345125.1 uncultured Actinomyces sp.
AGCCAGATGCTGGACCGGATTCTGAGCCAGCATCGGGTTTGGCTGTTGGTGCAACGTCTGTGCCCGCGGCTGGGGATAGGTCTTCCGTCTTTTCGGTCCAGAGCGAATCCTCAAAGTCCATGGCTGTTCGCGGATTTGAACGTTCCGGGTCCTTTGTCACCTCTATGACGGGTCTGTGCATAAAGTCCATTCTAACCGCTCAATCGGGGTGGGGGCACGCTTAGACCACGCGCATTTTCCCATCCCCCGGTCTGTCCGGGTGCGTTCGTTTGGCCGTGCGTTTGGTTCCCGGGCTGCTGCACGAGGCCGCCCGTTGACACGACGACTGCTGTCACGTTGTCCCTGCCGCCCGCTGTTAACGCTGCGTTTATTAGTTGAAGGACACTGTCTTTAGGGGAAGGGGATTGTGTGAGTATCCGTTCCAACTGGTTTCGAGGGAGCTCGCTGGTCAACCCATCGGAAGCAACGAGGAAGGTTTCGCCGGGTGCGAAGTCCACCGTCCACAGGTCGGGCACCCCCACGCCGTCGCCTAATGCCCGCGTAATTATGTGGCGACTGTAATATTCTTCAGCCAAACCTTGAGCAACAGCCTGCTCCCCCTGCGCCTGGTTCACCATTGAGTGGTCTTGGGTTAGTTGTTCAAGGGTCCCTCCTGCCAGCCTGTAGGTCCGGGAGTCCCCAATGTTGAGGACGAGCCATTTGTTTAGCTCCCCTTCGTTTTCGATGGCGATGATGCCGGTTAGCGTGGTGCCGACCCCTTCGCTGTAAATACTTGAAAGTGCGGACACTTCGAGCTGAGCGGCTTCGGTTAGGCGCACTACTTCTTCGATGGTGATGTCGGTTCGCCCCAGTAGGGGCTCGAAGACCGTGAGTGCGGTTTGGCTGGCAACGTCACCTACAGCGTGTCCACCCATGCCGTCTGCCACTAGGAAGACGGGGAAGCTGGCGAGGAAGGAGTCCTGGTTCGATGTTCGGACCAGCCCAACATTGGTGCCGCCAGCACTTGTTAGGGATATGCGGCTAAGCCCCATTCCGTTCCGACCTAACCGACAGGAGCACATCACCCAGGTAGAACGGACTGTTCAACCGTTGTACGCCTTTAAGTTCGGTTTCGCGCCCCTCCTCGTCGACAACGTAGATACCGTTGGTTGAGTTTAGGTCTTCAATGATCCACATGCCTTCGCCGTAGCTAAGTTTGGCGTGAAGGGAGGAAATGGTTTTTGTTTCGTCGGGAATATCGATGGCCTGAACCCAGGGGGCTTTCGCACTTTCTGGCAGCCTACGCCCAACGAGTACCGTGCGATGTGTCAGGGGTATAACCTCACCTGACGGCAGGACTAGCTCACCGTAGGGAACCCTTTTGCGTTTTGCTAGAAGTGTCCTTTCATCCATTTCGTCGCCACCGGTGTCACGGGTCTGCGCGGGTTGGCTTTGACTTTGCGTTGCCTGGCGCCTCTGGCTGACTACGCGAGAGGGGCTGGTTGGAGGACGTGACATGTCGCGCGCTGGCTGAGCTGGTGCCGCCTGAGCCTGAGCCTGCTGGGCATGCTGGACCGGCGCCTGCATTTGAGGAGCCTGCACTGGCTGAGCCGGTGTCTGAGGCGTAGGGGCTTGAGGCTGAACCTGAGCTTGAGGTACCTGAGCCTGCTGGGCATGCTGGACCGGCGCCTGCATTTGAGGAGCCTGCACTGG
>CAYFPY010000012.1:3998-41158 GCA_964345125.1 uncultured Actinomyces sp.
CCTGAGCCTGCTGGGCATGCTGGACCGGCGCCTGCATTTGAGGAGCCTGCACTGGCTGAGCCGGTGTCTGAGGCGCATGGGCGTGCTGCTGGACCGGTTGGGCCGGTTGCGCCGGAGCAGAAGGCTGAGCCGCTGCCTGTTCCCGCCTGGGGAAGGCTGGCCTGCGCTGCGGAACTGCACGGGCAGCCTGAGGCGGCGGGAGGTTGGCTGGTGCCTGCCCGGCGGGTGGCGCCATCTCTTCGGGACGCATCTCAGGTTGCGCTTGGGGGTACGAGGGTCGGGCCGGTGCCTGTGGCTGCGCTGGGGCGGCGGGCTGCTGTTGTGCCACTGGCTGGGCCGCCGGCTGTGCGGGCGGCTGTGCGGGCGCTGAAGGTTGGAGAGGGGCCGCGGGTCTTTGCGGTTGCGGTGTTGCAGATTCCCCAGAGTCTGCGGCCCGCCGGGCTGCGACAGCCCCCTTTATAGTGGGGTCATCCATACCATCGAACCAGTCCAGCAGGTCCGGGTAAACATTTGGATGGTTGATAATATCAATCCAAAGGTCCGGACGCTCCTGTGTGAACTGGTACAGAGTAGCGGCATCTGTGTCCGCACTTATTGCACTCGTATACTGTTGACCATTACTCACGGCGTGCTCCTCATCTTTCCGACTACTGCGCCGGCCATATTACACGTGTTACTTGTCAAGTTCCTTGGTTTGCTTCCGCTTATTCTTAGACCTAAAAGAACGCAACGACAGCAGGGCCCCTATTCGCCGCATACTACCGTACCTTTCTCCCAGATTCTTCCGTGCCTCATCTGATTGTTTCCAAACTTCTTCTGAGTCTAGCTCGTTTGTGTTCAACCAGCCGAATGCAGCCAAATCACTCAGCTCAGCGGTTTTGCGGGCAGCCGCATCGGTTGGGACCACTTCCTCAAGTTGTTCCAACCGGGTTGCGTCCCGATCAACACTGAAACCCAGGTCTGTCGCGTAGTCCAAATAGTCGTCCCACGCGGCCACGCTGCTCGTCACCTTATCCGGGTTCCTCTTCCGACGGCGCCTCCGCAACGCTTTAACACCGAACACAATCAGGAAAGGCACCAAAAGAAGCCACAGCACCAAAAAGCCAGCCCCCCAATAGCGCAACCCTTCAGCCAGTACTAACCCAGTCGAATCGTCTGGGGTTTCGGGTCCCAGCTGTGCTTGGGTGTCGGTAGGTTTCGGTTGCGGAGGTGGTAGAGCAACCACGTTATCTTCCGGAACATCCGTACTGTGTTTAGGTGGAACTGACTTTTGCTGGGTACTGGCGGGAGCCAATTTGAACTGGGGAGTCACGTCAATGGCCGCCCACCTGCCGGTCTGCCCGTCCTGCACTTCCAACCACACGGCCATGTCCTGACCCCGACAAACCCCCTGCTCACAAATCGGCAAGTCATCTTCGTCCTCAACGGGAGCCACCAGTCTGGCCCCTAACACTATGCGAGCATTGAACCCCATACGGTCAGCCAACAAATATGCGGCAACCGCGAACTGCTCGTCGTCGCCTACAGCAGCCACAAACTCACCGGGATCCGCATCCTCGGGCAGCCCCACCTGCTTCTCCACCAAACTGGCAAACAGTCCATCAACCCGCCCCAAAGAATGTCCAGAAGAAGACCGGGCAAACCCGTAACTGTCAGCGGAGGAACGTAACTGTTGGAACCATTTCGTTCCCTTCGCTTCACTTTCCAACAGGCCGTGACTTAAATAGCCGCGGGAACGTAGAAGAGAGACCAGCTCCACTAGGGCCGGTCCGCCCTCCCCAACATCCTGCATTTCAACCCACTGCTCCAAAAATTCTGTTGCAGCCACTGCCGTACTACCGGAAGGTTTGGAGGGCGTGAAAGTTTCGATGGCCTCCGCAGGAAGCAAATAGGGGTACGCCCCCACGGAGTAGCGATCCCCCTCCGCCAGTCCGCCCTCCACAAGAGAAAGTCCCGTATCCGAATCCCGATCAAAATAGAAACTGTCATCAAGCTCCGACTCTCGGACACCCCCAAAACTAATGTCACTCAACCCACCCGGGATGGGCACCCACACGCCCCTGTAACCCGCGACCTCCACCACCGCATTAACCAGGTCACTGTCTTCAGCTTCTAAACCGTGGACACTTGGCGGCAGTGAGGCTGGTAACCTCAAAAACTCCCCTGCCGTGCCCCCTTCCCCACCACCGGCAACACTGAACTGGTGGCCGTCATAGTCTGGCATCGTGGCTAAACGCACCCGTTCCAAACCCGTAAAGTTCACCACCTCGAAAAGTGGTTCCTCAAAGTTTTCGTCCGCAAAAAATTTCCGGTACGTCGCCAGCGGGCTCTGCTGGTGGGCCACCTGCTGTAACGGGTCTATCTGCTCCCGCAGCCCTCTGCTCGTATGACCTTCCATTGCGGTGGGCGCCAACCAGAAACTGGTGGCTAGGGCGACTGCCACCATAAGGACACCCAAAACGAAGCGGGATAGGCGCATCGCTATCCACCGCCCCCGGATCTCCATGCCCAACGAGCGGCGCGCCGCCGTTACCCTCCTCCTGTACGTGGCGAGAGGACGCCAGACAAACCAGCCGAAAGCTAACGCAAAAATAGCGGTGCCCACACCCCACTGGAACCAAGTGTCTTCCCCACCTATATACGTGGTTCTCGCCCCAAAAACTAGTCCAAAAAACATGGGGAGCGTGGCGGCTACAGGTGCCAACGGCCACTGCCTGCCCCTCCTCCAAGCGAGGTTCAGTGACAGCACCGTGAACACTAGAGCCAACAAAAATACCGGGGCCAGCACCGCGTGATAAACACCCAGTGGCAACTTCAAAGATAAAACCTGTTTCCAAGCAGCCACAGGTGCAAGCAGAACCTGTAAGAACCGTCCCGGAATGGTCTCCGGAGCTTGGAACACGGTGGGAGCTGCAACTGGCACACCCAAAAGCAGGTAAACGCCGAAGGTGACGGCCACTGTTTTCAAAGCGGACCAGGCTTTCCTGACAGCCAGGTAGGCAACCAGGTTGCCAACAACAACACCCACCCCAACCGCAATGAAAAACCACGGGTTTTCGTACATCGGGTAAGCCAACAGGGATGCTGCCGCCACCAGCAGTGACAGCACCATCGAATCAACCCACGGAGCGGGACCGTGCAGCCTGCCCCGCCCACCCTCACCCCCAGCAGCTTTCGCTTCCTCTCCCCACAGTTGCGGAGAGTCGGGGGCAGACACGTTCAAAATCCCACTCATCGCTGGGCCCTGCCCATCATCAGATGGCGCAGATCGTCCAGCACCGCCACGGTGACCACCGTGATGTCCGCCAACATGCGGATGGAAGGTTTCGCATAACGGTCGCACTTGATAGCTAGCAGAGCCATGTCCGACCCGAAACTCAACGTTGCAGCACGCAGATCCGCTACCGACACAGCTGAGCCAACGACGAGGACCCCAATGGATGCGCTTCGGCTAGCGTCCGCTGCCTCGTCCACTAACTCCCGCAACCGGTTCGCGTTTTCGCTAGCTTGCACACCCGCCAAATCATCCAGGAGGGACGCCTTCCCCCGGGTGGCGAGGGTGGCTACCGCACGGATGTTGGATCCAGCGAATTGGGAACGTGGCAAGCCAGACATGAACCTCACGTTGCGCCCATCATGCAGGGCCCGCACCCCGAAGGAGCCCGCCACCGACACCGCTAACTCGAACTCCTCTTCCTCCGCGAATTCGTCCGCCCTGGTGGGCAGCACAATGAGCATCTCGCTGCGAACCGTCTCTTCGTACTGCCTAACCATAAGCTGCCCAGTTTTAGCGGTAGATTTCCAATGGATGTGGCGCCTTTGATCCCCCGGCTGGTATTCCCGGATCGCGTGGAACGATAGGTCATCATGAACGATCTTACTTCTCGGGTCGCCCTCCAAGTCCCGTATCAGCCCCTGAATGGTGGGGGGAAGTGTAATTGTCTTCGGGTAAACGTAAACCGTTTGGCTGTCCGCCCACAACGTCTCCCGAACAAAAATACCCAGGGGGCTGGAGCGTGCCGTAAGGGGCGGTCCCACTTCGATCACGGCCCGCCGGTCGGTTGGCACCTGCAGATCCTGGGAAAAAGTATTACCCGAACGAAGAAAAGGGATACCTATCTCAATCATTCCTGCCCCAACCGGCAGCGACAGGATGGCCGGTAGTGTTATGGCGCGCCCCGCGTTTTTCACCTGCAAAGCGCCCCCCAGCGGGGATCCCACCATCACCCGCTCTTTGTCTACCCGGACATCAACCTCAAACGACTTCCCACCAATCAGGAACAGCAAGGCAATCAGAATGAGGACGAGCCCAACAATGCCCGCCACCACCAGAGGCAGCCAGTTCAGTGGCCAACCAACCAAAAGGGCGAAGAGGACCGCGCTGATCAGGAACCAGCCACCAACCGTCATTGTTTCCCGTGCCCACTGTGCCGCCCGAGCAAAAGGCCCCTGGAAACGGAAGAAAAAGGCGGGAAGCAGCCAACGATCCTGGTCGCCACTTTCCCTGCCGTGCGACCGTCCGCGCGTGCCCCGGGTAGTTGTTCCCCGAGTGAAAGTTCCTCGAGTTACCGTCCCCCTGGTGGTGTCACCTGAGCGAACGTTATCCCGGCGCTTCTGGGTCCTGCCCCGCCGTGCCAAAACTACAGATCCTCCCCTTCGACTGGTGGTGGAACGTCCAACAGAATCTGGCCCATCACTTGCGCTGGCGTCACACCGTCAAACTCAGCTTCAGGTTGCAGAATCAGGCGGTGCTCCAGAACCGCACCGGCTAACATTTTAACGTCGTCCGGTGTCACATAGTTCCTACCGCGGGAAGCAGCCCACGTTTTCGATGTGCGCGCCAAGCCCATGGCACCGCGCACACTGGAACCTAACAGCACCTGGGGCGCATTCCTTGTCGCTTCCACTATCCGCCCTATGTAGTCAATGATTGAGGGCGCAATAAAGACGCGGTCCGCATGGTCTGTGAGTGCTCGCACCCCCGCCAGGTCCACCACCGGATCCACTTTCTTCCTTTGACCCGCCGACTGGAGGATCCGCATAGTTGCAGCCGGATCAGGGTAGCCCAGAGAAGTTTTGATGAGGAACCGGTCCAACTGCGCTTCTGGGAGCCGGTAGGTCCCGCCCTGTTCGATGGGGTTTTGGGTTGCCACCACCAGGAACGGTTGCCCAACGCTTCGGCTGACCCCATCGACAGTTACCTGTCCCTCTTCCATCACTTCCAGCAGTGCTGCCTGGGTTTTTGGGCTGGCTCGGTTAATTTCGTCAGCTAAAACCACGTTCGCGAATACGGGCCCCGCATGGAACTCGAACTCTTTGTTTTTCTGGTCGTAAACCGTTATGCCCGTGATGTCACCTGGAAGCAGGTCGGGGGTGAACTGGATTCTGCTTGAAGTGCCCCCCACGGTTTGTCCCATAGCTCTCGCCAGTGATGTTTTTCCTGTGCCAGGGACATCCTCTAAAAGTAGGTGCCCTTGAGAAATCATGGTGGTGAAGGCCAACTCAATCACGTGACGTTTGCCCATAACTACCTGGTCCACGTTGTCCACCAGAATCGTGAAGGAGGATTGAAACCAGGCGGTCTGTTCATCTGTTAGTGTCATTTTGCCTCTCTAGCGAATCTGTTAAAAGTTGTTTATGGTCCGGTTGGCTTAGGTCGCCCAGTCTTGTGCGTATCGATTATCAAGGTGCATCCTCATAACAGCTACGAGTCAAAGTGGAGGACCCTTCATACTGAGCACCTCCGGGTAGTTCCACCGTCCAGGTGTAGACCTTCCGTCCCGGAGAGTCTCCCGCAGACTCTGTCATGTTGACCTTGACCTGGCTCAAGTCGTAGTAGCGCACGTCGCGTGCCTTGTCGAAACTAGCGCTTCCAAGCCTTCCTGGGCATTTACCCCCATCTTCCCAGTCGAAGCTTACTCGTAACCTGGAAAGGTTCGTTGCGGGCGTGAAAGGAGCACCGTCTGAACACCAGGTGGTCCCATTTTGACATCCGAAGGTCCAGAGGTCCGGGGCTTTGCCACCCTCGGAAGGAACGAGGCTCTTCCAGTCAGCCGCGGAGGGGTGTTCGCTGGTGGTCCCGTACCACAGTCGCGCTGCACCCTGCGGTAGTGCGGGTAGGTTACCTTCCAAAGTGGACCAGGTGAAGATTTGTCCCCCGGGTCTGCGACCAGCAGACACTTGGGGCGTGCTGCTGACACGGTAGGTTCCGGCCGCTGGGGTATCGACAGGGCGGCGAAGATCCAAGGTTTGGGTGGAGGATTCGCCAAAACTGTTCCCGTTCCGGTAGGCCCGCGCTTTGACGGACACTGTAACCCTGTTGGCGTTGGTGAACCGGTAGCTTGCCGTGTTGGATCCGCTGAAAGATTTTTGTTGTCCCCCCACGTTGAAGGAGTATTGCAGGTCTTGGTCGGAAGCACCGTTTCTGTCGGTGACTTCGGCGGTGAAAGTGACGGACCCGTCGCTGCTGACTTTTCCGGCTTTCAGTTGCACAGTCGGTGCACCTATGCCGTGCAGACCCGACCAAATCAGGGATTTCCCGGTGGCTGACCCACCCGATGGGGTGGGTAGTGGGACGGACGATATTGGGGTTATTTTGACGTCGGTTCCAGATCTGGAGTTGGTTCCAACGTCCATCGTGAAGGTTGTGTTGGTGCTTCCTGGCGTGACGGGAACCGTCCCGTGTCCGGATACTTGCAGCTCTTTGGTGCCACTGTCGGCTCGTACAGTTAGTTCTACTTTTTTGCCTGTAGTTCCGTTGGGCACTGGACGCCAATCAACCTTGACGGGAGCTGCCGGTGGTTTGTAGGCCCACGCTTCAACTGTTGCTGCTGAGCGGGATTGTCCCACGCTGTTCTCGGACCTGATCTCTATTTTCTGTTTCTTTCCTGGGGTGAGGCCGGAGATGGTGCACCGTCCGTCCGCGGAGCAGCTACCCGAGTTGTTTCCTGTGCTCCACTTGTAGCCCGTGATTTTGGGGTATGAGGACGCTGCTCCCCGCGCTTGCACGGTAACTGAGTCGCCTGTGTACCCGACCCATTCCGCGTGGGTTGGTGAGGAGGGGAATCCCAGGAGGTCAAAAATTATGGTTCCCTGTTTTTCTCCAGTAGAGCGATTCCCCTGCGCATCTTCCACGGTGAACCGGGCTTGGCACCCCCCGATCCCAGCGGCATCTTTGCTCCACGACGCGGTGACAGTCGTGGAGTTAGCGACCGAGAAGTTGACGCCAGAACAGGACTGTTTGTCGCTTACTTCCACCAGTTTCAACGGTTCGCTGTAGGGGTTGGTTTGCCCATCGACCCCGTCCCCTACGACCACAATGTCACAGCTGGTCCCGTCGGCTTGTATGCATTCTTTGACGACTGTCCCACCCTGTGGTTTCTCGTCGGGTGCTGGCCCCACCACCAGGGTGAGGGTGCCCCCGTCCACATCTGGATAGTCACTCAGGGAAACTTGCACTGTTTCCTGCCTGCTTGGCACGGCCTTGTCGTCTGCTTTGACGGTGAGGGTGTTTCCATTTTGGTCGACGGCAAACATGTTCCCGCTTGGCGCAGACACCTGGTAGCTCAGTGGCCCTGGGGCCGGTTCACCTTCCCACGTAACCATCTGTTGCAGGTCGTAGCTTTCTTCTTTCCCGGGGGACACGGTAATGGAGGCGTCCACCATTTCGGGTTGCCCATCTTCTGGGATTACGCGTATTCCCATGCTGAGAAAGGTGTATTCGTCTTGCCCTTTCAGTTTCACGGGCAGGGTGCACTGGTCGGTCCAGGGTTCACCTTTACCGGCTGTGTAGGTTACTGCCTTGTCGCTGGCGGTACATTTACCTTCCGCGCGGGCCCCGGAAGCGTGCACCCCTTCGGTGTCAATTTCGAGGGTTTTCCCAGACGGGATTGTGATCGCGTTGGCCAGTTGAACCGTAATATCGCTACCTTCGTCCACTTCAACCTCTTCGTACTCTGGGTTGAGGGATAGGCGAATGTCATCGGATCCGGGTATGCGGAGGAAGGCGTAGGTTTCCACTTCTTCCCCGTCTGAGGAAACTCCGGAAGCTTGAAAGGGCACCAGCGTCGTTTCTTCGGGGGCGGGACCGGATATACTTTGCCCGGTCGCGGTGAACTTGTCTGCCTTATCGGTGAGTTCCCCGTTGTCCCACAGTTTCAAGTCAAGCGTCTCGGGGTTGCCCGTGTTCCACACGACTTTATCTTTTATGACGTCTACACCAGAGGGGAGTTCCTGCAGGGTCTGGGTGTCTAGCCGTGTGTCTTGAACGCTTGGGTAGTCGGGAACATTACCTCGCACAATTTTGGTGATGATAAGGCCGGTTGCGCGGTCCCCCTTTGTGTTTTCGACGGTGTACACGAATGAGGACGTGCCTAGTTCTTCACCCGCTTTGACGGTTACTTCCCCATCTTCTTCGTTATAGCTGATCCTTTCCTCTTGGGTTTTGTAATCGTCTGCAGTTTCGGGCAGGTTGGGGGCCACGTCAACGAGCTGCAGACCATCTCCCGTGGGGTCGATGTCGTTGTTAGTTGGATAGATGGTGGCTTCGTTGTCTGCCCCCACCCCCAGTTGGACGTAGTCGGAGAATGTCACGGGAGTCGGGTCAGGTTTTTGGTCCAGTATCGTTATTTCCACGGGCGCTTCGACTGTGGCCCCTTCCAGGTTTCTGGCACGGTAGGTGAACCGGTCGGCCCCGCTTTCTCCGGGTTTTGCGGTGTATTCGATAGCGTCACCTTGAGCGGAGACGGTTGCGGAGCCTTTGCTGGGCTGTCTGGCTATGGAATCTAGTTCCACGCCGCTCCCTATTCTTTGGGCCGCGTTCTCGGTAAGGGGAATTGTGATGGTTTCTCCCGCTAACGCACGCCCCTCCAGGGTCTCCTTGTGCAGCTCAGCTTTGTCTTCCGGGCTGGTGACAGTGAAGGTAGCCGTGGCTGGAGCGTTGAGTTCTGGGTCGCCAATGGTGTAGACCGTGTAGTCAACCGTGTACTCTCCTGGCTCTTCGGGTGCCAGGTACCGCAGTGTGTCACGGGTCGCGAAAGCCAACCCTTCTTTTTGGTTGTTGGTCACGCTTCCTGGGTCCACCGCCAGTTGGGCTCCCGCTGGGACGACCGCGTCTTTCAGGACGGGCAGGTTAATTTGGCTTCCTGCTGGCACAGTTTCCCACTGGTCTTGCACGATTGGCTCAGTTAGCTCCGCTTCCGGTAGCAGCATGAATGTCACTTCACCGGTTGCGTTCGCCTTTTCGTTTGTGGTTCCATCGGACACTTTGTAGGTGGCTGTGCCCAGCAGTCCCGGTTCCCCATTTTTGGTTGTACCCGAAGCGTGGATCAGCTCTTCTTGAATCAGATCCGCTTTCAGTTGGGCGCCACTGTTGGCTTTGACATCCAAGTCTTGCAGCACGAGCACCCGGTTCGCGGGGTCCGTAACCGTTGTGAGTACATCGACGGTTACGTCCTCACCTGGCGGGACAAACACTGTGGTGGGTTTAGTTGTGACCTGAGCGTCTTTCTTGTCGACCAGTTCGATACGAATGGTTTCGTTTACGGCCTCATTTTCGTCGGCAACCGTAACGTCAAGCAGGTAAGATCCGGCTTCTTTGCCTTCAAATGTGAGCCGCGCAGCCCTGTTTGAGACGCGTATCTCTGTCCCTTTAGCGTCAATTGCTGTGGCGTCTTCCAACACAAGTTTCCCGTTTGCCCCACTGACGTGCTCATCAAAGTCCACGACGAGGGGTTCCCCAACAACACCGAGAGCAACAATTTGATCCATTTTCAGGGTGGACTTCTCTGTCACCTTGAACTTTATAACTTCGGTGCTGGTTTTACCTTGCGAGTTTGCTACCGTCACGTTCAGCGGGACCGTTTGCCCTTTAGTTCGCTTACCTTCCAAAGGCGGGTGGTAGTAGGTGAGTGTCCCGTCCGGGTTGGCTATTGCGGTGCCTACCCCCTGAGGGTTTTCAACCGACTCAAGGGTGAGGGCGTCCCCTTGGGGGTCAACCCAGCCCGGTAAAACAGGGACCGTCACCGAGTTACCTGGTGCCAACGTGGGGGAAGGCCACTGAGCTAAACAGCCCTCCACCCCACACCATTTCGGCGCCTGCGTTTCCCCATCTTTGACGGTGAGTTTCACGGTGGCCAGTTTGGATGCACCTGTGGAAGTGCCGTCTGTAACCCGATATTTGAAAGAGGCGCTTCCCTGCGCTTTGGGTTTAACTTTGACCGAGAGGAGCTGGTTATTTTGTGCTAACGTTACGGTCCCAAAATCGGGGTCTAGTCCTTCCACCGATTCCGGGTCGATGGTCAAAATGTCTTTGTTGGGGTCGTAGTCGTTGAGTAAAACTTGCAGGGAAGTGGTTTGGCCGGCACGCACCCCGAAGGAGTCATCTACCGCGACGGGGGGTTCCAGCGTGTCTACTTCTTCTACTTTGTCAGAAACTGTTTGCTCAATAATTTCGTCGTCCATGGCCCAGTTCTGCGACGATGGCACCAGTTCACCCGTGGGCAGAACCCAAACCCAGCCGGATCCTGTGTCGTTCAAGATGGTTCTTACACCGTTGGTGACAAACTCGGGGGTCGGCTCACCTTCCAGGGTTTCTTCACCGTAGTCCAGTGCTTCCTCGCCCTCTTTAGTGGACCACAGTGTCCCTCCCCCATCCCCTGTCGCTAACCAGGCAGCATAAACGTGTTGGCCAACGCTGGTGGGTGCAGCAGGTTTGCTCCCCTGGGGCACTTCGACAATCCTGTCAACACTCAGGTTTTCACCAGAAATTTCCCACAAACCGGAAGAGTCCGCCACGTAGGCATTGTCTTCGGTGTTTGCCGCCAAGCGCGGGTCTTGTTCCAAGCCGCCCTCAAAGGTGGCACTCCGATCTTCCCCACCCACCCACAGCGTGTTCTCTTGCGGGTTGAGCACCGCCCACTGTCCCCCGACCATGCCCACTTGAGGCCTGTCCCCCAAGTCCAGTGTGAGGGTTTCTTCTAGGGACACTTCGCCTGTCGCAGCATCCGCCAAGATCACGCGGAACTCGTCGGTGGTGGCGTCTTCCACTGCGACAACGGTCCCATCTTCCGTTATGTTGGCACTGGCAGCAGCGAAAACTGGGGGATCTTCCCCTTTTTTCACTTCCACTTCAGAGTCGGGATTAATTGCCGTCACATCCGCAGGATTGTCGACGGGAGCCGTGAATAGCGCACCATCGTTACCCACAAAAAGCAGGTGGTCACCGGCAGAAAGAACATTTTCCGTGCCCTCTGGTGTGCTGGGTCCCTCAGTGTCGACCTCCGCCTCTAAATCTTCAGGTTTTGCTGGGTCAATAACTGTCAGGTCATGGTAGGAGTTCGTGAAAACCAGGGCTTGGGCGTCCAACTGGGCGATGCCTGAAAGCTTGGGGGCTGCTTTTACGGTATCAACTTCCAGCAGACCGGTGTTTATGCGCGCAATTTTTCCAGTTGCACCCTGCTGAACCGCCCATAATGAGGACTCTTCCCTGGGTGTGTCTTGCTTGTCGTAGGCCGGCCAGAATATGGCGGCGGCCACCAGTGCCACCATCCCCACGGCCCCAAAGATCCACCTGTTGCGCCGACTCTTCTTGCGGGGCGCGGGCACGGCGCTGACCGACCTACTTTGACGAAGCATCCTAACCACCCATCCAGGTCATCACTAGGTACACAACTACAGCCGTAGCCACAATCGTAGACCCAACTATGGCCGCAAGCGCTGCTTTGCTGATCCCGCCGGAGTGTTCGGGTATTTCTGGTTGCCGGGTCCTTGTGTAAGCGTCGATCCCACTTCGGGTTGGTTGTGGCCTGTCGGAAGTTACTGGCACGACTGAACGCACCGGTCCCACAGTGTCTTCTAGACCCGGAGCTTGCCAGGGTGAGGGGTCTGCCCCTTCTGGGTCGTGGCTGGCGACGTTGGGGATTTCTATCTCGGTGACCGCTAGGCCGGATCGGCGTTGTATTGCTTGCAGGTCGGATGCTAGGGAGAACATGGACCGGTAGCGAACTCTGCGGTCTTTTGCCATTGTTTTTGCGAGGACGTGTTGCAGCTCCGTGGGAACATCGTTGCGGTCAATTGGGGTGTACGTTCCTTTGAGGATGCGGGACCGAAGTTTGGCTGAACTGTTTTGTCCCCGTAGGGGCACTTCGAAGGGGCTTCTGCCCGCTAGTAGGGCATACAGTGTTGCCCCCAAGCTCCATATTTCGGTTTGCACGTCTCCGAAGGTGTCTTCGTTGACCACTTCGGGGGCACTCCACGGTAGGGACAGTCCTGCCAGGGGGTCGTCCCCACCCGCTACGGAGCCGACGATCCCAAAGTCTGAGAGCACTGGCAGTCCGTATTCGTTGAGCAGCAGGTTCGAGGGTTTGATGTCCCTGTGGAGGATGCCCCGCCGGTGTGCTGTTTCTAAGGCGGATGCGATCTTGATTCCCAAGTCCAACACTTCGGGTGCGGTCATGGGGTTGTCTCGGTAGTGCTCTCCCACCGAGTCTGGGCAGTATTCCAGCACCAGATAGGGCCGGCCGTCTGCGGACACGCTGGCTTGGTAAATGGTGAGGATGGACGGGTGGGTGGACAGGTTGGCCATAGCATCTGCTTCTGAGGTGAACATGCGCACCATGAGCTCGTCCACGACGTCGCGGTGCAGCACTTTGATGGCGACCTGCCTTCTTGGCATGTCTTGTTCGTACAGGTAGACGTCCGCGAACCCTCCCACCCCCAAGGGTCGCAAGTACCGGTACCCAGCAATGTTTGGGGCGGTGCTTGGTAGCGATTCCGCCATTTCCACCCTTTCTTTACGTTGCGTCTGCTCAGTTTAGGCCTGTTTTAGGTGCTACATCCTTCTTTCGCTATATATAGTATAGATAGCCTTTAACAATGGGTCTTGCTACTTGCAGGGTCATCTTCACCGCGCGCTGGTTCCGATTGGCACAAGACCGAACAGTTTTCGAGTAGATTATAACCGTGAACACACCAGATTCAGCTGAACACAATCCCGTGCAGAACCGTACCCTGTCCGGTAGGGCAGCTTTTAGAAAGGCCCGCAGCCGCCGCCAAACCGCGATTTTTGGCGGTGCGATAGCCGTTTTAGCTTTCCTTTTCTTTGTGGGGATCCTGGGGGTGTCCGGGTTGATCCCTGCCCCTTTCGGCAATGAGTTCAATAAGCCGGTGAAGCTAGCGGAACTTGGTGACACTCCGTGCCCTACCACGCCCGCTCTGCCCGTTAAGGAGCCTAGCTCCGAGGTGATAATTTTAAACACCACGTCCGCTTCCGGTTTAGCTGGTGCGGTTGGTAAACAGTTGGAGGAACTGGGGTACACGATTAGTGGGGAGGGGAACTCGGCGCCCTACCAGGGTAGCGTCAAGATTGAGACGGGGTTCGACAGTGTGAATGAGGCTTACACGTTGGCTCGGTATTTTGGGGAAGATTCTAGGATTGTTCTCACGGCCCGAGATGACGGGACCCTCACTGTCGTGTTGGGGTCGAAGTTCACCGGCCTTCCTCCGAAGGGGGAATTGGCCGAAATGTCGGAGAACAAAGCCCCATTGGTTCCTAAAGAAGGCTGCGTGCGTTTGTCAGAAGAGGACGTTGAGCCAGCCCAGTCTGGGAGCTAGGTTGTTGGGACAAGGAGCGTGTTGATGGCTGTACCGGTACTGCACTTTGCTGGGGTAAGTAAAACTTTTGGTTCTGTCGTTGCCTTGGATGACTTGTCGTTCTCAGTTGAACCTGGCCGGGTCACTGGTTTCCTGGGTCCCAATGGGGCAGGTAAGACCACCGCACTGCGGATTCTTTTGGGTTTACTTACACCTACTGCCGGTTCCGCACTTTTTGGGGACCTTCACTATTCGCAGCTAGACAACCCGCTGGGAACTGTTGGCTCTCACCTGTCAGCAGACGCGTTTCAGCCGGGTATGACCGGGTGGAATCATTTACGTGTTCAGGCCCTGGCTGGGGGAGTTTCACTGGACCGGGTTCCCCACGTTTTGGACTTGGTGGGTTTGCTGGAAGATTCTGGCCGCCGGGTGGGGCAGTACTCTTTGGGGATGCGCCAGCGTCTGGGTTTGGCTACTGCGCTCTTGGCCGATCCGCAGATCCTAGTTTTGGATGAGCCGGCAAACGGTTTGGATCCGGAAGGAATCCGCTGGTTGCGTTCTTTTCTGCGGGACTACGCGAGTGCGGGTAACACCGTGTTTTTGTCGAGTCACCTTCTTGGTGAGATCCAACTGATGGCCGATGACATTGTCATAATCAACGGGGGCAAGCTGGTCACCTCCGGGTCCGTAGCTGACTTGGAGAGCGGGGGTGCCACAGTTGTGCGCGTTGGCTCCACCGAGCTTGCAGCGTTACGGCAGTCTTTACTTAATGTGGGATGGGAGTTCGCGGAGGGCGATGATGGTTTGCTGACAGTGTCGGGTGCTACTGCCCAAGAGGTGGGTATGTTGGCCCTCATAAACTCTGTTCCACTGTCTCACCTGGATGAGGAACGTTCAGGGTTGGAGTCCACGTTCTTATCTTTGGTTGGGGGGCCTCAGTGAGTCAGACAGTTAACCAGCCAGGTTTCGAGTCTGGTGGAGTTTCCAGATTTTTCCGGGCTGTGCGTTCAGAGTGGAGGAAGGTTTTTTCTACTCGCTCCTGGTGGGTTCTCACTTTGGTGATGGGTTTGTATCTGGCTTTCGTGGCTGCTCTAATCAGTTTCATGTTCACCTCTGCGGGCGACATGCTTCAGGGTGTGGACGAGCTGCCGGCGGATGCTCCTGTAACTGATTTTGTTTATACCCTCGGGTTGTCGATCGGCTACATTTTCCCCACATTGCTGGGGGCTTTGGCAGTCACTAGCGAGTATCGGCACCATACGATGGGGAACACTTTCCTTGCGGTGGGTTCCCGCGACCCGGTCTTGGGCGCGAAGGTCACGGTTCAGGGCCTGTTGGGTGCCTTTCTGGGTGTGGTTGCTCTAGCGACCACCGTGGTGGTGGCAGCACCTTTCTTTTTGGCTGCGGACCTTCCCAGCGGGTTGGGTGCTGGAGAGACATGGGCAATGTTCCTGCGCCTGGTTCTAGCCATGGGTATTTGGGCTGTTATCGGCGTTGGTCTGGCAGCACTGATACGTAACCAAGCCACTGTCATTGCGTTGGTACTGGTGTTCACGCAGATGGTGGAACCAACTCTGCGGATGTTGGGAAGCAGCAACTCTTTTGCCGCTTCTGTCACCAAGTTCCTGCCGGGTGCCGTGTCCGACGCTTTTGTGGGGGACACGTTTTACACCGTGTTAGCGCAGGAAGGCCACTATGCGCAGCTTTCTCCCTGGCTGGCCGGGTCTCTGCTGCTTATCTACGCTCTGCTTCTGGTGGCGGCCGCGTGGTTTTTCACCTGGAACAAAGACCTTCCTGACAATTAAACTGGCTGTGCCCAAACGCGCTGCGGGTTTGGTTTAGGATCGGGGGTTTTCCCCTTCCCACATGTCTTGAATATCGTCTTCCGGTAGCACCTGTTCAGCGTCACTCATTTCGGGGGCTGAACCACCTGTTTGTTTCCGTTTAGCGTAGGCAGGCGAGTCCAGTTCAACACCGGAGGGTGCGGAAGCGGGGCTGGCCGCTTCCAGGTTCGTTCCCCTCAGTTTTGCCACGTATCTCATCAGGTGGTAAATCAGGATGGCTGACCCAGAACCGAGCGCAATACCCTCAAAAATCAGTCCACCGGGCGCCCAAGTGTAGTTCGCTATCCCCACGATGAGGGCGATGGCAGCCGTATTCAAGTTCACCGGATTGGCGAAGTCCACTTGGTTTTGCACCCAGATCCGCACCCCCAGCAGGCCAATCATTCCGTACAGGACGGTGGCGGCACCACCCAGAACACCCGCCGGGACCGTGGCGATGACAGCCCCAAATTTGGGCATAAGTGACAGGGCAAAAGCGGTGGCGGCCGCAATTAGGTAAGCCACGGAAGAGTACACTCTAGTGGCGGCCATGACTCCAATGTTCTCCGCGTAGGTGGTGGTGCCCGAACCTCCGCCAGATCCGGAAATCATGGTGGAAAGCCCATCGGCGAACAGTGCCCTTCCCATTTTGTTGTCCAGGTTCTCACCGGTCATAG
The DNA here is from genome assembly GCA_964345125.1 of uncultured Actinomyces sp. GTDB lineage: Bacteria > Actinomycetota > Actinomycetes > Actinomycetales > Actinomycetaceae > Scrofimicrobium. The sequence continues at coordinate 20,089 of CAYFPY010000012.1, forward strand.
CTGCCACCGATTTGACGTGGCCCACGTTCTCTGCAATCAGCACGAACACAACGGGAACGAAAAGCCCCAATGTTGCAGGATCAAAACTGGGTGTGTGGAATTCGGGCAATCCAAACCAGGCGGCCTCCCCCACTGCCGTAAAGTCGACCTCACCCTGCACAACTGCCGCCAGGTAGCCCACCAGCACACCCACCAGAATGGACAGGCGCCCCAGAATGCCTTTGAATGACACGGTGGCCAAAACGACGGCAACGATCGTGACCACAGCTGTAATCGGCCCTCCTTCCACCCAATCCCAAGCGGCAGGCGCCAAGTTGAAACCGATGAGTGCAACAATTGTGCCTGTAACGACCGGGGGCATCACCACGTCAATCCAGTGCGCCCCCACGAAGTGGACAACAATGCCAACCAACGCCAACGTTGCACCCGTGGCAACTATTCCCCCCAACGCATAGTCAGCGCCCAAAGTTGAAGACACCGCCAAAATGGGAGCTATCAGCGCGAAAGAAGAACCCAGGTAGGAGGGGATTTTCCCCGCTGTTATCAAGAAGAACAGGACAGTGCCTATCGCGGTGAAAAACAGGGTGGTGTTGGGTGGGAAACCAGTGATCAGGGGCACCAGGAAGGTTGCCCCAAACATTGCGACGACATGCTGTAGGCCGATACTGGTGGTGCGCCCCCACGACAAACGCTCATGAGGAAGAACGACTTCACCACTGCTAGCCGTTCTCCCATCCCCGTGAAGTTCCCACTTGAAAGGTGAAAGCCACTTTTTCATTTCCCTAACCACCATCTTTGTCCATCGTCATCTGCTGCAGCTACCTGCAAACCGGTCGCAGGTTAGGTTAGCAAAATGTGCCACCAACCTGAACTTGGTTCACCTGGGTTGGCTCGGCTTGCAAATGCCAACCCTTATCCAGCATGATTGTTTAGACTATTTCCTGGTGCCAGCCGCGGGCCCGGTTTGGTTAGTATTACAAGGTAAATATCCAGCATAGGGGGCTCAACGTTGTTCGCACTGCAAAGCAAAGCAAGCAACCCTGATACTCCCAGTGCCGAGCTGGTCTCCCTAGCTGCCGCACACCCCCAGCTGCGTCCCGTGATTGCCCTGAACCCAAGTACGCAAGCCGACCTGCTACTTTGGTTGGAATCCTTGGATGATCCCGCGGTGACAATGGCTTTGCGTCAACGTGAAGCCCATATTCAGGCAGAAACCCGCAAGTTTGCTGGCCCCCAACGCCTGTCAGTGAAGGGCCGTGGCGTGGTGCGCGAAGAAGCGGCATTTGCCGCCCCTTTACGGGTGGCACCCACCGAAATTTCTCTACCCGACACTTCGGAAACACCCGCGGTACAACCAGCCAAGAGTCAGGGTGGAAACGTTTCAGCTGCAGATGCGGCCTGGGCCAGGCTGGCTGGACCTACCCGCCAGGCACCTGCCGTGCAGGAAGAAGAGGACACGAAACGTCCAGCCTGGCCGGTCCTGCTATTAGTTTTTCTTCTGGTGGCCGTCGTGTTGGGAGCTCTGAGCTACCTGCTGTTACGCGACAAACCTAGCGCCGGCCACAACCCAGCAGAACAGGTGCCCACCCCACCTTCCCAGACTGAGGAGAAACCGGCACAGTCAACAGAGGAAAAAGATGAGGACGAAAACAAGGAAGATTGGGAATATCCTGCCCCAGATTCCGCCCTCACCATGTCAAGCTTTGCTCTGCCTAGCGGCAATATTCTGTGCGAATTCACCGGCGACGTCGTCACCTGCACGGTTTTAGACCACACCTTTGCCAACTCGGGATTGGCGGACTGCGGAAGTGGCCCCGCAACACTGCGGGTCAGCGACGAGTTTGCTGGCCTGTACTGCGGAACAGAGCCCGTAACTTCCGGCGGTGGGTCAACACTTTCCTACGGCGATTACGCCGAATACGGCGAAGACGCTTGCCAAGCCAATGAGGGCGGCCTGAGCTGTTGGAACCAGCGCACCGGAAAAGGGTTCGCACTTGCCAGGCAAGGTTACATTACGGGGCTAACAGGCCCCATCCCCGCAGAGGAATACCCTTGGGAATAACCGGGTTCAACCCTTATTTACCGAAATGTTGCGCGAAGCTTCTTAGGACAGAACCAGCACCGTGATCACCGCGGTCATAACGGCCAACACTGACCAGCGTCTCCGCGTCAGCCAACCCCAGATCGCCCGCGTCAATAAAAGCCTCGATCTGTACCATGATGGCTTCAGCGTTCAAATCCGGGTTGAACTGGACAGCGTACACGTTCGGGGAGAACCGAACAGCTTGCACAGGTGTGTTCAAAGACCACGCCAACCGGACGGCGCCTTCGGGGAGTTTATCTAAACCATCGGAATGGTTCACGTAGGCTGGGAAAACTCTAGGCAGAACCGAGAAGACAGGATCTTCCTGCGCTTCCCGGTCAAGTTCAATGTCAACAACTTCCCCAAATTCAGCATGTTCAGGAGACACTTCACTTCCCAATATGCCTGCCAAAATGTTGGTTGCTGCACCCGTGGCAAGAATGGGCACGTCGGCTTCGAGAAGTTTTTTGAATAGCACTTCCAGTTCGGATCGTACCCACTGTTGGGTGGCGGGCACGTACCCGTCTTCGCTTGCAGCCCCGTAGGGCGAACCTGCTATGAAAACTCCCGCATAATTCTGGGGAGCAATGTCAGGTAGCCCCACCAGATCAAATTCCGCTAACTCAAGCTGCTCGGCCTTCAACCCCGTGGCACGTAAGTAAGCTTGATATTCACTGTCCAGCGCCTCTTCGTCGGGGCGTGTGGACACTAAAAGAAACTGTTTCATGTAGTTAGTTTAGCCCTAGTTGCAGCCAGAGTTAACCCCAACTAGTTAACAGTGCGCCGATCCACGCCAGAAACCAAAGCCGACGTGGTCGCTGCAATCAGCAAAGCGCCCCCAAGCACCAGTGCAGCACCCACCAGCCCGTTCCTCACTATGTGCATGAGTGCTGCGCCCACAACTGGGGGTCGCAAATGAAACAGAACGTAAATCCCCACAGCCGCCAACAAGGTAGTTCCCAACCCGAAAACGGTGACCCTCATTTTCGTCCACTGCCGAGCAGTGCGCTGGGCCCGCAAACTGGTATCTGCCGGACACTGCCGTCCCGGCGCGGCAGCTATGTTCGCCGCCCACACAATCAACAAAGCCCCCAACACGTCGCTGAGCCTGTGCCACCCCAAAGTAAGGACAGCCAACGCCTGTGCAAACACCACAAAACCGACCACGGTGGAAACGGCCTTCCTCCACGAACAGTTGCTAGCAGCAACCGCTACCACCGCTAAAGAAGCCGCCATGGTCACGTGGCCAGAAGTGAAAGAGTTCCCCAAAGGGTGTCCCACACCCAAATCGGGCCTAACAAGAAAGGCTTTCAAGAGCTGCGTCACCAAGTTCGCAGCGAACACCAACACCAAGCTACGCCCCAACAGTTCCGGTCTTTTCCGGGAAGCCAACACAACAAGGGCTAGCACGAGAACCGCAGCACCCACGGTGACGGGAGAAACTTCCACCACCCACCTGGCTGCTGTTTGGAAGCGACCCAAATGGACAATGGCTGCATCCATGGTCAAGGTGTCTAACGCTTGCCCTGGCCAAGTGAACAAAGCGAATAGAGCCAACAGGACAGTAGCTACCAGAATGAGAACAAAATGCTGAACTTGTTTCCGGCGGTTAGGCGCGCCTCGAGCGGTGTTTGGTCCAGACATGCCCAGCCCCGTCCTCTCAAACTTCACTACCGAACGCTACCTACGCTACCCGGCAGAAACAGAAATGTGTTAACCCTGTGGGATCATTAAACCATGGCAACACAAATGGTAGAGAACCTGCTGGAATACCTGGAGCGTGCAGGCGCTTCTGACGGGCGATTAACGCACGTTGAAACCATTCCAGCTCGTCAGGAACAGGTTGCTCCCTGGCCTGCCTGGGTACACCCGCAAGTAGTTGAAGCTTTTGGTGCAGTTGGTGCCCCTCACCTGTGGTCCCACCAGGAGCAAGCGTTGAATGCTTTGCATGAAGGGCAGCATGTGGTGCTAGCCACGGGAACTGGTTCCGGTAAATCCCTCCCCGCGTGGGTACCAATCCTGTCCGACCTCACCCACGCCGACGGTGACACGTCCCTTGCGGGGGTGCGGGAACGGCCCTCCGCGCTTTACCTGGCTCCCACGAAAGCGTTGGCAGCAGACCAGTTGGACGCCCTCAACCAGCTCACCTCCCACCTGGAAGCGCAAGTACTGTTGGCACCAGCCGATGGGGACACGACATCCGAAGTGAAAAGGTGGGCCCGCGCCCAGGCTGACATTGTTTTGTCCAACCCCGACTACCTTCACCACGTCCTGTTGGCTGATAGCGACAGTTGGCGCCGATTTTTACGGTCGCTGCGCTACATAGTTGTTGACGAACTGCATTATTGGCGTGGCCTGGCCGGGGCTAACGTGGCCTGGGTTCTGCGTCGCCTGTTGCGAGTAGCACGTTCTTTGGGTGGGGACCCCCAGGTGGTCATGCTTTCAGCTACCGCTGCTGACCCCCTGACGAGCGCTACCGCTATGACGGCTTCCACTGATGTTGTTGCAATTACTGAGGACGGGTCGCCCGCTGCTGAACGTCACCTGTTGTTTTGGCGTCCCGCTTTGCATCCGCGTGGACAAATGCACCTGGTGGAAGCAACCGAGGACGCTCCCGCTTATCCACTGCCAGCGCTGCGGGTAAGCCCCTGGTCGGAGGCATCCAATCTGGCTGCTGGTTTAGTTGACCGGGGCGCGAAGCTGCTCACGTTTGTTCTTTCCCGCTACGGCGCTGAAGCGGTTGCAGCACAAACACGCGACCGCTTGGCTCACAGGGGATCTTTCAAATCTGACGCTGTAAGTGCCTATAGGGGAGGGTTTTTACCGGAGGAACGCCGGGAACTGGAGCGGGCATTACGAGAAGGGGATTTGGTTGCTGTGGCGACCACTAACGCTTTGGAGTTAGGGATTGATATTTCGGGTTTGGATGTGACCCTAACCTGTGAATGGCCGGGGTCGCGCGCCTCTTTGTTGCAGCAGGCGGGACGTGCTGGACGGGCGGGACGTCCGGGGATTTCTGTTTTCATTGCTGGGGAGAACCCGTTGGATAACTATTTGGTGCAGCATCCCGAGGCAGCGTTGGGGCCGGTGGAAGACATTGTTTTGGATCTTTTCAACCCCCACGTGATGTCGGCTCACCTACTTTCTGCCGCTGCTGAGTCGCCCCTCACCGTGGAAGATTTGCAGGACTTTGGGGTCCCCGACCTGAGTGTGGTGGAAGATTTGACTCGCCGGGGTTTTCTGCGGCGCCGCGATACTGGTTGGCATTGGAACCACGGTTTAACGTATCGCCCTCACTCCCTGGTGGATATTCGTGGTGGTGGCGGTGACGTGCAGGTGGTGGATGTGGCGACGGGCGCCGTTATTGGTACGGTTCCCGACGACAGGGCTGATGCTGAGGTGCATCCGGACGCGATCTATTTACATCAGGGGAAAACCTATCATGTACTGGAGCTAACGGCTGTTAGTCAGGGGGACCCCACCGGGGCGCACTCTGAGGGGGAGCACGGTGAGGGTTCGGGTCAGCCAGCACCTTCCCGCCAACGTTTAGCTGTGGCCCAGCAGGTGACCACGCCTTTACGTACACGCAGCGGTTCTCACTCCCAGGTGAGGATTGTCAGTGAGGACGAATCTTGGACGTCCCCCGATGGTTTGGTCACCTGGTTTACGGGCGAGGTGGAAGTTTCCAGTCGGGTCACCGATTACGACTTGCTGCGCACCCCAAACATGGAGTTCATTTCTAACCATGAGCTCAACATGCCTGAACGGGTCCTGCGAACTACCGCCACCTGGTACGTCCTAAACCCTGGGGCTGCTGCCGCCGCCCACATTGACACGGCAGACTTACCTGGCGGGCTGCATGCTGCTGAGCATTCCGCCATTGGGATGCTTCCTTTGCTTACCACCAGCGACCGGTGGGATTTGGGGGGACTTTCCATTGTTGAACACACACAAACGGGGAAACCGACAGTGTTTGTGCATGACGCGCGCCCGGGCGGTGCTGGCTATTCAGCTCACGGCTATCGGGTTGCAGCCCAGTGGATGGATCGCACTTACCAGACTGTTTCTGAGTGTGCTTGTTCTGTTGGCTGCCCCGCTTGCATTCAATCTCCAAAGTGCGGCAACCGAAACGACCCCCTGTCTAAATCGGGTGCTATCGCATTGTTGAAGTTCCTGAAAGACCGCAGCCCTGAGGGCATTCAATGACCGGGGAGGGTAAGTCAATGACCGGGCAGCCGACCCAAATCTCTCCTGCCAGGGTCACCCGTGTCGTCGAAAAGCTGCTGGCCACCACCCGGGAGCAGGCGGAGCAGAACTGGTTGCGGGCTGTGGCAGACAGGGTGGTGCGTGAACGTCCGGACCTTTCCCAGGAACTTTTACATGTTCTTGGCCTCACTTCCCCCAGTTCTGCGCTACCCGAAGAGGAAGCTACCGGGGAAGTCTTGCTGGCTGGCTTATCTATTGGTGAGTTGGGCGTGTGTTACGAAGCGTTAGTTTCGGCTGTGGATAAGGGTTCGCGGCGTGCTTCCGGCCAGTTTTTTACCCCCGATGATGTTGCCCGTTTTATGGTGGAAAGGACTACGAGTTTCCCTGCGGGCGTTTGGCTGGACCCGAGCTGTGGGGTGGGTAACCTGTCTTGGCATTTGGTGGCTGCTCAGGACCGTCCTCATGACTTTATTAAGGACAGCTTGTTGTTAGTGGACCGGGATGGAACGGCCTTGCGGTCTGCGGTTGCCTTGATCTCTGCCGAGTTCGCTGCCTCTGGGGATCGGGCGGCGGTGCGGGGCCTATCGGCTAACGCTATCCACCGTGATTTCCTTTCCGCCCCTCCGTTACCGAACTACGACTATGCGCTGCTCAACCCTCCTTACGCGCAGGCACCACCCTTACGGGGCTACGAAACGGGGCGAGCGCGGGATTTGTTTGCTTTTTTCTTGGAGAGGGTAGCGAAGACTGCTCGCGGTTTCGTTGCTGTCACACCCGCCTCCTACCTGTCGGCGCCTAAGTTTGGGGAGCTGCGTAGCGTGTTGAACCGGGAGGCCTCCGCCGGTGATGTTTACGTTTTTGATAATGTTCCCGACACCCTTTTTCGGGGGTATAAGTTTGGGTCCACCAACACTTCTAAAACTAACTTTGTGCGGGCCGCCATCACCGTGGTGCCCCCGGAGGTAGGTTCGCCTTCAGCCGTGGCATCTGGCTGGAGGGTTACCCCTATTTTGCGTTGGCAAACTGGTAGTCGGCAGGACTTGTTTACCCATAGTCCCGCGTTGCTTACTGGTAGAAGGTTGGGACCGGACCAGGAGTGGGTGAAACTTCTTCCCAGCCTCGCCGACGTTTGGGATGAGGTCAGTTCGGCTTCCCAGGTCCTATCTGACTTGCTTTGCAGCGAAGAGACACCTTTCCGTCTGGATGTGGCCTTGACCCCCCGCTACTACATTTCTGCTTCGTTCACCCCCCTTCAACGCAGCTCTAAAGCCACGTTGTTTTTCGCTTCTGCTGCCGATCAGCAGCGAGCAGCGGTGGTTTTGAATTCCAGTTGGGCCTACCTGTGGTGGCGTGGACTGGATGGGGGCGTGACCCTACCCAAAAGGGTTCTGCATAGTCTGCCACTGCCCAACGTTCCCGGTCCTCCTTCCACTCTGATCGAGGAACTGCAACGTTCTGAACAGGAAAATAGGGTGACTAAACGCAATGCTGGCAAAGTGAATGAGAACGTCAAACATCCAACCCACCTGGTGCAGAAACTGAACCGCCTGGTGTTACCAAACGTGTGCGAGCAGTCCCTGCAGCTGGTTTATTCCAACAACATGTTCGCAGATCCCGCTGCCCTAATTGCCCCATGCCCTAACTGACGGCGCCGCTAGCTCAATCTGCGTAGGGCCCCCTGTTCCGACCCACACCAATGCGGGTCGGAACAGGAGTGCTAAACCTCCTTTCCTTATGGCTTGTCTCTAGCCCGCTGGGCCTGCGCGCGCCCTGGCCGTGACGGTAACGGGAAAAACTCCGAATGTCCGGTCAGTTTCGGCAATAACGTAGGTGTCCCCGCCCTTTTCCCAGCAGTCTTGGATGCGGCTGCTGTTCGCTTCCACAACCCGGGCAGCTAGACCACAAGCCCCCTGGGTGTCTATACCTGGAAGAGTGTTGACAGCTGACTGACTGGCCCCAGCCAGCGCCGCGAAATCAGCAACTGCCTGGGTTTGTGCCTTCTGTGCCCACACCCCCACCACTACGACCAGGGCTAAACCAAGTGACATCAACGCTGCTGTCACCGCAGCGAACCAAATTGTGGTTGACCCTTCCTCTTCCACGCTAGCCACCACCGGCCCCTCCAACATCCAGTTGACCGCTGAGTTCTTCCATGCCACTGACCCGACAGGTTATGGCAGGGGAGCTCCACGAACCCAACTTCAAAGCCGGCACAGAACCGGTGACGGTAAACATGTCCCCTTCCGACACGACAGCAACGGACACTGGCGCGCCATAGGCTTTGGAAGCCACTGCGGTTGGGTCCTTCCCCACGGCGTGTGCCCGGCCCGCCTGGCCAACCGCCCCACACAGGGTTCCTTGTGCTTTACCAACCGCAAGCGCCAAAATGAGGGCGACAACCACTGTGACACTGGCAGCGAGGCCAAGAGCCGTTTCCACCGTCACCATGCCTTCTTCGTGCCGGCAGCTTGGTCTTGCTGGCGACTGGTCCTGGTTTTGGTTGCGGTTATCCAAGCAAGGCATGGTCACACGGACAGCGCCGTCTGGATGATGCTGGTCAGCATCGATTTGACGCTTCCTGATTTCAGTACTGCCAGGAGTAGCCCAGCAAAAGCGGCTGTTGCGATGGCACCCACGGCGTATTCGACGGTGGTGGAACCTTCTTCGTCAACGTGGGTGTTGGTGGTGATGTCCCACATTTTTTGTTGGCCGGCCACGCTTTTTTCTAGGGCCCAGTCATTCAGTGTTGTCATTGTGAGTCTCCTTTTTCTGTTGTTTTTGTTTCATCGGTTTTGTTGGCCGCTTTCTGCGGTGACTCCCACTTTGCCGCCATAATCAGCCAGGGAGAAACCTAGATTTTGGGCTTGCGGATAACTTCTGGAGCCTTCAGGTGTGGGGAAAACCCTTCCGTCCACCTCTTTTAGCCGACAACGACTTTCCCTCCGAAAAGGGACAGAATGACGGGGACCAGTCCCAGGAGGACAAAGGCTGGCAAAAGTAGGCTGCCGAGGGGTACAGCTAGTCGCACCGCCAGCTTTTCTGCGGCTACTTGCGCGTCTGCCACGACTTTTGCGCGGCTGGTGGCGGCCAGTTGCTCAACCAGTTCAATTGCGAAGATCCCATCTTGCCAGGCTGCTTGCAGCCCTTGGCGTAGCAGCTCACTACCTTTGGGTGTGGGGGTGAAAGCTTCTTGCCAGGTGGCGCCTAAACGTAGCTCTTGGGCGATGCGCCCTAAGTTTTCGTCACGCAAACTTACACCCAAAGCTTGGAGTACCCCGGGTATAGAGTTCCCTCCTGCCAATCCGGCCACTGCCAGGTCAGCCAGCATGGGCGCGCGGCTTTGATTGAGCATCGTTTTTTGGGCTTTGGCTATCATTCGTTTACTGACCAGGTGCCCGGTGACCGTTAGGGCCAGACCGGTTGCTCCGATGACTAGCGGCACGGGTCCGCTGACAATCCACTTCAGGGGCCCAGCCCCCAGCAGTTCGGCGCCGATCAGACCCACAAGGGGCAGGGCGGTGAGTACGCGTGCGGACAGTTTGGACCCAGCGAATGCAATTTTTTGTGCATCTTCTGCACGAAGCTTTTCGGTGAGGCCGGCCGCTGTTTTGGTGAGCACGTCCCGCAGGGGTGCCCCGGTGTTGTGGCTGAAGCGGATAGCGGCTACCACCAGTTCTGGGACCTCACCTTCTAGCTTGGTGAGGGCGTGGGGTACCCCTTCCGCGTCCACTTCCCCAGCCGGCTGTCCTGACATTCTGGACCAGGTCGCATCCCAAGCTGCGGCGGTGGATTCCCCCGACCGGAGCCGGGCTGCCACTTCCATGCAGGCTTGAGCCAGGTCGGGCTGTTCTTTGTGTTCGCTTGGCTTCAACCGCTTCAGAAGGGAAACAGAGATGGGCCGCGTGGTTTTGTTGGGAACGGTTTGTGAGCCACGCTGTTCAACGTCTTGCCACTGTTGCCACAGGGTGCGCCGATGCCACCATTGCGTGGCAATGAGGCTGCTCAGCAGGACCGATAGTGTCACCAAGAATGCGGTAAGAGCAAAAAATGGGTCGGTAAATGCGCGCATATTGTCGGCTCAGTTTTGTCTACGGACCCGCACGTCCACGGTTCCCACCAGTGTTTCATCCGTCAATGTCAGCCTGCCCACTTCACTCACGTAGCGTCTTCCTGCGCCGTCCCGACGTAAATGTATAACCTGGTTGAAAGCCGAGGCCCCCAACTGTGCCACCGTTGAACGGTCCAACCCGCCGAGCATTCCCAACGCGAGGAGCCGGGAGGGGACGTCTTCAATTGAGTTGGCGTGGATGGTAGCGAACCCGCCTTCGTGACCCGTGTTGAGGGCGGTCAGCACCTCCCGCACCTCGGCTCCCCTACATTCGCCTAACACAAGCCTGTCAGGGCGCATCCGCACTGCCGCCCGCACCAGTTCTTCTAAACCCAGTCCCCCTTTACCTTCGATGTTGGCTGAGCGGGACTGCAGGGGAACCACGTGCGGGTGGTCAACAGCCAACTCTGAAACTTCCTCTATGACCACGATGCGTTCCTCCTTGGGCACCAAACCCAAAAGTGTTGCCAGCAGCGTTGTTTTTCCCACGCCTGTTGCCCCCGACAGCAACACCGATCTACCTTCATGAACATAGTTTTCTAACGTTGTGGCAATGGAGGCGTGCACCGACCCTGATTGGACTAGGTCACGCAAAGTGAACGGTTGGGCGCGGATAACCCGCAAGGAAATGGTGGTGCCGGCGCGGGCAAGTGGGGGTAACACTGCGTGCAACCGGATGGATCCCCCAATGGTTGCATCAACAATCGGGGAAGCATCATCCAAACGCCTATCTGCGGCCGCAGCCATTTGGACGGCTAAAGCCCGCACTTCACCCTCCGTTTCTAGCCCTAACTCAACTTTGCGGAGCCCAGAACCGTAATCTGCCCACGCCTGGGTAGAGTTTATGACCACGTCAGTCACATTAGGGTTTTCCACCAGCACCTTCAGCTTTGTGTTCATCCCCTGCTGCTGTGCCTGCAAAGCGTGCCACTGTCGCACCTTGTTAGCGGCACCAAACGTGGGAGAGGCTGCATCCCGCACAGCCACGGCCGGATCTTTCCCTTGGGCAACTAGGCGACGCATCCTTTGGTTCACGACTGCTCCAACATGTTCGCTAGATCCCGCCAATTGCGTTGCCGCTGAAGAGCGGGAGCTCGGTGATGCCTGCAGCCAAACCGGTCCGCTAGTTCACCAACCAGAGAAGATGTTCCCCCAACCTGTAGCAAGTGAGCACCCTGGAAGGTTCCCCTTTCCTTGAAACTCGCCAAGTGTTTTCCCAAACGAGCGACGTGTTGGTACTTGGTCATTCCCACCAGCACCGTCACCAGCCTGGTTCCCACCAAGTTGTCCCGCGCCTGGGCTAAAGAATGCAGGTCACTGCCGCAGTCAACCACCACCGGACGCGGTAGGGACCTGGATAACTGCTGAACAATGGCCCGATCAGCACGCACCGTGGGGGCAGCTAAAGAACTCACGTAAGGGACCTTCCCGAACCTGGGGAGAGCCGCAACCAGGGCGGGTCCGGCAGGCAGGTCTTCTGCCCGCAAATCCTCCCACACGGGAGCGCCCTCTCCCGGTGTAGGACCACCCCCATTACCGGCCGCGTCCAGCACCACCCCAGTTAACGAATCCGCCAGGGCAAAAGCGGTTGCCGTTGCCCCACCCCCACCGTGCCAAGCACCAACCAAAACAACTTGGATCCCGCGTTTAAAAGGTTCACTCCCAACGGAGCTGTCCACCATCGCACCGGGTTCCCCGCTTGCCCATTCACTGAGTAGGCGCAATAGTTGCGGCTCGTTTCCCGGCAGCACCAGATCAACAGAACTTTTTTGTGAGGACGTCTCCGACGCCAGGCCCACCACCACTCGGGGTGCCGTTTGGAAAGCACCAAAGGAAGCAACCGAGGCTTCCGTCAAAACTAAATGTGCCGTGTGCCGTTTGGGTGTAGCGTGTTCAAACCCATTCTTCGCTGGCACCCCAGCTAACTGGCACAAATCCAACAGATTCTGCAGCAGAATCTGGTTGCGCACAAAAATTGTTACGCACGTTTTTGTCAAAGGAACCGGTTTCAAAGGTGTTGCTGTCATAGGTCAAGCCAAGCCCGCCGGAAGATCCCACACCAACCAAACCAACAATCATGGGGACAACCCCTCCGTTGCTGTGTTGTGGACAGAACCTGGGGTTAGCTGCCGCCACCCAATTCGCCCTCGTCCATCAACTCCCCCCTGGCCGCTTTGTCCGCCACTTCCAACCCAACCCCCACACCCGCAATCAAACTTGCCCCCAACACGTACTGCCAATTAGACAACAAACCGGCACTGATGGGCCCCACCTCGCCATCATTTTGCTCAGCTAACTCCGCCTGGGTCCTATGCACCAGATCCTGGTAGGGCACGGGATTCTGCGCAGCCCAAGAACTCAACACGGCCACCCCGGTCGGCTCAATCCCCCGGTCCAACAAATACCGCTTAGCAAACAAAAAACCAGTGGACTGGCTAGCCATCGGGAACACGTCCCCTCCCGCCAGCAACGCCAAAACCTCCGCCGCAACCTCCAACCCATCGCGGGCAACATTTCCAGCCGCTTCACGGACCTGCCCCAACCGCAACGGGTGCTGGGGCATCGCCACCTGTTCAGAAGGAAAATGTCCCCCCGCCACCAAATGCGAACACAAGTCCCGGTTAATTGTCCCCACCAGCGCTGGGGCTGGCAAAGAAGGAACAGCAGCTGGCTGGGGACCTACCGGCGGAGACTGCTCCAGCAAAGACCAAGAAGCCCGCCACAAACCCAACGCCTGAGCTTCCTCCACCGAAACGGGGCCGGGCGCCTGCACCACCAGTTCCCGCATCCGCTCCAAAGGCAACACCACGCCCTCAACCTTCGCCAAGTTCCAAGCCTCCAAAAGGGCGGTTTCAGCCCGCGCTCCCCGCCAACTACGACGCAACCCCGGTGCCAACCACAACTGGTTACACGCCTCGTGAACACCCTCTTTTGAACCATCCCAACTCATTTATTCAGCCTAAATGCTGACCACGCCGCCACCAAATTGGTTTCCCCGCCGTGGCAACACCGAAAAGTGTCCCAAAACAGATAGGTTTACTTTTGATGGAGGAGGCGTAAATGTTTTCAAACGACCAAAAAAACGATGAAACGACCCCGCAGGAACCTGCAAAGGGCCAAACGGATGACTCGCAAGAGCAGCCGAACCAGGAACAACCAACGGAACAGGCTCAAAGCGAACAAGTAGACGTTGAGGAAGCAGCCCTAGACGTGAACGCGGTGACGGACGCTTCCGAACTTGTGGGAGAAGTATCTGCAGAAACAGAACAGCCGGAACAGAGCAGCGGGAACCCCCAAGCCTTCACCATGGGGCAAACAGACGCATACTCCCCCACCGGACTGGAAGAAACCGTGAGCGTATCCCGGGACAGTTTCCCAATAAAGCCACCCCCTTCCTCAACAGACACTGACCCCTCACCCGAAGAAGAGAACGAAGGGGACGAAGAACACGTGGCACCCGAACCAGCCGTAGTCACCCCACCGGCAGCAGAAGAGGTCGAAGTTTCAGTGACCGAAGAAGCCGCCGAAGAAGACACGGGCGCGATCCGCCGCTCACTGCTGGGCGACCCGACCCAACGGTCCTTAAAAGAGCCAGAACAGGGCGCCCCTGAACGCAGCTCAATTCTGCGTCCCTCCACAGAAACAACGAACAGCGCCAACATTCCCGAAATAACGCCAGAAACTTCGGCTCCAACCGCAGAAACAACACAGATCGTAGAAGAAACCACAACTATAGAACTACCCGACAACACCAGTACGCAAGTATTTAGTGAAACACTTGACGAAACCAAGGTGCACGACGAAGCGGTAGTCCAAGACGAAAAAGTGAAGGTGAAAACACGAGGCGGCACCCACTTGACGCTTGAAGAGGAAGACATCCTGCAAGGGACGATCCCCCTGCCCACACTCCCCTCCCGCGCAGGAGCACGCTGGCTGAGCGCCATATTCACACTGCTACTTACCCCCGTCGCATGGTACCTACTGGCGGACGCCGCTGCCCGGCTAGCGTTCGCCCCAGGCAACAGCATGGAGACGGGCGTCCCCACCATTTTGCCATTGGGAGAGTTCGTTGGTGGGCTGATCGTGGTCGTCCTCATCGCCCTGCTCGCCGCCCGCTCCTCGCTGGGACTCATCCTGTCCGGAATCGTCGTTCTGGTCGTGGGGGTTCCCTTCCTGGCGGTCCCCGCTATGGTGACCGACTGGTTCACCTACCTGGACCCGGTAGCCAACTACAACGCCTTCGGAGCGAACGTTGTCCACAACCTAGCCTTAACTGGATACCCCGGCGTTCTCCTCCTGTTCGGGTTCCTCATGATCACCTTCGGTTGGGTAATAGCCGCAGTCAGACGTGCCGGCCGTAAAGAGGAACGCCTACGGGTTGAAGTACTAGAAAAGAATGAAGCAGGACTGAAACCCAGGTGGGCCAGGAAGATCACGGTCACCACAGAAGACTAGGCGCCCCACAGAAACTGATCCTTCAGTCAACATCCTTAGCGAGGAATATTTCGGCGCTGGGGCATAACTGCTGAAGGACACAACTGACGCATTCCGGGCGGCGTGCATGGCAGACTTCCCGGCCGTGCAAAATCAGCTGCAAACTCAGCCGCGTCCACGGCGCTTGTGGCAGAAGGTTCCAGAGCTGTTTTTCAACCTGCAGGGGTGTGCCCCCATCTGTCCAGCCCAAACGTTCGGTTACCCGTTGCACGTGGGTGTCCACCGCTATTTCCTGCAACCCATACCAGTTACCCAGGATCACATTCGCAGTTTTTCGTCCCACGCCCGCCAACTTGACTAGCTCCTCGCGCTTGTTTGGCACATTCCCCTGGTGGTTGTCGGTGAGTTGCTGTCCCAACTTCTTTACCGCTTGGGCGCGGCGCCGGAACATTCCTAGCGGCCGGAGAACCTCTTCAAGTTCCTCTTGCCGGGCCTGCCTAAGGGCCTGAGCGTCCGGCCACCTACGAAACAGGGTGGGAGTGACCTGATTTACACGCGCATCAGTTGTCTGAGCGGATAGGACTGTGGCAACCAGCAGCTGGTAGACATCCTGGTGGTCAAGTTCAGTTGCAGGATGGGGATACGCATCGTCCAAGAGCGCCTCGACCTGCAATGCTTGAGTTTTTTGTTGTCCCAATTTTCCAGCTTCTGGACTAGGTTTGACCTCCCTTTTCACCGTTTCTACCTCCCACCGCGAGATTCGCTCCCGATCTTTGTCTTTAACCTCTATTATTAACGTGTAACCTGTCACAAGCCAACACTGTGGTCCGCCATGGTGATTTTTACCAAGAAATACAGATTGGAGTCGATGCACCGATGAGCCTCGAAGATCAGTTCATCAGCCGCGTACCACTGTTCGCAGGGTTGAACGAGCAGCAGTTCGCTGCTTTAGCCTCGCGAGCCAGTCAGACCGCGCTGCGCCGTGGGGAAGTCCTTTTTGAGGAGGGCGACCCGGGTGACCGCCTGTTTATCATTACTGAGGGAAAAGTTAAGTTGGGTCATAGTTCCGCCGACGGGCGCGAATCTTTGATCGCCATCCTTGGACCTGGGGAAATTATTGGTGAGCTAACACTGTTTGATCCAGGCCCCCGCTCCACCACGGCAACCGCAGTTTCTTCTGCAACGTTGCTGTCTTTGGACCACGAGGACCTGTCGGCTGTGTTGGATCAGAGCCCCGAGGCCGCGAAGCATATGCTGCGCGCTTTGGCACAGCGGTTGCGTCGCACTAACGAATCCCTGTCTGACCTGGTGTTCTCGGACGTGCCTGGACGCGTGGCGAAGGCTCTGCTGGATTTGGCGAAACGTTTCGGTCACCCCACTGACAATGGGATCCACGTGGGCCACGAGCTCACACAGGAAGAGCTAGCCCAACTGGTCGGGGCATCCCGCGAAACGGTGAATAAGTCGCTGGCCGACTTTGTTTCCCGTGGTTGGATACGGCTGGAGGGCCGTGCGGTTACGCTGCTTGACGTAGACCGGTTGCGCAGGCGAGCGCACTAACGGTTCCAACCTGAACTAACGAGTGCTGGGGGTGGGGTGCACGTGGTAACGTGCACCCCACCCCCAGCACTATTCCTGTGTTAATTTCAGGGTTTCCTGCTAGCTTTTGGGCCTTTTCAGGTAGGCAACCAAGTTGTCTGGATTGTTGGGCCCTGG
Organism: uncultured Actinomyces sp.; assembly: GCA_964345125.1. Taxonomy (GTDB): domain Bacteria; phylum Actinomycetota; class Actinomycetes; order Actinomycetales; family Actinomycetaceae; genus Scrofimicrobium. The sequence continues at coordinate 36,636 of CAYFPY010000012.1, forward strand.
AACGACCTGCACCAGTTCCCAACCGTCCTCGCCCCACTGATCCAAAATGGCTTTAGTGTTGTGTATAAGCAAAGGGATTGTTGCGTATTCCCATTTTGTTGTTTCCATGTTTTAGTCCCTAACCAAGGATAGTACTCTGGGGCTTTCCGACTCACGCAGTTCCACAGCCAGCTCTTCGTCTGAGCTTCGCAGCCATTCACGCCAATTTTCCACGTCCGGGAAACGTCGCCTTATCGCGCGTCTTTCCCTTTCGGTAAGGCCCCCCCACACCCCGAAATCACACTGCCATTGCAACGCATCCGCTAAGCATTCCAGTTTCACGGGACACGCGTTGCATCGCTCTCTGGCTTGACGTTGGGCTGCCCCTTTCACGAATAATGCGTCCGGTGGGTCTGCCGCACACACGGCGTGTGCTACCCAATCGTGGTTAACTGCAGGCTGTGCCATGTTTCCTTCACCTCCACACCTAGAGACCAAACTAATGTGAGGCCTCACTCTGACACGGTGCTTCTAATAGCGTGCCGCCCAGTCTACTGACTAGGCTAGGGATATGGCTAGTTCAGTTGATCACCGTGTACCACATACGGTACGTAAGTCCCAGTTTCTTGCTGTCTTACTTTCCATTGCCTTGGTAAGTTCAATACTTGGTGTTTTAGGTGCCGGCTTAGCTTTCCCAATTGTTGGAGCTGCCGGTGCTACAGCGAAGGCTTTGCCAGAGACTTTCAAGGAGCTTCCCTCTGAGCTGGAAGTTGTTCCGCCCGCTGAAGAGTCGCGCCTGTTGGACTCTAAGGGGAGGGTTATTGCCCGGTTCTTCTCTGACCGAAGAATTGTGATAGGAAGCGACCAGATTCCTGACGTCATGAAAGATGCCATCGTGGCTATTGAGGATCGGCGTTTCTATTACCACCATGGTGTGGACCCAGACGGAATGGCGCGCGCCTTGGTGAATAACTTGACCAGCGGTAAAACCCAGGGGGCATCGACCATCACGCAGCAGTACGTGAAGAACATGCTTATGGAGCAGGGGATTCAGGCTGGCGATCAGGATCTGATTGATGAAGCCACGGAGGTGACTCCCGAAAGAAAGCTGCGTGAAGCGCGCTACGCTTTGGCTATCGAGTCGAAAATGACGAAGGATGAGATCCTAACCGGGTATTTGAATTTAGCCACTTTTGGGGCCAACATTTATGGAGTCGAGGCCGCATCTCGAGCTTATTTTTCGAAATCTGCCTCTGATCTGTCTCTCAGCCAGTCGGCTTTGCTGGCGGGTACCGTCCAGTCTCCAATTGAGTTTGACCCTCTTTTGAACCCTGAGGAAGCTCAGGAGCGGCGGGATGTGGTGCTAAACGCCATGCTTTCCGAAGGCTACATTTCGGAAGAGGAGCGTGACAAGGCGGTAAAGGTTGACGTCAAGAAGTCTTTGAAGCCGGAGAATCGGGTTTCTGGTTGTCAGGGGGCCGGTTCGTCGGCCTATTTCTGTTCTTTTGTGGTGGCCGAGTTTTTGGAGGACGAAACCTTCGGTAAGGACAGGGCAGAAAGGGACAAGCTGTTACACACTGGCGGCCTCACTTTACGCACCACTTTGGATAGAGATAAACAAAAGGCGGCATATAAGGCCGTGACTGACCGCGTCAATGTGGGTGACTCTTCCGGTTTGAACACGGCCCTCGTTTCCCTGGTCCCGGATACTGGTCACATTGTCGCTATGGCCCAAAACACGCATTACGGTGTTGCCACGGAAGATGATCCCACAGCAACGGAGGTTTCTTTCGCTGCCGGGCCGGACCGGGGTGGGGGTAACGGTTTCCCTGCGGGCTCTACTTTCAAAGTTTTCACCTTGGTTGAGTGGTTCAATCAGGGTCGTTTCGCTTACGACACTGTGGGGGGTGGCAGCCGAACGAAAGTCAACGGCAGTTTTCAGTGTCACGGCAAACCCCTCTACACGGAGGCCTGGAACGTGGGTGACTTGCCCGGCAAGGATGGCTCGATGAGTGTCGTCCGAGCAACCAAAATCTCGGCGAACCAAGCTTTTGCAGACATGGCCATGAAAACTGACTTATGTGAGATCTTTGATCGTGCTGCAGAAATGGGAGCCACCCAAGCTAATGGTGAGGTCGTGGAACCGTTTGCTCCTAACCTGATTGGGGCAAGTTCGATCACGCCCCTTGCGATGGCCAGCGCTTTTGGGACTTTAGCTGACAATGGGACTCGATGTGAGCCGATGGCTTTGAAGGAGGTGGAGGATCGGGATGGGAATGTCCTGAAGTCCTATTCACCGGAGTGTGCGCCTGCAATTGACGCCAACGTGGCGAAGCAGACCACCCAGGTGCTGAACATGGCCTTGGACGGCAGCGGCATCGAGATTGGCCGGCCACTAGCCGGTAAGACTGGTACCACGGATAAGAACGCAAACACCTGGTTCGTCGGTTACACCCCTCAGTTGGTTACGGCTGCATGGGCTGGTTTTTCTACTGATTCGTCCCGGTCCGCTAACGGCCTGGTAATCAACGGTCAGTATCATGACACCCTGTATGGTGCCACTTTCGTTGCTCCCATGTTCACCCAATACATGCGCTCCGCCACTGCTGACGATAAGGTTCGTAACTTTGATCCAGCGTTCATTGGGAACAAACCGCAACCTAAACCAACCCCAGCCCCTGCTGCCCCGAAGAAGGACAGCAACCAACAAAAGAGCTCCGACTCGACGGGCAGCTCGAAGAAGGACAGCAACCAACAAAAGAGCTCCGACTCGACGGGCAGCTCGAAGAAGCAGAAAGAGAAGGATTAGACCGGGTTCTTCCGATGACTGACAGCACTTTGGGAAGTATTGGCGACCGAAACTCCATTCTTGGAGCCCGGTTCGTTGGTTTGATGCGTGTTTTGGGTGGAACAGCGGCTGTTGGGGCGGGTGTTGCTGGCGGAGCTTTGGCTTGGGCTTACAGGTCGGCGAGGCATCCGGTGCTTCGCCACTATGATGCTTTGGTGGCGGACCGGCCTGGTTTGCAACCGTTGCAGATCCTGCACATTTCTGATCTGCACATGTTCCAGGGCCAGGATTTCATTCCTCGGTTTTTGCAACAGGTGGCGGCTGAAGAAAAAATAGATTTGGTGGTATCCACCGGGGATAATCTGGGTGCGGTTTCAGCTGCCCCTGATTTGCTGGATGCTTTAGCCCCCCTCCTTTCCCTGCCGGGAGTATTTGTTTTGGGTTCTAATGATTACTATTCCCCGGACCGGAAGGCTTGGACGTCTTACTTGACCACTAAGAAGGAGGCCTTGTCGGCTGCGGATAGAGGTCTGGGGGAACCAGATTTACCTTGGGTGGAAGTGTCGAAGGCGTTGACTTCTGCAGGCTGGCTAGATTTATCTAACCAGAATGGGTTTTTGCATGTTCCCACGATGGGAGGTTCGCGGGAACAGCCGGTGGCGTTCATGGGTGTAGATGATCCGCATATTCTGCGTGACCGCATGCCTTCACCGGGTGCCAAATGGCGTGACGAGAACAGTTTGCGTCTTGCTTTGACTCACTCCCCATATCGGCGGGTGTTGGACCGTTTTGCTGCTGAGGGGGCGGACCTGATTTTTGCTGGCCATACTCACGGCGGGCAGGTGAGGGTTCCGGGGGTTGGCGCAATTGTGAACAATTCTGATGTTCCCCGCAGGTACAGTAGGGGCATGGCGCAGTGGCCTGAGGCGCAGGCGGCCCACCGGTCTTGGTTGCATGTTTCTGCTGGTCTTGGCACCTCTGAGTTCGCGCCGATAAGGTTCGCCTGCCGCCCAGAGGTTTCTTTGATTCGGGTTTGTCCGTTTCCTGGCTGCTAACCTATACTTGTTCACGCGGCAACCGTCCTCGTCCAGCATTTGTTGCTGGCGAGCGGGGGTGTCTAGTAGTTTTCGGGGTGTGGCGCAGCTTGGTAGCGCGCTTCGTTCGGGACGAAGAGGTCGCAGGTTCAAATCCTGTCACCCCGACCATTCTTTTCTTACTTTTCCCACTGGTTTTCTACCACGTGGAATGCGGGTTCCTCGTATGGGTGCCAAACACGTAGGGCCTCTACCACTTGCTCACGCAAATCTGCGGGGAAGGTAATTTCTACCCGGTCTTCTTCCACGTATTCCACATCTCCCACGGCACCAATGGCTGGGTTTGCGCCTGGAAGAGGGCGGAACTGACCCGTACCCGGCGTGACGTAGGCGCAGCTGTCGTAGTTTCCGATCCTGCCGGCACCCGCAGCGAAAAGGGCAGTCAACACATCTTCCCGGTTGGCCGGGGGAATGTAGAACACCAAAACATCAAGTCTGCTCATAACCCTATTCTAGGGCTCAGCAAAACCGCTGCCAGAGGCTGCACAGAGTTTATCCAACACCTTCTGCCGCACATGACGCAGGACCTTGGGGGGCTCGAAATGATTCCTGCTTGGTATGCGGCAGCGCACCAACAACATCCCCCTTTGTTCAGCAGTAGAGGATGCTTAGACTGTAAGTGTGAACTCTGAACTAGCTGCCTTGCGAAAGCTATTTGACAA
>CAYFPY010000013.1:0-38796 GCA_964345125.1 uncultured Actinomyces sp.
AGATCATCGCTGACGAGGCAGCTTCCGCCTAGAGACTTACAGCAGGCGAGGGCGGTCCTGAAGGAATAGAAGAGTTCCTGCAGAAGAAATACACGTTGACCGCGAACCCTTTCAAATAGAAGCAAAAGGGGCGAAGAAAAAACTGGTGAAGATTCTTTTACCGCCCTCTGAGGGCAAGACCCCTCCAGCTGCGGGTGCTCCCACCGAAACCGGGTGGCGCGTACCCGGTTCCTGCACCAAAGAGGCGACTTGGCCACTGGGGATAGCAGTGGCAAATGTTAGACAGTCACTCCCGTCAAGAACCACAAAGAAGGCAGTGACCGTCTCTTGCTCAGCCAACTCACGCAAAAGAGGTGTCACCTTGGTCTTCAAACTGCGTGTCGATCTAGCAGCGAGCGTGGCCACACCCGGCCCCAGTTCGTAAAGCCCCTCCCCATCACGGGATACTAACTGGTGGTGCTCTAGCGTTCGCAACAACCGGTAGGTAACTGTCCGCGAGTAACCACAAAGTGCGGACACCTGAGAAGCCGAAACGGGGTGAGCGCTCGCCGCTACTATCTCAAGAACCTCTAATCCTCGGCTAAGGGTTTGGGCCAACTCTGGCCCCTGCGAACGGGACTGTGTCATCGAAATCTTTCTTGCCGATACATCCGGCCTCTTAACGCCTAACAGGTGACGGTGGACGAATGTTGTCACCTGTTCAGTGGCCATATAAACTCCAAGGTAGACCCAAAGGCCACATTCAAGTGTGGGACCGAGGGGCGCCAGTGTGCCGCCTAAGTGGCAGAAACTAACTACCTTCGTCGGGGGGAGAACAAAAAATGGAATCTCAGGCAGAAAAAGACGTAATCAACACAGTAAAAGGGGATCTTTATATTAACGGGCAGTGGCGCCCATCCAGCGAAGGGGAAACCCTCACGGTTTACGACCCAGCAACCGGCGAAGAACTAAAAACGATTGCCAGCGCAAGTGTCCAAGATGGCCTGGAAGCAGTAGACGCCGCACAGGCAGCCTTTCCCGCATGGGCAGCCACCTCCCCCCGGGAACGTTCCAACATCCTACGTAAAGCCTTTGACCTGGTCATTGAACGCACTGAAGAGTTCGCACTGCTGATGACCATCGAAATGGGCAAACCACTGCACGAAGCTAGAGGGGAAGTTACCTACGGCGCCGAGTTCCTTCGCTGGTTTAGCGAAGAGGCAGTCAGGATCCACGGACGCTACGGCCCCAACCCGGAAAACACGGGGCGCATGATCATTACCCAGCACCCTGTTGGTCCCGCGTTCCTAATAACCCCATGGAACTTCCCACTGGCGATGGCCACCCGAAAAATTGCGCCAGCGCTTGCGGCCGGAACCACCGTGGTGATAAAACCAGCAGCACTCACCCCACTGACTACGCTACTTTTCGCGCAGGTCTTGGAAGAAGCGGGTCTGCCTGCGGGTGTCGTGAACGTGGTTACCACAGATCAGTCGCGTGAAGTTTCCGCTGCGATAATGAAGCATCCTGATTTGAGGAAGATGTCCTTCACGGGTTCCACGGAGGTGGGTAAGCAACTCCTGAAGCAGGCAGCCGGTGGTGTGCTTAAAACTTCGATGGAGCTGGGCGGTAACGCACCGTTCCTAGTTTTCGAGGATGCTGACCTGGACGCAGCTGTTGAAGGAGCTATGCAAGCCAAATTCCGTAATATTGGACAGGCATGTACCGCTGCTAACCGCTTTATTGTGGCCAGGTCTATTGCCGATGAGTTCATTGAAAGAGTGACGGAGAAAGTCCGTGAACTGGAAGTGGGGCGCGGAACAGAAGACGGAGTGGCGATTGGGCCCCTCATCGACAAAAAAGCCGTGGAAAAGACCGTGGCTTTGGTGGCCGACGCCGCGGCGCGGGGAGGCAGTATCAAGGTTGGCGGAGTAGCAATTCCAGGACCTGGTAGTTTCTTTGAGCCCACCGTTATCGGCGACGTGCAGCCGGACAGTGAGCTGCTGAAGGAAGAAATTTTTGGACCTGTCCTGGCAGTTGTACCTTTCGATGATGAGCAGGATGCTGTTGACCTGGCTAACAGCACCGATTACGGCCTAGTCTCTTACGCTTATACACAGGACCTGGCTCGGGCACAGCGCCTGATTGAAACGCTGCAGACGGGCATGATGGGTCTGAACACTGGTTTGGTTTCCAATGCTGCTGCACCATTTGGCGGGTGGAAAGAGTCCGGGTTAGGTCGCGAGGGCGGTCCTGAAGGAATAGAAGAGTTCCTGCAGAAGAAATACACGTTGACCGCGAACCCTTTCAAATAGAAGCAAAAGGGGCGAAGAAAAAACTGGTGAAGATTCTTTTACCGCCCTCTGAGGGCAAGACCCCTCCAGCTGCGGGTGCTCCCTTGCAGCTGGAGGGGATCGCCTTTTCAGAGTTGACTCATGCCCGGATGCAGGTTATATCTGCATTGCAGGAGCTGGGGGCTGGTCCTCAGGCCGCCAAAGTGTTGAAGCTGGGTCCACGTTCTGCCGAGCAGGCTAGGGCAAACCTAAACCTGCTGTCCGGGCCTGCTGTCGCAGCCGAACAGCTGTACACGGGAGTGCTTTTTGAGGCGCTTGCGCCTGCCGAAATGAATCCACAGGTGAAGAAGCGGTTCGCCAAAACCACTTTGATCGCTTCAGCGCTGTTTGGATTCATCAAACCAAATGATTTGATTCCGGATCATCGCTTGGCCATTGGGGTGTCATTACCCCCACTCGGTCCTCTGGCGCGTTGGTGGAAGCCCCAGCTGGGCAAAGTGCTGGAAGAAACTGGTAAGCAGAGCCTGGTGGGCAAAGCGATCTTTGATTGCAGACCTGAAGCGTACAGGGCAGCATTCCGCGCCGAAAAGTCCCATGTCATCACCATGAACGTGGAAAAACAGGTGAAAGGAGACCGCAAAGTGGTGACACATTGGTCTAAACACTGGCGAGGTCTGGCAGCTGCGCACCTGGTACAGGATGGCGACATCACCGAAGAAAGCGATGCCGGGCAGATCGTGGATTCACTTGCAGGACTGCCTGACCTGTACCCAGGCATGAGGTTCGAAGTGGGAGACCATGTCCCTACAGCCCCAGGGGGATCTACCCTGACCGTGACCCTGGTACTCCCAGAAGGAACGTCCCGTTAGTTCTTAGCGTCTTGACGCACTTGGGCCCCGACCAACAACGGTGGGGCCCAAGTCTCTTTTAGGTTTCCTTCACCTCTAAAAGTGACGTGTTCTTATAGTTACTCCTTGTTTCCGGTAACGAATGATCCGTTGTCATGTTCGTGCTGATGATCTAAACCAAGTGGGACGCCGCTCCTATCCCGCAGGATGAGAGTAGCCAGCAGGCCGACGACGGTCATACCAGCCAGATAGGCTGTAATAGCGTTGGTACTTCCGAAATGCTGTATCAAAGCTTGGGCAATCATGGGAGCAAAGGCCCCACCAATGATCGCCCCTAGAGCATAGGAAATTGAAACGCCGGAGAACCGCACGGAAGCTGGGTAGAGCTCGGCGTAGAAAGCGGCCAGACTTCGTGAATTAGAACTCGAACAGTGACCAGGCGGGTCCCACCGGAGCAAAAACTGTGTCCCATTTGCTCAGCGTCTTTGCGTTGGCGCCCTTAATTAGGCCTGCACCAGCTAATTGTGTGGCTGGGCGGTACGCAAAGATAAGGGCGGCAAGACCCTGCGGGGTAACCAAGGGGAGATCCTGGTCTGGTCCTGCCGAGTCTTCCCGGGTCACATTTGCGCCGGAGGCGTCGAAGTGAAGACGGTAGCGTCCGGTAAGGTAACCGAGTGGGTCCTCCACTTGGAAGTGCACTCGCGTCTGCGACTCTTTAACAATGGTTGAGTACGGCCTTCGACGAAGAAGATCTGTCCCGTCCAGAATCCGCACCCAAACTATGTCGGCGGGACCGGAAATTATCTGCAGCATCCGAGGGTCCGCTAAAGCGAGAGGGAGGGAGGAAGACTCCGGAAATGATCCGTAGTGGATGGTGTGTACCAGTTCGATGTTAGCCAGATAGTTCCACAGGGAGAGCTCCGCTTGCGGGCTGGCTGCTCCCAAGTCGTGGACCAGTAGTTTTCCAGGAGACGGATAATCCTCCAGCACAATTTCGTACAGGACGTAGCCGTCAGGTTCGTTCCTGCCGCTCAGGTGGATCGCCGCTTGATAGCTCCGCGGGTATTGGCCATTTTGCTCGTCGTAGAAATGTTCGCTGTAATAGGCACGGTGACGTGTACCAGCTAGACGGAATTGCTGTTGCAGCCCGTCGTAGAGTCGTTCCTGGTTGTCTTGTAGCCAAGTGGTGGACACCGGCTGAACTTTGCCGCTTAGCATCTCTTGCGCTTGCGGTGCTAGATGGAAGAGCCCACCACTTCTTAGTGCCACTTTGTATGTGTCGTAAACAGTTTGGAAACCAAACCGCCCATAGATCCCCCCGCTGGAGGCGTTTAGTAGGGCCATTGGGAAGCCCGCTTCGTGGGCCTGGGTGAGATTGAGTGTCATCATGTCCCGCAGCAGGCCACGCCTTTTGTGGGTGGGGCGCACTGTGGCGTTGGTGAACATGGCTACGTTGCTTTGTTGCCTGCCCCCAAGGTTTATTTTTCCGGGGAAGCGCATGAATGTAGCCACAGGAAGCTGAGCGGTTAGCGGGTCGAGGCTCGAGTCGGGGTCCCTGACTTCGGTTAGGGTCGCTTGTGAGGTGATGGCAGACAGCGTTTGGTCCCGTAGTTGTTGGGGAGTGGGTGGCGGTCCATGGAATGCGGTTTGGTAGGTTGTGATGAAGTTTTTGGTTCTCTCATCTGGTGTTGTCCCCGAGTTTGTTAGTGTGGGTTTGAATTGTTCGAGGGTGTGGCCAGTGCTCGTCATGAGGATACGATAGCGCAGTTGGGGGAGGGCGAGGCTTCTCTCCTTGCCGAGTTCGCGTTTGGGTAACAGGACTCACAGGTAACGGTGTTCACAGATCCGACCTACCGATGTTTCTGCCTGCCGTTATGGTGTAGTCTGGTACGGCAGCAGACAGCACCTCTTGGCTTTATCCATGGTTGGCTGTCTCGGGGTGTGGCGCAGGTTGGTAGCGCGTCCGCTTTGGGAGCGGAAGGTCGCAGGTTCAAATCCTGTCACCCCGACTTTGTCTCATTTCCTGTTGCCTTGATTTTCTATGGAAAAACGAGTTGGATCAGTATGCGCCTGGTGCTTCCGATTGGGTGGTAGAAGCCGTGTTTGGTGGAACCTACCAAAGGGAAGGTATCGACCTGCGGGATAGGCAGATGCTTAACATGGCGGCTCTTGCCGCTATGGGCGGAGTGGAGCCCCAACTAACTGGACACATAAGGACAGCTGTGGAAAGTGCGGGCATGACCCGCGAAGAAGTGGCGGAATGTTTCGTGCATCTGATGCCTTACATAGGGGTGCCAAAAACGTTGGCCGCAATGCGGTGTGTTGCGGACGCGTTCACCGACTAACTTCACGCAGGTCAACTTCACACCAACCAAACCCAACTATATCGAACATGTGTTCGATATGCTGGTTGGGTGAAAAGGAACAGATACGCTGAACTGCACGCTCACAGTGCCTTCACCTTCCTAGAGGGGGCTGACAGCCCCCAGGCACTCACTGAAGCGGCCGTGGAAGTTGGTTTGTCCGCGTTAGCAGTGTTAGATGTGGATGGGCTTTACTCGGCTGTGCGAACAGCCCAAGCAGGTAAGGCGTTTTCTTTACCAATAGTTCACGGTTCTGCCCTTACGCTGGACAAGGATGTTTTTCCTGAGCTGAACCGCAGTGAACAGGAGGAACATCGTTTCCGGCTACCCGTCCTAGCTGCTGGCCAACAGGGATACCATGACCTTAGTGCGCTAATAAGTAAGCATTTCCTTGACCATGTTGGGCGGAGGAAAGGTGCCTTCACATTAGAAGAACTTGCCGCAGCCCAGCAGCGGGGAAGAGCCCACTGGATGGTGCTAACAGGAAGTTCCCATGGCCCTCTCCGTGAAGCAATGGAAGTCGGCGGAATACCAGCAGCACGAAACGTGCTTTCACAACTCGTCAATATTTTCGGTAAAAATAAGGTAGCAGTTGAATCAGCACTAGCACCGCATACAGAAAAAGAGGTAGCAGACTACCTCGCTGCGTTAGCAAAAGAGTTCGGCCTCCCCCTGGTGGCAACGGGAGCAGCGCATTTGGCAACTCCACGCAGTCAACCATTGGCGGACGTGCTTACAGCAATCCGCCTCAACCAGCCACTCGAAAAAGTGGAAGGACACCTACCAGCATGGCGGTCGTTTCTGCGTAGCGCAGAAGAGATGTGGAATCTACACCGTTACCATCCACACGCAGTTGGCACGGCCGCTGAGTTGGGGGAAAGTTTTGCATTTGACCTTAACTTGGTTGACCCAGGGCTGCCGCGATTTCAAGTCCCCCAGGGACACAATGAAGACACCTGGCTGAGACATCAGACAGAAAAAGGAGCCAAACGGTACTACGGCAGCGCTACGCACAACCCAAAAGCCTGGAAACAACTAGATCACGAGCTGCAAATAATTTCAGATCTAGGTTTCTCTGGCTACTTTTTGATAGTGAAGGACATAGTGGACTACTGCGCTTCCCAAAATATTTTATGCCAAGGAAGAGGGTCGGCAGCCAACTCCGCTGTCTGCTATTCCCTAGGAATTACGGCGGTAGATGCCGTTGAACACAAAATGCTGTTCGAAAGGTTCCTTTCCCCCGGTAGATCCCAAGCCCCAGACATTGACTTAGACATAGAAGCAAAAAGACGTGAAGAAGTAATCCAATACGTGTACAACCGGTACGGACGGGGCAATGCGGCGATGGTAGCCAACGTGATTACCTATCGACCAAAATCAGCGATACGCGACGCAGCCCGAGCTTTTGGGTATGGAGAAGAACAGGTGGCCGAATGGTCCAAACTAACTTCACGGTCCAACAAAAAGAACGGTTCGCTACTTGAAGAAATCCCAGGAAACGTGGCGGCCATGGCAAGCCAACTCCAACGGTTACCAAGACACATGGGCATACATCCGGGAGGGATGGTTCTGACGCGGAAACCTGTCAGTGAGGTTTGCCCAGTGATGTGGGCAGCCAAGGAAAATCGGAGTGTGCTCCAGTGGGATAAAGAGGACTGCGAAGATGCACACCTAGTCAAGTTCGATTTACTGGGCCTGGGCATGCTTACGGCACTGCGCAAAAGCTTCAATTGGCTCAGCGAAGAAGGGGTGCTCTGGGAAGGTAAACAGCTAGATTTACATAACATACCTCAAGAGGATCCTCGGGTTTATGACCTACTTTGTGCAGCTGAAACAGTAGGAGTGTTCCAAGTGGAGTCCAGAGCCCAAATGAACACCCTTCCCAGACTGAAACCACGCACGTTTTACGACATTGTTGTTGAAGTTGCACTGATCCGCCCCGGACCTATACAAGGCCAGGCAGTCAACCCTTATTTACGTCGTAAAAATGGTCGCGAAGCAGTTAGTTACCCGCATCCACTGGCAAAGGCCGCTCTCGAAAAAACTCTGGGCGTTCCCCTTTTCCAAGAACAGCTCATGCAGTTAGCGGTTGATGTCGCGGGATTTGATGCCGGCGAAGCAGACCAGTTACGCAGAGCTATAGGAGCAAAAGATTCTCAGCAGAGGATGGAGGAGCTCCGCCCAAAACTTTTTGCGGGGATGGCTGACAGGGGAGTGCCTGAGTCCGCGCAGAAACAAATATTTACCCAACTTAAAGGGTTCGGTGAGTTCGGTTTCCCAGAGTCCCACGCCTTCTCTTTTGCCTACCTGGTCTATGCGTCGGCTTGGCTGAAAGTGCATTACCCTGAACATTTCTATGCGGCAATACTTTCCAGCCAACCCATGGGATTCTATTCGCCTGCGACTTTGATAGAAGATGCGCGCAGACACAACGTGAAAGTTCTTCCGCCCAGTGTTTGCTTTTCGCAAGTGCAAACTGTTCCCAGCAAAAACGCTGCCTCGACCTCCTCAGTCCCGCAGACGAAAGGGCAGGGTACTTTAGTTCATGCCAACCCAGACAGAGCTGTTCGGCTTGGTTTAGAAACGGTGAAAGGTTTAGGTGACGCAGCTAAAAGAGTCGTTGAAACGCGAAAAAAGGGTCCGTTTACGGACCTTTCTGACCTTGCTCACCGGGCGGAACTAAGCCAGAAACAAGTGGAAAAATTGGCGTTAGCAGGTGCTCTTGAAGACTTGGGGATTGGGCGTAGACAGGGAATCTGGTCCGCCGGGCTAGTCGGTAAGCCCGCGTGGCACCAACCCTATTTACCCGGATTGGAGTTGGCTCCGGCCCCCGCAGATCTTCCCGAAATGAGTGCTGAAGAAAAAATGGTGGCGGACTACCAAATTTTGGGTGCTAGCACTGCTGGACATCCATTCCAGTTTTTACGGCACAGGTTAGTGCAGAAGAACGTGTTACCTTTGGCGGATGTGGGTAACGAGCCGGCAAATGGAACAGTAACGATCGCTGGAGTGGTGACACATCGGCAAAGACCCAGCACCGCCGGGGGAACTACCTTTCTTTCTTTGGAAGATGAAACAGGTTTAGCGAACGTGGTGTGTCCGAAACAAGTTTGGTTAGAAAACCAAAAAGTAGTTGGCCAGGCGCAAGCACTGGTGGTACAGGGGCGGCTTGAGAAAGGTGATGGAGCGTTCTCTGTTGTGGCTCAGAAAATGTGGCCTGTCAGCCTACCTATGGAAACGCGGTCTAGGGATTTTCGTTAACTTTTTTCGTTGTTGCAGAAGTTTCTGTTTTCTTGATGTGGAAGAGCCGTTTGAGGTCGGCGAGCATCCCGCGCTTATTGTTGGGTGACGAGTCATCGGCACTATTGACAGAGTCTTCTCTCAAGTTTGGAAGGGCGCCCTCAATGGGGGGATCCTTCTTGTACAGGGAGGAGAAAACAGCCCAAGTCACGCCGATTAGTGGGATGGCGATGATTGCACCGAGCAGTCCGGCAAGCAGGGTGCCGGCAATGACTCCAATACCAACCACCACTGGGCTTAGCGACACTTGGGCACCCATAATTAGGGGCTGCAGTATGTGGGCTTCGACCTGCCCAATGAGGGCGATGCCAATCCCAACTATTATGGCTGTCCAAGGCCCGCTGGTTGCCAAAGCAACCAGCATGGCAACCAACATGGCGGTAGGTGCGCCCACCAGGGGAATTAAGGCGCCGAGCATTACTAGAACCCCCAGTGCGGAGGCTAAAGGTACACCCACGATGGCCAGAAATATCCATGCCATTACGCCGTTTAGGAACGCTATTATCATGGTCCCGCGGGCGTAGGCAGAGAACGTGACCCAGCCTGCTTGGGCGGCGTGGTTCCACGTGGCTCGTTTGTCTGTGGGGAGCATGTTTAAAAACCAGCGCCACATTTGGCTGCCTTGCAATAGAAAGAATATTGTAATGAAGATGGTGAGGAAAAGGATCATGAAGAACAGCCCCACACCACCCACGTTGGTTAGTGCCCGTGTAGCAATTTTTTCCCAGTTTTCGCTGGCATAGTTTTGTCCTTTATTTACGGAGGCGCTCACCCAGTCCACAATTTCTGCCGATGAGGTTTTGATGTTAAACGGGGTTCCGTCCAGGAAGTCAGCAATTTTATCTAAACCGTTCACCAGCTGTTTTCCTAGGCTGGACCACTGGCCCGCTACGGACGTGACGACGAAGGTCACGAGGCCCGCTAAGGTAACCAGGGAGCCAAGCAGCGTGGCTAACACAGCTAGGCCCCGCTTCATGTGTGGGGCGAGTGCGTCCACAATGGGATTGAGCAACGCGGTGAAAACAAGGGCAGCGAAAATAGCTATGAAAACGGGTGATATTTGTGAGGTGGCAAAAACTATCCCACTTATCACCAGCACGATGCCAACGATTGACCAGGAGCCAAGGCCAGCATCTATAAGCCATTGGGGTAGGTTGTTCTGTTGTGCTGCGCCTGGCGCAGATTTTTGTGGTGTGGCCGGTGGTTCTGGCTGGCTTTGCGAAGCGCCCGATGCAGACATTGTTTCTCCTCCCTAGTAGGATTCTAGCTCTTGTTGGGAACCTCGGTCTAAGGAAACCTTACGTTTTTGGTGTAGTCCGCTAAAATGTGTTTAAGTGTCACTTGTTGGTGGGTGAGATAGTGGCGAGAGAAGGGGAGACTCACGGACAGCAGGGGTGTTGATCAGTCAGGCGGCACCGTTCCCGGAAGTGGCGAGGGTCGCCCACCTATGGTGCCTGGAGGCCGGTTGGATTCTTCGAATTTCAGTTCGGGGCGTGGGGGAGGGCCCGAACAGGAAAATAGGCGGCTTCTGGCTTGGCGAGTGTTTTTTGATGCATCCACCAGGCTCCAGGGTGTTCTTGAGACCCATTTGAAGGAGGGCGCCGAAATCTCTTTGTCAGATTACAACATCCTTTCGGCGCTGATTGAATCCCCGGCCCATTCTTTGAGGATGGGGGACCTGGCTGCCCGCCTTGGGTACAGTCCTTCCCGGTTGACGTACCTGGTTTCTGGTTTGGTGAAGGAAGGGTGGGTCATTAAGCGGCCCAGTGGAGATGATGGACGTGGTTTTGTGGCTGCGTTAACAGAAAATGGCGTGGAACGGACCAACGAAGCTACGCGGATTCACCAGGACACTGTTAGGCGTCTACTGTTGGATGACTTGACCGACGCTCACATAGACATGATTGTGGAGGCGTTTGAGTACTTAGAGGCCTTCGATACACAAGGGTGACGGCAGCTCAGTTTTCAGGGCCGGGCTGTTGGGTCTTGGTGTGAGTTTTGGTTTGGGCGGCTTTAGATACTGTTGACACCGCTGCCTCTAGCGGCCCACGTTTTCCTAAGAATGCGAGAACGCCACCAAGGATTAGGAACAGGGCGGTTTGCCACCAGAACGAGGTGGCGTACAGGGGGGGTGTGTTTCCGCCAAAAGGGTAGTCAGCCGGCACAGTAAAAGCTGTGAGAGATATGTGCAGAACATAGACTGTCAGGGCTGCTCCGCCTGTGGCAACGAACGGTTTTAGCCACCACGCATTTTTTCGTATCGGCGCTGTTACGACGATGAGGGTCCCTGTGATGAGGAGCGCTACCCCTGCGGAGCGGAGTATGTCCGTGGTGGAGCCCGAGTGCGGTGCCGCTATGAGTAGGGCATTCCATCCGCCGAGGGCTGGTGCCCCGTAGCGTCTTTCCAGAAGTAGGCTTGGTAGTAGTTCCGGGGTGACGCCGAGCAGTTGGCTGAGGTGGGTTGCTTGGGCGGACAGGTAGATGCTGCTGGCGGCTTGTGAGGCAATAGCTAGAAGTCCTCCGACTAGCCCAATTTTGCTTCCGGCGATTGCTAGTGGTTTTGTTTCGCGCCGGTGGAGCAGAGTCCTGCCCGCAATTATTCCTATGAGCAGATACACCAGCCAGGTGATGGCTGGATATGTTCCTGTGACGAGGGCGGAGTATGCGAGTCCCCAAAGCGAGTCTGTGTGCAGGGTTCCGACAGGGTACGTTTCCGCGAGGGGGGCACGTAACTTGAACAGGGCCAAAGGTGTGAGGACGCTCAGGAACGTAGCAGAAAGAATCAGTGCGGGTGTTGGTAGCAAGATGAAGGGCGCAGCTAAGATGAGGGCTGTTCCATAGTAGATCAGTACGACCGCTATGGGATGGTCTGGCAGCAGTAGCATTACCGTACCGATCAGGGTGACTAGGGCCCCACGAATCATCAATGCTGTGACGGCTTGTAACTTTCGCTCTCCTAATAGCGAGGAGCGGGAGGTAAACACCATTCCAAATCCGCCTAGAACAGCGAACAGTGCTGAGGGGTATCCGTCAGTGAACGTGCGTAACCAGTCGGGACTCCCCTGGGGTACGAGGAGGTGGGCGGCCATCATGCCTACTATGGCCAGGAGTCGTGCCAGGTCTATTCCCACTATTCGCTTCATCAAGAACACTTTTCCATAAAAGGGGTGGGGTCTGTAGCTTTATGGGGCGGGTGTCTTTCGTCGCTGTTAACGACAGAAACGGTGGGGAGCGGAACAGTCCCGCTCCCCACCGTTTTCTCCTGTTAGGTGCTCGACTTAAGCTTTGGTGCTTTGGTGTTACCCACGTTTCCTATTGGAAGTGAGTGCAGCAGCGCCGCCCAGCACTGCAGTAAGTCCGGTTCCCATTGCTAATAGGGACACTCCCGAAGCCAAAATGGACGTAAAGAGAGAGGCCCTGAGGAAAGAGGCGTTCATTGCGGTGTCACGTTTAGCTTGAAGCTCTTCGGCTTCAGGGGAGTCTTCACCGTACTGTTCCTTAGCGGCGTTCACGTCGTCACCTAGTTCAGCGTAGCTGCGCCCGTCAGTGGCGCCATCCGCGTGGATTTGGATGATCTCTTGCATGGACCAGGCAGTAAATGGGCCGGCTACGACTTTGCCAGCGTTACTTGGTGCATCATCGGGCACCACCATGGCTTGGGATTTGATCTTCTTTCTGTCCGACAACTCCTGCGCCTCGCCTAGGCCTCATCTAAGGTCTAGGCGAGGGAAGAAGCGTTGTGGGCTGTGCGCGGAGGGGGACTTGAACCCCCACCCTCTAAAACGAGGACTAGCACCTCAAGCTAGCGCGTCTACCGATTCCGCCACCCGCGCGAGTGTTCTACCAGTAGGAACTGGTGGAAGGAAACGACTACAAAAATAGCATGGACTGAGCCGTATGCCTAATCGAGCACCCTGCACTGTGGGTATGAGCAAGTAGGATGGTGACAGGTAGGAAGGATAAAAAATGTGCATAGACATTTGGCTTGATTTAGTGGCGGTAGAGAGCTACCTAGGGTTGAACGCCTTCCGGAAAGCTCTGGCTCAAGAGGACCCGACCAACGAGGTGGTGGTCCGAGTACAACCCCTGTTCGACCTCGCCACCCAACGCCTCCACGAAGGAAGAGTGCTGGAAGTTGCCGAGATTGCCGCCAAATCAGGCATAACACTAGACGAAAAAGTGCTCCGACAGCCAGAATCACCCAGCACCAAGGCAGCCCAGAACGTGCTGGCTTTCGTAGGGGAAACAGAAACAAACCAAGGGGCAGACGCCCTCCCACTGAAACTAGCTGAAGGAATCCTGCGCGCACGCTACCAATTGGGCTTAGACATCGGAAATCCCGAAGTGCTTGTGAGCGTAAGTCAAGACTACGGACTGAATGGCAAAGCGATACTGCAAGCAGCGGAAGACCAAGGTCTATCGGCAGCCGTGGAACAGGAAGCGGGAATCGGCCTCTACATGGGTATGACCCAAACCCCCACTGTGGTATTTAACGAAACTACGTTCGTTGAAGGCATGCAAACAGAAACAGCCTACAAACGCATTTTGCGTACCGCTTTATCCGACACGTAACCTGTGAACAAGGCCCCCTCGCGGGCACAGTGGCACACAACTAGGAAGAGAACTGATGACTGTTGGCGACCCGAAGATCAAACCTGAACTCAAAGGGTACGGTCTGCATCTAGCACCACCCACCGCGAAAGACCTGGACCGCATCGTCCAAGCAGGAAGATCCGAGCAGTTGGAAAAATGGCTACCCTGGGCGGGGAAAAATTACACGGACCAAGATGCCGACGAATTCCTCGCCCAAACCGAAAGAAACCGGGAAAAAGGTTGCCCAATTTGGGGGATCTACCAGGCAAGAAGCGGGGGGAACAACGCAGAAGCACAGGGCGATTCTGCACGCGGACAACTTCTGGGAATGGTTGAGCTCACATGCACAGCACCCTCGACCTACGAACTGGGATTCTGGGTCCACCCAGACAGCCAAGGTGAGGGGATCGCAACAAAAGCAGCGGCGCTCACAGTGAACGCAGCGTTCGAGGCCTTTGCTGCGTCCCGCGTTGAAATATTCTTCGACCAGGACAACAGCCAATCGGCCAGGGTCTCACGTAACCTCGGATTCAAACCTGAAGGGAGAAAAAGAACACTCCAGGAAGACAACCAGGAAACCGACCTCATCCAAAGCGCCCTACTACGAACCGACTGGAAAGGTTTGCCGCAGGAAGAAGAACTCTTCCTACCCCCCAAAGCTCAAGTGCTGAACGGTAGAACACCCCAAGACCTAGTCGCAGAGTTCCACAGGGTCTACCAAATGCCAAATTTAGTGGCGGAAGGTGAACAGCCAACCTTGGACAGCCCCAGACTGCAGATGCGGATGAGCCTAATCGCCGAAGAAGTCACAGAGCTGTGTACCGCCGTTTATGGGCAGAAAGCAGGACAAAAACTGGAAGAAGTGTTCGCCAGCCTCAAGGACGAGAAGAACCGCGACCTGGTGGAAACAGCCGACGCGCTAGCAGACCTGACCTACGTCATTTATGGCATGGCACTAGAACTTGGCATAGACCTCGAGCAGGTCATGGCAGAGGTGCATTCCTCCAACCTGTCGAAGCTCATGGAAGATGGCAGCGTTCGCCGCCGAGACGACGGGAAAATTCTCAAAGGACCCAACTTTAGAGAACCCCAGATTGGCGCAATACTAGAGGCGCTCGGCCAACCGTAATCTAAAGAACGCTAAGCACGAATACGGCAACGACAAACGCATAGATCGTAAGTAGATAAAGGAAACTGAGATAATTGTCAGAATCAGCAACAAAACTCTTGCAACCCACCAACCTGCCCTACGAGATGCCAGATTTTACCAGCGTGCAGATAGAAGACCTGGAACCAGCAGTTCGTCAGGGGATAGAACTTGAGAAGAAACAGTGGAAGGCCGTTGTTGAACAGGATCAGCCAGCCAGTGTAGAAAACACTGTCCGCGCGTTAGACAACTCGGGAAGGGAACTGTCCAGAGTCGTGAGAACGGCGTGGACTCTCATCTCATCGGTGGGTGGGGAAGAACTGGAAAAAGTGCAACAGGAACTAGCGCCACTATTGACGCAACACGCGGATGACTTCTGGTTGAACCAAGACATCTACAACCGGTATCAGCGGGTCGCACAGCTGCCGGACCTGGATGAAGAAACAACCTGGCTGGTCAGCGAAACCCTGAAAACATTCCAGCGCTCCGGAGTCGACCTGGACCAAAAAGGTCAGGAAGAACTACGGGAAATAAACACTCGCATTGCCCAACTGGAATCAAAAATCGACTCCACTATAGTGCGTCAGCTACAAAGCACGGTCACTGTGGGTGAAGATGAAGCTGAACTGGATGGACTAACAGAACAGGCCAAACAAGATGCTCTAGCGGAGGGGCAGAAGCACGGTTCCGTGTGGGCGTTGAACGTGGCGAACTATTCACAACCACCCCTGTTAAGTTCGGTCACGGACCCCCGGGTGCGCCAAAGAATGCTGCAAGATTCAATTGGCCGCGGTCTCGGGGACCACCCGGAGACGGACACGCGGGCAGAAATTGTGGAACTAGCACAATTGCGCGCTCGCAGAGCCAAACTATTGGGTTTCGACTCCCATGGCAGTCTTGTGGTCTCAGAAGAAACGGTTCCCAACACGGCTGCCGCATTGGGCATGCTCACTTCAGTCGGGAAACAAGCCATTGAGGTGCTAGAAGATGAGGCGCAGCGCTATGCGGAGCAAGCACAGAAAGATGGGCACGCCCTACAGGCCGCAGACTGGCAGTTCTATGAACAGAAACAAAGAGCAGCCAGCTTAGGGGTTGACGCTGAAGACCTGCGCAACTACCTGGAGCTAGACACAGTCGTGCAAAAAGGTGTTTTCTTTGCGGCCAACCGTCTCTACGGCCTGACATTCGTTCCCAAACCAGACATTGTGGGGTGGCATGAGGACGTGCAGACCTGGGAGGTCATTGATGAGGGCGGAGAACCGTTGGGGTTATTTCTAGCCGATTGGTACGCTCGGCCCGGCAAGAATGGCGGTGCCTGGATGTCAGCGTTGCGGTCCGCGCTGCCCAACGAAGGGGAGCTGCCGATAATCACTAACAACACCAACTTCGTCAAAGCACCACAGGGGGCGCCCACCCTGCTTTCCTGGGACGATGTGATCACTTTGTTCCACGAGTTTGGTCACGCTCTGCATGGACTGCTAAGCAAGACACAGTACCGGGCAACAGCGGGTACGAACGTCCCCCGGGACTTTGTAGAGTTACCTAGTCAACTCAACGAGATGTGGGCGTATCATCCGGAGGTTTTAGCAAATTTTGCCAAAAAGTGGGACACGGGGGAGGAACTTCCGGACCACGTTTTGCAAGCTCTGCAGGATTCTATGACCTTCGGACAAGCATTTTCCACTTTGGAGTACGTGCAGGCAGCGTTGATAGATCAGGCTTGGCATGGCCCGGCCGACCAGATTCCCACCACGCCCGACCAAGTGGAGGATTTTGAAAAAGAGGTGGTGGCGGCGAACGGGGTGGACCATGAGCTGGTTGTGCCCCGGTACCGATCCACATATTTCTCGCACGCTTTTGCGGGTGGGTACGATGCCGCCTACTACTCCTACATGTGGGCTGAAGCCCTGGTTGGAGAACTTGAAGACTGGTTTCGCACGCAGATGGACAATGATGGTGACGGCGGATTCAACAGGGCAGCGGGAAGGGCTTTACGCGAGGAGCTGTTGGCTAGAGGTAACTCTCGGGATCCGCTGGCGTCGTTTCGTGCGGTTCGGGGAGGGGACCCTTCGGGGGATGGCGTAATCCGACGTCGCGGACTAGAAACCAACGTAAACTAGAGGCTAGGAAATCACAGGAGGAGCTTCCCAGTTGGTGGATGAGGACGGGACGCCCAGGATCGTGGGAGCGCAAGAAACTTCGGAAATCAAAGGTGAAGACCTGATGATATCTGTTGTGCGATCGCAACTGGGATTGCCCTAAGACCTAACCAGCGATGGGTGCGTCCAAGGTTCTAGTAAAGTGCAATTTCCGTTAGCACTTCGCGTATTTCCCTCGGGAGGTGCACCGGAAAACCCTCCAGCAACGACTCCAACTGTCGTAGTGTGCGTGGCCCAGTAACCGCGCTGGTGACACCCGGTTGTCCCAGCACCCAGGCCAGGGCGATTTGGGCTGGATGCTTACCCAGTTCCTCGCTGGTCCGCACCGTCGCTTCAACAACCCGGGCACTCGCGTTCCCAAAATATTCTTTTGTCCACGGGCCAAGGTGGGCGGTGGCAGCACGGGAATCAGGGGGAGTGGAATGTTGGTACTTTCCTGTCAGCACTCCCTGAGCGAGAGGACTGTGCGCTACCACGCCTAGACCCGCGGCAGCTGCCTGGGGAACCGTAGTTTTCAAGCTGCTGGCGTCCAGCAACGACAGGGGTGTGACCATCCCCGAAATTTGAGGTGGCTCTGCATAGCTCCTAGTGGAAGCGGCTCCCAAGTCCCAGTCTGAAAAGCCGGCTAGAGCCACGTAGGTAGCTTTTCCTGTGTCGTAGGCACTTTGGGCCGCAGACATGATTTCTGGGAGGCTCACCCGCTGGCGGGGGCCGTGAATAACCCACAGGTCTACTGCCGATCTTCCCAGGGCCCGAAGAGAATATTCCAAAGATTCAAGCAAATATTTGCGTGAAGTGGCAGGACCAGGTAGGGGTGGGATTGGGGTGGGCGAATATGCCTGTGGCAGCGTACCGGAGTGCATCGTCAGCGTTAGGTTTTCATTGGCGTAAGGGCCAGAAAGTAAAGACCCAACGGTTTCTAGACGACCAGCGAAAATGGGGCAGTGCCAGTCGGACAAAACATCGAGGGAGGTGCCCCCGGCTTCCACGTACGCCCTCATGATTGCGCCCGCTTCGTCAGCATCGGTGTCCCGCCCCCAAGTTAATGTCCCAAGCGACAGGGCGGAAAGAGTGAGTCCAGCATCCCCCAATAGTCTAAGCTCCATGGCTTGCAGTCTACCGGTAAGCACCCCAGAGTTTCGAGAAAATCTCTCGGTTGTCACCGGTTAGTGCAGAGTCGGGTACTGTGGTGCATCGGTGAACAGAAAGTCGAAGGAAATGTCTTCTAAGGAAACAATGTTGGACAGAAAAGTTGAAGCAGTGCTATTCGATATGGATGGCACGCTTGTCGACACAGAACCCGACTGGTTCCAGGCGGAAATGGACTACGCCAGCCTCCACGGTTCTCACTGGTCCGAGGAGCAGGCCGTGCAGATGGTAGGAAAACCCCTGCCGTTCACCGCGCAAGCCTTGAAGGAATGGACGGGATCGCAGGACTCTGTCGAAGAGATCTTGGACTATATCGTGAACTGGATGGTCCAAGCTGTTAGTTCGAAACCTGTCCAGTGGCGCCCCGGTATGCGAACGTTAGTGGAGGAACTCAAAAGGGCGGAAGTCCCACTGGGACTGGTTACCTCATCCGCGCGTCCCATCGCTGCCGCCCTAGTGAAACAGATACCGAACACTTTCGCCGTAGTTGTCAGCGCGGATGATGTCAGCGAACTCAAGCCTAGCCCCCAGCCGTACCAGCTGGCGGCGAAGAAGCTAGGGGTGAACCTGGCGAAAACAGTTGTGATAGAGGATTCGCCTTCCGGTATCGCAGCCGGTGTCAGTGCCGGAGCCAACGTCATCGCAATCCCCTGTGCCGTGGAACTAGAAGAAGTGGCAGGTGCCGTGCAAGTTGGTTCCGCCGCCGACCTCAACATTGTGGCGCTGGAAAGATTGGCCGAACAGCGAACTGGCTTTGGCGGTCCTTAGTCAGCTAGCTGGTTTGGTTCACTACGGACCTGTAGGAGGCGCTCTAAACCCGCGGACGGAATCTGGGGTGGCGTCCCCCCGAAGGCTGGGCAAATTGTTTTGTAAGAGCACCAGTCGCATAGTTTAGAAGTCTTGGGTTGGAACGAGGCCGCCTCAGCGTCACTTTCAATTTGCCGCCAGAGGTCCTCAATGTCCAACTGAAAACTGTCGATGTCCCGCTGTTGCGGGTCTAAAGTCAGTACCTGTTGGTCACGTAAATAAAGCAACTGCATGCGTTGGGGCAGGCGCCAAGACTCCCGCAGAAGCAGCGCATAAAATTTCATTTGGAACAGCGCATCCGACATGAAACGCGGGTTGGGTGATTTACCGGTCTTGTAATCAACGACCCGCAAGTCTCCCGCCGGGGATTCGTCTATGCGATCCACTATTCCACGAAGTAAAATGCCATTTTCCAGTCGTGCATCCAGGAACTCTTCCGTTCCACGGGGCTGCAAATTGTCAGGACGCTCCAAATGGAAGTAGTTCTCCAACAGGACTCCACAGTCAGCGAAGGCTTCCTCTTCTGACGGGGGCGGGTTCTGCGCATCTTCGGAAACAAAAAGTACAGCAGCGTCAGGCTGGGCTGACAGCGTATCGGCCCAAGCATCGGGCAGAAGCTTCTGGGCGTTGCTCAATGAGCGCTCTTGAAGAGGAAGGTCGAAGAGGCGTTCTAAAACCAGGTGGACAACGTTACCTTTAAACGTTGCCTGGGTCGGCGGCTGCGGAATCCTGTCCACCACTGCGAAGCGGAATTTCAGGGGACACTGCAGATAGTCCTTTGCGCGGCTTGCTGACAGTGCTGGGAGGCGTTTACTCATGGTTCCACCCTAGTACGTCCCGCGGCTGTTCAAGGCCTCACATTTGCCGAAACCACAAATGCTCATGTGGCATCATGAGAGGGCTATGTCTGGTCAAAATTATCCCGCTGAACAAGGGGCGCTGGGGCAAGCTGCGCGCCCTGCGCTCTTCGCCCCTGGCGATAGGGTACAAATCACGGGACCCAAAGGTCGGCAGTACACCATCACCTTGGTTGAAGGTGGGAGCTTTCAATCCAAACAGGGCACCATCAGTCACGATGCGATCTTGGGTTTGCCGGACGGTCAAGTGGTTAACACTGCCGAGGGTACGCAGTTTCAGCTGCTGCGCCCCAGGCTGGTTGATTACGTCCTATCCATGCCCAGGGGGGCCGCAATCATATACCCGAAAGATTCCGCCCAAATTGTTGCTCACGGGGATATTTATCCCGGTGCTTCCGTCCTCGAAGCGGGCGTAGGTTCGGGCGCTCTCACCCTGTCGTTACTTAGCGCCGTCGGTCCCAGTGGAACAGTACAATCCGTTGAGAAAAGAGCAGACTTCGCAGACATAGCAGCAGCAAACGTGGATCTGTGGTTCGGGCAGAGACCAGCGTCCTGGTCCTTGGTGGTAGAGAGCCTGGAAGAATATCTGGCTGCCAGCGGAACCAACAAGTTTGACCGGGTGGTCCTAGACCTACTGGACCCCTGGAGCCACCTGGAAGGCGTAGAAAAGGTGCTAACTGCGGGTGGGGTGCTCACCTGTTACGTGACAACGGTGAGCCAGCTGTCAACGCTGGCTGAAGCACTGAAAGCCTCCGGCAGGTTCACAGATCCGGAAGTGTGGGAAAGCGTGAACCGTCCTTGGCATTTGGAGGGGTTAGCGGTGCGGCCCGAACACAGAATGATAGGTCATACCGGCTTCCTGTTAGTTAGCCGTAAGCTGGCCAGGGGCGTCATCCCGCTAGCCTTGAGGAAGCGGCCAGCACCGGCTGCCCAAGGTTTACAAGACCAGTGGGGACCACAGGATGAATGGCAACCGGAAATCACCGGACAGCGCACGGCCTCCGATAAGAAAGTGCGGCGAATAAGAAGAGAGTTGCGCAGCAAGGTCGATACTTGGGTGGTTGAAAAAGCAAATGACGAGCAGTGACGAAGCAAACTTGCGGCTGCAAGTGGATGGTTTGGAAGAAAAAAATTCAAACCTAACAACAGCGTTAGTTCGGGCCCGGCAGCAAATCAAAGATCTCCAAGCCGAGGTGGACTTGCTCCACAGGCCGCCCGCGCAGTTCGGCATACTGGTGAGGGCGTTTCCCGAACTTCTAGAACTGGAAGTGCAAGTGGGAACCAGGCTCATGCGCCTAGCCACAGCGCCGGAACTGGATTACGAAAGTTTGAGTCCAGGCCAACAGGTGCGCCTGGACGAAAATCTGGTTGCCGTATCCGGAGCGGACTTCCCCCAGTTAGGTACGTTGGCTTCCGTCCTCGAAAATATTGATGCCAGCCGCGTTTTAGTGAGTACAGACGCGGGACAAAACCACGTGGTAAGACTCGCGGGACCACTGCGACACGGGGCAGTTAAACCCGGTGACAACGTCACTGTGGACATTCGCACTGGGTTCGCAACCGAAAAGGTGGTGCGCAGCGACATTGAAAACCTACTGACGCCAGAAACCCCCGACGTGTCCTACAGCGATATTGGGGGACTTGACCAACAAATTGAGCAGGTTAGGGATGCGATAGAACTCCCCTTCACCTACCCGAACCTATTCAGATCCTATGAGCTGAGTCCCCCGCGTGGGATACTTTTGTACGGACCGCCAGGATGCGGGAAAACTCTGATCGCTAAAGCAGTGGCCACGTCTCTGGCTAGCGGTGATCAGAAAACGTACTTCATTTCCATCAAAGGGCCGGAGCTGCTGAACAAGTTCGTTGGTGAAACAGAACGTCACATCCGGGCAATATTTGCGCGAGCTAAAGCGTTAGCCTCGGCGAACGTTCCCGTAGTGGTCTTTTTCGATGAGATGGAAGCACTGTTCAGGACTCGCGGTACGGGAATCTCCTCCGACGTCGAAACAATGATTGTTCCACAGTTGCTGGCTGAGATGGATGGGCTAGAGGCGATGGAAAACGTGGTTATCATTGGAGCCTCCAACCGGCCAGACATGATAGATCCAGCCGTGTTGCGCCCCGGAAGGCTAGATGTGCGGATCCGAATTAACCGGCCAACAAAGCCGCAGGCCCAAGAGATATTCGCCAAATACCTAACACCTGATCTGCCTATTGCCCAAAGCATGATTGACCAACATGGCAGTGTCGAAGAGGCTGTTAGCGTTATGATCGAAGCGGCTTTGGCTTCCCTTTACGCGGAGGACGATAGTACAGCCCTGTTCACAGTGCACTTGGCTGACGGAAGCCACTTCACGGTTTATTTACACGACCTGGTCTCCGGAGCCATGATTGCTGGGACGGTCGAAAGGGCAAAGAAAATTGCCATCAAAAATACCCTGGAAAACGGGGAAGGGGGACTAACCACCGACATGGTTCTGGCCGGAGTGCAGGAAGAAATGAGAGAATCGAAAGAGCTCGCCGGAACCACCAGTCCGGACGAGTGGGCACGAACCGTGGGGTTGGGTGGGGGAGAAGTGGTTGCCGTCATTCCCATCCAAAATAACGACGATCAGCCCACGAAGGCGTGAAGCAGATGCCGAAAGATTCGCAACTAAAGTGGGACGAAACGGTTCTGGGAACGGAAACCGAATACGGTATTTACAACCCTGAAAGCCTCACGCAAAACCCCATCGAACTGTCAGTTGAAGCCGTGCAGACCTATGCGAAAACCTATCGGGGTGATTGGCAGCCAGTCCACTGGGACTACCGGGGTGAAGATCCCCTCAACGATGTGCGTGGCATGCGGTTGAGCAGAGCTCACGCGGACCCGTCGCTCCTCACCGATGACCCCTATCATCTAGCACCTTCTGGCGGCAGCGAATCCCTTCCCAAACCCAGCATTGAGGAGCAGAGACTGCTGAGCCCGACCGGTATCGTCCTGCCAAATGGGGGAAGATTCTATGTAGATCACGCCCACCCTGAGTACTCTTCCCCAGAAACAAGTACAGCCCTCGAGGCAGTGCGTTGGGATTTTGCTGGAGACGTGATAGCACGCCGGGTAATGAAGCGGAGGGAGGAACTTGGACAAGAACCATTAGTCTTCGTCAAAAACAATGTAGATGGCAAGGGAGCCACCTACGGAACCCACGAAAACTACCAAATCAGCAGGGAAACCGACCTGGACGAAGTCATTAGGTTCATGATCCCCTTTCTGGTAACGCGGCAAATCATTAGCGGGTCAGGCAGGGTTGGTAAGGGACAAAAATCAGAGTTTCCTGGGTTCCAAATCTCCCAACGCGCCGACTATGTCGAAAATGACATAGGCTTAGAAACCACGTTCAACCGTCCCATTTTCAACACCCGAGATGAACCTCATGCGAACCACCACAGGTGGCGCAGAATCCACGTCATTGGCGGCGACGCAAACCTGTTTGACGTGTCCCTGCTTCTAAGAGTAGGCACCACGAAACTGGTGCTGTGGGCAATTGAGCAGGGTAGCGACCTGTCGTGGGACAGTTTGGACCTAGCTAACTCGGTTAGCGCAGTAACAGAAATATCGCACGATCCAACCCTGGCACGAAAAGTACAAATGTTTGCTGGTCCAGATAGGACAGCCCTGGACATCCAAAGACAGTATTTCGACCTGGTTGTCACGGCTTTTCACACCGCGGGCAGGCCTATAGTTGGAGACGACAAACTGGTGCTGGATACCTGGCTGCAGGTCCTGAATGGCCTGCAAGATGATGTGTTTTCCGTGGCCAGGCAGGTTGAATGGGTGGGGAAACTGGCATTGCTTTCACGACAAAAAGAGCGAATAGGTGCGCAGTGGGATGACGCTAGGGTAGCTGCGCTGGATTTGCAGTGGGGCGATTTGAGGCCCCAAGTGTCGTTGGTGCACAAGCTTAAGCAGGCGGGTTTAGTAGAGCAGCTGCTTGAGCCAGAAGAAATTGATTGGGCAGCTGACAACCCACCTTCCGACACGCGCGCTGCGGTTAGAGGACGCGAAGTGGCGGCCAACCCTAACCTTGCTAAAGCTTCATGGACCTCCTTGGTCTTTGACCAGGAGGAAGAAGAAAAGTACCTGAGGGTACCGATGGCTGAACCGACAGGGAAAGGAAAGGCAGAGAATGAGTAGCACACAAACGTATGCCGGAGGCGGACCTGACGAGGAGGACGATGACCTGCAGTTGGGGGCTGGGCAGACACAAGCCACAGCTTTAGATTCTATTCTGGACGAGATTGACGTGGTCCTTGAACAGAACTCAGAAGCTTTCGTTCAAGGATTCGTGCAAAAAGGCGGCCAGTAAGTGGAGCAACGCATATTCGGCGTGGAAACGGAGTACGGCCTAACCGCCGCCCACCCCGGCCTGGATGAGCCAGTCGACCTTCAGGTGGAGCAGATTGCGGAGCTCCTTTTCGCGCCAATCTTGCGCCAGTATCGTTCAACTAACGTTTTCCTTCCCAACGGTGGACGCATTTACTTGGATGTTGGATCTCACCCCGAGTATGCGACAGCTGAATGTATCTCGGTGTGGGACTTGCTGGCCCAAATCAGGGCAGGTCAAGAGATGCTATCTGACCTTGCTGCGTCAGCTTCGGAGGAACTATCCCAGCAGGGCACCCCGACAACAGTTCACCTGTTCGCCAACAACTTTGATTCGGTGGGGAACTCGTATGGCTGCCACGAAAACTACCTGCTGAAAAGGGGACGCGACTTTAGGCGCACAGCCGACGCCCTCATAACTTTCTTTGTGACGCGCCAAATAATGGTTGGCGCCGGGGACATAAAGGAGGACGAAAACGGGCAGCCGCAGTACGTTTTTGCTGCGCGGTCTGACCAGATGCATGACGCCTTGTCTTCCGCTACCACCCGATCCCGGCCGATAATAAACACTCGAGACGAGCCCCTAGCTGACACTTCCTCTTACCGCCGTCTGCACGTCATAGTGGGCGACACCAATGTTGCGGAACCAACCACAGCACTAAAGGTTGCGGCAACAGACATCGTACTGGCGGCACTAGAAAACGGGGTGCGGCTTGACGATTTGGCTCTGGCTGACCCTATGGGGGCTATTCGAGCCATCAACTTCGACCTGCAAGGGACGACACAAGTGTCGCTGGCTGATGGTCGAAAAATGACGGCTGTTGAAATCCAGGAAGAAATTTTCCAGAGAGTTATGGCGGCAACGCCACAGGATAGCCTGTCAGAACTTTACCGCTACTTAGTGGGCCTGTGGCAACGCACTCTCCAAGCAGTGAGGGGTGGAAACTGGTCTGACATTGATACAGAGATCGATTTCGCTATAAAGAAGAAACTGCTAGACGCCTACGTAACCAAGACAAACGTGAGCTTAGCTGACAGTCGGGTGGCACGCCTGGCGCTGTCATACCACGACATTACTCCAGCAGGTTTGGCGCCGAAACTAGAAGAAACGGGGCTGATGGTGCGCCTCACCTCCGAAAATCAGGTCCAGCACGCTTGCAACCACCCGCCCAGTACCACCCGGGCAGCCCTGCGGGGAGAAGTGATTAAGGCCGCTCAGGAGGCCGGCCGAGAGTTAGGGGCTGACTGGGTTAACTTGCGACTAGAGGGACAAGGTCTTACAGTCACCTTGCAGGACCCGTTTGCAACCGAAGACGATCAGGTGGAGAAAATGCTCAGCATTCTAGCCCGGGAAGGCGGCACGTTGTGAGCAGCCCGTTTCCGTCCCGGCGAGAGCTGCGCCAGGGGTCGATTAATTCAGCGGAGAGTGACTTTCTCGAGTCTGCCGTGACCCTTGGTGGGGGCGAAGGTAGCCGCGAAACTCTGGAGGCAACATCCCTGGGAAGAAATAGGGAACCTATCGACAAGGCGCCGTCGCTGTTCGACAAGGGCGCAGATCATATTCGTGGTCGACTTGTCAGCTTGACCCCCGTGAACTGGGAGGTAGCGCTATGGCCTGTCGCAGCAGCCGTCTTAGCTGTTTTGCTGCTGTTGATTGGGGCTGTGGTGAATCGAAGTGCAACTCAGGAGGTCCTCACCGTAGAAATGCCCCTCGACCCCGTGTCTGTGAGCGGCAGAGTTGGCGCGGCCCCCGTGGTGGACCTAGCAGAACCCCTAGAGCTTAACTCTTCAAAGGTCCGCACCGAAGTGTACGGGCAGGGGAGAGTCATTGAGGAGGGGACTCCGGTTCTCCTATCGTTGAGCACATTTGACGGAGAAACTGGGGAAACTAAAACCGCTGGAGGTAGGCCGTCCCTACTCCTAGAGTCGGCTACGCCAGAGGCACTGGGAGAAACGCTTAACGAGGTGGTTATAGGCAAAGCCGAAGGTTCCCGCATATTGGTTGCGCGTCCTCTTGAAGATGGGACAGTGGAACTTAACGTGGTGGACGTGTTGTCTTCGATAGCTGTTGGGAAAGAAACCGACGAAAAGGGACCCCTCAAAGTTTCTTGGACCGAGGCGGGCCCAAAAATCTCCCACAAGAAAACCCCACCTGACTCCTTGACGGTGCAGCGCCTAATAGAAGGTGAGGGAGGCCAGGTGCATGCAGAGGACGAACTGGTGTTGCAATACTATGCGATTGAGTGGGGGAAGAAGGAGCCGCTTACTTCAACTTGGGGTGCTGGCAGTCCAAGCAGGGTGCAGATGGAAGCCATGATGCCGGGTGTTTCGGAAGCTTTGATTGACCAAAGAGTGGGAAGCCGTCTGGCTGTCACTGTGCCTCCAGAAATGGCCACGGGGGACGACACGCTCATAATAGTGGTGGATATTTTAGCTGCCATCCCTTCGAGTGAGGAAGAGAAAGACAAGGATGTTACCGATGAAGACAGCCAGTGACGCGGACGGACAGCAAACATGGGAAGCAGTGCAGGTCATCCCCTGTTTGGATGTGTTGGACGGAGAAGTAGTTAAAGGCGTCAGGTTTCAGGACCTGCAAAAGACTGGCAGCCCCGCTGTCCTTGCGCAGAAATACTGTGAGCAGGGCGCCGACGAAATAACTGTGCTAGACATTGGTGCAGCTGGGGCGAACAGAGGGCCCGACCCGGAGGTAATTCGGGCTGTGCTCGGCGCATGCTCGCTGCCACTTATCGTGGGTGGGGGAATAGATTCCATCGAACGGGCGCAGGAGGTCTTTGATCTCGGGGCCAGCGCCGTATCCGTCGGGAGTGCATCCGTTAACGATCCCGACTTGGTTGATGCACTGCTGTCCCATTTTCCACCGGAATCCGTGGTGATTTCGCTGGACGTGGGAAGAAAATGGGGAAGCGAGCCAGGATGGACAATACGCACTCAAGGGGGCAAGAACGACACGGGTATCGACGCTTTAGAGTGGGCTCGAGGGTTGGAGGAGCGGGGGGTGCAACGCATACTCCTGAACTCTATTGAGGCGGACGGGGGACAAAACGGTTTTGACCTGGAGTTACTAGAACGAATGCGTTCGACCGTTGCTTTGCGAATCATCGCGTCTGGAGGTGCCGGGTCAGCAGAGCATTTCCTTCGTGCCGCTGAAAGTGGTGCGGATGCTGTGTTGGCAGCGTCAGTGTTCCACTTTGGTGTGGTAGAAGTCAGTGATGTCAAGACGCTTCTTGCGGAACCCAGGGCTCACGAAGAGGTAAGAGAATGAGTTTGGATCCGTCAGTTGTAGCCCGTTTGAAAGTCGACTCGCAGGGTCTGGTGGCAGCTGTCGTACAGGACAGCAGCAGCGGACGCGTCCTCATGCTCGGGTGGATGGATGAAGAAGCGTTGGCAAGAACCCTGCGTGATGGCCGGGTGACATATTGGTCCCGTTCCCGCCAAGAATACTGGCGTAAGGGGGACACTTCGGGGAACACTCAGCATTTGGTTGGGATAGAAATTGACTGTGATGGCGACGCACTTCTTTTGCAGGTGCGTCAGGTTGGACCTGCATGTCACACGGGTGCCGACTCATGCTTTGACGCTGGTGGTTCCCTTCCATTTGGTGACTAGAAATAGGTTCTGAGCTGATATGCGGATAGCATCGGGACCAGGAAGGGGGGCGGAGATGAGCGTTTTGGATGAAATCATTGTTGGCGTATGCGAGCGGCTTGCCGAACGTAAAGCGCAAGTGCCTCTAGAGAACATAAAAGAAAAGGCCTTAGCCACGCCCGACGCTTTGGATGTGTTGGCCGCTTTAAGAGGGGGCCCAGGTGCGGTTTCTGTCATAGCAGAGGTGAAGAGGTCGTCACCTTCAAAGGGACCGTTGGGCACTATCGGCGATCCTGGGGCACTGGCTAAAATTTATGAGGCCGGTGGAGCAGCCATGGTTTCGGTTCTCACTGAGCAGGATCGTTTCGGTGGCTCGCTGGATGACTTGAGTGAAGTCCGCTTAGCTGTGGACATTCCGGTGTTGCGGAAAGATTTTATCGTCAGTCCCTACCAGGTCCACGAAGCAAGGGCCTACGGTGCCGATGCCGTCTTGTTGATAGTAGCGGCGCTTGAGCAGAGCGCGTTAGTGTCCCTCCTGGAAAGGACAGAGTCTTTGGGGATGACTGCCCTGGTGGAAACACATTCGCGTCTAGAAGCATTTAGAGCACTGGAGGCGGGTGCTAAGCTTATCGGCGTGAATGCGCGGAACTTGAAGGATCTGTCGGTTGATCGGCGGGTGGTGGATGAAGTGCTGGATGTTATCCCGCCGGAAGTGGTAGCTGTAGCCGAGTCCGGGGTTCGCGGCAGCCGAGACGTTTTTAACTATGCTTTGGCGGGAGCCGACTCCGTCTTGGTTGGGGAGGCCCTGGTCACGGCGGAGGACCCCAAGAACCTTATTTCAGACATGGTGAGCGCGGGAGCGCACCCAGCTCTGCTAGCTGATCGAAAACAACGGGTGCGGGAAGCACGAGAAGAAGGATAAATGTCGCAGGATAATCCACGATATTACGGAGACTTTGGCGGAAGGTTCTTGGCGGAACCTCTGATGGCTGCAGTGGGAGAGCTTGACGCAGCCTGGCAGCAGTACCGTGATGACCCTGAATTTCTGCAGGAACTGTCAGCCCTGCTGAAAGATTACGCGGGGAGGCCCTCCATACTCACTGAGGTACCCAGGTTCGCCGAAGGTAGTGGTGCTCGTGTCTTTTTGAAGAGGGAAGATTTGAACCACACGGGCTCGCATAAAATCAACAATGTGTTGGGACAGGCTCTGTTAAGCAAGAAGCTGGGTAAGACGAGAGTGATCGCTGAAACAGGCGCTGGTCAACACGGGGTAGCCACTGCGACAGCCGCCGCCCTCCTTGGACTGGGCTGCACGATCTACATGGGCCTGGAGGACACTAAACGACAGGCGTTAAACGTGGCACGAATGCAAGTGTTAGGCGCTGAAGTGGTGGCTGTAACGCAGGGTTCGCAAACGTTGAAGGATGCGATCAACGAGGCCTTCAGGGACTGGGTTGCCAATGTTGATAGCACAAATTATGTGTTTGGAACGGCTGCGGGCCCTCACCCCTACCCAGGTCTGGTTCGGGACTTGCAGCGAGTGATTGGAGACGAAGCCAAAGCTCAACTGTTGGAGCGAACCGGAAGGCTGCCTGATGCAGTATTTGCCTGTGTGGGTGGGGGATCTAACGCAATCGGTGCCTTTACAGCGTTCCTGGAAGATGAGGACGTTGCCCTCATCGGCTGTGAGGCAGCGGGTGAAGGGGTGGACACGGACAGGCACGCCGCGTCTATCACCGCCGGATCTGAAGGCGTTCTACATGGTGCTCGCACGTATGTGCTGCAGGCCAGAGACGGACAAACGAAAGACTCTCATTCCATTTCTGCGGGTCTGGACTATCCGGGAGTTGGGCCCGAGCACGCTCATCTGGCGCAGGTTGGCAGAGCTCAATATGTGGGCATTACAGATGCTGAGGCTATGGACGCGTTCTTGGATCTATCGCGCTCGGAAGGGATTATTCCTGCGATTGAGTCTGCCCATGCGGTAGCGGGCGCTCAGCAGTGGTTGAGAGAGGGCGCACCAGGGGCTTCTTCAGATGAGCCAATAGTGCTAATAAACCTTTCCGGTCGGGGCGATAAGGACATGGAAACAGCAGCAAAGTGGTTTGACCTAGGAACACCAGAACTGGATTCTGTAGACCCTGGTTCCCAGAGCAAAGGGGGAGAAGACAACGAATGATTTCTAGTCGCGACAGAATCGAACAGGTAAATGCCCAGGGAAGAGCAGCCCTTTTAGCCTATTTACCCCTGGGGTTTCCCACGGTGGAAAAGTCTATTCAAGCAGCGAAAACCCTGGTGGACAACGGTGTGGACGTGATTGAGTTGGGATTCCCGTACTCTGACCCAGGCATGGACGGTCCCGTCATTCAGAGGGCTGGTGCCATAGCACTGGAACAAGGAACCCACTTGGAAGACCTGTTCGCGGCGGTTCGCGAGATAGGAAGCACCGGTGCCCCAGTGGTGACAATGACCTATTGGAACCCGGTGAACTGGTTTGGGGTGGATCGTTTCGCTCAAGAGTTTTCAGCGGCAGGGGGTTCGGGACTGATAACTCCTGACTTGCCACCGGAAGAAGCTCAAGAATGGATTGAAGCTTCGAAGCAGCAAGATTTGGAACGGATCTTCTTGGTGGCACCTTCTTCCACGGATGAGAGGCTGCGAAAGATCGCTGCGGCATCGAACGGTTGGGTGTACGCTGCTTCCACAATGGGGGTTACGGGCAAGAGGGACAAACTGGATGATTCCGCTAGAGAACTGGTGGAAAGAGCCCGTGCCGAGGGTGCCGAAGTAGTCTGTGTGGAAGTAGGCGTTTCCACAGCTGACCAAGCTAGAACAGTGGGCCGCTATGCGAATGGGGTCATTGTCGGATCGGCGTTTGTTGACCTACTATTTGAAGCAGACTGGGACGTCGCCCTCGACAGAGTGGCGAAATTGGCAAGTGCTCTTCGTGGGGCGCTGCCAGGTAGAGGAGAGTAGTTGACTGCGGGAATACCGTCTCCATCAACAGGGACTTGGAACCTTGGGCCCCTGCCCATCCGGGCCTACGGAATAATAATGGTCCTCGCTATGGGCGTGGGTTTATGGGTGACCATGAAACGCTACACCGCGCGCGGTGGGGAAAAGGATGTCGTCTACGATGTTGCCATTTGGGCGATACCCTTCGGCCTGGTGGGTGCACGTCTGTATCACGTGATAACAACCCCAGCGTCCTATGCGGATGACCCTTTGGCTATCCTTCGGGTTTGGGAAGGCGGAATGGCCATTTGGGGGGGCGTTGGGGGTGGGGCAATCGGAGCTTTTATCGCGCTAAGAAGGCTGGGCCAACGCGTTGGCCCGCTAGCTGACTCCTTAGCCCCAGGACTGCTTCTTGCGCAAGCGTTTGGAAGGTTCGGTAACTACTTCAACCAGGAGCTGTTCGGATCCCCCACAGATCTTCCTTGGGGGCTGCACATTGATGACGCCCACCTACCATCCGGCTATGCCTCCGGGACACTATTTCACCCCACTTTTCTCTACGAGAGTCTGTGGAACGTGTCGATGGCTTTACTGCTTATCTACCTGGGTACGAAAGTCAGGTTCAAGGCAGGCCAGGTTTTCGCCCTCTACCTGGTGGTGTACCCGCTGGGACGCATCTGGATGGAGACCATGAGGTTGGATGAAGCAAAAGTCTTCTTCGGCTTACGATTAAATGCGTGGACCTCAATCTTGGTGATGCTGGCGGGAATCGCGATATTTGTGATCGCTGGGAAAAGGGGAGCGTCAGAAAACGTTGGTCCCCAAGAACGCGAAGAATACAGGCAAATTGTTGCTGCGAGAGAAAAGAAGCAAGATCCTCTAGACCCGGGAGTTGCTGGAGCTAGCGATGAAAACATTGGCAACTCTGGGGTAGATGAGTCCACTTTGGAAAACCCATTATTGGATCAGGATCAGTAAGTACTATCCTGAATATTGTGTACGCCGAAATTGAGCTAGGCGTATTGGATGAAAGTTGAGTATTGAATGAGAAGCGCAAAAATTGTCTGCACGATAGGTCCTGCCACGGAGTCGTCAACGCAGATCCAAGCGCTTGTGGATGCGGGTATGGATGTGGCGCGCATAAACAGGAGCCACGGAACAGAGAAGGAGCATGAAACGACAATCCGTAGGGTACGTAGATCGTCAGAGAACTCTGGGCGGGCAATAGCCATACTGGTTGATCTGCAGGGACCGAAGATTCGGTTGGAAACTTTCGCAGATGGGCCACAGGAGTTGAAAGAGGGCGACACCTTCACCATAACTACCCGTGACGTTCCAGGAACCAAAGAGTTGGTGGGGACCACATTCAAGGGACTTCCCGGTGACTGTCACCCTGGAGATAGGTTGCTGGTCGATGATGGGAACGTAGGCTTACGAGTGTTGGAAGTTACCGACACTGACGTTGTTACCCAAGTCGAAGTTCCTGGGATGGTATCGGACCACAAGGGCCTGAACTTGCCTGGGGTAGCGGTTTCAGTACCGGCTCTGTCAGATAAAGATCGTGAGGATCTGCGTTGGGCACTTCGTCAGGATGTGGATTTCATTGCGCTGTCTTTTGTTCGTTCCCCAGCGGATGTTGATGATGTGCGTGCCATCATGATTGAAGAGGGCACTTTCATCCCGGTGATCGCGAAGATTGAGAAGCCCCAGGCTGTAGAGGCATTGCCGCAAATCGTCGACGCTTTTGACGGAATCATGGTTGCTCGAGGGGATCTGGGTGTGGAGATGCCTTTGGAAGAAGTTCCCCTGGTCCAGAAGGAAGCGATTCAGCTGGCGCGGAAGGCGGCAAAACCCGTAATTGTGGCAACGCAGGTTATGGATTCCATGATGCACAATCCTCGCCCAACGAGGGCGGAAGCATCAGACTGTGCCAACGTTATTCTTGATGGCGCCGACGCCGTCATGCTTTCTGGTGAGACATCTATTGGGGACTATCCTTTGGAGGCCGTGCGGACGGTGGCGCGGATTATAGAGAACACTGAAGAAAATGGCGGCGACAGGATTGCTCCGCTGGGGACATTCGAAGCCGACGAATCCGGCGTAATTTGTCAGGCCGCCACTTCTCTGGCAGAGACTCTTGATGCTCGCTATCTGGTAACTTTTACGCAGTCGGGGGCTACCGCCAGGCAGACTTCAAGGATGCGCAGCCCAATCCCAATCATCGCTTTCAGTCCTCTGGAGGAGACGAGGCGTCAGTTGGCGTTAACGTGGGGAGTGCAGTGCTATCAGTTGCCGAACGTGTATCACACAGATGACATGGTGAACCAAGTTGAAAGGGTCGCTCGTGCTGCACGCATAGTAGAGGGGGGCGAGCAGCTGGTGATAGTTGCGGGGATGCCGCCTGGAACACCGGGAAGTACGAACTCGATTAGGGTACACACCCTGGCGGGTGCCCCGGGGACCACGCTCAGTGTGGTGGCAGAAGAGTCGTCGCGAAGCACAGCCATCTACTAGTTTCGGGGTCAACGTGCCCTTGCATTTGGCCAGTTTTTGTGCCAGTGTGTAGTACTTGCAGCGAAAGGCTGCGGAAGCGTTGCGGTGAGGCTGCCTGCGCCCCTGGGGCGTATACCTCGCCTGTACCCATGTTGGGGCAGCGCAGAAGGAGGAGAAGATAGTATGAGTGAGATTAGAGATCTGGATATTGTGAGCATCCGAGATTCGCTGGGGTCAAGAGAGGCCCATAACCTGTATGCCACAGGCATTGCGGACACTGTCCGTCCGTGGTTCGAAGATGTGGAAGACGCCAAGGTGAGACGAGCAATTGATTTGCTTAACATACCGAATCGTCGTGCGGGCGCTGCGGAATATCTGGGACTTACCATTGAAGTGACAGATGGTGATTTCTAAAAGTTAAACTATGAACAGGTCGTGCATTCCCAATCGGGAGCACGACCTGTTTTTTTGTCTGGCGGAGGCGATCGGAGTAAACCCCTAACTGTGTGTATCCTGTTGCCATGACAAATACCGAGCAAGAGTCTGCCCAGAAGCTTCCCAACAAATTGTATGAGGCTGAGCTATTCCGCCTGCAGGCTGAGCTGGTGGACATCCAAGAATGGGTGAAGTCTACGGGCGCCCGCATTGTAGTTGTGTTTGAAGGTAGGGACGCGGCAGGTAAGGGGGGTGCTATCAAGCGGATGACCGAATACCTGTCACCGCGAGTAGCTCGGATAGCTGCACTGCCGGCTCCGACCGCGCGGGAACAGAGTGAATGGTATTTTCAACGCTACGTGGAGCACCTGCCGGCCGCTGGGGAGATTGTTCTGTTTGATCGTTCCTGGTACAACAGGGCGGGTGTTGAACACGTAATGGGATTTTGCACTCCGGCTCAGTACAACCTTTTTATGCGCCAGGCCCCCATTTTCGAGGACATGCTTATCAGTGACGGCATTCTCCTTAGGAAGTACTGGTTTTCCGTTTCACAGGAGGAACAGTACAAGAGATTCCAGTCCCGCTTAAGTGATCCTGTACGAAGATGGAAATTGTCCCCAATGGACTTGGAATCGATCACCAGGTGGGATGACTACTCCCGCGCCAAGGACAACATGTTTGTTCATACTGACACGCCAACTTCGCCGTGGTATGTGGTCGAATCAGACATAAAGAAGAATGCGCGCGTCAATATGATTTCCCATTTCATTTCTACGATCCCCTACCAGAAGGTAGCCGAACAGCGTGTCACCCTTCCTGCCCAGGTGGAACCCAATAGTGATTACGAAAGAACACCATTAGAGCTGGTGACCCAGGTTCCGGACGTAGCCTCTGAGCTTGCTCGTGCCCGCAAAGCTCAGAAGCAGAAACAAAAGAAGTTGCCCTAATGAATGAGGTGTTCTTCGCAAATTTGCGTTTTCGACTAGAACGCAGGGTCAGTTATGGGCTACCCTTTCTAGGAGTTGTGCGAAAGGTAGATGGATCTAATGTCAACACGTAGACAAAATGGGGTGCGTAGGCTTTCTGTAGGTGTTCTCGCTTTGTTCGGAACGCTAAGTGTTATGAGCCCGGCGTTATCGTCACCAAAACCGGTAACGGACGATAAAGCTGAACTTTCGAGTGTGAAAGTTATTCCCTACAGGACTGTGATCGTTGAAGATGACTCACTGCCTGTAGACACTGAGGTCGTCAAGCAAGAAGGTAAAGACGGCTTGAAGAACGTTTACCGCCATGACGAAAACGGTGCTGGCTGGCTCCCGGTTTATTACGAGTCGGTGGTCAATAAGCCACAGGACCGCGTAATCCACGTAGGGACGAAAGTTTCCATGCCTGTGGCTGAAAAACCTGAGCCCATTGCGGAACCTACCTCAACTTCAGAACCTACCTCAACTTCAGAACCTGGAGCATCTACTAACAGCTCAGAGTCACCCTCGGGAGCATCACAGTCAAGCAAACCGGCACCTGCCGCCTCAAGGTCGGCTGCCCCATCTACCAGTGGCCAATACGGGCTGAATGACCTTATGTTCCAGGGTGTAATCCACTG
Organism: uncultured Actinomyces sp.; assembly: GCA_964345125.1. Classification (GTDB taxonomy): domain Bacteria; phylum Actinomycetota; class Actinomycetes; order Actinomycetales; family Actinomycetaceae; genus Scrofimicrobium. Next base: position 34,958 of record CAYFPY010000013.1, read on the forward strand.
GGGCGGATACAAGTTCACCTACTACTCGCAAAGTGTGCTACCCGGTGGAGGTCTAGTCATTCCCGGGCGTCACGTGAACTCGGGTGGTTTCGTGGCAGACGGCGACGGATATATTGTCTTGGCTGGCTCCGCACCGAAAGGAACGGTCTATCCCACTCCGTTCGGCTCTCCAGGTAAGATTTATGACCGTGGAACCGTGGGCAACCACCTGGACGTTTACACGCGCTAGATTCTGCTAGTTTGAGGGGCCGTTATCAGGGTTGGGGTCCGAAGAAGTGTCGGCTTCAGCTAGGGCCAGTTCTCTTTTGTAGACACTCAGTGTGTACCCGAACAACACCGTCAAGATGACTACGAGCCATGTCCCCCAATAGTAGAAGTGTGTGTCAACAGCGTGGTTCCAACCGGCGCTTTGGAATGACTTGATTAGGGCACCCCACCCTTGGGAGGTGGAGAGGTCCACACCCCGAGCAATATCTAGAGGGTCTGCGGCCCCTGGAGTGCTAGCAAGGGCCTCTTGCGCCTCGTAACTTTGGGCTAGCCGAGTGGAGAGCGCCCCGGGGCGCAGCCCCAGGAAACCAAGAACAGTGGCCAGGGCTCCGAATACGACGGGTGGCACAACAACCCTGTAGAACAGGTTCTCCTCTCCCTGCGCGTAGGACAGTAGTGACACAACCAGACCAAGAATGAAACCGATCACCGCCCCGGACGCCGAAATGTTGAGTAATAACTCTGCGGACACGGTGTCCAACAGGATCATGTCCAGCTTTTGAAAAGGTCCGGTCGGAATTAACACAACAACAGCTGGAATCAGGGCACCCACGAAGACTCCCCCCGCCGCTCCGAATCCTGCCCAAGTACCGACTGCCACAACCACAGCGGATAGGCTCAAGTCGTGACTTTGATTGCGCAGGAGCTGCTGAACTGCCAGGAACAGTAGGGTTAACAAGAAGATGATGGTCCAGGAAGTCGCTACCAGAAGGATGAAGTACCCCAAAGTTTGGGCGGCGAAATCTGAAGTTTGGGATTCACGCACGTTCACCAGTATTGCTGCGGACAGCAAGACAGCGACCGTTGGGAATAGGACCAGCGTTGCTCCTATACTCAACAAACGTGCGAATGTTGCCGTTTCCTGGTGGTCCTCCAACGCGTACTTGGGGGCACTTAGATTCTTCCAGTTGGCCTGGGAAAGGCTGTACACGAAACGGAGCCGTTGCTTTATGGTAACTGGGGAACGGTGGACGGAGGGGTTCTGTTTAACTAATTTATGGCGCCGCACCCAAGCTATGCCGCTTCCGGCTGCCCCTAGAAAGAGCATGCCTGCCGCCACTAGAAGCAGCCGGGTGTCAGCAGCGAAGGCTGGGGTGGAGATTTCCTTTCCGCCCTCCACAACGAAGAATGCGGTGAGCAGGACAGACCCGATGGTGAATGAGGTGGCAGCCCAAACAGCGGTGTGGACGCGGGTGGCAGGCCTCGGGTCGCGCAGAGCTAGGATGGTCGCCTGCAGACTTATGCCGTAGAAAACGACCAGGCCCATAACGAGTGCTAGGGTCATGTCTTCAAGTATGTTCGTTTAAGCCAGGAACTTCTACCTGGCGACCTATTTATGGGTCGGAACCCCTTGTTACCGGGTAAGAGCAGGGTCCTCAGCTACACGGAAACGGGGCAGAGCGTCTGGGACGCTAGTTCCTACCCAGTCCAGGAGCTGCTCGCGCACACCCACCTCAAGGTTGAACTTGTCGCTGGGATTATTGGTCGTAGCTGTTACGCGGAACGTCAGGTTCTGGTCTGAACTATCGACGATGTGTACACCGATGGACTCTCCATCCCAGAAAATGTTTTGCCGGACAAGCTTCTCAGCTTTCTTGCGAATTTGCGTCACAGGTGCCGGCCAATTCAGTTGCAACGTGACTTCTGCTACCTGGCTGGTGCCATTGTGCGTCCAGTTCTTGAATGGCTGGGTAGTGAAGTAAGACGAAGGAAGAAGCACGCTAGTTCTGTTCCACAGGCTCAGTGTCACATAGGTCAGCGTAAGTTCTTCGACTACGCCAGTTTCCGTACCTCCGGAAACTTCGACAGTTAGTGTGTCGCCTACTCGAATAGCGTCTGTTAATGCTAGTTGTACACCAGCAATTACGTTCCCCAACGTTGATTGCGCGGCCAAACCAGCCACGATCGATACGATGCCCGCGGCCCCCAGAATGGAGGCGAGTGGGGCCCGCGCGGACGGGAAGGTGAAGAGCAATGCCAGTATCGTGCCGATGATGACGGTAGTCTGTAAAATCCTTTGGAAGAGCTGCGCCTGAGTCTTTTTGCGTCGTGCCTCCTGGGTGGCTTCGGAAGACTTTCTCAACGACACGGAAGTTACCATGCTGGTAGCGGCATAGGCTGTGAGTCCAACACCGAGAATCGTGAGGATCAGGAACAGGTGATTCATAAGGGCGAGGATTCCCACTTGCGAGGGGGGAACCTGGAGCTGGAACCCTGCCCAGGCCCCTACGGTGGCACCGAGGAAGAGCACGGGCAGTTGAATTGCTTTACGCATAAGTGCAAGTACCGGAAGTTTTTTACCTGCCAGGTGGACTAGAAAGATGCCCAGAGCGCTGATAAGAAACCCGAGAACTGCCCCTGATCCAACCCAGATCAACAATGCCAGGTAGTCCTTGACGGAGAGAGTGAAAAAGTCGTGGATGGAGAACATGTCTCCAGGGTAGCTTTCGTGGGCGCCGGTGTGGGACAGCCCCGCCGGAGCCCATGTTTGAGTTCTCTCTGCCGTTCTGTTGCCCGTTTTTGTGTCCAAGGTGGGACGTGAAGGGGGTTGGTGGGTTAGGTTTGTATGTAGAAGCAGCGGGAAATTAGGTGAGGAGCTCGGCAGATGCAAAGCAGAACGAAGTGGCTTCTGGGCGGCGGTGCGGTGGTGGTAGTGGCTGGCCTGGTTGTTGGCGGCCTGGTCTGGAAGAAGGGGCTGGAAGAGCAGGCATTGGTGGATGCGCAGTGGAATGCGGCAGCGCAAGACACCGCTGCGGAAGTGGAGCTTCTACAGACGCGGGTGTGGGCCTTAGCAGCTTTGGAAAGTGAAACAGAAGCCATTTTGCAGGAAAACGATGTGGATTCTGAGACTGAGGTGGTCGAAGGCGCAGCCTCAGCGTCCGGGCACGCGGAGGGGCTGATTAGTGACTTTCTGGTTGACAATGATGCATTTTCAGTGGCCGAGGCCGGTCAGGGGGACTACGCCATTTTTATCGACGACTTCCGCAGCCAGGGACTGTTCGAAAAAGATTCCGGGGAACAGGAGAGTGTCGGGATTCAAAGTGGTGAGGCTGAGGAAATAGTAGCAATATTTTGGGAGCTGGATCTTGGTGATCCGGGGGAAGCTATGTCCCAGCAAGTCGAAGACATTGTGAGTTTCTTACCCGCGGAAGAACATACGACTGCGCCCTCTTCCCAGGACGTGGAGGAGCTTCAAAAGTGGGGGGACATTTTGAAGGAGGAAACAGCAGAGGTTCAGCTAGCGGCCCAGGAACTAGTTTTTGGTACGTATGACGCGATTGTGGAAGGTGTTGACAAGCAGTACAAGACGGCGGCGAAAGATTTGAAAAAGGACGTGAAGGCAGCGCAGGAGCTGTTGGATAAGAGCGAAGGGAAGGTTGCTGACGAGAATACGATCACCAACCTTTCGGCAGCGATCTCAGAAGCAGAGGAAGTTTTGGTTGAAAAGATCGAAGAACGGCCCTCTGCTTTACGTGCTGCGGTCGAGTCCATGGAGCTGTCGGCTAAACGTTTAGAGACAACCTCTGAACGCGTAGAGCAGTCCGTTGAGACCAGGAAGAAGGAGGTGGAGG
>CAYFPY010000014.1:0-10155 GCA_964345125.1 uncultured Actinomyces sp.
GCTTCTTGGCCGTGGACTTCTTGGCGGCCGTCTTCGTCGCAGTCTTTTTGGCAGCAGGTTTCTTTGCCGCTGTTGTACTTGTCGTAGTGGACGAAGCAGTAGACTTCGAAGTGTCGGTCACTATAAAGAGCCTCTTTCAGGTAAAGCACAAAGCGTAGGTACGCACAATAATCGACCCGCCTTCAAGCTGCCGGCGGATACCAGCCTTAATTATAATACTTCTCGGCCAGCAAAGCACATTCGCCGGGCCGCAGCACACAGGCTAGAGTGTGCTCATGGACCAAGCCATGAGCCTTTTAGCTGAAACCTATGCCACCATCAAGTCACAGGTGGACGACAACACCAGAAGAAACATAAAAGAGTTCGCCTCGGCCTTACCCGACGCGCCCCCCAGTGGACTCAAAGAGCAACTAGCACAATCCGTGTCTGGAGGAAAAAGGTTCCGAGCCTTTTGTAGCGCAGTCGGCTCAGCCACCCTCACGGGTCTACAGCAAACCCAGACCACCGAAGACCACACCGCCGAGCAACAGGCCACTAAACTCCTGGAACGCTCAGTAGCAAACCCAGCTATCAGAGCACTGATGACCGCTCTCGAACTGTACCAAAGCGCCGCATTGGTCCACGACGACATTGTTGATCGCTCCCTCGAACGGAGAGGAAATCCTACAGCACATTTGGCGTTCTCCCAGACCCACAAAAAGGCAGGCCTATGGGGAAACGAAGGTCACTATGGGCAATCAGGAGCACTGCTGGCTGGAGACTTTCTGCTAGCCGGGGCAGAATTCGCCCTCAGCCAGGTTGTCGCACATACGGAGCACACTGTAAGCGCGAAGGTCATCCGGCAGTACTCCATAATGACTGGCGAAGTGGCCTCCGGCCAGTTCCAAGATATGCACGGAGGCTTCCTTCCCCTCACCGGTGAGATCAACCAATCTGAGATCGAACAGGTCGTAAGACTCAAAGCCGGACGTTACTCTGTAGTGCAGCCAACAATACTTGGCTATATTGCTGCATCATCAAACAAACACCAGGCTAGTCCCAAAGTAATCCAGCGACTGGAAGAGATCCTAGAACCAGCAGGTATGGCATTTCAGCTCAGAGATGACGCACTAGGAGCCTTCGGACACCAACAAGCAACAGGGAAACCGGTGGGCCTCGACATCGCAGAAGGGAAACGGACCATTTTGCTGGCAATCGCCCTCGCCAATGCAACGGAAACTGATCGCAAGACACTTCTGGAATGCTACGGCAGAGGCAGCAATGCTACCGCTGAAACTGAGACGGCCAAAGCACTTCTGGAAAAATATGGACGCAAGCCCCATGAAGACAGAATCCAAGAACTCACAAACCTGTCACTCACACGATTAAACGAAGCGCAATTCCCCCGACCAGTACACTTGCTCTTGAGTTTTCTCGTACAGACACTCACAAGCCGCGAGCAGTAAGAAGACCCGGCCCAGCAAAAACTAACTCCGTAAGCTATTGGGTTCAATCAGTGTCCAGCCGTCCTGATTGTGCCCCCCATTCTTCCCCTCAGCCACCAGGCCACCGGCTTTCGTGCCACTGGTCTGGCCGGCCAGAGCAGCCACCTGAAAAGCGATCTCTAGAGCCTGCTGATGATTCAACCGAGGGTCCACCAAGGACTCATACCGCTCGACTAAAGACGCATCATCCAGCCCCTCTGCACCCCCAATAACTTCAGTCACATCATCGCCCGTTAGCTCCACGTGGAGTCCAGCTGGGACTGTACCCAAAGACTCATGGACAGCGAAGAACGAAGCCACTTCACTCATGATTGTCTCAAAATCACGCGTCTTGAAACCATTGCGCGTAGAAATAGTGTTTCCATGCATAGGATCGCTAATCCAGGTCACAGGCCTACCGTCAGCCTTAGCTACTTCAATCAGACCCGGCAGGCTATCCTCTATCTGGTCGGCACCCAACCGAGTAATGAAGGTCAAACGGCCCTGGTCCCCCTGAGGATTCAGCTTGTCAATCAGGCCCTTAATCTCTTCCTCAGTTGTGGTTGGCCCCAATTTCACACCAATGGGATTCTGCACCTGACTCAAAAGCTCCACATGCGCCCCATCTAGATCACGCGTGCGATCACCAATCCAAAGGAAGTGCCCAGAAGTTCCGTAAGGCAAACCCGTCCGAGAATCTATTCTCGTTAAAGCACTCTCGTACTCCAACAGCAACGCCTCGTGAGAGCTATACAAGTCGACCTGACTCAGCGCATCAGAATCATCAGCACCTGCTGCTTCCATAAAGCGAACTGCTCGAGTTATGTCTTCCGCCAAGGCTTCGTAGCGGGCATACACTGGATTTGCAGTAAACCCAAGGTTCCACTCGTGTACTCGGCGCAGATCAGCGTAGCCACCCTTCGTGAACGCTCTGATCAGATTAAGAGTAGATGCCGAAGCGTGATAGGTCTCCAACAGCCGTCGCGGATCGTGCCGCCTGCCCACCTCATCAAACTCAAAAGCATTGACAGCGTCACCTAGGTAAGAAGGCAACGAAACATCGCCGCGGGTCTCCGTCGGTGAAGAACGAGGCTTAGCGTACTGGCCGGCGATCCTGCCCACCTTCACCACGGGCATTGAAGATCCATACGTCAACACAACTGACATTTGCAGTAACGTCTGGATCTTCAGCCGTAGCTGGTCGGCAGTCGACTGCGCAAACGTCTCCGCACAATCCCCACCAACCAATATGAACGCTTCTCCCCTACCGGCCGCACCAAAAGACGATTTCAGATCGTCCACCTCACCGGCAAAAACTAGCGGAGGCCTACCACCCAAATCCTCAACCACCTCAGCCAACTCAGCACCATCCGCATACGAAGGCTGGTGTTTACTCGGCTTAGTGCGCCAACTGTCCCATGATTTAGATACTTGATTCACTATTTACTTTTCAGCTGCTTCCACTGTCTGCCCAATACCTTGCATCATCTCGACAAACCAAGGCAAAGACAGATCAAAAGTTTTGCCACCAGCAATCCGAGAAAACTCGATGGCCTCTAATTTGTCCCCGTTTTCTTCGTCATGACCAATCACTCCAGAAACACGCTCTAAAGCTCTTTGCACAGCCAAGTCAGTCATAGACTGAATCAGGCGCAAATCCTCCTGGTTGGAGGCGGCCGACCGCGCAAAATACCCCGACTTTTGCACCATAACCTTCTCAGCCCCAAGCTGCTCAGCGAACTGTTTCGCAAACCACTCCCCTGGATTAATATCATTCAAGCGCACATGACCGAAAGGATCGCGCGGAATGTCCTCTCCCTTCGCTTCCATTTCCTCCAAGATTTCCGGCACACCGGCGCCCTCAGAAATAAATATGTTCACATTGCCGCGCTCGTCCATTATTTTACGGAGCCTGCTCGCTTCCTCACGCAAATCCATGTGCATTTCTGGTAGGTAGAGGGCGTCAACACTCCAATGCGCTTTGGAAAGCCCGATGCTTGGCACCCATGGACGAGAATCTAAACTATCCATGTAACGCCGTGTAGACTCAGCCGCCAACCAACCACAGTTACGTCCCATAATCTCGTGGATTATCAACATCCGTGGGCCAGACCTGTTCTCCCCCACGATATTTGTAGCAAACAGCGCGGTCTGATCCGCCGCCGTCGAAGCACCCAGCGACTGCCTAATTGGGATGATGTCATTGTCGATAGTCTTAGGAAGACCTACGACGGTTAGGTCGTAATCATTATCCTGCAAGAATGCGGCAAGATCAGCAGCAGTTGTGTTCGTGTCATCCCCACCAATAGTGTGTAGAACATCGACCCCAGCCTCCCTCAGCCGATCTGCAGCCACCTGCAAAGGCTCCTGGCCGGGTTCAATAAGGCCCCTGGCCACAAGATCCTCAACATTCGTCAGCTTGACCCGCGAGTTCCCAATGGGGGAACCCCCAAACTGATCCAGGTCAGTCGCTTTCGCTCGGGCCTCGTCATCCACAACAACATACTCACCCTTCAGCAGCCCCCAGTAGCCGTATTGAAACGCAATGATCTCGATAGAAGGATCAAGCTCGTTGTACCTGCTAATCAAATTGCCGATAGCGGTTGACAGGCACGGTGCAAAACCACCGGCAGATAAAAGGGCTACGCGACGTACAGACACTTGCACTCCTCAAGATTGGTTCCAAGGTTAGTTACTCTTCGAAGCCTATTCTACAAGGGAGCCACCGTCCTCGCCCTTAGGCTGTTCAGGAGATGGACGGCCACCTGGCCCCTTTTGCTCAGCTTGCACGTTCGGATCTGCAGATACGATCCCTGCTTTTACATCGGCAGCATAAAGATCAACGTACTCCTGACCTGAAAGCAGCATCAAGTTATACATGATCTCATCCGTTACAGCGCGCAGAACATAGCGATCCTTAGACAGCCCCTTGTAACGTGAGAAGTCCAGCGCCTCCCCGATCAGAATGCCGATGTTTGTCCGGGTGGGAATCTTTTGTCCAACCGGTTGCGCTGCGTGTGTGCCAATCATAGCCACCGGCACCACTGGAGCCCCAGATTCTAGCGCCAGCCGAGCCACCCCCGTCTTGCCTTTGTACAGGCGCCCATCGGGGCTCCGGGTCCCTTCCGGGTAGATGCCGAACAGCTCTCCCTGTGCCAGCCGGTCCAGGCCGGCTTGCAAAGCTGCCTCCGCGGCCTGACCGCCCGTGCGATCAACTGGAATAGTACCAACCGCTCGCATGAAGTTCTTAGTTGCCCAGCCTTTCATACCCCGACCAGAGAAGTAGTCCGCCTTCCCCATGAACACAACTTCCCGGTCAATTACGGCGGGAAGAAACACAGAATCCCAAACTGCGTTGTGGTTCGAAGCTAAAATTGCGGGTCCTTCCAAGGGAATGTTCTCCACACCGCGAACCCACGGTTGGTAGACACCCCTGAGCATTGGGCCCCCCAGGCCCTTAAGAACCGAATAAAGCGCCACGCGTACTCCCTTGATGCGAACAGCCACAAAGCGGACGTAGAAGTAAAGACAAGATGAAAACACAGGGGCCCCGTAAGGCACCCTGCCTTTGATAGAACTTTATCAGTTCGCAGTCCGTGTAGTGTTGGAGACAGATAAAAAGGAGCGATAAGTGATTACAGCCATTGTTATGGTGACCTGCGAAGTTGACACAATTCCCGAAGTCGCACAATCTGTACCCACGATGTCGACTACGCCGCTAGGAAGAGAAATCGGCTCTGCCCCACTCTGCATAGCGTCAGCAAGCCCGTGTAACTCTTCGGTGTAGATGCCACGCACCGCCATGATGGACAGAAAGGAAGAAAGTTGTACCTCGTCCATCCGGCCCGCCATCACCTAGCTCATTAGCTGCTTAGATTCCAGGTAGGTTAGCGGCTTGCCTTGAGCCAGTCGAGGGGCAATCTGGGCTTAGAGCGTATTGTCAGGCAGCATCCCTTAGGGCGCTCTCCATTGCGAGCTGGAGTTCCAAAGGATCGAGCGGGGACGGCACCACGTAGGAGGCGCCCGACCATTCCGCTAGCCAATCGTCTTGCGGCCTTGCCGTTAGAAGAATTATGACCGGATCTACATCCAGTTCATTAATCATGCGCTGGGCTACGGCCATCCCCCCCACTTTCGGCGTCTCGGCGTCGAGAACTACCACGGGAGGGAGGTTTTCTGCAACAGCGTACATGGTCCCCTGTGCTGTGGCCGTTTCAAACCAGTTGATACGTGGGGAGTCCTTAGAGGGCTTAACACCTACTCCTTCAATGACTGCTTTGCGCGTGTTTGCATCCCCACTGTAAAGTACAACGTTCACAGCATCTTCCGACATGGACTTTCCTCTCTTACCGGCGGCCAACAAGTAAATGTTTAAGCTACTTCAGGCTACTACTTTCCTCAGGTTCCTGCGTTAGGCCTTGCCGGGGAACCAGAACTCATTTGTCGCCATTTTTTTGAGCACCTAAAAGGTCGACGATAATGACTGCGGCAGGCTGAGATCCATCTTCCCCAGGTAGGATCATGGCTAGGCGAGAACCGACTTTCTCGCCTAAAAACTGTGAGTTTTCTGAGGGAATAACCTCTGGAGATGCGTTCCAGGTGCTGTTCGCTTCCCCATCCGTTCCCCACACCGTTGCCACGTAGTGATACAGGACCGACTCATTGGCAACAATCACTGACCCGTCCCCTTCGGCGAGGGTAATTATCTCTTCGTCCGTTGGTTCCTTTGCGTTTTCTGCGAAGATGACCTCGGGCTCTTCTCCCAGATTCCCTTCAACCGTAAGCCCCTTGGGTAGTTCAGCGTCGGTGGGTGTGGCATCCTTGAGTACCGAAGGATCTGAACTCAGAATATCGACAATGTCCACAACGAAGACGAGTGTGGAATTAGCAGGGATGGACTCCGAAACTTCCTGGTCACCATAACCGTATTCAGGTGGAATTACGAGCAGGACCCTGTCCCCCACGTTGGTGTCGGCCAAGCCGTACTTCCACCCCTCAATAACACTGTTTAGGGAAAAGGTTTGAGGGCCACCTCGACTGAAGGAGGAATCGAAACCAGCACCATCCCATAGGTAACCCGCATAGTTCGCGGTCACCAAGTCGTCCACTCCCACGGTGGGCCCATCACCTTCGTGCAGAACAACTGACGTGATCTCAGTCGGAGGCGATTCGTTTACCGGCTTCATCTCCGGAATCTCACCAAACTCCCCAACTATTTTGGGCATCTTCTCGCTTGGGTGCCGGTCAACCACGGGTCCTGCCTCTTGGCCAGACTGCGATTGCCCCTGCGTATCGGCCTTTCCCGTTTCGGGAGCGTCGCCTGAGCATGCACTCAGTACCAGGGCAAGGGAAGCGACCGCGCCGAAAAACACACGCCTGTTAAACATACAAACCTATTCTAGATCCGCCCGAGTCGGAACTTGCTAGTTAAAAGAATCTCCGCACGCACAGCTGCTGCCTGCATTCGGGTTATCAATAGTAAATCCCATTTTGTCTATAGAATCTGAGAAATCAATCGTAGCGCCTGTTAGGTAGGGCACACTCATGCGGTCGACTACGACTTGGGCACCCTCAAACTCGGCGATGGCATCCCCGTCGAGGAGGCGATCATCGAAGTACAGTTGGTAAATCAATCCTGAGCATCCGCCGGGTTGCACAGCTACCCGCAAACGCAAATCATCTCGGCCTTCTTGAGCCAGGAGGCTGAGTACTTTTTTCGTTGCAGCATCAGTAAGAGATACGTCGTGAGTCGGTGTAGTCGTGGTCATCTTAATCCATCCTTTTTGACAATCTACAAGCTGCGCCTAGGCAGCAGGAACAACTTTACGCGCGCGGCCGTCCAATGTCACCCCTTGACAGGTTGGACGGTTTCTGGCTGCAGGCTGCGGGTAGGGGTGTCGATACTAGCGAACCCATGTTTGGCCTATGCGCCGGCCCACATCTTCGAAAGCCTGCTCCCCAGAGAGCCTGGGGTTAAGGGTGGAGACCCCATGCAGCCCGTAGTCGGCACGTTCTGGACGTGATAGCGATGTCCGGGAACTGGCTGCCACGACAGGTTTAGCGTGGCGTCCGGCTACGGTTGTGATGTCTTGGAGAACTGACTCTGCTAAGTCTGGGCCATCTAGCCTGGGTTCAACAACCACTACGAGGTCCGCTTCTTCTATCTGTTCCTCTAAGGAAACGTTTTTTGTCAGTACTTCAAAAGGTGTTTCCAGCCGCGCTCCCAAGGCAATGAGAAGCGCTCCTGCCCCTGCTCCCACACCGGATCCTTCGCGGCTCACAACGCTGTCACTTGAGAGCGTAGGGGTCCCTGTTGAGGGCGATGATTCATGGTGTTTGGCGTAGTGAGACTGCAGAGCTTGGGCATAACGTGCCTGGTTTTGTGCAACCAAAACCATTCCGAGGTTAGCCGTGCGTTCTCCTAGATTAGGTGTGAGGGCAGACGTGGCGCCTACACCAATCAGTGGCCTGGATGATGATGGTGCCAACACCAGTTCCACGTTCTCTACGGCCGCTTGGGCATCTTCCAGTGCGCGCCGCATGTCGCTCTCGCTACTTTCAATTGCGATTGTGGATGGCTGTCCCGTGGATGAGGACGCCAGCGCGTTCAATAGCGTCAAACCCCAGTCATTGGCTTCGTTATGGCCGGCTTCGATATAGAGGGGTCCGGAACCATGAGGCACCTCTGTGATGGACTGTGCGAGTTCTGTTCCTGGAACATTTGAGCGCCCAATTACTTCAGCCAGGCCCCCGGACTGGGTGACGGCAGTGTGAAACGCGTACGCGGGCCCCAAAACCACCGAATTTGTTTTTACTTCTCGCCCAGCTCCTTTAGCTATCCCACGGCTAATAGCGTCTAAAACGTGGGGGCTCATATCTGTCGTTCTGGTGTGTTCACCGTTTGAAGAACCGCCCGCGCTGTACCCCCAGTCCTCCGGCTTGGTGGGACCTCCTGCAAGATCGGGAGCCGTAAGATCCCAGTGTCCAACGATAAGTACCCTCATGAATTGTCCTCGCCCAGGTGCGGTTCAAGGCTGCCCGCCAAATCTGCGAGTAGCAGGGCCTGAGCGACAGTAGCATTCTGCAGAACCTTGATGGACTGCGATTCATTCTCGGCATGGGCAGCAGTGTCAGGATCTTCAACGCCAGTTACCAGCACTGTCGCATCAGGGAAAAACTCCTCAAACTGAGAGATGAACGGGATTGACCCTCCCTGGCCTATCGCAACTGGTTCCGTGTTCCACGCTTCCCTCAAAGCTTCTCTAAGCTTCGTCACTACAGGTTTGGTCAGGTCCGCCTCGTATGACGGACCTGTTTCTAAAATCGAGGTTTCGAGGCTTGCTCCAAATGGAACTTGTGCATGAAGGTGGTCCACTACATTCTGGGCACTCTCGTACGGATCTTCCCCAGGCACAACGCGAAGCGACAAGCGGACCCGACATTCGGGGATGATCGCATTGGCCGCATCCTTGGTGCTGGTGGCATCCAGACCAATCACATTTATAGCTGGTTTTGTCCAGATTCTGGCGGCCAGGTCGCCCTTGCCAGCTAGTTGGAGGCCCTCCACCGCGCCCACATTCTCCTTGAAGTCCCTCTCGTCCCAGTCAACATCAGAGGTAGAGGATCCGCCGAGTCCTGAAATCGCAACCTCGCCATCCTCGTTATGGAGAGAAGAGATCAGTCGGGACGCAATAGTTACCGCATCCAACACGGGCCCTCCGTAGAACCCGGAATGGACGGCGCTGTCTAGAACTTTCACAGTGAATTCTATGCTGGCAACACCTCGCAGGGAGGTCGTCAACGCAGGTACGTCAACAGTCCAGTTTCCAGAGTCGGCAACTACGATGACATCTGCTTCCAGGAGATCACGATTCTGTTTAAGAAAGTTCGTGAAAGAGGGAGAACCAATCTCTTCTTCGCCCTCGATGAAAACAGCAATGTTCAGATCTAAACCATTTCCAAGTGCTTTCAATGCACCGTAGTGAACAACCACCCCAGCCCCGTCATCTGAGGTTCCCCTGCCGTAGATACGGTCCCCCACAACCGTCATCTCAAAAGGTGGTGTATCCCAACGCGACACATCACCTGTCGGTTGAACATCGTGATGCGCATACAGGAGTACTGTCGGGCGCCCTGCTTGATGCTCGTTGACCGCTATAACTGCTGGCTGGCCCAACGTGTCGGCCTCAATTGGTGCTTGGAGGATCTGCGTTTGCAACCCTAGAGATGAGAATAGGTCCGCTGTGTACTCAGCACTCAGGCGCATCTTTTCCTGTGCGTTCGGGTCTGAGGAAACTGATGGGATCGCCACGAGCCCCCGAAGGGCCTCTAGATGATCTTCCAGCGAAGATGTGACTTTGTCGTGAAGTGAATCTCTGGTAAACATGTTTACCAATGTATCAAGCAAATGATCGTTTCCAAGCTCCACGTGAATGAACACTCGTCTATGACTTTGGAAACTAGACAGTTTGCCTTATTGTGGTCTTGTGTCCAAGAACAAGAACATGAATGCTGCAGATACACCTGCAAAGGGTGAAGACGCACCAAAAGAAAAAGAGTCGTCTGCTAAACAGACCGCCGGGGCGAAGAAATTTCCCTCTCAAGCAGAACTGAAACGCTCCAAAGGGGCAGAATCTCAAAAGCCCAGCAAAGAAAAGTCCAGCAAAGAAGAGACGGTGCAGGAGAAACCAGC
>CAYFPY010000014.1:10255-33194 GCA_964345125.1 uncultured Actinomyces sp.
GCTAAGTCTGAGAGCAGGAAGAAGGGTGACTCCGCACAAACAGCTTCGGAAAAGCCCAGCAAAGAAAAGTCCAGCAAAGAAGAGACGGTGCAGGAGAAACCAGCACCGGAAACGTTGCCAAAAGCTGACGAACCCAAGAAAACTAAGGCCGCTGCGCAATCCGCTGAGGAAGCTGCTAAGTCTGAGAGCAGGAAGAAGGGTGACTCCGCACAAACAGCTTCGGAAAAGCGAGCAACGAAATCCGGGCAAACCCCGAGCAAGGGTCGCCCCACCCCTTCAAGGAAAGAAGCCGAAGCAGCCCGTCACCGCCCCTTGGTGCCGAAAGACCGGAAGGCTGCCAAAGAGCAAGCGCGGGCTAAGGCTCGCGCCCAAAGAGCCGATGCGTACCAGAAGGAAAGAATGGCTCTGGAAACTGGGGATGAGCGCTACCTCCCTGCTCGGGATAAAGGACGCGTGCGTAGGTACGTTCGCAACAGGGTGGACAGCCGTTGGACAGTCTCTGAGTTCTTGTTACCGGTAATGCTCATTTTTTTGGCCGGCATGCTAGCCGTGTCGTTTGTGAGCCTAGATCCCAGGGTAGGACAGGCTCTGGTAATCGCACTTACCGCCTTGTTTTACGGCCTCTTAGCAGCATCTCTGGTCGAATCATTTGTGTTGTGGAGGACGATCAAAAAAGAGGTTGCTCAGAAGTATCCCAAGGATGAAATACCGAAACGGACTGGATTCTACACGTATTCACGGATGGTAATGGCCCGACGTTGGCGGGCTCCTAAACCCCAGGTTGTTCGGGGTCAAACGGATTGGTGAGGTCGTGAGTCTTCCGTAGCTCTTCTATTACTAAGACTGTTTCTTCCCAGCCCGTTACGGGTAGGGTGAACCAGCCGTCCTGCAGCACTGGGTAGTCATTGCCGCCCGGGTCTAGCCGGTCACCCACGAAGAGGATTCTTTGTTTATCAATGCCTGTTTCAGCGGCCAGTTTACGCATACCAAAGGACTTATCGATCCCTAGGGCTGTGATGTCTACCGACGTTGAACCGCCAGAACGCACTTCGAGTTCCGGCAGGTCTTGTTGCACCAAGCTCGCTAGGCTCTGTCTCTTTCTTCCGGTGGGGTCCCATCCTTGTTTTAGT
This sequence comes from uncultured Actinomyces sp., assembly GCA_964345125.1. Classification (GTDB taxonomy): domain Bacteria; phylum Actinomycetota; class Actinomycetes; order Actinomycetales; family Actinomycetaceae; genus Scrofimicrobium. The sequence goes on from CAYFPY010000014.1 coordinate 11,386, forward strand.
GAAAGGGGCGCTGCTTGCCCAAGTGCAGAGAAGGTGATCTGGGACCCTCTGTCTTCGATCCGGTCCCCCCATACGTCTTCCTCCCACAAGCCAAGTTCCTTGGCTCTAGCTGTGAGCGAGTTTATCGCTTTTGTTTTTTCTGCCTGTGAAAGCTCTAGGGCATAAATCTGCTCCAAATTGATAGGCGCTTCAGTATTGGGGCGTGCTTCATCCGGACTGGCTTTGTAGTATTGGGTCCCGCAGGTAGGAAGAAGGTGCAGGTTTCCCCAAAGCTGTTGCGGCAGGAGGAGATTGTCCAGTAGCTGCAGCTTGAACTGCGGCAGGGCACCTCCGGAGATTACTGCAACTTGTTTCAGTTCCATAAGCCGTTTGAGCTGTGTGGCTACCTCGGCGGGCAGCGCTGATTTAGATGGGGCCAAAGTGTCATCCAGATCGAATGCAACGAGCTGCCAAGGGACTGATGAAATTAGATTCTTGCTTTCGAGAGAAAGTGTTGAAGACATGCCTCCAACATAGTTCTTTTCCTCGATACTTGTTGCTTTTGTCGATGTGCCACACCCGATGCGTATGATGGTGGAGCGCAGCTGCTTCTAACTGAGAGGACATTTTTATGGTGACCCCACACATAAACGCGGAAGTATCTGATTTTGCTCCAGCAGTTTTGATGCCGGGTGATCCTCTGCGAGCAAAACGCATAGCACAAACCGTTCTCGATTCCCCCCGCCTGGTCAATGACGTACGCGGCATGTTGGCCTATACGGGCACATACGAAGGGCACGAGCTCACCGTCATGGGTTCCGGTATGGGGCAACCGAGCATAGCTATTTACGCTACTGAGCTTTTCAAGTTTTTTGGTGTGGACCGAATCATTAGGGTGGGGACCTGCGGTGGTGTTTCGCCCCAGGTTCAGGTTGGTGACTCGGTCATTGCTACGGGAGCTCATACAGACTCTAACTTTAACCAGTCCCGTATCCCCGGTATTTTTTTCTCCGCCACTGCTTCCTTCAGGTTGGCGGCGAAGGCTCAGGAGGCTAGCAAGTCAGTTCCAGGTGCGGTCCACGTTGGTCCTGTCGTATCGAAGGATCACTTCTACTGGTCTGAGCCAGGACAAGCCGAGGGACTCAGAGATTACGGGGTTCTAGGAGTAGAAATGGAAGCCGCTGCGCTGTATGGCACTGCCGCAGAATTCGGGAAAGAAGCCCTGGCAGTCCTCACCGTTTCCGACCACCTTTTTGATTCCTCCTCCGACATGTCCTCTTCGGAGCGAGAAAGCAAGTACGAGAATACTTTGCAGTTAGATCTCAGCGCTGCTTTAGCGTGACTATCCGGGTCCGTTCTTAGTCAGAAAGAAAGCAGTTATAGCAGTCACGGGCCAGGCTCCAGCAGAGATCCACAGTGCCGTACTTCGCGTTCCACTAGCCAGGTCAAGCGCGGTAAACCCTGTCATAACAACTGCCAGCCCTAGCAGCACCCACGTCAAAGCCGCTTTTACCTCAGGTTCCACTCATTGGTCCTTTCCGCCGGCTGCGAGTCGCATAAGCTCACTGTCGAAGTCGAGTTCATCTTCCAATGATAGGTCCTCATCGACTGGTCCGCCAACGTAGGTTATCCGATATCCCTGGTCCTCGCCCCTACGGAATATTTGCGACTTCAAGTCGGCACGCAGGAGGACGGAAAACTCTCGACCGGCCCTACGTAGCCTGTCTGCCAGTGCTTTCGGCTGTGCCCAATCTTCCGTGGCCGCGTAGACGGCGGTGGGCACGGTAAGGGTGCGGAAGTAGGAGAATAGCGCACGTAAGTCGTGGTCCAGGACTAAGGAATGGCGTGGTGTGCCACCGGTACCAAGCAGCAGGAGCGGAGTGGCAACTAAAGCATCATCATCCAACAGATCCAAAAAGGATTTGAACAGGCCAGCAAAGGATGCTTTATACACAGGGGTTGCCGCTATCACGCCAGAGGCCCCCCTGATCTGGTCCAGTCTGCTTTGGAGCCTGTCAGAGGTTCTCCCTGTGACGGCAGCCTGGGCTATGTCGCCTGCTAGATCCTTAATCTGCACGGTTGAAAAATGTGCCCGAATACCCTGTTGCTCCAATAGTTCTTGCAGATGCTTCACAGCCTGACTTGCCAGAGAGGTGGTTTGAGAACCCTCACTTATGCCAGCCGTGATCACTACAATTTCCTGTTCACTCACCGTCTGTTCCTTTCATCTTGATCAGCAGCTCCTGCAACGTCTCTAGCTCTTGGGGAGATAGTTTTGTGGAAAGCCGTTCGTGTATCTGGCGTCCGTGGTGCCTACCCACCTGCCTTTGGATGCTTTTCCCTACCGAAGTGAGCCCAAACTCTACTGTTCTCGCGTCTGTAACACAGGGTTTTCGGTATAACCACCCTTTTGTTTCCATACGTTTAAGCATTCGTGACACAGCGGGCTGACTCAGTAAGACTGCTTCCAAGAGTTCAGATTGACTCAGGGGCTCTTCGGCTTTGGCTAGCGTGTAGAGAACGTCGTATTCGCGCATTGAGACCTGACTCCACAGTTCGTCCTTCTGGAAGTCCCGGTTGATGGTGACGTAGGCCCGAAGCAGGGCTTCCCAGGTGTCGGAAGCTCGCACAATCTCTTCCCGTTTAGGCACGTCCACCAAACAGTCCTGGCAGATTGACGGCTATTTCCGGGTCGGTATCTTGGTAAGGAGACGTGCCTGTCACGTTGTCGCCTCGGTTTGGGTTGGGCTTGGGCTGCCTGGCGGGACCGTCACCATATTTCTGTTTGACTAGTGATTCATGCGTTGGTGCAGGAACGAACGTCGGCCCCTGGCCTTCTTTTGTTTCCTTTTTGAGGGTCGGCAACACGTCTTCGCCAAACATGTCCAGTTGCTCTAGAACTTGCTTCTCGGTGAGGCCGCCGTGATCAATGAGGAACAGTTGACGCTGGTAATTGCCGAAGTAGTCTCGTAGCCCCAATGTTCTGTCAATGATTTCTTGGGGGCTTCCCACAAATAGTGGTGTTTGATTGGCAACTTCTTCCAGGCTCGCTCCCCCCTTATAGACAGGGGATTCGTCAAAGTATGGTCTGAACTGGGAGATGGCTTCCTGTGAGTTCTTCGCCATGTAGGTCTGTGCACCAACCCCCACGATTGCGTCATCTACGGTCCCATGCCCCCAGTGCGCATAACGCTGGCGGTACAGGTTTATCAGTCTTTGGAAGTGGGACATTCGCCAGAAAATGCCGTTAGCAAAGAAGCCATCTCCGTAGTAGGCGGCCTGTTCAGCTATTTCAGGCGTACGGATTGAACCGTGCCACACGAAAGGTGGCACGTCATCTAAAGGACGGGGAATTGAGGTAAACCCATGCAAGTTGGAACGGTAGTCCCCCTCATGATCAACGACATCTTCATGCCAGAGGCGGTGAAGAAGATTGTAGTTTTCTAGCGCTAGAGGTAGGGACTGTCGGATGTCTTGTCCAAACCAAGGATAAACGGGAGCCGTGTTTCCCCTTCCCAGCATAAGATCCATTCGCCCGTCCACCAGGGTCTGTAAGAGTGCGTACTCCTCAGCAATACGTACCGGGTCGTTGGTCGTTATGAGTGTCGTGGAGGTCGATAGGAGCAAGGACTCAGTTTGAGCACCAACTGCCGCCAGGAATGTGGCCGGAGAGGAGATGGCAAAAGGAGGATTGTGGTGCTCGCCAATGGCAAATACCTCAAAGCCAACCTCTTCCGTTTTCTTAGCGATCCTCACTAAGCTGCGGATTCTCTCTGCTTCGCTGGGAGTTTCGCCTGTCACAGGGTCCCTGGTGACGTCACCCACTGAAAATATTCCGAACTGCACTTCTTTTGTCCTTCCCTAAACGTATTCGTTCAGAAGTTTGGTGTTGCCACGTCGGTTGAATAACTGATCAAATTGTATGCGTTAGCATGGAATATTTCAATGCGTTTACATGTATATACTGGAGCTCTTGGTCACCCCCACCCTCCTCCTCTTTCTTCACAACTTGAAACGCGCCAAAATGGAAGCATGAACCGAGACCAAGAGCAGAGCCTGAAGCAAGACTTGAAAACCACTTTGGAAGTGATCAACTCACACCACTCCGTGCGGCACTACTCCCCCCATCCCGTCGCAGAGGAAACACTCGAAGCAATCGTTACCGCTGCCCAAAGAGCGTCCACTTCTTCCAGTCAGAACGCCTGGTCGGTGGTTGCTGTTACTGACCCAGAACGAAAAAAAGCACTACAAGAAATGACGCGGAGCAACTTATTCATCAACGACGCGCCGTTGTTCCTAGTCTGGATAGCAGACCTCAGCAGAAACAAAAGAGTTTCCGAAGAAGCAGGCGTTCCCACCGACGCCATGAAATACCAGGAGGCCCTGCTGGTTGCGACCATCGATGCGGCCCTAGCAGCCCAGAATGCCGCTGTAGCGGCGGAATCACTGGGCCTGGGCATTTGCTACGTGGGAGGGATCAGAACAGACATTAAGCAGGTATCAGAGCTGCTGGACCTACCAGAGCAAAGCTACCCGGTCTTTGGTATGACCATTGGATACCCAGCACCGAATGACCCAGCGGGTCCCCGGCCCCGCCTGCCCCTAGAATCTGTCCTGTTCCACGAACAGTATGATCATTATGAATCAAATAGGGGTGTGGACAGCCTAGAAGCAGCGAACCGACACTACTTCGAACGTCAGGGACGCGAAAACGAAAGTTGGAAAAACAAAGCTGCATCCCGTTGGCGGGATGCAGCTTCGCTTCACGGCAGAGCCGGCAACAGCAAACTCCTTGCCGAAAAAGGATTTGACGCGCTATGACCTATGATTCTTCTTTCACGAAGTTCACAAACCCTTCGATGTAACTGCGGAGGAAGTCCACAGATCCTGGCTTCACAGTTCCGTCATCTTCCATGGCAGCAGGATAATTCAAGTAAACCTCCGGCTGAGCTTTGTACTTAACGTCCATAAACGAAATGATCGAACGAAGCTGAAATTGCGCCTGAGCGGTTCCCAGCGGGCCAGCAGAAGCCCCCACGATGCCTACGGGCTTACCTGAGAAGGAGTTCTGCCCTGGTGGTCGTGATCCCCACTCCATTGCATTCTTCAATGCGCCCGGGATGGAACGATCATACTCTGGAGTCACGAAGAGAACACCGTCAGCGCCTTCTACGCGCTCCTTAAAATCTACCACCGGCTGGGGCATATCCCGCTCCAAAGCAGCATTGAACAACGGCAGATCTACAGACAAAATGTCAAAATCCACGTCTTCTGGAGCCAAAGATACAAGTGCTTCAGCAAGTTTCTTGTTAATGGAGGTGGGGCTAATCGAGCCCACAATAACGGCAATTTTGGTCATACCTAGCAGCCTTCTTTCTAACTAGTCGTCAAAGGTTACATTCTGCACTCTACTCAGCTGCCGCGTCCCGCACACTCCGCCGTTAGCGGAACCCCACAAACACACGCACGCACAGACCGACGAGCCCCCACCCCTTTAGCAGATTCTTGGCGGCACTGTCACAACTTTGCTGCCGACATCCTAATGGATGGGCTAAACAACCCCTCGCGATGCGTCGCCAATTAGGATGGCACTGGTACAAGCAGTGACGGCCCTTTGGGAACTCAACTGTTTTGGACCTAGTGTATGGAGGATACCCGATGCTTTTCTCAGGCTCAGCAACCGCCCTCGTCACCCCTTTCTCGGAAGGTAACGTAGATTATGCTGCAATGGCCAGGCTTGTGAATTTCCAACTCTCGGAAGGCACAAATGCGCTTGTCGTGTGTGGGACGACCGGTGAGCCTTCGACAATGACGGAAAAGGAACAGTTGGAGACCATTAGGTTCGTAGTTGAGGAAGTGGGTGGTAGCGTACCTGTCATCGCAGGAGCAGGCGGCAACGACACCGGCGCCGTCGTTGAAGCAAGCAAGAAGATAGCCGACACAGGTGCCGACAGCATTCTGTCGGTGACGCCGTACTACAACAAAACCACCCAGGCCGGACTCGTAAAGCACTACGAGGTCATTGCAGATGCCTCACCGCTACCCGCTATCGTGTACAACGTGCCGGGCAGAACGGGATTAAACCTTGAACCTGAAACCATGGCCACAATTGCCAAGCACCCCAACATAGTGGGACTAAAGGAAGCCAACGCAGACATCACGAAAATCATGGAAACCTTCCAGCTTGTAGCCGGCAATGTGCCCATCTACTCCGGCAACGACGACCACGTGTATCCACTACTGGCCTTAGGCGGACAGGGAGTCATATCGGTAGCCTCCAACATCATTCCGGGACAAATGCGAGAACTGACCGCTGCCTACCTGCAAGGCGATTCTGGAACCAGCCTACAAATTCAGATGCGCCTACTCCCCTTGATCAAGGCCCTCTTCACGGAGGTTAACCCGATCCCCATCAAGGCTGCTCTAGCGAAAATGGGCTACATCGAAGACGAGCTTCGGTTGCCCCTGGTACCACTCTCCCCGGAGCCAAGAAAAGCACTTTATAAGCACATGCAGACGCTGGGACTATACTGACCCAATTGTGGAGCACTTCGTGTTTCACAGTCGAAGGTACACGGTGCGTGCCACCTCTGCGACCTCTTCCCACGACAGGTTCTTAGTCAGAACCACCATAACGTAGGCGCCTTTGTCAGAGCGGAGAACAGCGACATCATGCAGATTACCGTCCAGAAAACCTACCTTGTTAGCCACCTTGACACCTTTTCCAGTACCCGCAGGGATTCCCTCCCGAAACTCCTGAGCCAGCATCTGTTCTTCTAAGCGCCTCAACGACTCCTCGCTCACGAGATCTCCTCCAAAAAGTAGGTACGTAAACCGGGCCAGATCCAGAGCAGTAGTTTCCAAAGGCCTTTTCTGGATACGCGTGTCCTCGAGACCAAGCTCCTTGAGCTGGTCCTGTAACGCCCCAGCCTTTCCACTGAGGTGCCAACTCCTTGGACAGTCGTTGTCCGACCAAACAATCATATCGTTGAAGCAACGTTTCAGACTCTTGCCGTTTACAAGAGTCTCCTTCCAATGGGCGTCCCCCTGCTCAACAGCGCGAAGCATCGAGTATGCGGTAAACAGCTTATAGGTGCTTGCGGCCACAAACTTCTTGGAGCCCCGATAATCAACCAAGGTGGCACCATCTTCCAAATCAATGACGACAACCGCAACCTCTTCATCGAGGTAAGCAGTCGCAAGCAATTTTTCTGTGTTCTCCTTGCGTTTGCGAGCATAGGCATGGTGATCTAAGTCCGCGGGTGACCCGGCAGGGCTCTTCGGCCAGGGGGAGCTCCACCAACCCCGCTCACCCGGCACAGCCCCCTCTCGGAGGGCAGCCAACGGATAGGTGGGCAGAACATCGTCAGTCCGAGATGCGGGCAATGGCCCAACTCCGGCCAAGAAGGTGGAGATCAGCAACGCCAGGAGCCCTTGTCTGTTCACCCGTTTGCCTCCTCGCCTAATTGCTCTCCCCATTATGCGGCAGATTGGCAAACTGTACGAGCAATTGTGTCAGCGCCCCTAACTCGGGCAGTGAATTGGCGTCTGCAGCCTCTAAGCAATAGACTGGCCGGTAACCTTTTCTCGCACGCAAATCGATTTTTCCCCAAACGGAAATACTCGGTTAACATCAGAGCAGTGAGTTGCGTGCAATTTTCAACGAGGAGGAAGAGACAATGGTAAAGACCGACCCTGAAGGATTCAAAAGGGACGGTGGGCACCACCACGAGGTGGTTCCCTCCAATGTTGAACCAGAAGAAAAGAATCGTCTCCTTGAAATACTTCGCGCAGACACAGTCGGTGGATTACTTCTAGTTATTGCAGCCGTCATCTCCATCGTCTGGGCTAACAGTCCGGCTTCGGCTGCATACTTCTACCTACGTGACTTTGCTATAGGAATTCCTGCCTTTGATCTCTACCTGAGCGTGGGTCAATGGGCTTCCGACGGGCTGCTTGCCATTTTCTTCTTCCTAGTGGGGCTGGAACTGAAACGGGAATTTGTAGAAGGTGGCCTAAGACAATTCTCAACTGCAATTCAACCAATCACTGCCGCTGCGGGCGGGGTCATTGTACCCGCACTCATCTACGTCGTCCTGGTCATAAACCAGCCAGATCTATCTCAAGGTTGGCCAATTCCTACCGCCACAGATATTGCCTTCGCAGTCTCTGTTTTGGCGCTCATCGGTAAGTTTTTACCGGCAAGTCTGCGGATATTTTTACTTACGTTGGCCGTGGTAGATGATCTGATCGCAATCGGGATCATCGTCTTCTTCTATTCCCAGAACCTGCGTGTCATCCCCATGATCCTTTCGGCTGCTGTTATGGTCCTTTACGCCTTTCTGGTCCAAAAATACCGAGACTTTTTCTATCAAAAGGCTTGGGCAGCCTGGGCAATACTACTTCCTATAGCATTCGTTGCGTGGGGCTTCATGCACGCCTCCGGAATCCATGCAACCATAGCTGGCGTCATCCTCGCCTTCACGGTCCCAGTGAAGGCTGCTAAACGTGGCGCAAGCGATGGTGACAGCCTGGTGGACTCCTTCGAGCACCGTTTTGGCCCCCTTTCCACGGGTTTCGCAGTTCCTGTATTTGCATTCTTTTCTGCTGGTGTAAATGTGGGCGGATTGCAAGGGTTCGTTGGTTCACTGGCAGAGCCTGTAACGATCGCGATCATCGCTGCTCTTGTGGTAGGCAAGCCAATTGGGATCACGCTCACCACCTGGGTTCTGACTAGATTCCCAAACGTGAGTCTAAACGAGGACGTGAAGTGGATTGACTTAATCGGGGTAGCAGCCCTTGCCGGAGTAGGATTCACGGTATCCCTGCTGGTGGCTGCACTATCCTTTGAGCTTGGCTCTCCCGACCATTCGTATGCAAAGGTTGGCATTCTCGTCGCTTCTATGCTGGCAATTTTAGTGTCATCGCTGATTCTGGTGCCCCGAAACCGGCATTACAAGAACTTGCAAGCCGCTAAAGGTTCCAACGCGTCTGACTAACGCACAGAACCGACCTGAGTAACGCTTAATTCAGCAGCGTACGGTCAGAGATTTCGGCACCTTTAACCTGTTCAAACTGCTCTAGCAGATCTGGTACTTGCATAGACTGCTTCTGCTCACCAGACACGTCTAAAATTATTTGTCCCGCATGCATCATGATCAAACGCGTTCCTAGACGCAGCGCCTGTTCCATGTTGTGCGTGACCATTAGCGTAGTGAGCTGGTGGGTTTCGACAAGCCTAGTGGTGAGGTCTGTGACCAATGCTGCCCTCTGTGGGTCGAGGGCGGCCGTGTGTTCATCGAGCAGGAGAACATCTGGATTAGTGAAACTTGCCATCAGAAGAGACAGTGACTGCCGCTGGCCCCCAGACAACAGTCCCACCCAGTCGTTGAGCCTGGACTCGAGCCCCTGCTGCAACACTTCTAGCTCTTCACGGAAACGGATCTTCTTTTGTTTAGTGACCCCGGGCCCGAGGCCGCGGCGTCGCCCTCTTTGCTCAGCCATCGCCAAGTTTTCTTCAATACTCATATGAGGCGCAGTCCCAGCTGAGGGGTCCTGGAATACTCTGCCCACATACTTTGCTCTCTGATAGTCCTTCAACCTTGTTACATCCGTACCTGCGATCGACACTGTGCCTTCATCCGGACGAATGGAACCCGCAACAGTGTTCAGCAACGTAGATTTACCGGCGCCGTTAGAGCCGATCACCGTCACAAACTCGCTGCGTTCCAGACGCAAGTTTATGTCCACCAGCGCTTTCCGCTCATTTACAGTTCCGGGAAAAAATGTCTTGGATACATCCTCAAGGCGCAGCATCCTATTGGTCTCCTTCAATAGCCGCGTTTTCGAGCACTAGTTTTTTCCTAGTTCGGCTCTCCACTGACCTCTTAGAACCGTTACCACGACGTTTCTTCGAGAAGGCCCTCAGCTGGGGTAGTAGCAGTGCAGCGATCACTAGCAGGGCTGAAACAAGTTTCATGTCGTTCGGATTCAGTCCCTGTTCGAGTGCCAGTTGAATAACCACTCTGTAAAGTACAGCGCCTAGGACCGATGCTGTCGCTGCTCGGAGTATGCTTAGCCGCCCCAAGACTGCCTGTCCGATGATGACCGACGCTAACCCCGCGACAATGATGCCAATTCCCATGCCTATGTCCGCAAACCCTTGGTATTGGGCAATGAGAGCACCAGATACGGCTACCATTCCATTCGAGAGAGCGAGGCCGAGGATCTTCATACCATCGGTGGAGACCCCAAACGACCGAATCATTTCGGGACTATCCCCCGTGGCCCTCATCGCCAGGCCCAAATCTGTGTGCAGGAACCAGATTACTAATCCGAGCACCAGCAGGGCGAAAGGAAACATGATGAGTGCACCCAGTGGGCTGCCCAGATATCCGCTTTGGCGGAGAGGGGTAAACAAGGTATCATTTCGCAACAACCCTAGGTTGGAGGTACCCATTATGCGGAGGTTAATCGAATACAAACCTATCTGCGTCAGTATTCCAGCCAGTAAGCCGTCAATGTTTCCTTTGGTGTTCAGCAAACCCGTCACCAGGCCCGCGACCAGTCCCCCAACAAAAGCGATAAGAAGCGCAGTTGCTGGGGGAATGCCGTTCAAGATTGCGACTGCCGCCAAAGCGGCACCGGTCGTGAAACTTCCATCAACCGTAAGGTCTGGGAATTCAAGCACCCGGAACGTTAGGTACACTCCCAGGGCCATGATCGAATAGATCAGTCCCAGTTCTACGGCTGTAATCATTAGTTAGACGTTTCTCCCACTATGATTGCGTCGGGTTCATCAAGCAACTCTTGAGGGATGGTGATCCCCATCCGTTCCGCAGCCTCGGGATTTAGATAAAGACTGGGAACTTCCAGCGTTTCCACTTCCATGGTCCCCGGGTCCGCACCCTCTTGGAGGATCTGCACGGCCATGAGGCCCGTTTGATAACCCAAATCGTAGTAGTCCAAACCGTATGTAGCGACTGCTCCCCGCTCAACAGAGTCACCCTCGGCGCCGAATACTGGGATCTGTTTTTCTTCCCCAACAGAGATTACCGACTCCAACGCCGAAACGACTACGTTATCCGTCGGAACGTAGATAGCGTCCACATCACCCAAAGACTCCGTTGCCTGCATTACTTCCGTACTTGTCACGGCTGTTGATTCTTTAAGTTCCAGACCCAGATCCTGTGCAGCTTCTTTCGCCCACTCAACCTGCACCAAGGAGTTCGCTTCACCAGCCGAGTAAACTACCCCCACGGTTTTTACGTCTGGGACTATCTGGGTTATAAGTTCCATCTGTTCGTCCACCGGATTAGCGTCGGACGTTCCCGAGATGTTCTTCCCGGGAGCATCCAGGTTGTCAACCAGGCCGGCGTCAACGGGATCGGTCACGGCAGTAAACAAAACTGGCTTACTCCCAATGGCCTGTGCGGCTGCCTGCGCGGTTGGAGTCGCTATAGCAAGGACAAGATCATAGTCACCGGACTCAAAAGAACCGGCAATATTGGCTGCCACCGACTGGTCACCATTCGCATTCTGCTCATCAAAAGTAACAGTGAAATCACCATCTTTCTCAGAGGCTTCCTCAAGGGCATCCTTGAACCCGTTGGCTGCCTCCGTCAAAGAAGGGTGATCCACCAGCTGGCTGATACCTATCACGTAAGCCTGCTCTGTTCCTTCACCTGCTCCGTCCTCTACTGAAGAGGACTGTTCCGCTTCCCCTGCACCCCCACAGGCGCTCAAGGTCAGCGCAGCAGCCAACCCGACTCCGGCAAGTGCCTTAACTTTCCTCATTATTTCCCCCTTTATAGTTAGCGCTAGATTTTTTACCTGACCCTCGCGATATTAGATGGTAAGCACGCTTCCTGCTGAAGAGTCCGCAGATCGAACGCTTAGCACCCTAGTTTCTCGGCCCACAAGGAGTAGATTAGCTAGTACCAGTAAATCGGAAAAGAAGAGAAAAATGTCAGAACCCTACCTGCCATCACTCATTACGGAAACACCTGAAGAAGGCTACCAACTAGCAATCAAGCTTTCGCGCCTGGCCGTGAAGTTTACGCAACCCAGTGCGGAAGTGCGCGCTCGCCTACAACCTACATACGCCGAAAACGCAGACAGTCTAGTTCTGGTCTCCCAGGTTGTGGCCACCAACTTTCAAACAGTAGCCCAGGCAAATAATTACTGGCGCTAAAACCGTAGCAAAATGGCTAGTTCACTGCCCAACCAAGGAAGTACCGGAAGCAGCCAACAGTAGGATAATCGAAGAAACCACTGCTTGGCTGCTTTCGTGCTGGGCGCGCCCAGCCACGACGTCGACCCGCCAACCCTAGAGTATGTGCAGGTCCGCCAGGGTCTGGCCCAATCCATCCACCAGCGGCAGGGTCCGAATGTCGTCAGGAGTCGCCCACAGGAGGTCGCACGCATCATCCGCAGCCACGGCAGATGATGCATCAGAGGCCGGATGCACGACCTCAGCCCAGAAACTGTGAATCTCGAATGAGTTGCCCTCACCGTCTGGACGGCGCAGCACCACGGCTTCTGAGGTAACCTTCACCACCAAACCCGTCTCCTCCAGCACTTCGCGTTCAGCGGCCTCGACCAGTCCTTCGCCAGGCTCCACTGACCCACCCGGAGGGGCCCATTTACCCTGTTGCGGCGAATTGCAACGTTTTATGAGCAGAAGGCGCCCTTGCGTGTCCTGCAGCAGCGCGCTTACCGCCAACCTAACTTTCCCCAAGCGTCATTCACCTCAACGGTAAAATCTGTTTTCTTTAATCAAGCTTTACTGCTCTAGAAAAGCTTCGTACGAAGGCAGGTCCAAAACTCCTGTGCCCGATACCCCGATGACCACGACCTCTTCCCGATCCTTACCTTCCCCACTCAGATAGGCAAAAGCCGCGGAGAGGGCATGGTTCGACTCAGGTGCAGGAACAATACCTTCGGTTCGGGCGGTTAGGATACCAGCATTGAAAACATCATCCTGATCAACTGCCACGCCCTCCACGAGGCCAAGGTTCACGGCGTGCGATAACGCAGGAGCCATCCCGTGGTATCGCAAGCCGCCAGCATGGATTGCATCGGGAACGAAATCCTGCCCCAGGGTAAACATCTTAAGTTTAGGGGTCATTCCCGTAAAGTCACCGAAGTCATACCGGTATTCGCCTCGAGTGATGGACGGGCAGGCAGCTGGCTCGGCGGCCACCACGCGGGTATTCATCTCCCCGGCAAGAACATGGCGGAGGAACGGAAAAGCTAGACCGGCTAGATTCGAACCACCCCCGGCCGCCCCAAAAATCACATCGGCCCCTTCTTCACCCGCATCCCTAAGCTGGGCGATCGCCTCCTGTCCGATAACAGTTTGATGCAGCACCACATGGTTCAAAACCGAACCCAAAGCGTACCGGGTATTAGGTTCCTCCATTGCGACTTCAACTGCTTCAGAAACAGCCATACCTAGAGATCCCGTGGTTTCGGGGTCCTCAGCAAGTATCTGCCTGCCGACCTCTGTTCGTTCAGAAGGACTTGAGTGGCAGGTCCCCCCGTAAAGTTCCATTTGGTAGCGTCGATAGGGCTTCGAATCATAAGAGGAGCGGACCTGGAAGATCTCCACATCCAGTCCAAACATAGCGCCCCCCAAAGCGAGCGAAGCCCCCCATTGACCTGCGCCCGTTTCCGTTGTGAGTTTGGTGATCCCATCGAGCTTGTTGTAGTAAGCCTGTGGAAGCGCGGAGTTGGGCTTATGAGAACCTACTGGCGAAACGCCCTCGTATTTAAGATAAATGCGAGATTTGGTACCTAGTTTCTTTTCCAACCGGTGTGCTCTTAGTAGAGGCGTGGTCCTCCAGATAGAGTAAGCTTCGCGAACCGCCTTCGGTATCTCAATGAAACGTTCCGTTGAAAGCTCCTGTTTGGCAAGCTCCGTTGCAAACAGTCGCGCCAGTTCCTCTTCCGCCACTGGCTCACCCGTCTCGGGGTTAAGGTGGCTTGGAATCGGTTCCTGCAAGTCTGCCGCAATGTTGTACCAATGCGTGGGGTGCAAGCTATCAACACCAACGGGAACCTGGGCGGATGGGTTTTCTTCATTATTAATGGTCATGCCGGCAGATTACCGCTTGGCTTGTTTGTTCGACAACACTGTCCATTTCCCATCTAATTTCACGATTGTCCTAGCCCTAAATCCCCACCTCCGCCCTTGGCTATTTCGTTCGATAAGGCTTGTGGCAAAATGGAGCCATGATGAAAAGTGGACCAGGCGCAGGGCTGTTGTCGCTCCTCAAAAACGGCCAAAGCATTGCGCGCGCTGCTGGTGCCCGACGAATAGCGTTAGGGTTAGCTGCCCAAATACTAATAGCGCTCGTAGCGCTTCCCTTGATTCACTGGCTTTTCAAAGAGGCCCTACGCGCTTCCGGTATGAACGGCGTCAACGTAGGAGATGTGACTGTAGGCCCTGGATGGCCACTCAGCCTACTGCTGATAGCGGTTCTGGCCCTATTGGCACTGTGGATCCTCGTCAACCAGTTGGCGGCTACCTTCATCCTCCTGGGGAACCCCCACGTGACATTGGCTCAGTTTCTGCGGGAGAACTGGCGCACTTCCAAAGGTGTGTTGAAACCCAGCTCGGCAGTTTTCGGCCTGTACCTGTTCATTATCGTACCACTGTCAGGTTTCGGTTTCGTCTCTCAGCTGACCCGGGGTATAGCCATTCCTCGCTTTATTACCGGCGAACTTGAGAAGGTTCCTGCCATGAACGTCCTCCTCATAGTGCTTTCACTCGCAGTTCTTTATCTGAATGTCCGACTAGCGTTCTCACTACCGTTGTTTGTCACTTCCAATCGAAGCGGATGGGCTGCTTTGAAAGGAAGCTGGCAGGTTACTCGCAGTTGGCGCACCATTTGGTTCGTAGCAGCAGTTGTAGTTCTCCTTGGGTTGGCTACGGGCCTGCTATGGATCCTCATGAATGTGCTGCTACTGCCAACCTGGTTGGCAGACACTTGGTTGCCCCAGATTGCGGCACCCGTCGCGGCTTATTCCTTCGGTGTTGGCCAGGCGCTAGTCATGATAGTGCTCTCCCTTGTCGTCGGCTTAATGGCGGGCATTATGCTCGCCTTTTTACAAGCGGAGGGCATATGGGAGCCCACACTATCGACGAAAGCTGCCGAGGAGGGCGATTCGTTTGCGGCGGACGCCGGCCATACCAAAGGATCGCGCGCCTTTGTTAGTGCAACAACTTTGCTGGTGATCGTCGTGACAGGCACAACTATGTTGCCAGTAATGAGTTCCTTACAGGACCATCCTGCAACATTGATTCTTGGCCACCGAGGAGCGCTTGGGGAAGTCGAAAATTCAATTGAAGCGCTTGAGCTTGCCGTAACAATGAACCCAGATCTGGTGGAAATAGATGTTATGCAAACGAAAGACAAGGAGTACGTTGTTATTCACGACCCCAACCTGAAACGTTTGGCTGGCAAGGATGTCGATATTAAAGACCTGACCTTGGCCGAAGCTACGGATACTGAAATTCACGACTCTGACGGCAATGTGGCGACCATTCCATCCCTGCTTGATTACGGGAAACGCGCTAAAGAGCTAGGCATGCCCCTTCTGATCGAGATTAAGCTTTCTGGCGCAGAAGGTCCTAACCACGTGCAGGAGCTGCTTGATTTCCTCGACGAACACGATCTGTATGAAGGCAACCTTTTCCACTCGTTGGATGAAGATTCAGTGAACACTCTGAAATACTTGCGTCCAGATGCAACCGTTGGCTATCTCATGCCCGTTGCAGGTTTTGGTGTGCCCGACAACGCTGCAGATCTCCTGGGAGTGGAAGAATGGACTGCAAGCGACAAATTCCACGCCAGGGTGACCGACGCCGGCAAGGGTTTCTACGTCTGGACGGTCGACGACCCGCACAACATAAAAGATCGGATCGTTCGCGGAGTGGACGGCATCATTACGGACTACCCAGATAAAGCTGTGGCTGCAAGGGAAGACCTCACCAAGGATGTCGGTCTAACCCCGAAGCTGGCTGACTTGTTGTATTCATTCGTGACCGTCTTCTGAGGAGCTGTTTACGTCTTTCTCCGCTTGGTTTGGGGCCGCAACTCCATCATGAGCAGACCAGGACTCAACATCACGTAGCTGCTTCTCGACTGCTCTGGTCCGGCGCCCCGCTTCCTCCACCGTATTCTGTGCTGTCTGTAACTGTTTGGCGAGTCTATGCCAAACTTGTCCGTATTTGGTTAGTTCTGCCTTTGCCGCCGCCAGGACATCCCACACTTCTGATGTACGCTGCTCTATGGCGAGGGTCTTGAAACCCATTTGTAGGCTGTTGAGCAAGGACATGAGCGTTGTGGGGCCTGTAATCAGAACCTTGTGGTCACTCTGGATTGAACTTGCCAATCCAGGAAGCCGAACAACCTCAGCGAACAGGCTCTCTGTGGGAAGGTACATTATCGCGAAGTCTGTGGAGTGTGGTGGCCGGATGTACTTTTGCTGGATGGTCTTAGCCTGAACTTTCACGGCGTTAGCAAGCTCTTTAGCAGCTGCCTTCACTGCGTCCTGATCCCCCTCATCCTCTGCTTGCAACAGATTTTCGTAGGGTTGCTGTGGAAATTTGGAATCTATGGGAAGCAGTACGGAACTGATGCCCTTCCCTGGTAAAACTACCGCGAACTCCACCCTTTCTGAACGAACAGGATCTACCACCACATCCTTCTGGTACTGGTTAGGAGCAAGCAGGTCCTCCAACTGGGTTTCGAGTTGCAGCTCACCCCAAGTTCCCCGGTTTTTAACGTTACTCAGTACCCTTTTAAGGCCGCCCACGTCCGTTGCCAGGCTTTGCATTTCTCCCAGCCCTCTTTGTACCTGTTCAAGTCTGCCCGATACCTGTTTGAAGGAATCTCCCAGACTTTTCTGTAGCGTCGACTGGAGCTGTTCATCTACGCTGTGCCGGATGCGTTCAAGTTCCGCTGCATTTGTTTGACTCAATTTCTCTATCCCGGCTTGTTGGGTGGTTGCAAGTGCCGCCATCTTCTCTTCTAGTTGTTCAATTCTTTGCCCTAGCAGTAGCTGCATGTTTTTTGAATCTTGCCCGCTTTGGGCTGCCACCCCCAGCAGTCGCCTATCAATGGTGTCATGCATGTTGGCGACCGTTTCCGCTTGATGCTGATGGGATGCTTCTAGGTGTTCTCTTAAACTGCTTAGCGACTGGGACACACCGTTGAGTTTCTGTTCATATTCGTTGAGACTGCTGACTGTCAAAGGTGTCCACGCTCCCCCGTCACTACCGGATGCTGCTCTGCGAAACAACACAGTCAGGGCTACCCCGACGATCACCACCAGCAGAAGGAGAAGTACTAGGACGAGGACAGTTAAAGTTCCTTGGCTCATGCTCCTAGCCTATCTACGGTCTCCGACAGAGATAAGGTAAGCGCGCACTGGAACTTTCACTGATGAAGGAATAGCGTTTAGTAAAAGAAGTGGCGGCTACTTGTTAGTCCCGCGACCACCTGAATAAACAATGGAGGTCCTTTGGTGCCCAGGCAGATTCACAGGCCGGATCTCGTAGCCGGCCAAGTGCATAGCATCCGTGACCTAGACCGGGTTCTCGAGGATTGTTTTGCTTGCCCAAGGCTTGTCCGGTGGCGTGAGGAAACTGCCGAAGCGAAACGACCTGCATTCTTAAAGTGGGACTACTGGGGCCGTGCCGTTCCCGGCTTCGGGCCCGATGACGCGTCGGTTTTTATCCTGGGTTTAGCGCCTGCAGCACATGGTGCTAACCGTTACCTCCCCCGTCCATTGTGCTCCCCCGAAAAACCGTCCTTCAACCGTAGAAAGAGACACATGCGCCCCCTGGTTGGAGCGGGAACTAGAGCTTCTTTCTGACACCCTCAGGGTTGTCATTGTTCTGGGGGGTTTCGGATGGCAAGCACAACACTTTTACCGGACGTTTAACACAGACCATGCTTGTTGAAGTGCTAAACAGAGCCAAGGTCTTGGCTGATTCACCGACCAGGTAGAGAGCCCCACCTTCTGCCACTAACGCACCTTACTGCCGTTTCACCAGAAGAAGTCTGCACTTCCGTCTTACTTTCAAAGGTTTATGCCACTCCGATCGAAGTGATCAACTACGGGGGCCGCACCCGTGTCCTGCCCAAACGTCCGAAGCGTTCGGCCGCGTGACCACGTCGAACGTGTACGTCAGCTGCCATGTGCGCGCTGAATGCGGACGGAGTCGTAGGCCAGCAGTGCTTCCGTCCGCGAGGTTTGGAGATCGACGATCGGCTGTGGGTAGTGCCTCGCTCCCCAATCGCCGATATTCGCTCGGATGTACAGAGCGTCCGGATCGTATTTCTTGGCCTGCAAGTCCGGGTTGAAGATGCGGAAATAGGGGGCTGCGTCCGCGCCTGATCCGGCGGTCCATTGCCAGTTGAACGGGTTCACCGCGAGATCGGCATCGACCAGGGTGTCCCAGAACCAGGCCTCGCCCTCGCGCCAGTCGATGAGTAGGTTCTTGCAGAGGAAGGATGCGGTCACCATCCGAACCCGGTTGTGCATCCACCCAGTCCGCCACAGTTGCCGCATCCCAGCATCGACCAATGCAAACCCGGTGCGGCCTTGCTGCCAGGCCGCTAGTAGTTCCGGTTGAAGTCTTGGCCACGGGAACTCATCGAAGTTTGGTCGCCAGTTGCGGGTTGCTAGATCCGGGAAGTGGTACAGGGTGTGCCAGGCGAACTCGCGCCAACCAAGTTGGCGGAGAAACCCAGCGGCGTCTTCTGAAAGGGTGCCGTGAGCCCCTTGGCTTTGCACCACAGTGTGCCAGATTTGGTGAGGGCTGAGTTCACCCCATCGCAGGCGCGGCGACAGTTGGGATGTTCCGGGCAACGCGGGAATTTCGCGATTCTGTGTGTAGCTTTCTAAAGAGTTACTTACGAAGTCTTGCAGGCTTTCATGGGCTGCAGCTTCCCCGGGCTCCCAGGTCGCTCGCAATCCTTCCGCCCAGTCACGTTCCTTAGATAGCAGGCCTAGCTCATCGACCTCCAAGCTGGCGATCCCGCAAAGTTCTGCAGTGAGGAGTGAGGGGGCTGGAGGCCGGAGCGGTTCTCGAGGAGGTGGCCCAGATAAGCATCGTCGCCAAAACGGCGCAAAAACCGAATACGCCTTGCCACTTGACGTGCAGATCGTCCACGGCTCGAACAGTAACGCGGCGGAGAAGCTCTCAACCTCGATCCCATTCTGTATGAGGTCTGTCCTGATCTTGGAATCAAGGGCCCGCTCTGCGCTGCCATAGCGCCTATTCCAAGTGACATGTGTTGCACCGAGATTAGCGGCGACGGTCCTGACTTGAGTTTCCGCGCTACCGCGGCGGATGAGGAGCGGAACATTCAACTGTCTGAGCGAAGCAGACAGCGCAGTCAGGCTGTAGTGGAGCCACCACTTCGCGGCGCCCCCGAGGGGTCGTATTCCGGCTGATTCCTCATCGTGTACATACAGTGCGACTACCGGGACGTTGTCATTCAGCGCGGCGCTCAACGCAGGGTTATCAGAAACCCGCAGGTCGTCGCGAAACCAAACCAACGCGACCGCCGGTTTGCTGGTCATACCTCTGCTTCTTCTCTTGGTGCCTCGGTGACAACGTCTTGTTTCGCCAGCCGTGACGGCCACCAGATTGCGGGGCCAATG
This sequence comes from uncultured Actinomyces sp., assembly GCA_964345125.1. Taxonomy (GTDB): domain Bacteria; phylum Actinomycetota; class Actinomycetes; order Actinomycetales; family Actinomycetaceae; genus Scrofimicrobium. Next base: position 31,048 of record CAYFPY010000014.1, read on the forward strand.
TCGTACGTCAATGCGGGGACCAAGAGGGAGCGGACAATAAACGTGTCGAGCAGAACCCCGAAGGAAACAATGAAGGCGATCTGAACCAAGAACAAGATTGGGATGACTGCCAACGCGGCGAATGTGGCGGCCAGGACTAGGCCTGCCGAAGTGATTACCCCGGCGGTGATGGTCAGACCACGCAAGATTCCGCGTCGCGTGCCGTACTGTTTTGATTCTTCCCGGACACGGGTCATCAAGAAGATGTTGTAGTCGATTCCTAGGGCAACTAAGAATACGAAGCTGTATAAGGGGACCGCAGGGTCCGCGCCGGGGAACTTCAGAACGTGATTGAAGACGATTGCCGCAACCCCAAGGGCGGTTCCAAACGATAAGACCGTTGTTGCAATGAGCAGGAACGGCGCCAGCAAAGAACGCAGGAGCAGAGCCAAGATAAGGAAGATGACGATCAGGATGATCGGGATAATGATGTTGCGGTCGTGGATGGAAGCGTCGTTAGTGTCTATTGCGGTGGCCGTGACGCCGCCAACGATCGTCCCCGGAAGGGCGGTTTCCAGCTCGGTACGCAATTCTTTGACAGTGTCGGAGGCAGCCTCTGAGTCGGGGGCATCTTTGAGAGTGGCTTGCAGCACCACTTGACCGTCGACGACGGTTGGGTTTGGGGCGGGGGTGCCCGGTGGGCCAAACGCCTGAATACCCTCAACAGAAACTGGGGCAGTCGCACTTGGGGAGTCTTCGGCAATGACACTCACACTGTCGACTCCGGGGTTGCTCAACATGATGTCGGTGGCGTTTTGCAGTTCGTCCTCGTCAACAACGACATAAGCGGGGCTCCCTGAGCCGCCCGGGAAGTGGTCGGCCAACAGGGCCTGCCCTTCGCGAGCCTGCGATGCACCAACCACCAACTCGGATTGCGGGACCCCGGTTGCACTGAACCCAAGCGCGGCGATGACTCCGATGCCAAGGGCCGCCGTGGTGATCAGCCAGATCGGTCGGCTCCGCCGCTTGATATGGCCTCCAAGCCAGGCTAGTGAACCGGTTGTATGCACGCCTTCTTCTTCGGCAACGACCTCCGGTTCGTACTTCGGTCGTCGCGGCCAAAACGCGGAGCGCCCCAGCAGATACAGCATTGCGGGAAGAAGAGTCAGTGCAGATAGCATCGCGAATACGATGCCGATGGCGGCGACAGGGCCGAGTGTGCTGTTCGACTTCAAATCGCTGAGCAGCAAACACAACAATCCCGCAATCACTGTGCTTCCCGAAGCGATGATCGGTTCGAAAGAGCCTCGGAGCGCCACATGGGTGGCCTCCCAGTTTCCGCGGTTGGCTCGAAGCGCCTCACGGTACCGGGATACGTAGAGAAGCGAATAGTCTGTTGCCGCACCGATTACCAAGATGAAGAGGATTCCTTGCGTTTGACCGCTGAGAAGTAGAACCCCGGCCTTAGCAAGCCACCACACGGTCAGTAGTGCCACCGTCAGGGCGAACAGGCTGGTGGCTAGCACCAGCAGCGGCAGCAATAGGGACCGGTATACCACGATCAAAATGATGAACACCGCGATCAGCGCTACCCCTAGCAGTAGGCCATCGACGCCGGCGAATGCGTCTGTCAGGTCGGCAGCGAAGCCCCCGGGCCCGGTTATGTAGACCTCTACTCCGGCGGGAGCGCCTTCTTGGAGGGTTTCGCTCATTTCCCTTACGACGTCGCTGATGTCGGCGTCTGATTCGATGGGAACGAAGACCTGCATCGCGAGGTCGTCCTCGGAAGGAATGGCGGGAGACAGTTGTCCGCTGACACCTTCTATAGACGGTAGGTCTGCGACCTGCGCGTTTATGGCTGCGATTTGTGGATCAGTCAGGGGCTCTTGGGATGTGAACAGCACAATGGCTGGAATATCTTCGGAAGTGCGGAAATCTGCAAGGGTCTTTTGCACCTTGGCAGCGTCAGAGGATCCCGGCAGGTAGTTCGCCTGTTCATTGGAAGATACCTCGCCAACCCGACCGAAGTACGGCCCCCCAATGGCGGCCCCTGCGAACCAAATCAGGATCAGGAATGCGGGAACTAGTATGCGTAACCACCGGCGAGGATTCATTATTTCTCTTTCTCAGCGAGAAGACTTTTTTGCAGGAAACGGAATGAGAATTGA
>CAYFPY010000015.1:0-21116 GCA_964345125.1 uncultured Actinomyces sp.
CACCCAACACGCTTTCCAAGCGTGCGCACTAGGCCACTATGCGAATCCTCCGGGCTACCCGATGGGTAGGCAGCTTCATCTTACCCATAGGTAGGGAAAAGATTAAACTCGTGAGAGCGACATAACCATTCCGCAAATTTGCCCGTGCCGTGAGTTACATTCCGCGCATGTCTTCTCCGATCTACCTCCAATGGGCCACTTGGCGGCTGTCCGGCCCTGGGGAGGTGCGGTTGGATGGATGAGTGGGGGCGAGGCTGAGTTCCGTCCAGCTTTCCTAACAGGGGGGTCACCATGTAAACTGAGGCCGGTCCCCCGTGCGACGACATCACCCGAACCTCCCCAGGGCCGGAAGGCAGCAAGGATAAGGTAGCTCTGTTGGGTGCGCGGGGGATCATTAGTATCCACATGTTCGGATGCTAGCCAGTAAGAAAGCGTCTAAGGTCAAAGTGTGAGTACAGCTCTTTATCGTCGTTATCGGCCCGAAGTTTTCCAGGATGTGATTGGGCAAGACCATGTTGTTGATGCCCTAGAAAACGCGCTGGACGCTTCTCGCACCGCGCATGCTTACCTTTTTTCGGGGCCCCGAGGCTGCGGCAAAACAACTTCAGCCCGAATCCTTGCGCGGTCGTTGAACTGTGCTGAAGGGCCCACTTCAACGCCCTGTGGGGTCTGTGACTCCTGCAAAGATTTAGCGATCGACGGTGACGGCTCCCTGGATGTGATCGAGATTGACGCTGCTTCTCACTCCTCGGTGGAGGACGCTCGAGCTCTGCGGGAGCGAGCTACCTTCGCGCCGGCCCGCGACCGGTACAGGATTTTCATTCTGGATGAGGCGCACATGGTTACGGCCCACGGTTTCAATGCTCTCCTGAAGGTGGTGGAAGAGCCACCGGAGCATGTGAAGTTTATTTTCGCTACAACTGAACCAGACAAAGTGCTTAACACGATCCGCTCGCGCACCCACCACTATCCTTTCCGTTTGGTGCCACCAGCGGTAATGGTTCCCTTTCTGAAGGGGATTGTTGCCCAAGAGGGAATAGAAGTGGAAGACGGTGTGTACCCTCTGGTCGTGCGGGCTGGGGGAGGCTCTGTGAGGGACTCACTGTCCGTGTTGGACCAGCTCATGGCTGGGGTGGACAAGGTGGTCACAACGGCTGATGCTGTGAATCTGTTGGGCTACACGGATGCGGCGCTATTGGAGCAGGTGGTGGATGCCATTGGGCAACAGGATGGTGCGGCGGCCTTTGCTGTCATCAACCAGGTGATGGATGTTGGTAGTGAACCGCGCCGTTTCGTGGAGGACTTGCTGCAACGGTTCCGGGACTTGCTTATCTGTGTGTACGCCCAGGACCAGGTGGCGGACATCTTGCCGGATGTTCCGCAGGACCAGTTGGAAGTTATGAAAACGCAGGCGGAGCTGTGGGGGGCACAGAAACTATCAGCGGCGGCAGTGCTGATCGAAGAAACGTTGCGGTCCATGGGGGACACGACTTCTCCTGGGCTGCAGTTGGAACTGATGTTGGCGCGTCTTCTGGTTGAGAACTCTGAGGGAACGGGTTCCCTAACTACGCCGGTGGAAGTGCCGCGCGCCCAGGTGGAGGTGCCGCGCGCCCAGGTGGAGGTGCAGTCAGCACCGGCACCAACCCCAGCCGAGGTCGTACCGGAAATGTCTGAAGCGGGTGAGGCACCACCGCAGGAAAACGTTGTTTCTCAGCGGGCACCCCAAAGCGGTGCGCCGCCGGTGGGGGAGCCTTCAATGGGGGCGCCATCCACGGAACAGGTACGTGAAGTATGGGCGAAGCTCCGCGAATATGTTGGCCAATACAGTTCCCTTTTTGGCCCTGTCCTGCAGGGATCCACAAAGAGTGTTTACCCCGACGGTGGGGATGTGGTGTTTGGTTTAGCGTCAGAGCAGGCAGTGAACCAGCTCCTTGATTTGCGTGGGGACACGCATCTGGCGGCGGGACTGACGCAGATCTTTGGGAGGGCGGTTGGTGCCCGTATTGTGGTGGCTGATAGTCAGGACGTAGCACCAGAGCGAACAACAGCGGATGAACGCCCAGTAGAGGGGGCCGTCCCAGCGGCAGAGGTCCCAGCGGCAGAGATCTCGGGGGAAGAGGTTTCGGGACCAGACATATCGGGGGATGAGGTCGCAGCCGAGAACCCTGCAGCCGAGGACCCTGCAGCCGAGAACCCTTCAGGGGCTAACTCTGCGGGGCAGGTGCCTGAGGGCGAGGCGCCGGTTGAGGATGTCCCGGTGGAAGAAGCCGAGCAAGAAGCGGTGGCCGCTACCGAACCCGTGTCTACGGTTCCCTGGCGAGGTAGGCCCGCTGTGGATGTGGTTCTAGACGTGCTGGGCGGTCAGATCATTGAGGAAAGGATCCTTGGGGAAGAAGAATGAGTAACTATGTTTCCTCGTTGCAGGACCTGATTGAACAGCTTGGTTCCTTACCAGGAATTGGGGCTAAAAGTGCTCAACGCTTGGCTTTCTACCTGTTGGAAGCTGAGCAAGAGCAGGTTGATTTGCTGATTCAAGCTTTGGCGGCAGTCAAGCAGAACGTCCACTTTTGTGAGGTGTGCGGGAACATCACGGAGACGGAGCAGTGTGGAATTTGCTCTGATAGCCGCAGGGAAGACACAGTCATTTGTGTGGTGGAAGAAGCCAAAGACATTGGGGCCATAGAAAAAACCCGTGTTTATAGGGGGAAATACCACGTGCTTGGTGGGGTGATAGATCCGCTGAGTGGTGTGGGAGCGGAGCAGCTACGGATAAGGGAACTTTTCACACGTTTGGCTGACGGGTCTGTGCAGGAAGTAATTTTGGCTACTAACCCCACGGTGGAGGGTGAAGCTACGGCCTCTTACATTGCTCGAAGCGTGACCCCCATGGGGGTCAGTGTTACTCGGTTGGCTTCTGGTTTACCAATGGGAGGCGACTTGGAATACGCAGACGAAATAACGTTGGGACGTGCTTTGGAGGGACGCCGGTCCGTGTGACTAGATAGCCACTTTCCTGCGGGGCTAACGTTAAAGCTGAAGCAGCCGACCCCTGGGGGCCGACTGCTTCAGGAAAACTTTGATACTGCGTCGAATCTACTCGTCTGACTTTTCCGCTTCTTCAATCTGGCGGCGGACATCATCCATGTCCACGTCCCGGATCTGTTTGATCAGATCATCAAGAACGGGGGCAGGTAGAGCGCCAGCCTGGCGGAAGATAGCAATTCCGTCGCGGAACGCCATCAGTGTGGGGATGGAAGTGATTTGTGCCATCCCAGCCAGCTGCTGCTGGTCTTCGGTGTCAACTTTAGCGAAAATGATGTCGCTGTTCTCTTCCGATGCCGCTTCGTAAACGGGTGCGAAAGATTTACAGGGGCCACACCACTCGGCCCAGAAGTCCACTAGGACGATGGGATTGTCTTCGATTGTCTTCTCAAAATCTTCGATTGTTAGATCTACGGTGCTCATGACGCTCCTTGTAGTTGGTAAACCTTCTGGTTCAGAGAGACGTCATGCTTGGGACATCCCACTGCTACAAGAAGCCTACGACGCTGGGAGCGTTCATGCCAACGTAATTAGCTGACGGTGAACCTTTAGCGACGCATAACACTTTCTACTAGTTTTGCCACTATTGGTTGATTTGAGGGTATCCAGGGCAGTTGCAGTGCTTCTTCCGCTTCAGCCCACACGAACTCTAGGTGCGAGTTTCCCGGTGTTGGCGCGGCCTGGTTGGGTGCTAACTCAGCCAACCAGACCCACATGCAGCGGTTTTCTAGAATTGGCCAGGCACCGAAGTTTGGTGAGTCAAGCTGTGGTGAGTCAGGCTGTTGGGGGAAACACGTTCCCGGCAGGTTCCCTGTGATGGTGATTCTTATGCCCAGTTCTTCTTCGATTTCTCTTTCGAGGGCGTCTTTGGGGTTTTCTGCGGTTTCAACTTTTCCGCCGGGCAGTTCGAACAGGCCGGCCAGGTTGGGTGGGTAGGAGCGTGCGGCTGCCAGTAAACGTGGGGGAGCATTCGTTGTGGTGTGCAGGTCTTTGAAGATGGCGGCGGCAACTACGGGACGGCGGGGCAACATACCTCTCAATGTACTGTAAACGTGTCAATGTACTGTAAACGTGTGTGGCGTGCTGTAACTGGTTGTCGCTGATTGGTTATCTGGGAAAAGTATTTGTTAGACTGGGGAGGCCCACTGGGCGCGCGGGTGTAGTTCAATGGTAGAACTTCTGCTTCCCAAGCAGACAGCGCGGGTTCGATTCCCGTCACCCGCTCCAATAGGTCCGGTTTTCTGCTCTAGTTTATTTGTTTGGTGGTTCGGGGCTGTTAGGGAGTGTCGCAAACACCGCCGGGGCAGTACATTGGGTCAGTTTTGCTGAAAATTCGCTGCAGGTGGCAACCCAGGCAGATGCCGAACGCTGTTTCTAAGAAGAGTAGCCCCAAACAGAAACCGCACAGGGTTAGTGCCACCCATACCGGTGAGTTCAGGTAACCGGTGACAGCGCAAAAGGTGGCTGCCATGCCGAAACCTAACCACCAGGCAAAAACTTTCTGGGACGCGCCAACCCACTCAGGTTTCTGTCCCATGACAGCCAGGCGCCCCAAAATCATGCTGGGGGACCACTTGTCACCCAAACCAACCCGAATACCCATGTCTATTACGAACAGGAAACCGAACGGTCGCATGGGCGCAATGGAACCTGTCGCGTAAGCGGTGCCCCAGGCGATGACACCCAGCAGGAAAAGAATGCCAGCACTGGCCCGTACTGCCCTTTCGTTAATTACTGGTATGACGTAGCCGGGAACATACTTCCCAACCGTGGGGGTGTCCTCTTTTGGTTGCACCGCGTTGGTTGGGGTGTGCGGGCCGGCTACCTGCTCCGCATCTAGAGCATCATTCTTCATGCCCCCACCCTAGCAGCAGGGGAAATGTGAAATCCCTCAACCCTTTAGGTACTAAAGTTTTTTGGGTGCACACTTGTTCCATGAGAATAATGTCGATTCAGTCCCTTGTTTCGTATGGTCATGTGGGTAACTCTGCAGCAATGTTTCCGCTGCAGAGGCAAGGCCACGAAGTGATGCCCGTGCCAACGGTAGTGTTTTCTAACCACACGGGCTACGGAGCGTGGGGTGGCCCAATGCTAACCGGAGACGATGTGCGTGACATTGTTAACGGGATTTCAGACAGGGGCGGTTTGGATGACTGTGCGCTGGTTTTGTCTGGATACCAGGGTGGGGAATCAATTGGTGGTGCCATTTTGGACGCGGTCGCCCTCGCTAGACAAAAGAATCCGCAGGTACTGTACTCGTGCGACCCGGTGCTCGGGAGTGTAGATAAGGGTTGCATTGTTAACCCGGAGGTGCAGAACCTGATACGGGACAAGGTGGTTCCCGAAGCGGACATTTTGACCCCCAACCAGTTCGAGTTGGGGTACATCACGTTCACTCAGCCGGAAACAATAGAAGAAACGTTGGCTGCTGTGGAAAAGGTGCGGAAGATGGGGCCGCGCGTCGTTTTGGTTACGTCAGTGTTGCGTCCCGACAGGCCGGAAGACACGATAGAAATGATAGCTGTGGATGATTCCGGCAGTTGGATTGTGCAGACCCCCCGCCTCCCTTTCAAGGTGAATGGATCCGGTGATGTGGCTTCAGCATTGTTTGCGAGTACCTACGTAGAAACGGGGAGTGCTCCCGAAGCTCTCCAGAAAACGGCAGCAACAATATACGAGTTGTTGGAAAATACTTGGCGCGCACAGGCCCGGGAACTACTGCTTGTGGAGTCCCAGGAAGCGTACGTTAAACCTCGTCACCACTTTGAGGTGCGCCGGTTGGCTTAGAATGGAAGCATGCTTTTAAGTGATCGCGACATTAACAACGCTCTAGACCAGGGGCGTATCAAACTTTCTCCGCTGGATCGAGAGCTGGTGCAACCGGCAAGTATCGACATTCGGTTGGACAGGTTTTTCCGGCTTTTTGATAACCACCGCTATTCCGTGATTGACCCGGCTGTTGCTCAACCCGGACTGACAAGGGAGGTTGAGCACGATCCTTTTGTGTTGCATCCTGGGGAATTCGTGCTTGGCTCCACCTTTGAGCTAGTGGAGTTGGGGGACGATATTGCTGCCCGGTTGGAGGGGAAATCCTCACTGGGGCGGTTGGGTTTGTTAACCCACTCCACGGCAGGTTTCATTGATCCTGGTTTCTCTGGGCACGTTACTTTGGAACTTTCTAATACGGCTACCATGCCGATTTTGCTTTACCCGGGGATGCGGGTGGGGCAGCTAGCTTTCTTCACTCTGTCTTCGTCGGCGGACCGCCCTTACGGGTCTTCCGCTCTTGGTTCGCACTACCAGGGGCAACGGGGGCCAACAGAGTCCCGTTCCTACGAACGGTTTGAACGTGTCCATACGAGGACCCACCATGGGTGACCAACTGGGACAGCGGGGGGAACTAGAAATCCCTTTCCCTTCACGTAGGCAAGTCCACCATCAAGAAGCGGCCGATGGCGCCCTGAAACAGGTGCAGCCAAAACAGGGGGAAGTGAAGCAGGCCCCGGTCCGTCGCTCCATCCGCGACCGGATGGCAAGTGGCCCGCGCAAACCAAACCCTTTGGTGGATTCCTCAATTGACCTGCTGGACGACTCCGTCACCTACCGGATTGATGTGACGGGTGTGCTGGTGGAGGACGAGCAAGCGCCACTGCCGATCACCGTGGAACATGTTGAAGAGATGGGGGTCCTAGACCCGCGCACTGCCAGCGCCCACCATGTGCTGTGTTTACCTTCGGGAACCAACCCGGATGAGTTAGAAGCGTTGGCGGTCTCGGTGTGGAACCAGGCTGGGTGGTTGTCTCCCGGTGTTCTTCAACTGTTGGAGTCCGCTACGTTGGATGGTCCGTGGCGTTTGGAGGGGAAAGATTGTGCGGCTTGGGTGCTGCGTTGCCCCCCGAGGAGAGCGGCAGCGCCGGCACCCGAAATAGTGGCCATTGATGAGCTGGCAGCCGCGTTCCCAGAAGGTATGCCTGTGGGGGCAGAACTGCATGCCATCCAGTTCCTGCGTAAGGTGGCGCGCCGGTTGGATGGGGAGCTCACCATTGCCGGGTCGGGACACGTGTTTGCCCCATCCCCGGAGTCAGCGGTAAACCTGAAACTGTTCTCTGACGAGTGGCTTTCCCCTCAGCAGTTGAGGGAACTGCTGGAAGAACGTGGACTTGAGATGGCTCCCGCCTCCCCACTTCCCCAGGAAGAGGGCGTGCCGTACGCGTACATGCTTGCCACTGAAGGTGAGTCCCAAGTGCTGTTGGGGGTACGACCAGAAACGTTTACACCCAGGGCGCTCAGGTGGGAACTTTGGGCCCGCACCCACGTGTTCATTTACGAACTGGTGTGGGTGGTCCCTGAAGGTCTGATGGAGTTGGAAAAGAAACCAACCAGGTCGGGTCGGCTGGAACGCTCGTTTGCTACCCGAACTATTGAAGTGGCGGCGGCAACCATCGCCTCACAGCTTCTGCAGGCAGCAATTATTGATGAGGACGGTTTTCTGCTTGCCCTCGATGAACCCCTTCCAGAAGAAGAACAGAAACCTCTTTAACTTCCAGGTCGCCAGAACCGTCCAGCATTTGGGTGCAAAACGGGCAGGCGGTTGTCATGGTGGAGGCACCGGTCGCCTCGCCTTGAGCCATGCGCGCGTCTGAAATCCGGGTCCCTAAATCTTCTTCCATCCAGGCCCTAGCTCCGCCCGCTCCGCAGCACATTGCGAGTTCTTTCGACTGGGGCATGTCGATGACGGTGGCTAGGGAGCCCAACAGTTCGCGGGGCGCTTCGAACACCTTGTTGTATCGCCCCAGGAAGCACGGATCCTGGTAGGTCACTTCCAGGTCGGTGTCAGCTACAGGGGTGAGCAGGCCCTCTTGAACCAAATGATTAAGCAGTTCAGTGTGGTGAATGACCTCAAAGTTTCCCCCCAACTGGGGGTACTCGTTGCCGATTGTGTTCAAGCAGTGCGCACAGGTGGCCACAATTTTTTGTGCTTTCACTTCCTGCAGTGTTTCGATAGCTTGTTCCGCCAGCATTTGGTAAAGAACTTCGTTTCCGGCCCGCCGGGCGGGGTCCCCGGTGCAGGTTTCTGCAGATCCGAGGACAGCGAACGTCACCCCGGCCGTGTCTAAGAGTTCTGCAACGGCAGCTGAAGTTTTCTTCGCTTTCTCGTCGTACGCTCCGGCACACCCCACCCAGAACAGGTAGTCGTACCCGGTTACGTCCTCCTCCACAACCGGAACCTCAAAGTCTAGGTCTTTTGCCCATTCGAGGCGCTTGCGGGGCGCTTGGTTGTAGGGGTTTCCTTTGGTTTCCATAGCGCGGAACGGTTTGGCTAGTTCCCGGGGGAACTCTGATTCCATCACCACCTGGTAGCGGCGCAGGTCAGCGATGTGGTCGACGTGTTCAATGTCGACGGGGCACTGGTCAACGCAGGCTCCACACATGGTGCAGGACCAAAGTACGTCGTTGGTGACCAGGGGCTCACCGGCTGTTGTTCCTTCCCCTTGGGCTTCCATGAGGGCGCCGAGCACATCTTTCGGGTCTGCTCCCTCTTGCCAGGGTGGGGTGTCATCGGATGTGGCAACCAGGTTGTCACGCAGCGAAAGCATGAGCAGTTTCGGGGACAGTGGTTTCTCCGTGTTCCAGGCGGGACACATGGCTTGGCAGCGCCCACATTCCGTGCAGGACAGGGCGTCAAGCCGGGTTTTCCACGTCATGTCGTTCACGGAGCCGAGCCCGATGGTGGGGTCTTCGGCCTGGTCAAAAGCTTCTTCAAGATTAGCGGTGGGTAGGCCATTTACCAGAGGCAGGGGGAGGGCGCCCAGTGGTTTGTCTGGTTTGGGGCTGCGACTGGTAGCTATGTTGATGGGGGCTAGGAACCTGTGCCAGGAGATACCCATACCAATATCCAGGCCAGTAACGGCCATCCAGGTCATGGAGGTCACTATTTTTATGGTGGCAATGAGGGGAATCCACTGCGTGTCGGGCAGCAGTTGGGCAGCGATAACGCAGGCCGCCACTATGGCCACGACCGCTTCCACAAACCAGGCTTGCCAGCGGGTGGAACCAAAGAAACGGGATTGGCGCCCTTTGGGGGTAAATATCCTGATAAGGATGAGGGCGATGATGCCCAGGAGTGTTAACGTTGCGGTTGCTGTGGCAACGATGGAGAACACTGTTCCCAGGGTGAAGTGCGGGTTAAACAGCTGCACGTAGGAGGTGATGAGGGTAAAAAAGAGGATCACGAAACCGACCATCACCAGCCAGTGGGAAACCCGCACCACCGGCCTACCTTTGAAGGTGGAAGCACTTAAACTGACACTGAAAGCTTTCCACAGCCGCTGCCAAGGGTGGTTCCACCGACCCGGTTCTGGTGCGCCGTCGACCACAAGTCTCCACAGCTTGTAGGTTCCCCGGACGAACAGGCTGATGCCCACTAGGCTAGCGACGAGTGAAATAGTTAAGTAAATCATGTAACTCCTGCCTTGAGCATAGCGGGGATACAATTGGATAGAAAAGTATAGGGGGAAAATGGTTGCGCTGCTGTTGCTGCACTTTGTGGCCGCTATTTTTGCTCCTCTAACGGTCCGAAAGTTTGGGCGCAACGCCTTTTTTGCATTCGCAGCAGTCCCCACAGTTGGTGCTGTTTGGGCCGCACTGAAAACTCCTGCCGCTTTGAGTGCCCCACCGGTTGAGACCGTTGAGTGGGTTCCAGCCCTGCACTTGACCCTCCATTTCCGCTTGGACGTGTTGGCGTGGCTGATGATGATTGTGATCGGGACAGTGGGGGGCCTGGTCATGATTTATTCGGCCAGGTATTTTGCGGACAGTGCGGCGGGTTTGGGGCGTTTCGGAGCTTTTTTCTTAGCATTTTCTGGGGCCATGATAGGTGTTGTGGTTGCGGACCAAACCATGACCATGTACGTGTTTTGGGAACTGACGGCAGTCCTTTCCTACCTGCTCATTGGGCAGCACTCTTCCCGCGCTCCAGCACGAAGTGCCGCTCGGCAGTCGCTTCTGGTCACCGGTTTAGGGGGGCTGGTGATGTTCAGTGGGCTGGTCATCATGGGGATGGTGCCGGGGGGATCATTCCGTTCGTCTGACCTGACGGTTGCTATTCGTGAGGGCGCCGTCGATGTTAACTCTCCCTTGGTTATCACGGCGGCTGTTTTGATTCTGGTTGGCGGTTTGAGTAAGTCGGCGCAGGTCCCATTTCACTTTTGGCTGCCGGGGGCTATGGCTGCACCCACTCCCGTGTCTGCCTTTTTGCATTCAGCTGCGATGGTGAAAGCTGGGGTGGTTCTGGTAGCCAGGTTCACCCCCGGTTTCTACCTGATACCGGGATGGTCGTTCCTGGCTGTCACACTCGGCTTCGCAACAATGGTTGTTGGCGGCTACAGGGCGTTGAGGCAGAAAGACTTGAAGCTGGTGCTTGCCCACGGGACCGTGTCCCAGTTGGGCATGATGATGGCAGCCGTCGGTTGGGGGACTGCGGGCGCCATGGCTGCGGGACTGACAATGCTGCTGGCTCACGCCGCTTTCAAATCATCCATGTTCCTTTCCGTAGGTGCTGTAGAAACCGCGACTGGTACGCGCGATTTGCGGGAGATTTCCGGGTTGGGGAAGAAAATGCCCATCCTGGCAGGATTTACTGCATTGTCAGCGTTGTCCATGGCGGCGGTGCCCCCAAGTTTGGGTTATGTGGGGAAGGAAGCATTCATTGTGGAACTGTTTTCCCAACCTGACGCCCTAGTTGTTTTTATGGGTGGCGCAATTTTCACTGTCGCCTACGCGATCCGGCTCTGGTGGGGAGCTTTTGGCACTAAACCCGGTGTGGCCCCCACGGAACCGAAACGGGTTTCCCCCGCCATGCTGATACCCATCGCCACCCTGTCGGTAGGTGCATTGCTGGGCGCCGCCTACCGCCCTCTTAACGAAATACTGACCCAACCCGGTCAAGGTCTGCCGGGGCACCCACATTTGGCGCTTTGGTCCGGTCCTCTCCCCGCGGTGGTGACAGCCGTGATCCTGGTGGGTGGCGTCCTAGTTCCCAACCTGTCCAACCTGCCCGAATCGAAAGTGTCCGCCGTGAGAGTCTACGGGTGGTTGCTCCGCGAAACAGAGCTGACAGCAGCACGAGTCACCTCGTTCCTACAAACAGGGTCATTACCCGCAGAGCTGGGCACCATCTTCGTCACAATGACCGTCCTCGTCACCTTCTCCTGGTTGACCGGCCCGAAAGGCGATTTGAACCTGACGGTTGGTGACTCCCCGATCCAAGCTGCACTGGTAGTTATCGGCATAGCCACCGTGATCGTGGTCCTAACTTCAAAAGTGAGAATGAAAGCAGCCATTGCCCTGGGGGGAGTGGGGTTGGTGGTGGCCACACTGTTCGCAGCCCACGGAGCCCCGGACCTGGCCTTAACCCAACTGGCAGTTGAAGCGGTATCGGTAGTCGTCTTCGTCCTGGTTCTCCGCAAAATGCCGCGCTACTTCTCAGCCCGCTCCAGCAGGCGCTCCCAATTGGGCAAAGCAGTTATAGGGGTAGCTGCCGGAGTTATCACCACCATCGGCGGATACTACGCGCTGGCGGCCCGCACACACGAACCCGTATCCGCCTTGATGCCCCTCGAAGCACTAAAATTTGGGCACGGCGAAAACATAGTTAACGTCATTCTGGTAGACATTCGCGCCTGGGACACCATGGGAGAACTGTCGGTGCTCCTCGTAACCGCTACGGGGGTCGCCTCCCTCATCTACATTGTGGCACGCTCCAGACGGGTAGACCGCCTCACCGGCAAACCGACAGGTAAGTTCCTTCCCGCCGCCCCCACATTGCAGCAAAGGCAGCGCTCAATGGTCCTGGAAGTGAGCACCCGCCTCTTGTTCCCCACCATGCTGATGCTCTCCCTGTGGCTCCTGCTGATAGGACACAACAACCCGGGTGGCGGCTTCGTAGGAGGGGTCGTAGCTGGGCTCGCTTTCGTCCTACGCTACCTGGCGGGAGGGCGCTACGAACTGGGTGAAGCAGCCTCCATTCCGGCAGGACGCATCCTAGGGGCCGGACTGTTCGTGGCAGCCTTCGGTGGAGCGGCTCCCCTGCTATACGGGAATGCGGCTCTCGAATCCACCCCCCTGGTAGTTCCACTGCTGGATCTACACTTCACCACGGCCCTGATCCTCGACATCGGTGTTTACCTGGTGGTTGTTGGCCTAATCATTGAACTGATCTCTGCGTTGGGAGCAGAAATCGACAGGCAGAGTGAACGCACCAACCGGGGGTACGACCCTGCTCCGGAGGTGCTGTAATGCTAATTTTTGTTGGCGTACTAGTAGGGGCAGGTGTTTACCTGGCCCTAAGCCGTAACCTCTCCCGCATTTTCATAGGCATGTCCCTAGTCACCAACGGGGTGAACCTGCTGATCCTAGCAATGGGAGGAGAAGCGGGACTGCCACCCCTCCTGGGCCAACAGGGCGGCTCAATCGTGGACCCCCTACCGCAAGCCCTAATCCTGACATCAATCGTCCTCTCTTTAGGGACCACCGCATTCGGGTTAGCGTTAGCCTACAGATCCTGGTTGCTCACCGGAAACGACGAAGTGGTAGACGACTTGGAAGACCGCAGAGTAGCCCGGCTAGCTCAAGACGTGGACACCTCTTACGCAGAAGGAACAGAAGACCCAGAAGTCTTCTACGACAGGTCAGGTGAATAGTGGACTACCTAATTCCCCTCCCCGTCCTCATCCCCCTACTCTCAGCGGGATTCGCCCTCGTCGTTGGCCGTAGACCGCGGCTGCAACAGCTAATCGCGGTACTAGCAATGCTGGCAGCAACAGGGGTGGGTATTTTCCTGCTGACTGGGGCACCATTGGCGGAGGACGTAGGGTCCTGGGCCGCACCCATCGGCATCACCCTGGTGGCGGACAGGCTAGCCGTCCTCATGCTGGTAGTATCCCAAATTGTCACACTCGCGGTCCTGCTCTATTCGGTGGCCCAAAACGTGGCGGACCCGGTACCCACCACGCCAGTAGCGATCTTTTATCCCACCCTGCTGGTTCTATCCGCAGGGGTCAGTAACTCTTTTCTCACCGGCGACCTTTTTAACCTTTACGTAGGTTTTGAGATTCTGCTCGCCGCCTCATTCGTCCTCATCACCCTGGGGGGAACACGAGGCCGAATTAGAGCGGGAACGGTTTACGTTGTTGTTTCCCTAGTGTCTTCAATACTGTTCCTTGTTGCCATAGCCTGGATTTATGGGGCCACAGGCACGGTGAACATGGCCCAACTTTCACAACGACTCAGCGAAGTTCAAGGCGCCCAATACATTGAAGTGATGCTGCTAGTCGCATTCGGGGTGAAAGCAGCCATCTTCCCCCTTTCTGCCTGGCTACCCGACTCGTATCCAACCGCCCCCGCACCCGTCACCGCAGTGTTCGCGGGACTACTCACCAAGGTCGGTATTTACGCAATCATCCGCCTAGAGTTCGTCGTGTTCCCCGGCGACCACTTCGCCACGCTACTCGGATTCGCCGGCATATTCACCATGATTCTGGGAATGCTTGGAGCCATAGCCCAAGATGACGCTAAACGACTGCTGAGCTTCACACTTGTTTCCCACATTGGTTTCATGGTGTGGGGCATCGCCCTGGGCAGCGCGGCAGGCTTGGCGGCAGCCATCTACTACGCCCTCCACCACATTATTGTGCAAACAGCACTGTTCCTGGTGGTAGGACTAATCGAACGCCGTTCAGCCACAACTTCCCTTTCTCGGCTCTACGGCCTCGCTAAATACGCTCCAGCCCTAGCCATCATGTACCTGATAACCGCTTTGAACATGGTGGGACTACCACCCCTCACCGGGTTCTTAGGGAAACTTGGTTTAGCGGAAGCTTCCGTACAGGTGGGAACTCCCATGGCCTGGTGGCTGCTGGGAGCCGGGATCTTCACCTCATTCCTCACACTTTACGTGGCGATCAAGTTTTGGAACAAAGCTTTCTGGCAACCCAAAGAAGCAGAGTTCGAAGACTTCCCACAGTCTTCTGGCCGCGCCCAAGCGAGAGTACAAAGAGCCTTGGAAGCGGGTCGGGTCGGCCAAATTGATGTTGCCGTGTCTGAAGCATCCCGAACTGAACAGGAACTGGCCGGTGGACAATCCAGCAGATTCATGTACGCCACGGTCGGGGGACTGGTAGCGGTGCAAATCCTCATGGCAGCATTCTCCGGGCCCATCTACGAATACACGGACCTGGCGGCAGCAAACCTGACAACCCCAGGAGCATACGCCGACCTGGTACTGGGTGTGGAAGGTAGGGGAGAAGGGGACTCCAGTGAGGTTGCCGAACCCCTGGTGGTGCCCCCCTGGATTGAACCCGAACTTTTCCGGCCCCCGCTGCTGCCACAAGATAACCTGCCGGACGTGGAAGGGGGTCAAGAATGAGTTTTTCCATGACCATTTGGTTGACCTTACTTTGGGTAGCTGTCTTTGGTTCCCTGGACCCCATCATCATCGTGTCCGGAATAGTCCTCGCACTAGCGATCCAAAAGCTTTTCCCCCTACCCGCACAAAAAGGGTTATGGCGGTTCCGGCCCTGGTATGCCCTCATCCTGCTGCTCCGGTTCATTTGGGACATGTCTAAAGCAGCCGTACAAGTTTCCGCCGTAGTTCTTTGGCGGTCCGAACATGACGATGGCCTAGTGCGTTGCGACCTGAGGACCGACAACCCCGTGTACATGACAATAGTTGCAGCCATGACTTCTATGATCCCGGGAACAATCGTGGTGGAAGCCAGCCGTAAAGATAAAGCTCTTTACCTGCACTGCTTAGACTTGGAGCACCAGGGTGGCGTGGAAGGGATCAAACAGGCGACTTGGGCGCAGGAAGCTCGCGTGTTGAGGGCGTTCGCCCCGAAACGTGTCCTGGAGGAAGCGGGGATGAAAGAGTGATTCCAGTACTAATGTGGGTGTCGGCGGGACTGCTTCTACTCAGCGGGGCACTGTCCGTTATCAGAATCTGGCTGGGTCCAGGCACCCTAGACAGGGTTTCCGCACTCGACGTGTTAGCGGCGGCCGTATTGGGTATAACCATCATCATGGTGGTGTTTTTCGACAGGCAAGAGCTAGCCGGATTAATGATAGTTTTCGTTTTGAGCGCGTTTTTCTCCGCAGTGATTGTTGCGCGCTCCTCAGATAGGGAGGGGTAATGGATTATCTGGGTGCAACACTGATCCTGGTGGGCGCCGCCTTCACCTTGGTGGCAGGTTTGGGTGTAGTAAAACTACCCGACCTGTTCTCCCGCATGCACGCTGCCGCTAAACCCCAACTGTTTGGACTGTTCCTGATGTGTACCGGACTGACAATCATGATGCAGTCATGGTACTGGTTCGGTATCTGCACAACGGTACTCACAATTCAAGTAATTGCAGCACCAATCGCATCCCACATGCTGGGGAGAGCAGCATACAGAGAAGGGCGGGCTCAGACCCAGCACCTTGTCATTGACGAACTAGCTAGCCGCGATCGTCCTCAGGCCAAGCAGCAGGATAACTAGGCGTGGAGGAGTCTTCAGACTCCCATTCGTCCTGGTCCCATTCGTCCACATTTTTCTGGTTGTCATTATTTGAGACACCAAGCTCTTTGGCTAAAGCATCAAGATCGGTTTCTGGGCTCTGATACTTCAGCTTGCGAGCAACCCTCATATGTTTTGCCTTTTGACGGCCGCGCACCATGGGGTCGACCCCCTCTAACTATCGAGGACTGACTAGTGCAGTCCCTACATCCTCTAAATCTTATTTGGATCCATTCTACACGTCAGGTTTGGTGTAGCGCTACCTACGCTTGATCTTTAGGCCAAGAGCGAGCAGAACTACAGCCCCCGCTGTTGCTCCAGCAGCGATCGCTAAGGTTTTGCGCGCTTCAGGATCCCCTTCTTTAGCCCGGTCAATCACAGTCATCGCATCGTAGTAAGTTTTCTTTGCCTGGTAGACAGCGTCCTGTTTCAGGTATTCAGCCTGAACCTTTGGGTTCAGCGTGCCAGTTAGCTCCTGAAGCGACTGGATCAAAGCGTCCCTGCTGGAGTTTATGGCGGTCTCCATGTTGTCTGAGCTCATTTCCCTAAACCTTCCTTCAGAGCACTAACATCTTCCTGAACCATTTGCTTGGGGTCTGGTGCGTCGCGTTTAGCTTTGTCCAACAACACCTTACCAACCAGCACAGCAACAATAACAACGACCAACTGTATACCCCAGACAATCAGGGAAGCACCCCAAGCGGGCAGCGGGCCCGTCAGAAGCAGTTCAAGAGTGTGGAAGGTCCACCAGAATAGGGCCAAAGCAAAAAGTGCGGCAACCGCGAAAGCGGCCGCTGCTCCACCACCACGTTTAGCGGTTGCTTGGGTCTGCTTTTTCAACAGGTTAATTTGTGAGGTCACCATGTTGCGACCCTCTTCCACTACAGCATCTACCAGGCTGGCAATAGTGGGACGTTCAGGGGGTGGCGTGGGTGCCTTACGCCCGAAGGGGCGCTCTTGATCAGGTTGCATTTCTACTCCTTATACTTCTTCGGGGAACTGTTTTGGGTCGAACAGTGGGCCAGCAAGTTCATCCAGAATGGCTTGAGCTCGCGATATTACGTGAGCTTGGTTGGCTGGTAAAGCTGCAGGTGGTGCCATCTCATCCAAACTGGCGGGTAATCCGCTCTCACCAACAGAGTGGTCGGCGATGGTAGCCAGGGTTTCGTTGTTTGCCGCCAAAACGACCGCTTGGTCCATTGCAGAGGCACTGATGCGGATCGCTTCAGCAATAAACTCAGAGTCTACCCCCATGAAAATTTCGCTGCCGAACACCACTGCCGGCCCGGGGACTAGCGCTCTAGCCCAGGTTACGAGCAGCGCTTCATCTTCGGTGAGTTGGTGGGGGTAGCGGGACAGCAGGTGTCCGGTTTGGGTGGTTTCTACCGTTTCGTCGAAGCGCGCATTCCCGCGGAGTTGCAGGTTCTCTTTCACGGTGAGTCTGGACAGGAGGGTGCCGCCAGGCAAGAAAAAGCCGGCTTGGCTTCGGCGTACCTCCCCCAGGTTCCCCTCTAGAGGTTCCCCTCCCAAAGTGACAGTACCTTCCGATACGGGGCGCAACCCGGATAAGCACTGCAGCAGGACCTGCCCGGGGTAGCCCCCGTGCAGCATGATTATTTCCCCAGACTCCACGTCCAGGGACACGTCCTCAAAAACACCCGCTGAGCTAGCGTTTTTTGCTGATAGTGCAGGCATAGAAATCAGGTTCTTGTCAGGGCTTCTTTTAGTGACTCCACTTGCGAGTCTAGTAGTCCCCCACTTTTCAGGTACTGTGCGGACGAGCCGTGATGCTTCTCCACCCAGGCCAAGGCCGTTTCGATTGCTTTCGGTGGGGTTTCGGTGACGAGGGTGCGCAGTTTAGGTTCTATGGGCACCCCCATTTCTTCTATGCGTTTCAACATGCCATCAGCCCAGGGCCCCGCAAGGTTTGCCTGGCTTTCCGCATAGTTCGCTACGATCGCTTCCCGTTCCACCCCCACCGCGTCCAAGATGAGGGCAACCGAGATGCCGGTCCGGTCTTTGCCTGCGGTGCAGTGAACCAGGACAGCATTGTCCTTATCCGGTTGAACCTGGGCAACCAGGCTGGCCACGTTCGCGAATTGGGCGGCGTTGTCTTTCAACATTTTTTCGTACAAGTCCCCTAGGGAAGGTAACGCGTTTTCGAACATCCCCACAATTTTTCCTTCCCAACCACTCAGTTTATGCACAGAGGAAGGTGACATGTCGCCCACCTCTATCGCCAGGTCAACCATTTCCACCCTGTCAGCAACAGGGATTTTGTCTCCAGCCATCTGGCGTTCTTCCGGGGTGCGCAGGTCAGCGACAAGGCCGATTGGGGTGGAACTGAACTGTTCCAGACCTTCGTCCGTGATTGATTGGAGGGAGGAGGAACGGTAAAAGACCCCGTCTTTGGTGACGCCACCGTTTTTGAGTGGCAGTCCTCCAAGGCTGCGTGAGTTAGGAACGCCTGAAAAAAGTGGTGAAGTTGTCATGCTTGCCAGTTTACAGTTCCAGGGGACTCTGTGCAGCAGTCCCATTAGCCCACTCGGTCGTTCATCCCGCCATTCCCGTTATTCCCGTCCTTTCCGTTACGCAAAAGGACTAGTTGTGCACAAAGGGGACACTTGTGTACGTCCCCGCCTAGTCCTTTTGTGCACAACTGTTCCTTTTGGGGTTGGGGCGGCTCGTGGGCGGGTGTTCTAACCCTCTTTAGTCTTGTTTCAGGGCTTGCCGGGCTAGATGACGGGCTTCAAGCGGTCCGGTTGCACCTAAAACGGCGGCGGCGGCCGCCTGGCAACTGCCCAGGGGGGTTTCGCCGAGTTCAACACCAACTGAAGCGATAGCTGATGGTGCCATGGACAGTGAGCGGATCCCCATGCCTACAAATACGCATGCCAACAGCGGGTCGTTAGCCGCTTCCCCGCATACTGCGACGGGAACACCGAGCCGCTGCCCAGCTTCCGCCACGTGATTGGCCACTGCAAGAACAGCGGGCTGCCAAGGGGTCGTGTAGTCGGCCAAGGGAGCGGACATCCTGTCGGCAGCCAGTAAGTATTGCGCTAAATCGTTTGTTCCAATGGACACGAAGTCTACAATTTCCATGAACTGCTCGATCAGCAGCGCCGTGGAAGGTACCTCAATCATTAGGCCGGGTTTCAGTTCTCTTTGGCGGCACTGGTCCGCGAAGTGTTTAGCTTCCGCAATTGTGGCCACCATGGGGGCCATTACCCACACTTCAGTGGTGGGCTGCTCCTCGGAAGCCAGGACAATCGCATCCAACTGGTTGGCCAGCAGGTCAGGATTGTCAGCCGCTACCCGAATGCCCCGCACCCCCAGGGCGGGGTTTGGTTCACCCGAGGGCGCGGCGAATGGGAGGGGCTTGTCCGAACCGGCGTCCAGTGTTCTGGTCACTACCTTCCCATCGGGAAACACGGAGAAAACGTCAGCGTAGGCATGTGTCTGGGCTGGGATGGAAGGTTCCTGCGCAGACTCTAAAAACAGGAGCTCCGTGCGGAACAGCCCCACCCCCTCAGCATGTTTCGCGGCAGCAACCCGAGCGGCAGCCCCATCTTGCACATTCGCTAACAGCTCGATGGCTACACCATCAAGGGTGGAGGCCGGTCCGCACCACTTTTCAGTTAGAGCAGCGCGTTCCCGGTCCTCAGTAATCAGCTTTTGGGCATCTGCTTCAGCAATGTCCGTTTGGACAGTTCCATGATGAGCGTTCACCAGCACTTGGCTACCTTCATCAACCTGGCTCATGTTGTGAACACCTACCACGCAGGGGATGCCAAGTTCCCGAGCAATGATGGAAGTGTGGGAGGTGGGGCCTCCCAGCTCGGTAACAATTGCGACGAAGCTTTCCGTGTCCAAGCCAGCGGCGTCCGCGGGCGCTAAGTCGGTCGCGAAAAGGACCACAGGGTGGTCACGTTGAGGTACGCCCGGTTCCGGTAGGTTCTGCAGTTCGGCGAGGACCCTATCGCGCACATCCACCAGGTCGGTTACTCGCTCGGCGGTCACACCACCTGCTTTTGTGAATAGCTCAATATACTTATCGGTGGCGGACACTGTCGCTTGTTCGGGGGGTAGCCCCTGGGTGATCCGTTCAACAATTTCGCGTCGCCACCCTTGGTCTTGAGCTAAAGCGGCGGCTACCCGCAGCAGGTCGGCGGCGCTTCCTTGGGTTCGCGTTGCCCGTTTTTCTAACCTGTTGGCAACTGTGCTTACCGCGTTGTCGAATGACTCTACTGCCGCGTCCCGTTGGGATTCGGGTAGTTCCGCGGCAACGGTTGCTGGCACTGCGGGGCGCTGCACCCAGGCTGCCGGCGCGTAGGCGACCCCACCGACTACGGGGGTTCCTTGTATGGGCGGCTGGGGGTCCTCAGTCAATGTTTTCTGCTCTCCTCAACTTGCCTGCTCCCAGCATACCTAGCGAAATGCGCATTAAACCGGCGTTTTTGGTGTAATCAGGCACTATCGGGAGAGGTGGCTTCAGCGATTTCTTTCTGGGTGTGGAGGGCGCGGAGGTCGTTGAACTCGTCGATGCTTCCGACCTGTTTCCACCCGTCCCCTAGTTCTTTATTTTCTTGGACGCTGACGATTATCCAAGTGCTGGCCAGCAGGATGACTTGCGCGGACAGGTTGAACCACAGGAGTAGGGCGATTAGTGCCCCGAAGGAGGCGAGCAGGGGGTTGGAGGCGGCGCCTTTAACGAACAGGCCTGAGAACTGTTGGAGGACGACCAGTCCGACGGCACCCAGTGCGGCTCCCTGCCAGGTGGTGGACCAGGGTGCGTGTGTCCCTGACAGTAGGTGGAAGGTGAGGGCGACAGCCACCAGGTCGAAAAGGAACACTATTAGTAGTCCCACCAGGGTGGCGAAAATTCTGAACCCTTTGGAACCTTCGGATACGCCCATGCTTTGTGCGATGTTCCCTAAACCTATGGAAGCAACCCAGCTTCCGGCGGAGGCTGCTGCTAGCAGCAGCCCGATCCCCACGGCGACAATCAGGTAGCGCAGGTACCGTCCAATCACGGTTTGGTCTTGCACCCGTTCGTCAGCGAGTTGGTGGAGGGAGGTGCGGATACTGTTTATTGCCCCCAGCGCTGCGCCTACCAGCCCGGCCAGGGAAACAAGTCCGGTTAGGGTGAATCCGGTGGGGGGCGAGAACATTTCAATGTCGATCAGGCCGGTCAGTCCCGGCACCACGTCCTCTAGGGAGTCGGCGAGGGCGTCTAGGACTTCGGGGTTCCCACCCAGCCAGAGGGCGACTAGGGAGAAACCGAGCAGGACACCCGCGAAGACTGAAAACAGTGCTCGGTAGGTGATGGAGTCCGCCAGCATCGGTCCGTTTTTGTCTCTGTATACAAGGAAGGTGCGCACCAGTTTGATGCGGATTGCCTGCTTGAAGATCGTTTCCATGCCATAAAGTATGATGTGTTCCCTCACTTTTTCAAGCTGCGGTGGCCAAAGTTTGGGAGACTGGTGGGTACGTGAATACTATTTTGTAAAGCGAGGGAGTT
>CAYFPY010000015.1:21216-24965 GCA_964345125.1 uncultured Actinomyces sp.
AAAAGGTTAGCTGAAGGCGCCTAGGCGCGGGCAACTTTTGTGCTGCGGGCCTGGGGTGGTTTGGTTCTAGGGGTTATGCTGGGGGTATGAAACTTGAAGTTGGCCAGCAGGCTCCCCCGTTCACAATCGACACACTTTCCGGATCTGTCTCACTATGTGGTCTTCTTGAGTCAAGTGGAAAAGGTGTTGTCGTCTACTTTTATCCACGTGCAGGTACCCCTGGTTGCACGACTGAAGCATGCGATTTTCGGGACAGTATGTCTGACTTGAAAGAGGGCGGTTATACCGTGATTGGTATCAGCCCTGACTCGTTGGCGAGCTTGGAGAAGTTTGCTGACAAGCGGCAGCTGAATTTCCTTTTAGGCTCGGATCCAAGCCATGAAGTGCTTGAAGCCTATGGTGCGTGGGGCGAGAAAAAGAATTATGGGCGTACTTACGAAGGCGTCATCCGCTCAACTTTTGTGGTGAACAAAAAGGGTGAAATTGAGGTGGCGATGTATAACGTTCGTGCGAAGGGGCACGTGGGCCGGGTGAAGGAAAAGCTGGCTTCAGCGTAAGTATATTAAACTTACTTGACCGTCCATTTATCTCCATTTTCCAGTTTCTGGGTGTTTGAACTGTTAGTGTGACCTTCAAGCTAGCGAACTAGCGACAGTTAGCCGTACTTTGACAAACACAAAGGAGTTGAGATGGAGAACACGGACCTTCTGGGCGAGAACGAGCCCGTTGATCTTTACACTTTGGAAGAACCAGTTGCCGCCGCTACTGGCGATGACCAGCTGTCTGAAGGTGAGAGAGCAACTGGTGAACCTAAGAAAATAAACACCCGCCGTTGGGTGGGGCTGGCTTTGGGCGTAGTGGCCGCGCTCGCGGTGTATTTCCTGCTTCCTGGGCTTACCCCGGAAACGTTGCCGGAGGGTGTTGCGCCTGGTAGCGGTGAAGCCGATGCTGCTATGGCGTTACGTCACTCAGCGAAGGTTACGGCTGCTGTTGCTGTGTTGATGGGTATTTGGTGGATGACGGAAGCGATTCCGATCCCGGCGACGGCCCTGTTGCCATTAGTTCTGTTTCCTTTGTTTTCAAAGGTGGTTACGGAGGAAACTGACGAGCAGGGTGTAGTCGAATACGTGATTGGCAACGTCCCGATTAAGGATGTTGGGGCGGCCTACGGTAATGACATTATTTTCTTGTTCATGGGTGGGTTTATTTTGGCGTTGGCGATGCAGCGGTGGAATCTGCATAGGCGTATTGCGTTGTTGACGTTGAAGATTATGGGACCCAAGTCGGGCGCTATGATCGGTGGTTTCATGATTGCGACCGGTTTCTTGTCCATGTGGGTGTCGAACACTGCGACCGCGGTGATGATGTTACCTATTGGTATGTCTGTGTTGCTTTTGGTCAGTAGGGTTGCTCCTGATGTTGGGGAGAAGGTGGTGAATGAGAATGGTGAAACAATCATCAAATCGAATTTCGCTACGGCCCTGATGTTGGGCATTGCCTACTCCGCTTCGGTGGGTTCTTTGGGCACCATTATTGGTACTCCTCCGAACACGCTTCTTGTGGGAATCATGAAAGATGACTATGACATCAATATTGGTTTCGGCCAGTGGATGCTGGTGGGCGTGCCGCTGTCAATTGTTTTCATGTTTGCAACTTGGTTCTTGTTGACGAAGGTTTTGTTCAAACCTGAAATCAAGGAGGTCCCGGGCGGTCGCGATTTGATTAATGAAGAGTTGAAGATGTTGGGTAAACCTTCTTCGGGGGAGATCCGCGTTTTACTGATTTTCATTTTGGCTGCTGTCATGTGGATTTTCATTCCCCTGGTTTTCGATCCGGTTCCGATTACGGATGCGGGGATTGCCATGCTGATCGCGGTTCTTCTATTCATTATTCCTGGGGGCGGTAAGGCTCAACCGGGTGTGCGTCTGATGGATTGGCAAACGGCGGTACAGATGCCTTGGGGTGTTTTGCTTCTGTTTGGTGGGGGCTTGGCGCTGTCCGGCCAGTTTGCTTCTTCCGGGTTGACTGAGTGGATTGGTGAGGCCGCGCAGGGCAGTTTGTCGGATGTTGCTCCAATTATCCTGGTGATTGTGGTGGCTACCGCCATTATTTTCCTGACGGAGCTCACTTCTAACACTGCTACTGCAGCCACCTTCATCCCAGTCGCGGGCGGTGTTGCCCTGGGTATTGGCATGGATCCAATGTTGTTGGCTATCCCAGTTGCTTTGGCTGCTACGTCTGCGTTCATGTTGCCGGTGGCTACACCACCAAATGCTGTGGCGTTTGGTTCTGGTTACGTGAGTATTGGTCAGATGGTGAAGGGCGGGGTGTGGTTGAACCTTATAGGTATTATTTTGATCACTGCCGTGACCATGACCTTGGCGGTTACCGTGTTTGGGATTGTGTATTAGCTTTCTGCGGTAACTGTTTTGGAGTTTCTGTTTGATGCCTCGGGGCGCTTAGCTGACTCGGCTAGGCGCCTCTTGGCATCTTTACCTGACTATGATCCGGGCCAGGTGGAGCAGCTTTCTAGAAGGTTACGGGCGCAGGGGCATGATCCGGGGTTTGTGGCTGCAGTGTTGACACAGTCCCGGTTGCGCGCCAGGTCGCAGGGGAGGTTTGTGTTGGCAACTCAGGAGGGGTTGCAGCAGGCAACGAGGGCGGAGGTGGCGGAGCTTCATGCGGAACGTTACGTGCGGGCTGGGGTCCGGCAGGTCACTGATTTAACGGCTGGGTTGGGGGCGGACTCTTTAGCTTTTGCGCAGGCTGGTTTGCGTGTGCGGGCTGTTGAGCGGGATCCGTTCACCGCTAACGTTGCGGCGGAAAATTTGTCTGATTTCCCGAATGCACGCGTGGTGGTTGGTGACGCTTTGGATTTGGATTTGGCTGATGCGGAGAGTTTGTTTGCTGACCCGGCGCGGCGCAGCGGGAGGGGTCGGGTGTTCGATCCTGCGAACTATTCGCCTGGTTTGGATAAGGTTTTGGCGTTGCGCGAACAGGTGCCTGAGCTTGGGGTGAAGGTAGCGCCGGGAGTGAGCTACGACTGGTTGCCGGCTGATGTTCATGCCCAGTGGGTGGAGGTTGAGGGGGTGTTGGTGGAGGCCGGTTTGTGGTTTGGGGGTTTGGCGCCGAGTCCGGGACGTTCCGCCCTGGTTATCAATGCGGGGAAGGTGTCTAGTGTTGAAGCAACGGTTGATCCGCGCAGCCCAGCTCGTGTTGTTCCGGCCAGGCCTTTGGGTGACTATATTTATCAGCCGCGTGGTGCGGTTATTCGGGCGGGTGCTCTGCATGTGGTGGCCCGCGATCTGGATGCGGGTACGGTTTCTGACCGGATTGCCTATCTAACTGGTGACAAGTTGGTGCACACTGTTTTCGCGGAACCTTTCAGGGTGATTGACACCATGCCTTTCAAAGAGGTGCGGGGCTATTTGCGGGAACGTTCGGTGGGAGCAGTGGAGATTTTGAAGCGGGGGACCGACATCGTGCCGGACAGGTTCCGCAAGTCGTTACGTCTTCGTGGTTCGGGGCACGCCACGGTTATCCTCACCCGTTTGGAGGGGAAACACCAGGCTGTGGTTGTGGAGCGGGTTGACCCGGGATCTGTACAATAGTGGAACCATGAGTAAAGGCACGCCGTACATTGGCACTTCGGGCTGGGCATACAGGGAGTGGCGGGGCAATTTCTATCCTCGGGGTTTGCTGCAGCGGGAGGAACTGGGGTTCTACGCTGAGCGTCTGCCGGCTACCGA
>CAYFPY010000015.1:25065-31695 GCA_964345125.1 uncultured Actinomyces sp.
ACTATTCCGACCAGGCTTTGGACCTGTGGGCGCAGAGGGTGCGGCAATGGTTGGATGGCGGCTTGGACACCTACGTGTTTTTTGACAATACCGCTGCTGGCCATGCGCCTGTGAATGCGGAACATCTTTTAGCTTTGGTGGAACGATAGATGGCGAAACGTAGATCGATTGAGGAGCAGGCTCACGAGAAGTATGAGCCGGGCGTTCCCTACCAGGTGCCGATCGCGGAGGACTCCGTTTACCAACTGTTGCACGGCACTGCGCAGCGTTACCCGCAGGTGACTGCGATTGACTATTTCGGTGAGTCGCTTACTTACGCTCAGGTGTGGGAACAGGCTGAACGGGCTGCCCAAGTTTTGGTGGATTTGGGGGTGAAACGCGGCGATGTGGTCGCTTTGTCTTTACCTAACTGTCCGCAGGCTTTTGTGGCGTTTTATGCTTGCCAAAGGATTGGTGCTGTTGCCGCCCAACATAATCCGCTTGCTCCGAGGGTGGAGATTGAGGGCCAGGTGCGCCGCCACGGTGCGAAGGTCGCGGTCGTGTGGGAGGGTGCTGTTGGGAACCTGCCCGTGGAGCTTTTCGATGACGTTTTGTCGGTTGATATAACTGCCCATATGCCTGGAAAGGACAGGTTTCTGCTGTCTTTGCCGTTGCCTGCCGCTCGGAAACAGAGGGCGGACCTGCGTTTCCCGGTCCCCGAAGGAGTTCGTTCTTGGGACCGGTTGGTTGCAAAAGCGCAGCCGCTTGCGGCTGACTTCCCGCACGCTGAGGTGGACGATGTGGCCGTTATTTTGCATACGGGGGGTACGAATGGGGTCCCGAAGTCTGTTCCGTTAACGCACCGGAATTTGGGGACGAATGTTGATCAGTGCTTGTTTTGGGTTTTTAAGTTGCATGAGGGCGCTGAGGTTTTCTTTTCTTTGTTGCCGTATTTCCATGCGTTTGGTTTGACGTTTTTCTTGTTGGCTTCGGTGAAGAAGGCCGCCACCCAGGTGGTTCTGCCTAAGTTTGATGTTGAGTTGGCGTTGGATGCTCACAGGCGCCGCCCGGTCACCTTTTTTGTGGGTGTCCCCCCGATGTTTGAGCGGATTGCTCGCGGTGCGGTGGATTCGGGGGTGGACATTTCTTCTATTCGCTTCGCGGTGTCGGGTGCGATGCCTTTGAGTAAGAAGGTTGCGGACTTGTGGCAGGAGGTGACGGGTGGAATTATTTTGGAGGGTTATGGCTTGTCGGAAACTTCGCCTGTGATTTCTGGTTCTCCGTTGAGTCCTGCTCGGCGGCTGGGTACTTTGGGTTTGCCGTTTCCTTCTACGCAGGTGCGTTTGGTGTCTTTGGATGATCCGGCTAGGGATGTGGCTGATGGGGATCCGGGTGAGATTTTGGTGCGGGGGCCGCAGGTTTTTTCGGGTTATTTGAATGATCCGGAGGAAACTGCGAATGCTTTCACTGCTGACGGTTGGTTCCGTACGGGTGACATTGCGGTTAATGTTGGGGGCTACTTGTATTTGGAGGATCGCCGGAAAGAGCTGATTTTGTCGGGTGGTTTCAACGTTTATCCGACGCAGGTGGAGGATGTTTTGCGTACTTTTCCGGGTGTGAAGGATGTTGCTGTGGTGGGGTTACCTGTGGGTGAGGGGCAGGAGGTGGTTACTGCAGCGTTGGTGATGGATGAGGGCGTGGTGGCACCTTCTGTGGAGGAGTTGCGTGCTTGGGCGAAGGAGAAGTTGTCGGCTTATGCAATTCCGAAACGGTTGGAGCAGATTAGGGAGTTGCCTCGTAACCAGTTGGGTAAGGTGTTGCGTTTTGGGGTGAGGAAGAAGCTGGATGAGGGCGGTGGGTCTTAGAGCTGACGGTGTTGTCTGTTTTGTTGGTGGCGGTGGGAGCGTGGGTTGGGTGTGCTGCTGGGGCACTAGTTTTTGCTCCCCAGCAGCACACTTACTTCCGTTCTCTTATCGCACGAAGTCTGGGAGGAACGTGCTGAAAGCGGGGACGAAGGTGATTAGGAGCAGCAGTGCGATGGAGACGAGTACGTACGGTAGGGCCGCGACGCTAACTTTTTCAATGGTTAGGCCACTGATGGCTGAGGCTACGTTCAAGTTGTCCCCCACGGGCGGTGTTGCGTAGCCGATCATGGAGGCCATGATCATGACGATACCGAAGTGGACTGGGCTCATTCCGAAACTGGTGACGATGGGCATCAGGATGGGGGCCATCAAGATGATGCCGGCCAGTGTTTCCATGAACATGCCCATGAACAGTAGAAGCACGAGGATGACTAGGAGGATCGCCCAGAAGGGGATGGATAGGTCAGATAGCCATACGGACACTTTCTGGGGCACTCTTTCTACCGTGAGGATCCGCGCGTAGGTGGAGGCGGTCGCCACGATGACTAGGATCATGCCGGATATGAGGAGCGTGGTTTCAAGCATCCGGGGGATCTGGCTGATCTTGGCTTCCCGGTAGAACAGTGTCAGTAGCGTACTGTATGCAACCGCGACTCCCGCCGCTTCGGTGGGGGTGAAGACTCCGCCGTAGATACCGCCGAGGACGACTACGGGCATCAGGAGCGTCCATTTCGCTTCCCAAATGGTAGTGAAGCGTTTTTTCCAACTGGCTTTTTGTGCTTCTGAGCCGAACCCTTCTTTGCGGGCGTAGTAGCGGCTCACCAGGTACAGGGCGACCACAACCATGAAGCCGGGGACCACTCCTGCTAGGAACAGGTCCCCGATGGAAGTGTTGGTGGTAATACCGTAGATGACTAGGGGAATTGATGGTGGGATGACAATGCCAACTCCACCTGCTGTGGCGAGGACGCCGGCGCTGTATGACTTGGAATATCCTTCTTTGACCATGGAGGGGATCATGATCCCTCCGATGGCTGCCACGGTGGCCGGTCCGGAGCCGCTGAGCATGGCGAACACGGTGGTGGCTAGTAGTGCTACGGCGGCCAGTCCACCTGTGATGTGGCCGACGAAGGCGTTGGCGACGGCGATTAGTCGTTTCGACAGTCCGCCGGCTTCCATGATCACTCCGGAGAAAACGAAGAGGGGGACTGCTAACAGTGGGTAGGAGTCCACGGAGGCGAACATTACTTGGGACAGGTAGCCAACCGGAATGACTTCGGTGACGAACACTGCCAGTACGGAGGCTATTCCCAGTGCGAATGCGATTGGCATGCCCACTAGGAGTAGGACGATGAAAACTCCAAAGAGAAGTGCTAGGCCCATGGTTAGATAACTCCTTCTTCTTCAGAGAAGATCTCTTCACTTGCTGCTAGGTCTTCGTCGCTGAGTATTTCGTCCTCGGGGATCACGTCACCAACGTGGACGATCGGTTCGTTGGGGTTCTTGATCAGGTCGGTTATTGCGAGCACTGTGTGTTGGATGACTCGTAGGGCCATGAGGGCGATGCCTAGGGTAAGACCGAAGTAGGCGACTGACATGGGGACGCGGGCCGCTGCGGAAACTTGGCCTGTGGCGGCCTGGTCGGCTACTTGGTTCCATGACAGGTAGGTCATGATTAGCAGGAAACCCAGCCAGATTAGGAACACCAGGATGTTGAGGAGCCGTTGGGCTACGGGGAACTTTTTGCCCAGCAGGTTCACCAGTACGGTGAATTTGACGTGCCTTTGAAATTTTACGGCGTAGCTGCCGGCTATCCAGACGAACCACACTAGCGCGAAGCGGGCTAGTTCTTCGGACCAGCTAAGGGGGGAGTTCATGACGTAGCGCATGAACACTTGGAGCACAACTAGCACGCTGAAAGCGACTAGGAAGAAGGATGCTAAGTAGACTTCCAAGTAGTTGTTTAGGTGTTGGTGGATGCGTTTAAGCATGGGATCTGCTTTCATTTTTGAATCATGGGGCACAACCGGAACGCACGAATCGGGTTGCGCTGGATTTGTTAGCCCCACACAGCTTGGGTGTGGGTGTGCTGGGGGTGCCCCGCAGGAGTTTTTCTGCCTGTGCCCTGCGGGACACCCCTGAGCTATTTTGCTAAGCCGTCTTGCTGAGCCGTTTTGTTCTTTTGCCTATTCGATGGCTTCTAGGAACGTGGTGTTCCCAGCTGCTTCTAGGACGGCGACTAGTTTTTCTTTGTCGACTTTGTCGGCGTTGTCTTCGTAGAAGGGGATGGTTGCCTGGATCCACTCTTCGCGCTGTTCTGGGGTCAGGTCGTAGACTTGGCCACCGGCAGCTTCGATTTCGCTGCGGATTTCGTCGCTGATGTCCGCTTTGAGTTTGCGCAGTTCTTCAATCATCGCGTCTGCTGCGGAAGTGATTATCTCCTGGTCTTCGGGGGATAGACCGTTGAAGAACTCAGCGTTTATGAGGATTACTTCTGGGTCGTAGATCCAGCCCAGGTCGGTGACGTTGGTTGCCACTTCTGTCCATTTGGCGGAGTAGACCAGTTCGAATGGGTTTTCCACGCCGTCAACAACACCTTGTTGCAGGGCGGTGAAGACTTCTGGGAAGGGCATTGGGGTTGGTGCTGCACCAATGGATTCCCAGTAGGCTATGTGCATGGGCACTTCCATGGTGCGCAGCTTTTTACCTTTCATGTCTTCTGGTAGAAGGATGTTTTCGTCTATCATCACTAGGTTGCGGTAACCATTTTCTCCCCAGCCAAGAACTTTTAGGCCACTTTCTTCGACGCCTTCAAGCATTTCTTGCCCGATTGGTCCGTCTAGAACTTCGTAGGCTGTTTGAGCGTCTTCAAAGATGAAGGGGAAGTCGAAAACTTGTAGTGACTTGTCGAAGTTGGCCAGCACGCCGATGGAGGGTGCTGTCATTTGGATGTCACCCTTTTGGACTGCTTCGACCATTTCGCGTTCGCCGCCGAGTTGGCTGTCTGGGTAGACTTCCACTTCGATGCGCCCGTCGGAGCGTTTGAGGACTTCTTCGGCGAAGTAGTCGTATGCCAGGTTTTGTGTGTCACCTTCGGAGATGACGTTTCCGAACTTGATCTTTACGTGGTCCCCGTCTGCTTTCGCGTCGTCGCCGCCGGCGCCTCCGCCGCATGCAGAAAGGGCAAGCGTTCCAGCAACTGCTATGGCTATTGCACCTTTGCGTTTTAACATTTAGTTATCCTCCATGGTGTGTACTCGGGCCTTCTTTGGCCTGAGGGCGAGCATGAAATGCTGCTTTGCGCTTCATGCGTGTGTTCATACTAGCTTATTTTTTTACTCTGTGTTTGTCTGAGTCCAGTTTTCCATAGAGAGAGAACGTGCAGGGGGGGGGCAGTTGAGTTGGTTCCGCGCGTGTTGTAAAGTGATTTGACGCACTATCCTGTTCACCCCCCTGATTTAGTGCACTTTCGTCACCGGTTACGGTTTCGTAAGCGTCTTTGTGCGGTGGGTGTTTGGGCGTTAGCTGGGGTAACTAAGCTAAGTAACTAGGCTGGTGTTAGTGCTGAAGCTGATTTCAGTCTGAAGGCTATTCAAAGATGAGGAGATTGCCAATGTCGAGTGTAGACCGTTTCCCAAAGCGGGTTAATACTGAGGTTCCTGGACCTCTTTCCCAGGAGGCGCATAAGAGGAGGCAGGAGGTTATTTCGGGTTCTGTCGCTTCGTATATGCCGGTGTATATCGACAGTTCTGACGGGTCGATTTTGACGGATGTTGATGGAAACGAGTTTATTGATTTTGGTTGCGGTATTGGCGTAACTTCTCTTGGGCACGGTAATGAAGCCGCGACGGAGGCCATGAAGCAGCAGATTGACCGTTTCACGCACACGTTGTTTACGGTTACGCCCTACGAACTTTATTCGGAGGTGGCTGCGAAGCTTATCGAGGCCACACCGGGTGATTTCCCGAAAAAGGTGGCTTTGAGTACTACTGGTGCGGAAGCTATAGAGAACGCTGTGAAGGTGGCGCGTTCTTTCACGGGTCGTAATGGTATTGCGGTGGTTGACCATGCTTACCATGGTCGAACTAACTTGACGTTGGGTATGAACTATAAGGGTCAGCCATACTCTTCGGGTGCGGGTCCCCGGCCCGGTGACATTTATCGGGTGCCTACGTCTCATCCTTTCCGTGATGGAGATAAGGATGGTGTTGCTGTTGCGGAGAGGGCGATTGACTATCTGGAGAAGGTCACGGGCGCGGATAGTTTGGCATGTTTCGTGGTGGAACCTATTCAGGGTGAGGGCGGAATTATTGTTCCTGGCGATGGGTACCTGGAGACGATTCAAAGGTGGTGCAATGACAATGGCATTGTTGTGATTGCCGATGAGATCCAGACGGGGTTGGGGCGTACTGGCCGCATGTTTGCTAGTGAACATTTCAATTTCGTTCCCGATCTGGTGGTGGTAGCGAAGGCTATTGCTGCTGGCATTCCCCTATCTGGCGTGGTGGGTCGCGCTGACATTATGGATGCGATGCCGCCGGGAGCGTTGAGTGGTACTTACAGTGGCAACCCGGTGGCTGCTGCGGCTTCTTTGGAGGTTTTGGAGCAGTTGTCCCAGCCTGGCGCGTTGAGCCGTGTTGATGAGGTGGGGGAGAGGTTGCAGTCGGGTTTGCGTGAGCTGCAGAAGAAGTATCCCGTGATAGGTGATGTTCGGGGGCGGGGCGCACTGATCGGTGTGGAGCTGGTTGATGAGGCCGGTAAGCCGAATCCGGAAGCGTTTCAGGCT
>CAYFPY010000016.1:0-24486 GCA_964345125.1 uncultured Actinomyces sp.
ACAAATAACGTACACTATCAAGTTCACAAACAACACCCCAAAAACAAGGGCATTTGCCTGCTCCGAGGCAGCTCTGGATCCAGTTAGAATTGTCTGGAAGTTTCCCGCTGCGCTCTCACTGGAGCAACAGAATAAGACTCTATAGGACTCAACTGGCACTGGTCAAGAAACTTCGCGGTGAGGCGGAACACATCAAAAATTATCCTCCTCTTTCCGCACAGTTGCAACGATTAGAGAGGCTGCAATTTTTCTTCACCGCGTCTGCTGTCGGGCGTGTCTAAACAGCCGAAAACTCTGGCGCTAGGCGTTTGTGGCGGCCCACACTGTTCACTTTGCCTTATACGACAGCCTCACACCCTGCCCTGTGAGCACCAAGTTCTCCTCTGGATCGACTTGACCGCCTTGGACAATATCCAAAGCCTGGGTATAGGCATGTTCGAACGTCATCGCGGGCTCAGCGCAGGCCATCATTGTCTGTCCCAAGGCACCAAAGGACACCCTGCCGTCCTCAAAAGTTGCCGTCCCAAAAATGGAGTTACAGCCCGACCCCCCACTTACCGACCCATCCTCTCCAAAGGTTAACTCCACCGGCTCGCCTTCCGGTGGAACCAGGTCCCCTTCAGGGGTGGTCCCCTCAATCAACAGCCAGGAACCAACTACATTCTCCTGGGTGATTGGCACAGCGGAAGACCCTTCTTCTGCATCGCTGGCTTCTCCCCCACCAGGGGCGCATGCTGACAACGCCGTCAATACGAATGCTCCCGCTACCAACAAAACAGACCTAGACCGCATGCTCTGTATCCAATCCACTAGACGAAAAGTAACTATCTGCACAATACCAGTCGCGGGCACACTGACGCAGCGGCGATCTGCCCGGCCCTATTGCATTCACCCATTGCTTTTATTAGGGCCATCCCCAGAGACTTAAAGGGACTAAACACTTTAGAGAGACTAAGGAGGCGAAAGGTTCCCATGGCAAGTACAGCAACAAACACAACGCCGCGCCGGCCGGCGCGGCATATCACTGTCGCATCTCCTATAGGAGAATTGACCGTTGTCGCATCTTCCGTTGGGGTCTTGCGCCTGGTATTACCAACCCACAAGCGGCTAAACCCTCTGCCGGATCCCCTGATTGAACGCATAAGCGCTGCTCTAACCGATGAAGAAATCAAAGAAGCCACGGCCCAAGCGCAAATTCTGGGTGCAAGCCAAAAACAGCTCAACGAATACTTCGCGGGGAAACGCACCTTCTTTTCTTTAAACTACGACCTCCGGCCCGCCATCAGCCAAAACCGAAGCATCGTCGCCAATCCGTGGGTCCCCAAAAGTGGTACTTTCCGGTTGCAAACACAGTTAGCTCTGCAAACAATTCCCTACGGCCAAACCATCTCCTACGGCGAACTGGCCTCCACACTTGGCCGCCCAAAAGCGGGTCGCGCCGTGGGCACTGCGTGTTCCACCAACCCCATCCCCATCCTGCTTCCTTGCCACCGAGTACTACCTGCCAGCGGTAAGCTAGGTTCCTACTCCGGCTCGATAACCGGTCTTGGTCCTGAAACAAAACGGTGGCTGCTCGCCCTGGAGGGCGTAAGAGTGTAAGGTCATTCCCCAAGAAACCACAGGAAAAAACGCAAGCTGCTGAAAACGGAAATATTTGTGGAGCTAGGGGGATTCGAACCCCCGACCTTCTCGTTGCGAACGAGACGCGCTACCAACTGCGCCATAGCCCCTTCACGGTCTAAAGAGCCAGCATAACACCGTCCGTGAATGCCACAAACTTCGAATATTCTCCGCTGACTAGTTGGGAGATACTGCTAGTCAGGAGCTACTGGGCGCGCCGCTGCTCCAAAACCGCATCCAGGTTGAACCTCAACGTGGAACCGGTTTCACTGGACACACCGCCGATGCTCACGTTCTGGCTCAATGGGATCGCACCACCGTAAATTGGGCGGGCTGGCACGCTTGCCTGCACTCGATGAACCGCGAAAATATCAGTATCGGGATGCACCTGGCGACCCGCCACTTTGGCCATCCT
Source organism: uncultured Actinomyces sp. (assembly GCA_964345125.1). Lineage (GTDB taxonomy): Bacteria > Actinomycetota > Actinomycetes > Actinomycetales > Actinomycetaceae > Scrofimicrobium. The sequence continues at coordinate 2,036 of CAYFPY010000016.1, forward strand.
GTCCTGACGAGTACTGGGGGTATCTGGGACCTCCCATTTTTCATCCGCAGAAACTGGTGCTACAGACTCAACGACAGCTTCCGCACCAACAGCCTCCCGAGGTGAGGCATCCTGCGACTGGGCATCGTGGGAGCGATCCGCCTCGATGACGTCAGTAAGGATCCCTTCCACTCGGGCGACCTCCTCTACCTCAGCCGAAAGTCGATCTTTCCGTTTCCTTCCCCCACCCTGGGGTCCACCCGGACCAAACGGGCCGTCCGAACTCGAATTTTCCTGTATTGGCGAGACGTCCTCGTTCCCTTTCTCATTACGCGTCTCATAGCGCGCCCGCTCACCCAGGTCCCTGGAAAATCCAGAGAAAGGGCCGGCAGGGGGAAGCGTGCGACTCAAATGCTGATGATTACCTTCCGCAAGTTTCCGCAAGCGTTCTAACTGTTTCTTCTCTTCCGCCGAACGTTCAGCGGCACGTCTTCCCTGGAGAACAGAAGACACCAAGGTTCCCGCTAACAGCACGGCGGGAATAATCGCCCAACCCCAGGAAATTTTCCCGAGGAACGCTAAAACCGCCACCAGCAGGAAAATGACACCAGCTATGGCCGAGGTGACTAGCCGCCTTTGGGCGGCGGCTTCTTCCCGAGATAGGCGGGCTGCTCTTTTGGCGCGCATTGCTGCATACTCTTGCACCGCGTTAGTTGTGCTAGCACTGTCTTGTATCATTGCGGGGATTTCCTCAACGCTTAGACCAATCTGTTTGTGGGTGTGACCACTAGCGCTGCTGGCTAGTGGAACACTCTCCAGGCTAGGCCACGATTGACCTGGCTGCTGCAGGACTTGCGGAGAGTCCCAACTTTTGGGAGCCCTTTGAAGTGTGGCGTTGGCCGGTGGTGTCAGCAGAAGTGGCGCTGACCGTCCTGTGGGTTTGGACTGCGGAGCCGTCTTGGTTTCTACTAAAGAGATTTGGGTTGCGAAACGGTCCCCCTCACGGGAAGTTGAAAGCGCGTATTTGCGGGCTACCCGCGCGGGCACAAAATAGGCCACGAGGACACCCACCACTAACGCGAAAACTAAGCTACTTGCCAACACACTTCTCAAGATAGAAAAGAAGCGGAGCACTGTGTTCGTGCCACTCCGACCGTCCGCATGTTTTGGCCGCTAGTTAGGGTTGCCGCCTAATGGCCGTTTCCACCAGGGACCGGTTGGCAACCATTTCTTGGTCCACTGCGAACAGAACGTGATCAGCCCACTTGCCGCCGATGTTCATGTAGCGCTCCCGATACCCCTCTTCACGTAAGCCCAGTTTGCGGCACAGCGCTAGGGAGGGGATATTTTCGGGGCGTACGTTGACCTCGACCCGATGCAGGTTGAGTGGCCCAAGCACCAGATCTATCACGGCGGCTGCCGCTAGAGAAGTGACGCCTTTTCCTGCCCAGCGGGAAATGATCCAATACCCTAAAATCCCTTGGGAGAGGGCGCCGCGCTGCACTGCTCCAAGCGTTACGTATCCCGCTAATTCCCCATTTACTTCCACCATCATGGCGAGCAGTTCGCCCTGTTTCATCTGCTTGTCCACATGTTTTGGGTAGGAACGCCAACTGGGTAGACGATCTTTCGCGCCAGGGGGCAGTGTCGCCTCCCAGGGGGAAAGCCACTGCTGATCCGCTCTGCGCACCTCATCGACCCTGTAGTGGTCGTGCCCCAGGGCAGGTTTGATCACAACCGAGTGGATCCCGGTGTGGGGGCGCAGCAACGTCTGCAGTTCCGCGGGGCCGTATTCTATGGTCACCTGCTCAGGGGTTAGTCCCCAGACAGTTTTGCCTTCTGTTTTGCCGAACATTTTTGCGTCGTTAGTCCAGTAGCATGCAGGTTAGCTGCTCCCCAGCGGGTACGGTGGTCACGTCCTCGGGGACCACTGCGATTGCATTCGATTCGGCGAGGGCGGAGAGCCACAGCTTTTTGGGGTCGCCGAGCAGTTCCGCCCAGTACCCCTGTTCCGGGTTGCCGCTGAGCCGGACTCGCAAAAATTCGCGTTTGCCTGGGGGTGAGGTGAGTTCTGTGTCTACGGCTGCTCGAACTGCGGGTCTGTTCACTTTGGTCCATCCCATCATTTTGCGCAAAACGGGACGCACATACACCTCAAAACCGATGAGTGCTGCCACCGGGTTTCCTGGAAGGCAGATAATCGGTACCTGCCTTTCGCCCTCTTCTCCAACTGTTCCCACACCCATCATGGAGGCCGGTTCCGCAGCCACCTCTTCGAAGCGGACGGTGTCAACGCTGTCTAACACTTCGCGCACAGTGTTGTCGGAACCAAATGACAGTCCACCCGTGGTGATGAGCAAGTCGGCGCGCATCATTTGGTCTTCTAGGGCTTGGCGAAACACGATGGGATCATCTGGCATTGGTTGTGTTCGGTAGGCTTCTGCACCGGCTTCTGCAGCCGCGCTGGCCAGTGAGTGTCCGTTGACATCAAACACGTCGGGCCCCGTTGTGGTGGTACCTGGTTCGACCAGTTCGTCACCTACAGAAAGGATGACTACGCGGGGGCGTGGGTGGACTACGACGCGTGATTTCCCTACGGCGGCTAACGCAGCTATTTGCTGTGGCCCCAGCCGCGTGCCATTTTGTAGTACTACCTGCCCTCTTTCGAAGTCTGCTCCCCCAGCGCTGATGTTTGCCCCCGCCCCTACAGGGTTCCAGATCTGCACTTCTGCTACCCCCATGTCGGTTTGCGCCAGGGGAACTACCGCATCGGCGCCTTGGGGTAGTCGTCCCCCGGAAGCTATGCGCACACTGGTTTTAGGGACCAGCGAACCGGGGTTTGCATCGCCTGATCTCACTTCGGCGAGGACGGGTAGGCGCAGTGTCCCGCTGAACGGTATTTGTTCCAGGTCCGCAGCTATCACTGCATAACCGTCGCAGGTCGCTACTGCCGCGGTGGGGTGGTCGAAGGGGGCAATCACGTCCTCCGCAAGGACACATCCGGCGGCATCGTCTAAAAGGAGGTCCAGGGGAGGTTGTAGGCTGGCCCCACGAAGGCTCTCTTGGTAAAACTGGGCAACTGTTCGCATGGTTCTAGTTTCCCATGCTTTACTTCGATGAGGGCGAAGCCAAGCGGGAAGGGTGCTCTTTGGTTACTGATAAGTTTCTTTGGCGGCGGCCGCTCCTTGCGTCGAGGCGGGCGCGCGTGCCGCTACGAACCGGGGAGCTGCTTGCTAGGGAGCGCCGTAAACTTGCCGAAAACCTGGGGGGAGTTGTGCTTGGTGAAACTGGTCTATTTTCGGGTGAGAGACCATTCGTCGCAGCTTTTTCCCCTTACCGCAGCGAGCCTGATATCACGAGTTTCTTGGATGAACTAGTTGACCTGGGTGCTGAAGTTTTGCTGCCGGACCTGGTGGGTAACCTGCCCAGGTGGAAGGACAGTTCGGGGCGATCCGCAAACACCGTGCTGCCGAAGGTGTCCGCCATTGTGCTTCCGGGTTTGGCTTTCGATGGTGCGGGAACTCGTTTGGGGCGTGGTGCGGGCTGGTATGACCGAGCCCTGCTTGATCTGTCTCCCACGACAGTACGGATAGGGGTATGTTTTGCTTCGGAGTTTGTCACAGGACCGGTTCTACCGAGGGATGCTCACGATCAGCCAGTGAACTGGGTGGTGACACCCGAGTTTTCAACAAGAGTGAGCTAACAGAGTTTATCCACAAACAATTTGTTTGCTTTCGCTCTGAGAGCGGCTCGGTGCCAACATTGAGAACATGAAGAACCTGTTTAGAGCAATCCCCGGGGCGCGCTCAGCATGGTGGTACATACGAACAGTGCTCCTCATCATTCTTGCTATCAGTGCCGCCCTGTTCGCCATCCTCGCCCTCCGACCAACACCCGCTGGACACCCGGTGGTTGTAGCAGCAGTGGACATTGAAGCCGGCCACGAAATCAGTGCGCGAGACATCAGACTCTCCACGGTGCCTGAAAGCGCGATCCCCACGGGAGCACTAACCGAAACCCAACAGGTGGTGGGAGAAACCACGCAAGTTGCTGTTCCCGCACGAACAGTACTCACGCCAACCGTTTTAGGAACCTCCGGAGACGCGGATCTCCAGCCGGGCCACTCCAAGGTTCAACTGCGCATAGCGCAAGATCAGCTGTTCGTTGATCCACCAGCCACACTTGAACTGTGGGGCAGGAAAGCAAGTTGCGGAAGTGAAGAGTGTCCTCTCGAAAAGTTAGCCAGCTCTGCCCAACTGATAGCGGTGAGCCCGGCTGATTCCAGCGGCACGTTCTCTGGCGAAAAAACTGTGGTAGCCACGCTGATAGTGCCCAACCATCAGGTGTCAGACATCCTGGAAACCGCGAACCACGGCGAACTGCACCTGGTCATGCGCTCCTAGCTACGCTCCACCACTCATGCACCTCACCAATGCGGGGGCACCTGGTCCAAAACCTGCTGGTCTGCTCCAGTACTCCGCCCCTGTGAGCGGCCACCTTTAGCGGAAGAAGTTGGAAGCCTAACCGCCTGTTCGGGACTACCAACCCGACCGGCATCCAGCTCATCCTGATCAACACGACTAATGTGAAAAGCCGCCCGCCTACGCACCACACGTTCCTCTACCGGCTCCTCACCCTTTGCCGGCTGATCATGGTCTTGCACCCTAACCTTCCACGCTGTCAGCACCGCCGGGCGCAGTACGTTTAGCCACCGTCCGCAAAATGGTGTCCGACTTTGCGCCCCGACGTTTCAACCCTAATTCGCTGCGTAAAGCCTCAACCTGGTCATCTATAGAAGCCGACGGATCTTGAGCGTACAGCCACCCGCTAAGAGCATCGAGCTGAGCATCAGAGTACGCTGTCAGCGGCAGTCCCCGCACCAAATCTGGCGGCGCCACGTCAACAGGCACTGACTGGCCCACCTGCTCCTCATCCGCATAGCCAAGCCCCACCACATCGGCAGCTAAATCAAAAAGAGGCTGTTCCACCACGGGGATCTCCCCCGTCGCCACATCAAGCTCAGCTTCGGCATCAAATTGAGCAGATTCGCCAAAATCCTGCTCAACAGGCGCGCCCTGACCCAAGGCCGCTGCAGCAGCTGGGGTCAGCGGCAAACCCATCCGTTCGTAATACTCATCCACAGCGTCCAGAACCAAGTCCACAATCTTGCGGGCTTCCCGATTCGGGTCGATGAAGACAGCCATCGAAAGGACGGTCCGAACCTTCCAGCCCTGCTCCTCCAAATAACGCACCCGATGGCGGTCCCGCACCCGCAAAGAAGGTTCTCGTAGGTACTGCTGGTCGTCAGTTAGAACAGCAACAAGCAGTTCGCCAGGAACCTCCGGATGACCAATCGCGAGTGGAATCCGGAAACCATCCTCCGTGCCGACATTTGGCACCACTTCCAAACCAAGGCCATGCAACCGTTCAGCCAGGTCAATCAGCAGATCATCCGGGCGTTCATCAGTTGTTGGCCACTGCGGCAGCACAGGCTGTTGCCCCTCCAACTCCGCTGCCGCCAACAGGTCGGCCAAAGCGTTCTCTCCCGCGAAACGAAGCCGATCCCGGTCCAGCTCATTGGAACGTAAAGAAGTTACAACCACCAGGTCAGAAGAAACAGACTCAACCAGGCTACGGAATGCTTCAATGCCCTCCTCGGTCGACAGATCCCCAAAGTCGTGGATCAGGCGCCCGTGTGCGGTCTTGGCGTACCCGACAGACAGGATAACCTTCCGGGAACGGGCCGGAGTCAGCTGGCGCGCATCCACAACCAGGTCGTCAATACCGCCGGCCCGACGTAACGCGTCGCGAATCTGAGAGTCCCCCGCCGCAAGACGCCGCAAGGTCGAAACAATTCTGCTGGCATGCCTACGTGAAAGGGTGGCCACAACCACCGGAGAGTTCGGCTCCTTCGCCAAGGCGTCTAGCAGTAAGTCAACAACAACCTGAACTTCCTGGCTGGAAGATTCCACCCCCACTTCACCTGGGGCCGGTGTCCCCGTACCTTCCACGTAGACCAAAGAAATTTCACCCATTGGTCGCGGTGTAGGAATGACCTGCTTCTTCTCCCCACCGAAATATGTGGCCAAGGCAGCCTGCAGCTGACTGTTCACTGTTTGTGGCGCTGGCGGAACCACAACACGTGGCAACAGCTCCCTGAACGGGGTATCCCAAGCGGACTCCACGTCCTGTTGGGCTCCGCTAACTACCACAACCTGCTCAGCGTGCGCCAAGATGGGTGGCAGAGCTCCGAAAGGAGTTTTCTCTAACCCCGCCAACACGACCGCATCGACCCTCTGCCCTTCCGGCACCAAGTCCGGTACCAGCGCTGTGCCCGTAACAGATATGGGAAGCAATTTTCCAGCCAAGTCGTAGTGCCCGAACAGGGGCGCTGTTTCCCGGCCGGCATCCAAGTCGCCCAGAAGCGGACCATATTCCCCTTCATGCATCGTCAGAGCTTGGCGCCTGTTGGCCTGAATCCGATCAAGGGACTCCCAAGCCAAAGAGTCAACATGAGCTGCATCCAAATTCCGAGTCTGCAACAAAACGTCCTGCAAATAGTCGGGGTCGAAACCACCCAGTCTCGGTTCAGATTCCAGCATCATAGCCAAAGCTGAAGCCCACCAAGCCAACTCCAGCTCCAGAATCAGACCCTCTCCGCTAACGGAGCGGGTCGCCATGTCCACAACAAAATCTTGCAAACCGAACTCTAAAAGCTCCCTGTGGGTCTGCAAACGTTTAGGCAATTTACGCCCCTCATCACCCTGCCTCAACACACTTGCCAACAGTTCAGACAACTGATCCAAAGACAGTGAGGACAAATCACCAGACGCTTGGGAGAAGTAAGGCTGCAGCTGCGCTAAATCGGCCTCCAACTGGGCGTAGGTATCCTGGAAGGCCTCCAGCTGCTCCGGTGAGGACGGCCAAACCTCATCCCCCGCCACCTGCCGCCAGTCATACCTGCAGCTTTGAGCCTGCGCCAACGCCTCGTGCAGATCCGGAATGTGCACGCCTGGTCGCACCAAATCCTTAGCTTGCCGCAAAGCGTGGCGACGGGCAGAACGAGGAAGGCTAATTCCCTTTTGCTTACGCCACTCAGCGGGGGCTGTGGCCACCACCAGATCCGTCAAAGACTGTTCAAACACTTCCGGCCTAAAACGGTCTAGCACATCCCGAGCCCGGACGAACAACTCCAGCTGGTCCTGCCACTGGGCTAAATTTTCAGCCTGAACCAGACCCGTCTCACCGGCCGCGGTACTCATCTGCATACGAGCCGCCGGCAGCGTCTCATCAGCTAGATTCCCAGCCACCCGCAACACTAAATCAACCTGATCCTGGTCTTCCACCAGCAGGCCATCCCAAACAGTTGCAGCCCTCGGCGCGAAAATACCCAACGAGTCAGCCTGTTCCAACAAAGCAACAGTCCGTTCCGCACCATCTGCTGCTACCCGGGTGAGCGTATCCCCATCGAACCTAACCTGGGTTCTTGGGGGATCCTGATTAGACGTCAGATCCGTCAAAGTCTGCAAAGCATCAAAAGGAGAAACTCCCCAGCGGGGAAAGACCTCGTGCAAAGCAACCGAGTAGGCCAGTAACGCTTCGCGTCCTTGCCGGAGCTGAGCACGCAAATGTGCCCTCTCTTCAGCACCACCCGATGGGGCCGTGTTCGTGGCTGCCTCCCGCAACTTCTGGGCCACCACTATGTCCGAACTGTGGTCCCCCCAGAAACTGCCGTAAACGCCAGCCAGACCATCGTCATCAAAGACTTTTTCCACCCGACTCCGTAGCTGCGGGTTTCCAACAACCACCAGTACACGCTTGCCCGCCTGAGCTAACGCCACAGCTAATGATTCGATTACCCGAGGCTGTTCCTGCTGATCCTCAACATCCACGAGAACCGAAGTGCCCTGCAAGACAGTATCCACCGCATCTAAAACAGCAGGTGTCTGATCCCCCACACCGAATTCGCGGCTGGGGTCCCGATCCGCCGGGTCTTGCACCACGCCTTGTTCAGAAATCAGAGTTGCCGTAGGCCCATCCCCTGCCAGGGCACCCAGAATGGTTGTTTGTGCGAAACTGTCAATATCCCCATAGGCTTTATACAACTTGGAAGCGGGGTGTGAGTTCACGGCTATGCTCACATCATTCTTCAACCGGAAACCCGGAACATCCCTACCTGCTTCACGCAACAGGTCCAGGGCCGTTCCCGGTGAATACCCACTCTCCCCCCTCAGAGCATCTTCGATGCCACTTGCATCGAAGCCTGCCCCCTGAGAGGACAACTGCTCAATCAGCCGCGATGAAACGTCAGCGCCGGGCAACAACCTCAGAGCCACGTCCCCCTGCCGTTGTTCAACGTTTATCCGCCGAATTAAAACTGGCACATCCCGAGCCGGTGTGTCCCCCTCCCAGCTAGCCGTACCCACAATCAGATGAACGTCGGCCACACCATGAACGTCCTGCAGCAACTTCGCGCGGTCGAGTACTTCTTGCATCTGATCCCAAGCCTGTTGGAACGCTCCTTCTTCACGCACCAAGTTCGACAAGAGAACCTCAGAATCCGCGTACAGGGCGGCCATACCACCCGGGTGTGCTCCCGTCAGGTCCACTCCGGGTCTGATCGTCTCTTCGGCCTCTTTTTTCACAGCCGTCACCAGGTCGGCGCGCCACTTGGTGATCTGCTCCATGAACTCCGCCAAACTAACTTTCTTCGCCTCACCAAGATTCGCAGAATCCACTGTTTCCCCATCGTCACTGGTGGGCACCTCAGAAACGTCCTGTTCTGGCAACGATAAATCCTCCACCCGCTCTTGCCCATCGGTGGTTGACTGTTTTCTTCGTCTAAAAAATGGTGTTCGTGCCACGTACCAAGAATATCCAGCTCCGGGCCTGTTCCTCCACCGGCGTGCCGATGGAAGGCAAGTTTGGTACCCGCGAGACGATTCGAACGTCCGACCTACCGCTTAGGAGGCGGTTGCTCTATCCCCTGAGCTACGCGGGCCTTGGATCACCAGCTCAAACGTGCTGGTCACAAAGGAAAATCTTAGCACTCAACGCCTCTCCCAAGAGGTCGTAGGCGAGGGATCTGCCTCACCCTTACGTGAGGGGACAGTCATAACTGGACAAGTTGAGTGTTGCAACACAGTTTGGGAGGTCGATCCCAGGAGCATCCCCGCAAAGCCACCACGCCCCCGCGTGCCCACCACAACCAAATCGACAGCGGTAGAGAACTCGGTGAGCAACGCAGCGGGGCTACCATCCAAAGTGTGTCGCTCCACCGGGCAATCGCGCCCATCCAAAGCTGTTTTAATTGATTTATCCAGACTTTCCTCAATGTCCTCGATCAAGCTGCGACGATCGACAGCTGCCGGCATCCAGGACATCATTCCTCCGCCCGCGATCGGCACGGCGGCAACCACCGTAAGCTCAGCGTCCCACGCAATGGCCTCATCCACCGCCGCGCGCAGCGCAGCAGAAGCTACTTCTGAACCATCCACACCCACCACAATCCGCTTCACTGGGATAAATGGTTCGCCTGACTCATGGGGTGGAACCACGACGACCGGGCAGTGCGCGTGAGCAGGCACAGCAGAGGAAACAGAGCCGAGCAGTCGATCAGCAAACCCTCCGCGCCCCCTGGAGCCCAACACGATCATGTCTACTTCTTCAGAAATTTCTGTAAGAACAGAAGTGGCCTCACCAACCTCCACTTGAGTTTTGACGGTAATGTTCTTATCCGCGACCCGTTCAACCGCTTCTTCAACGACTCTCTCGGCACCCAAACGCAGAGCTTTATCATCCAAAACTGAAAGCCCACCATCCAGAGCTGCCGCGCTGTAAGAAGCCACCGCGTAAGTGCAAACTATGCGCAACTCTCCACCCGTTTGGGCTGCCCTGTCCGCTGCCCACTCTGCTGCCTTTAGCGATTCTTCCGAACCATCAACACCTGCTACATATTCAGGGGGTGTCGTCATGGGATGTTCCGCTCCGATCCTGTCCACAAAACTCTTCGACCAATACTATTGTGCCTGATTTTTCTCTCCCAATGTGTCGTTCCAAAAAAACAACGTCAGCCGTTCTTAGCGGCTCCGCATTAAATAAAGTTGGGGCACCCCGCGGATGCCCCAACTTTTAAACTGTGTTGTCGTAACTTAGAAGCGACGCACGTCGACAATGCTGAAGTAGGAAAGTTGTGTCACTTCAACACTCTTGCCGGGTCGGGGAGAGTGCAACATTTGGCCATTGCCAATGTAAATGCCAACGTGACCACCACCGGAGGTGACAACCAGGTCACCCGGAACTGCTTGGCCCAACGAAACGCTGGTCCCCTGCCTCATTTGGTCGTAAGAGGTGCGACCTATATTGATACCATTTTGCCGGTAAACGTACTGGGTGAAACCAGAGCAGTCGAACCCTGAAGGGCTGGTACCGCCAAGCACATATGGGACTCCAACATACTGGAACCCTGTACCCACTACCCCACCCGCATTGGAAGCTGGTGCAGACTTTTCCTCATAGTCAGCTTCGCGAGTATGGCCTCTACTTGCCGTCTCGGTCGCAGTCCGGTTATTTGCAGTGTTCCTGTTAGCTGCGCCAGTCTGTGTCTGTGTGGCGCGGTCCGCTGTCAACTCTGACTCATCTGTCAACTCTGGCTCATCGGGTTCTTCTGCAACAACACCAACCTTGTCGCCCGGGTCCCAATCAATATCCAAGGAAACAAGCGTTGCATTCTCATAATCCTCCAGACTCTTAATGAAGTCACTCGAGGATCCATCTGGCTTCGCTATAGCTGTGGGCGACACGGTGTCGGCTGCTGCTGACGTGCTGATAGCAGTGGCTAGTGCCAAACCGGTCACTGAAGCGACAGACACGCTGCGCTTCGTAAAGTCAGATTGTTGTAAAACACCAGTTAGTGGTGTAACGGTCTTAGCATCAGCGCGGTGGCGCGGCTTCGTTCCAATTACTGTCACGTATTCAACTCTCCTGCTCAGGCTTGCGAAGTAAGCTGTCGGGTTAGGGCCGGAGCGCCCCGCACGCATTGTCTGAGTGCTTAACCCCAAGGCGTATTGCCAGTTTGGTTCCTCCGCTCCGCATCTTGGTCTACTGCACCGAAAGCGATACGGACTAAGCTTCTTTCGGTACCGACCACACCCGGACGAATATGGCCTAGTAGAACGGTATACCAACTTTGATCAATTGTCACGAGTTTATTAAGGCAGTGGCGCACTCCTCAGATCAGCATTCCTCAAGCTTCCCTAACGAAGAAATGAGAAGTCAGCGGAGGTACCACTCGAACCAGATCCTGGCTCCGGGCAGACTGTTCCACGGCAACAGCCACCACTTCACCCGAAGGTTGGATCCAAACGGAAGCTCCCGGCTTAACTGCTGAGTCGCTCAATTCCTGCATAAGCGGAATGTCTGCCTGAATTGGCTCCCCAATGCGGGTCACCACATATTCCTTGGTGGGCATTTCAACAGGCCCGCCCTCTCCAATGTCCCCGTCCTCTCCCTGGTCGGAAGAATCCACGATGTTAGCCAAACTAAGTTCTTGCGGGTCTTCTATGATGCCGCTTTCATGTGCGGGCGCATCCTTGGAGGGGATAGGGTTCCCATACGGGTCCTGACTTGGCTGGTTCAGTAGCGATTCTATGTGGGACTCCACGCTGGCAGACATCACGTGCTCCCACCGGCAAGCCTCTTCATGAGCCTGCCACCAATCTAAACCGATAACATCAACTAAAAGCCTCTCGGCCAAACGATGCTTACGCATCACTTCCAAAGCCACTTTGCGTCCCTGTTCCGTTAACTCCAGCCTACGATCCTCGCGAACAGCAACTAGATTGTCTCGCTCCATCCGAGCGATCGTTTGGGAAACGGTGGGACCAGAATGACCTAGGCGTTCGACGATACGGGCACGCAGCGGAACTATCCCGTCCTCTTCCATTTCAAAGACGGTCTTCAGGTACATTTCTGTTGTATCTATCAGATCGTTAGACGCCAAAGCCACCTCCCTACCTCTAGATCATCAAGGATACCTCTCCGCGGGCAGCCCAGGGAGCTAAAAGTTGCAACAGCAACAAAAGGAGCCCCTATTGCGAGTGAGATTATAGGCAGGGGTGGCTAGTGAAAATGCTATTCTAGGTCCCATGACTAACATCCCTCTTCCACCAAAATCCCTCCTACCAGAGGATGGACGATTCGGGGCCGGCCCTTCGCTGATCCGCCCGGAGCAGGTCCAGGCCCTAGCTCAAGCAACAGAACTGGGAACATCCCACAGGAAGCCGCCTGTAAGAAACCGGGTTGCCTCAATCCAGTCTGGGTTACGTGACCTGTTGGACGTGCCAGAAGACTTCGAAATAGTGTTGGGACAAGGGGGTGCCACTGCTTTTTGGGCCGTGGCGACATCCTCTCTGATTGAAAAGAAAGCGCGTCTGGCAGTGTTCGGCGAATTCGGCGGAAAGTTTGCTGCAGACGTAGAACGCACTCCCTGGCTGCAAGCAGAAGTGGTTGAAGCGATCCCAGGGGCCCTGGCAACGGTGCAACAAGACTCTGCGACCGCCGATGTTTACGCCTACCCCCAAAATGAAACCTCCACCGGCGTCGTTTCCCCCCTTTATCGGGGTGCCCCAAACGCTCTCACCCTGGTGGATGCCACTTCAATTGCAGGTGCAGGCCCTGTCGACTGGGCAGCGACCGACGTTTACTATTTCTCACCCCAAAAATGTTTCGGAGCCGAGGGCGGGCTTTGGGTCGCAATCCTCTCCCCAGCCGCTGTAGCCCGCGCTGAAAAGCTAGCTGCAGACCCCGAGCGTTACATGCCAGCGTTCCTTAACCTGGAAGACGCAATCAAACAATCGAGGTTGCATCAAACTGTAAACACGCCAGCCGTATCAACGCTGATCCTTTTCGATGAACAAATCAAGTGGATGCTGGAGCAAGGAGGATTAGCGGTCACAGCCGCCATGGCGGCCGAAGGTGCTGGTCTCATCCAAAAATGGGCAGAAAGCAGAGATTATGCTTCCCTGTTCGTGGAGGCACCACCGTGGCGTTCACCCGTTGTCACGACGGTTGACCTAGCAGCAGAACTTCCAGCAAACGACATAGCGGCAGCCCTGCGGGAAGTTGGGATCCTTGACATTGATGGCTACCGGAAACTGGGAAGAAACCAGTTACGGATAGCGTCCTTCCCCTCGATCAGCCACGCCAACATTGAGGCGCTGCTGAACACTCTGGACTGGGTTGCCGACAACGTGGGTCAGCCTTTTTCGTCGAAAAGGTCCTGATCTTCCTCAATAATTGAGTTTTGCTCCGGCTCCTCAGGTTTTGCTCTGCGCCTAACCGTGGGGCCTTTCAGAGGTTCCTGTTTAGGTTGCTGACGCCGCACCTGGCCCATGGGGGGTGCCACGATAACTATGCGGGGAACCCTGCCTTTCCCCTCCAAACGCAGGCGCACTTTCAACACGAGGACACCCCAAAGTCCCGCTGCAACCGCCGTAGCGATGGTGAGGATTGCACCCACACCCATCGACCAACGGGCACCGAACTCTTCCCCAATCCACCCAACAAGAGGAGACCCAATAGGTGTAGCTCCCAAAAAGATCATTGAGTACAGCGCCATCACCCGTCCCCTGAACTCAGGGGCCGTCGATATCTGCACTGCTGCGTTGGCGCTAGCTATGAAGGTCATAGACACCAACCCGGTTGGGATAGCAATCAGGAGGAACCACCCGTAAGTGGGGGCCAGGGAGAGGAAACCTAACGCCACCCCGAACAACAGAGCCGCAATGACGATCAGCCGCAAGCGTGGATTGTTGTTCTTCGCGATCACCAAAGAACCTATAACCGCACCCACCGCGAACGCTGTACTCATCAACCCGAACGCACCCGCCGGCTTGTGGTAAACGTCCGTAGCCATCATGGCTGACGTAACTTGGAAGTTAATGCCGAAAGTTGAAACCATGCCCACGATGATTAGTAGCAGGATCAGGTCTTTGCGCTGTTTCACGTAGCGCAAGCCTTCCACTATCTGCCCCTTTTCGCGCGGCACTTTCGCAGGTTTTATTAGCTCACCTTTACGCATGGCGGCCAGGGTGAACACGGGGATCGCGAACAGGCCTGCGTTCACAATGAAAACCCACCCAATTCCCACCAGGTCGATGATCACGCCTGACAGGGCAGGACCGATTAGGCGGGCAGTGTTGAAAGCTGTCGAGTTTAGGGCGATAGCGTTCGGGAGGATCCAGGTTGGCACCAGTTCAGAAATGAAAGCGTTACGAACTGGGTTGTCGAAGGCAGCTACCGTTCCCCCCAGGAACGCGAGTATGTACACCATCCACAGCTCAACCGTGTTGGTGAGGATGAGGATGCCAAGGATCAGCCCCAAGCTAGCTATCGCCACCTGTGCTGCCTGTATCAGTCGCCGTCTATCCACCCGGTCGGCAACGACCCCAGCCCAGGGTGAGAACAGGAGAATGGGGAGGAACTGGAGGGCAGTGACAATTCCAACCTGGAAGCCACCCCCCGCGGTTAGAACTGTCAGTACCAGCCAGTCTTGCGCGATGCGTTGCATCCACTGCCCAGACGCCGCGAAAAGGTTACCAGCAAACCACAGTCTGTAGTTGTGCTGCTGGAAGGACTGGAACGTTTTTGCCACGGAAGGTGGGGCCCCCTAAGGTGCTAGGTTGCCTTTCACCCGAAGAGTGCTGATTGGATCGGCCCCAGAGCGAAGTAGACAACGAACATGACTGACACTAACCACATTAGCGCGTGAACATTTTTAGCTCGACCCCTCGCGACTTGTATCACGGTGTAGAAAATGAACCCGGCACCGATCCCAGCGGTGATGGAATATGCAAACGGCATCAGGGCAATGGTCAGGAACGCTGGGATCCCAAAGTCGGGGTCCGTCCAGTCGATTTCTGTTACTTGCGTCATCATGAGGAAGCCAACAAAAACGAGGGCGGTGGATGCGGCTTCCGCCGGGACCAGGGCCGCTAGGGGAGCGAAGAAAATGGCGAGTAGGAACAGGGTTCCGGTGACAACCGCCGACAGGCCTGTGCGGGCCCCCTCCCCTACGCCAGCGGAGGATTCCACGTAAGCCGTGTTTGAGGACACGCCACCCAATCCGCCAAGGATGGCTCCCAGGGAGTCCACCACTAGAATTTGGCGGGACTTGAAGGGGATGCCTTCCTCATCTAAAAGTTTCCCTTCCGAGCCGACAGCAACCATTGTTCCCATCGTGTCGAAGAAGTCTGCCAACATCAACGAGAAAATCAGGAGCAGCACAGCCAAGAAGCCAAGCTTGTTGAAAGCCCCAAACAGGTCAATCTGTAAAAGTGTGTTAAATTCGGGAATTTGCACGGGCGAACCGGCAAATTCGGGGACTGTGGACATCCAACCCCCCAGGGCATCCTCACTGTAGGGGGGGACCTTAGCCACCAGCTGCACCACGAACGCCAACGCCGTTGCCAAACCAATGCCTATGAGGATCGCTCCCTTGACCTTGCGGGAGTACAGGATAATTATTGCCACCAGACCCACAACGAAAATGAGGGCCGGCCACCCCGTGAGGGATCCGCCCTCCCCTATCTCTACCGGTGTACCATCGGCCGGGCGAACTATTCCCGCGTTCACCAACCCAACGAACGCAATGAACATGCCGATACCAACCGAAATGGCGCTACGTAGTTGCGGTGGCACCGCCCGGAACACGGCCTCCCGAAACCCGGTCAGCACCAGAACCATGATGAGCACACCCTCCCAGAAAACAATGCCCATTGCTTCCTGGTAGTTCAGACCGAGCCCCAGCCCCAAGCTGAAAGCCACCAGCGCGTTCAGCCCCATCCCCGCAGCCATCGCCATCGGAAAGTTCGCTATAACGCCCATCAAAATGGTGAGGATACCCGCAATGAGGGCGGTTCCCGCTGCGATCCCCTCAATGGTGACCCCCGAACCTTCGGTATTGGCTGAGAGGATTATGGGGTTCAAAATAAGGATGTAGGCCATGGTGATGAAGGTGACCAGGCCGCCACGGATCTCCTGCCCTACGGTAGAGCCCCGTTTCGATAGATGAAAAAACTTGTCTAGAAAACTGTTTGCTGATGTTTTGTTCTGGCCCGTCTCGGCCCCTGCTTTTGTGTTCACCTTTCCAATTCTGGCTTAACAGATCGGTTCTGGGGCCCCTTTGTTTGCATCGCGGGCAAGTTCACAATTCCAAGAAGTCGAAACTATGGTCGTTGACCCGCACCGGCACAGTGGGCCACTCTGGGCGCTGTTTCGGCTGATCTGTCTCTGAATGTGCCCCGCACCCATGGTCCAAACTGACCACGGTCCCATCGTCGGGTGACCACACGTTGGCGCACACCCCAAACAGTGACCCCATGGAGCCAGCAATCTTCAGGAGGAAACCACACGAAGAGCATTGCGAGTTAGCTTTAAGGCCCGGTACCGGCCCCCTCGGGGAGTCGTACCAGCGGGTAGCTGCCTCATCCAAACCGTATTGGGAGAGGACCCGGGCGCGCCCCAGCCCCATCTGCTCGTCAGGACGAACATCAGCCCCATCCTCCTCCACCTGTTCGAAACCAGACTGGAGTCTTTCATCGTTCGCGTCGTAAGGGAGAACATCCGACCTGGAAACGTCTTCCGGACGCAACCTTTCTTCCCAAGGAACCCAGGCAGGCGCCAATAGAGCATCATCCCCAGGGATCAGGTGCACCTCGTTTATGCCCACAACTTTAGAGCGAGGTGCCCGCGCTACGGTAACTTCCCAACGCCACCCCGGATATCCCTCATCCAAACATTCGAACTGGTGTAGAGCCACCCGATCATCCACCATTTTAGCTGCCAGGTGTTCACCGACCTTGTCGGGTCTTGCTACATCTTTAGCGGCATTTTGCGCCACTTCTACCGCCCCCAACACCACTTCGTCTTTACGTGGTGCCCGGCCCCGCGGAGATTTCCGCGAGGTGGATTTTTGGGGTTTCGTTTCCGGCTTAGGCACTAAAATCCTCCGCTACAACATTTAAAACTTTGGCGATCTGCCTTGAGTTCTCAGGGTAGTTACCTCGACGTAAAGAATCCGAGGCTCCATCTAACAGCTGAATCAGGTCCTCCACAACCGTAACCATCTCTTCGGCTTTTCTTCTCTGCCACTTTTGCCGTAGCTCCGGTGTTTGGAGAACCTCCACGGAAATTGCTTGCGGCCCCCGCCTACCCTCTGCAACACCGTACTCAACACGGGTACCTGGACGCGGGTTCGGGTGGTCCGCCGGGAGTGTAGACGCGTGCACGTAGACACGCTGACCGTCATCTCCGGTGATAAAACCAAACTGCTTCTCTTGATCGAAAAACTTTATTCTTCCGGTTGGCACGACTGTTCCCCCTCCACTTTCACTTAACACGCCCCGCTAGTTCCTAATTCTACCGTGTCAATTCTACCGCGCCCACCACCGGGAGTTGAATGCCACCGCTCCGCAAGTACCCCGCTACTCCTCCACCCAGTCAAAAGTTCGGGTAACCGCCTTTTTCCACGTGCCCACCAACGTTGAAACCTCGTCCTCGTCCATCTTCGGCACCCAAGTGTGTTTCCGCCGCCAATTTGCAGCCACCTCATTTTGGCTCTGCCAGAAACCTACAGCCAAACCCGCCGCGTAAGCCGCACCAGCGGCCGTGGTTTCCGCCAACTCAGGAGCCACAACATCACTGCCCAAAATATCTGCCTGGAACTGCATCAGCAGCTCATTGTGCACCATTCCCCCATCGACCCGCAGCTCCGCCAATTCACGGCCCAGGGCTTCCGTCATCACATCCACCACTTCCCTCGTTTGGAAAGCTGTCGCCTCCAAGGCCGCGCGAGCAATATGTCCCCTACTGTTGAAACGCGTCAAACCTAGAATCGCTCCCCTGGCATCATCACGCCAATAGGGAGCAAACAACCCAGAAAAAGCAGGCACAAAATAAACCCCGCCGTTATCTTCCACACTGGAAGCGAGCTCCTCCACCTCTTGGGCAGACCCAATCAGACCCAAGTTGTCACGCAACCACTGCACCAAAGACCCAGCGACCGCCACCGAACCTTCCAAAGCATACACAGTCGGCTGGTCTCCAATTTTGTAGCCAACCGTCGTCAGCAGACCAGCATCATCAAAAACAGGTTCCTCACCCGTGTTCAACAACAAAAAACACCCAGTCCCATAAGTGTTCTTCGCCATGCCCGGATCAAAACAGGCTTGCCCAAACAAGGCGGCCTGCTGGTCACCCAAAATCCCGCTCACAGGCGTCCCCGCCAACAACCCTTGCTCGCGGACATGACCATAAACCTCAGACGAGGAGCAAATCTGCGGCAGCATGGACAGTGGAATCCCCATGTCCGCACAAATGTCCTCCTGCCAAGTCTGGGTCACCAAATCCATCAACATAGTCCGGGAAGCATTAGTGACATCCGTCTTATGTTCGCCCCCATCAACACCGCCAGTCAGGTTCCACAACACCCATGAATCAGTGGTCCCAAAAAGCAACTCCCCCGCTTCAGCCTGCTCCCGCGCGCCCTCCACATTGTCTAAAATCCACTTGATTTTTGGACCCGAAAAATAGGTGGACAAAGGCAGACCCACCCGCGACTGGTAGCGCCCCACACCCTGATCCCCCGCCAACTCCCGAACCACGCTATCCGTGCGGGTATCCTGCCAGACGATCGCATTGTGCACCGGTTTCCCCGTCTTTTTATTCCACACCACCGTGGTTTCCCGCTGGTTGGTAATTCCAATCGCAGCAACCTCACCGGACCCAATATCTGCGGCAACCAAAGCATCAGCAACAACTTGGCGTACCGATCTCCAAATTTCGTCCGGATCATGCTCCACCCAACCTGGGCGGGGAAAAATCTGCTCAAACTCCTTCTGGCCAACACCCGCAACCCGACCATCATGAGTGAAGATGATGGCACGCGAGGACGTGGTCCCCTGATCGATCGCCAAAATATACTTCCCGCCCTCTTCACCCTGTCTAACTGGAAGCATTCCCCTACCCTCCCTGCCAAAGCGGCACCAACGGCGTCACCTGATCCATAATCCGCTGAGCTGCTTCATCGTCACCAGCATTGCGGGCAGCAAACACGGCTTCACAAAACTTCTCGTAGTGCTCCACTTCCCGCCGAGTCTGCTCGTCCTCCCACCCCAATAAATCAGCCATCATCCGAGCCACTTCAGGCAGAGCAGCCAGCCCCATGTCCGCTTTCTCGTAAGCCAAACGCACCCGCCGTTCCAACACGTCCCGCACATGCAGCGCGCCCTCCCCCGTCACCGCGAAAGCAACGTCAGCACGCAAATATTCCGGCGCACCCGGCAGAGGATCGGCCAGCGTCGGATCTTGTTTTATCACCGCAAAAATGCGTCCAATGTCGCTGCCGTAACGGTCCAACAGGTCCTCAACTTGCTCTTCGCTAAGACCACTATCCCGCGCCAACGTTCGTTTCTGGTTCACCAATGCTTCATACCCCACCGCACCAGAAAGAGGGGTTTTCTTCGTAATGCTGGGGCGCCGTTTCGCCTCCGCGGGCCCAAGAGCGAAATCCACCGCATCCTGCGCCATCTGCCGGTAGGTGGTCAGCTTCCCTCCAGCGATCACCGTCAAACCGGGCACCACCTGGGTTACCGTATGCTCGCGAGACACCTTCGTCGACTCTGTTTCCCCCACTGTTCCCGGCTGCAGCAAAGGACGCAAACCAGCAAATGTCCCCACCACGTCATCCACAGTAAGCGGGGAAGCCAACACCTTGTTGGCCTCCGTCAACAAATAGTCAATATCAGCAGCGTTAGCGACCGGGTCAGCCAAACCCTGGTGGTAACCCGTGTCAGTGGTTCCAATGATCCAGTAGCGTTTCCACGGGATCATAAACAACACAGACTTATCCGTACGTAAAAACAGGCCAACCTGCGAATCTATTTTCTCCTTCGGGACCACAAGGTGTATTCCCTTAGAAGCCAGCACCCGCAAACCTCCCTGCACCCCAGCTAACTCCTGAGTGTCCTCCGTCCACACCCCAGTCGCATTGATCACCATCTTTGTTTTCACGTGGAGCAGGTTCCCCGTTTCTAAATCCACCAGGTCAGCGCCATCTACCCGCCCCGCCTGGTCAACAGTGACCTTTCCCAACTGGACCCGGCTGGCCGCAAGCGCTCCGTACTCTGCGGCAGTGCGGAGCAACGTGACAGTCAGGCGGGCATCGTCAACTTTCCCGTCGTAATACACGATGGAACCCGCCAGCGTTTCTGGGTTCAAAGCTGGTGACAGCTCCAAGGAGCGTTTCTTGCTGTAATGCTTCTGCAGGGGAACAGAACCGCGGTGGCTTGCTTGCGCCAACACATCGTACAGCCCCACCCCAGCGGCTGAATACACTCGTTCCACAACAGGGATTTTTAGTGGCCACAGCAACGGTTGGGCTTTCACCAGGTGAGGAGCATTTTGGGTTAGCAACAGTCCCCGTTCGCGCAGGGACTCAACCACCAGAGGAAAATCAAGCTGGTACAGGTACCGCAGGCCCCCATGGATCAGTTTGGAGGAACGCGACGAAGTGCCTTCCGCCCAATCTTGAGCGTCAACAACCGCGGTTGTTAGGCCCCGGGTAGCGGCATCCAACGCGATACCTGCCCCGGTCACTCCCCCACCTATGACCAGAACGTCAACACCCTGCGGCCCCGCCATCTGCTTCAACGCATCCTGGCGCCTTTCGGCCGAAAGAACAGGTTCGTGCATGGCGTGGCTCCTAACTGCCTACCAGTTTAGCGGCCCCGCATCACCAGTGGGAAAAGAATAGTTTCGCGGATGCCTAGGCCGGTAAGTGCCATTAGGAGGCGGTCCAGACCCAAGCCCATACCACCTGCCGGCGGCATCCCATAGTCCATTGCTTCCAGGAAGTCCTCGTCCAGTTCCATGGCCTCCGGATCCCCCTTAGCGGCCACCAGAGCCTGCTGTTCGAACCGTTCCCTCTGCACCACCGGGTCAGTTAGTTCCGAATATGCTGTTGCCAACTCAAAGCCACGCACATACAGGTCCCACTTTTCCACCACACCCTCCTTTTCGCGGTGTTCGCGGGTCAGCGGGGAAGTGTCGGCAGGGAAATCCCGTACAAACGTGGGTGCATACAGGTGGTCGCCCACCAGGTGCTCAAACAGTTTCTCAGCAATTTTACCGTTCGTGTAATGGTCAGCAACCCCCAGATCGTACCGGTCAGCCAACTCCAACAAGCGGTCCCTTGAGGTCTGCGGGTCAACCGTTTCCCCCACAGCTTCAGAAAGTGAACCGTACAGGGTGATTTCGTCCCACTGTCCCGACAGGTCGTAAACCTCGCCATTCGCTAACTCGACCTGTTCACTACCAAAAGCGTCACGGGCAGCCCGCTGAATCATTTCCCTTGTCAGCGTGGCCATTGTGTCGTACGTTCCGTAGGCCTCATAAACTTCCACCATGGTGAACTCTGGGTTATGAGAAGAGTCAGCGCCCTCGTTACGGAAGTTCCTGTTGATCTCAAAAACGCGGTCAATCCCACCCACAACAGCCCGCTTCAAGAAAAGTTCCGGGGCGATACGCAAAAACAGTTCCGAGTCGTAAGCGTTAATGTGGGTTTGGAACGGTCTGGCCGCAGCCCCACCAGCCACGGTTTGTAGCATTGGTGTTTCCACCTCCACAAAATCGTGCTCATGCAAGTAATCCCGCAACGCTCGCACCACCGCTGCCCGCTTGTACACCATGTCCCGAGCGGCAGGTCTCATCAACAGATCCAAATAACGGCGCCGCACTCGGCTGTCCTCCGACAGCTCCACACCGCCACCGTCCGCTGTGTCAAAAACTTTAGGAACAGGACGCAACGACTTAGCGGCAAACATCCACGCAGGACCATCCCCTTGAGGGGAAGCCAAAATGGATAGCTCACCCCGTTTAGAGGCAATGACCCGGCCCTGCACGAAAATAATGTCACCCAAGTCAACGTCCGACTTGTAACTGTCAAGCGCTTCCTCACCAGCTTCCCGGGCGGAGAACATCACCTGCAGCTGCTCACCCGAACCGGCCTGCAAAGTAGCGAAAATCAGTTTCCCCGCCACCCGGGAAAGGACAACGCGGCCCGCCAAAGCCACCACGTCGTCAGTCTCTTCGCCCGGCTCCAAATCGGGGTACTTCTCCCGCACCTGCTCAATGCTGCTGGTAATGGGAAGCTCCGCTGGGTAAGGATCCATCCCTTCATCAAATAGCCGCGCACGTTTATCCGCGCGGACTCTTATCTGTTCTGGAGCATCTTCGACGCCAGCAGCGTCCTGGTCACTTAACAATTGTTTACTTTTTCTTCTTCTTACGCTTACGTTTATCAAATAATTCTATAATAAAATCAAAAATCACATCAAAAGGCCAAAGCATCGTTTATCACCCCCACTTACTGAGCCAGGTCATCCCCAAGATTGATACGGCGATTCTGCTCATCA
>CAYFPY010000016.1:24586-29368 GCA_964345125.1 uncultured Actinomyces sp.
CCCCACTTACTGAGCCAGGTCATCCCCAAGATTGATACGGCGATTCTGCTCATCAACATGCACCACTGCGGGGCGGTGCTCCCTCGCCTGGCTTTCCGGCAGACTCACATAGGCAAGTATGATCACCAAATCGCCCTCATGAATCAAATGAGCCGCGGCACCGTGAAGCTCAACTTTCCCCGAACCTGCCGGTGCTGGGATCGTATAGGTAGTAAGGCGGGCCCCGTTAGTCACATCCACCACATCAACCTGCTGACCCACCAAAATGTTTGCCTCATCCATGAGGTCGGTGTCAATAGAAATGGAGCCCACATAATCCACGTCAGCACCGGTGACCGTGGCTCGGTGAATTTTCCCTGCCACCATAGTCCGGTAAGGCTGCATTACTTGTCCCATCTGATCAGTCATAATCGGTTACCTCTAGGATCGTGTTGTCAATCAACCGCACCCCACCCACGTGAGCCGCTACCAACAAGTATGCCTCCTGAGGGCCACCAGATCCAGATAGCGTCCCATTTTCAAACGTTTCTTGGGTAACCTGGCTTGGCGACCAAGAAGAAAGCACCTCAAAAGTTTCCCTGGAAGCCAACGCAACATAATCCACATCGACACCAGGAGCATCAACCAGTTTCTCCGCAGCCCTAGCCACAATCTGCCCGGAACTGGCACCACCCTGCGCAGCTTCCACACCCGCCGCCAAAGCGCCAGAAAGTGCGAGAGCCTGCTCCTTTTGCTCATCCGACAAATACTCGTTCCTACTAGAAAGAGCCAACCCCTGCGGACTACGAACAATCGGGGCTTCCACCAACTCCACCGGGAAATCCAAGTCCTGCACCATGTGAGCAATGTTCACGAACTGTTGAGCATCCTTCTGCCCAAAAACGGCAACCGCGGGGCGAATCAAAGCAAACATTTTGGCAACAACCTGCAAAACGCCCTCATAGTGACCAGGCCTAGCTGCCCCCTCCAAAACACCCGCAGCACCCCCCGCAGCTGACTGAGGAACCACACGAACCCGAGGAGGACGGGGATAAACCTCAGCAGCATCCGGTACGTACACCAAGTCCACCCCCGCCTCTTCCAACGCCCGCAAGTCCGCTTCCTCCGTACGCGGGTATTCCGCTAAATCCTCATCCGGACCGAACTGTTGTGGATTAACGAAAATGGTTGCCACCTTCATGTGTCCAGGACGGTCCGCCAAGTCCACCAAAGAAAGGTGACCGTCATGCAACGCCCCCATCGTCATCACCAAAGACACCGGGCGCCCGTCCGCAGCCAGCGCCGCCAACAGATCCTCCTTAGTGCGCACAACCACCATTGGCTCCGCCAGAGTCCCAGCCAAAGCCCCCGTAGCCCTAGACAAATGCTGATAGGCAGAAGCCAGGTCAGGATGGTTGGCTAGGGCCAACAAATGTTCCCTCACCGTCTGCCAGTCCCCCCGACTGGCCGGCCCCGTCAAACCCGAAACGCCCTCCTCGAAAGAACGTTCCAAAGCCACCTCAGCCAGCGGCTTCAACACCTTCGCACCCTCGGGTACCCCCGCCTTGTCCAGCATAGATTGCGCCTGAACCGACAACGTCAACAAATGGTTTGCACCATGAACCAACGCCGCATGGTAGCCGGGACGCTGGTCCTCCCCCACCAAAAACGGTTCACCCCCAAACTGGCCGATCAGCGCACGCGCCAACGGCTGATACAAAGGGTCCGTAGTGTAAGCGGTAGGTACTTGCTGCAAACGCAACACATCCAAAGACGTCCCCGTAAAAGTCATAGCCGGGTGGATCGCCACCGGCACAGCCCCCGCCCGCCGCGCCGCCCCTAACGGAGCGGTGCCCGCACCCCCAAAAGTGTGAACCACCAACTGACCGGGACGAAACGCTCCCTCCTCAGCCAACCTTGTCGCCAAAGGCTCAATGTCCTCATCCCCCACCGTCAAAAACAGGATGTCCGCCAAGCGTGCCACCTCAACGTCCGAGAGAAAAGGAACCCCAGGCAGTGCTGCTTCCGCCCTCTCCCGCGAATCCGCAGAACGGGTCGCCACCCCCACCAAGTTCGCACCGTGAGAACGCAAAGCGCTCGCTAAACCCGGCCCCACCAGGCCCATACCAATAAATCCGATACCCGGCTCCGTCAAGCTCACTCCTCTTCCCTCCCACCCGGACCTGTTTGAGGTCGGAAATCTGTCTGCACTGTCTCCCCCATATCATCTTCCTGGTGGCCTATACCCTCTTGGACCCGTCGCAGCCACCTCTCCGGAGGCTCACCCCCACGCAACTCATTGCTGCGAACAGTGAGTTCAGACCCCACCTGCGCGGCAACACTCACCGATAAATGAGGCACCTTCAACTTGACGCGCCCCGGAACAAGCCCCGCCACAACATTGCCCAAACCTAACCACTTATCAACCGGACCCTGCAAAACTGCGTGCGACTGCAACCGCTCATAGCTAGCCAAAGAAACACTACGATTTAACTGCCCATCACGCACCACCATGCAAGTGTCAGTCACGGCCACCCCCAAGCGGTTAACAGTCAACGGATTAAAAATCCACGCCCTCTTACCTATCGGCAGATAGTACGGGCCGCCCCGCGTCCCCACCATCCCTTGACGCACCAAATCTGAAGGTTTCTCCACCCCCAAATCCGGCACAACCAACCACAACGCTAGAAGGGCCTCATCCAAGGAACCAACTGGAAGCAGAACATCACCGTCCCACCCCTGCCTCTCAACGTTTCTCTGGCTCGCTTGAGAAATAATGACCCTGTACCAGCCAAAAGGACGCCACAACAAAGGCTGACGAACCTCCACCGCATGGACACGGCGGGGAGGAATTGTTTCCGCCCTCTTATTCAACAGCCCCTTCCTCACACGGATCCCATCGGGAGAGACCGCGGTCGTGAACCCATACTCACCAAAAAGTTGAGCTGCGAACCCTGGGATCCCCGCAAGTAAAACCAAAAGGAACGACAAACCACCAAAGAAGCTCCCGGCAGCAGTAACGTCCCAGGCCGGCACCAACACACTCAAAGGAACAAACACCAGCCATGCCACAAGAATTCCTAGCACCGGAGCGACCGTGCCCCAAGAAAGCAGGGCTCCCGCAATAAGACGAGAAAGAGGAACCGTGAAAAGGTGCGACTCCGGGGCGGCCACGACGGGAACATCGTCCTGCTGTCCCACCACAACGCCAGCAGCCCTAGCCAAAATGTCTGCACGCAAAAGGTTCAACGTGTCTTTACCCAAGAAACCAATCTCAATGGAGGACCCTTCGCCCCCAGCAGCTTGCACCGACAGCTTCCCCAAATCAAGAAGCCGCGGCACAAGCGGATACACCACATCCACAGCCTGAATACGCTCCAACCGAACATGACGCTGCTGGCGGAAAAATATTCCCTTTCGCAACCACACGGCCTCATCGGTGACCGCGTAACTAATCTTCGACCAAGACCACCAGCCAACCGCAAAAGTCCCCAGCAAGCCCAAAAGCAGAAATAGGCCCGTAACCAAAAGCATGCCGATTGCACCCAAACCAGCATCCAAAAACAAAAACAGGCCAATCAGCTCCCTGCCCTGCAGCACGATCAACAAAAACAGCCCTACCAGCGGCTTCCAACCCTCAAATAGGACAGTAATCCAGTCCACCCGATGCCACTGGGCCTCCCCCGGTGCCCCTTCTGCTGCTGCACCTGGCGAAGCTGCCCAAGCAGCCCCAAGTCCCCGATTTTTACGTACCACCGCAGATCACAGCCCCGACAGGTTGTCTGAACCAAGAGTGACCAGCAGGTCCCGCAATTGGGCAGCCCGATCGGCTGGTACGCCAGGCAAACTTGCGTCCGTAGAAGCAGAAGCAGTGTTCAGGGTCAGCGTAGCAATACCCAGAAAGCGGGAAACGGGACCTTCCTGAACATCCACGAACTGGATTCGACCGTAAGGGACCACGTCCAATCTACGAAAAAGTATTCCCCTACGCACCAGGAGGTCCGTGTCCGTAGTCGCGTAAGCAATAGCCCTGACCTGCCGGGGAATCAACCACAGCAGCCACAGGGCAATCACCACCAAAACCGCTGAGAAAACATAAAACCACGAACCAACGTGAAGGGCTATCACCACGGACAAAATTAAGGCCGGGAGCAAAAACAGGCCCGCACCAAACAACCTGACCTTAGCCAAGGCCGGTGAAACCCCAAAAAACTGTGCACCTGCCGGCGCCAATAGTTCGCCTTCTTTGGCTTCCCGTTCCACTTGTTTGGCTTCCATGTTTTCGCCCCCTGCTTCTTCGTCGTTCTAGCTTGCCACAGGTGGACTCTGCCGCCCTAACCTGACGGAGAGGACATTATCCACAGACAGCCAAGCTAAAGGCGGCGATGAGTAGGCGAAGATGAAGCAGGAGAAGCACAAGACAATGTTGGGACTGGCCACAAACCGGCCAGGGAAAAGAATGGCACAGTTTCGTTGTGAAAGTGTGCCCTAAAAATAGGAGCCAACATGACCATGTTTCAAGTAGATACTGGTGAAGTACAAGCTGGTGCGGCTGCAGCCACCCAAACGGGGCAGGAGATCAGCGCCTCCGTAGCCCTAATGATGACCCAACTGCAAGCATTGCAGGGCAGCTGGGTGGGGGCAGCGTCAGCGTCCTTCCAAAGTGTGATCGCACAATGGCAGGCTACGCAGGCCCAAGTGGAAACCAGCCTGCAATCAGTTTCCCAAGCTCTGCAAGCGGCATCCGTGACGTACTCCGATGCCGAATCTCAAGCGCACGCCATGTTTGCCAGCCACTAGCTG
>CAYFPY010000016.1:29468-31128 GCA_964345125.1 uncultured Actinomyces sp.
GAAGGCCCTCCCCGCGAAAATACATTCGCGGGGAGGGCCTTGACCAAACCGTCAGGCCTACCAAGCCCAAACTACTGGGGACTGGTCCACCTGAACCTGTTCACCTGAGGGTTTGAAACAGTACTGTTAACTGCTGGAGTTAGTACATGCCACCCATGTCATCCATGCCTGGCGCAGCGGGCGCAGCGGGTTCTGGCTTGTCAGCCACCACTGCCTCCGTGGTCAGGAACATAGACGCGATGGACGAAGCGTTCTGCAGTGCTGAACGCGTCACCTTCACGGGGTCGGCGATGCCCGCAGCCAACAGATCCTCGTACTGCCCGGTTTGGACGTTCAAACCTTCACCGTCGGGCAGGTTACGGACGCGGTCAACTACGACCCCGCCTTCCATACCGGCGTTAGCTGCGATCTGACGCAGCGGTTCAGCCACTGCTGTCTGGACGATAGTCACACCAGTTTCCTCGTCACCGGTCAGTCCCAATTCAGGCAGCACACGCTGTGCAACCTGAATCAAAGTGGCGCCGCCCCCGGCGACAATTCCTTCTTCAGCTGCTGCCCGCGCGTTACGGATCGCATCCTCGATCCTGTGCTTACGTTCTTTGAGCTCAACTTCGGTAGCGGCACCAGACTTGATGATTGCTACACCGCCGGACAGTTTTGCTAGGCGCTCAGAGAGCTTCTCCTTATCGTATTCAGAATCAGAAGCTTCGATCTCAGAGCGGATCTGCTTGACGCGCGCTTCCAACGCATCCTTGTCTCCAGCCCCGTCAACAATTGTGGTTTCATCCTTCGTAACAACCACCTTGCGTGCGGAACCCAGCATTTCCAGATCCGCATTCTCCAAAGTCAATCCCACAGTTTCAGAAATTACGGTGCCACCGGTCAAAATGGCGATGTCCTGCAAGATGGCTTTGCGGCGGTCCCCAAAACCGGGTGCCTTAACGGCTACCGACTTGAAAATGCCACGGATCTTGTTTACCACCAGGGTTGCCAAGGCTTCCCCTTCAACGTCCTCCGCAATGATTAGCAGTGGCTTGTTGGTTTGCATGACTTTTTCTAACAGCGGCAGCAGATCTTTGATGGAAGAAATTTTTCCTTCGACCAAGAGGACGTAAACGTCTTCCAGGACTGCTTCCTGCCGTTCTGTGTCCGTCACAAAGTAAGTTGACAGGTAACCTTTGTCGAACCGCATCCCCTCGGTTGTTTCCAAGGTGGTGTCGAAAGTGTTGCTTTCCTCCACGGTCACAACGCCCTCGGCACCAACAGTGTCGAAAGCTTCGGCGATCAGCTTCCCAATTTCAGCGTCATTGGCAGAAATTGAGGCCGTAGCGGCAATCTGGTCGGTGGTTTCGATCGGTGTGGAAATGTCGTGCAGTTCCTCCACGATCTTGTTCACCGCTGTTTCGATGCCCCGCTTGACTTCAACAGGGTTTGCTCCAGCTGCCACGTTGCGCAGTCCTTCGCGGACCATTGCCTGAGCAAGGACAGTTGCAGTGGTAGTTCCGTCCCCCGCAACATCATCAGTACGTTTTGCTACTTCTTTAACCAGTTCCGCGCCGATGCGTTCGTAAGGATCTTCCAGCTCAATTTCTTTGGCGACCGAAACCCCATCCTTAGTGATGGTGGGTGCGCCCCACTTTTTGTCGAGGACGACGTTGCG
>CAYFPY010000017.1:0-11689 GCA_964345125.1 uncultured Actinomyces sp.
CAGCAAAACTGGATCTCAAAACAATCTTGGAGGAAATTGCATAATGGCGGCTGGCTCCTTCGCCCTGGTTCAGCTTCTTCCTCCCGGCCTGAAAAACAGTGGCGGCCCACACCTGTTCCTAAGTGTGGGCCACCAGGGTGGTTCTGGAACTCTATGGGCAGGATGGTCACCGTCCACTAGGTGGCTCGGTGGCTAGCCTTCCACGCCAAACAGTTTCTGCAGCCTGGTCAACCCTTCAACCAAGGCCTCGTCAGACAGGGCGTAAGAAAGGCGCATGTGACCGGGAGCCCCAAAAGCTTCACCAGGAACAACCGCCACCAAGGCTTCCTCCAAAATGATCTCAGCCAGTTCCGCAGAAGTGTTGGCGACCCGGCCATCTTTACTGCCTGGGATAGGTTGGCCCAGGACTTCCTCCACGCGAGGGAACACGTAAAAAGCGCCCTGCGGGTCAGGAACCTGGAAACCAGGGATTTCCCTCAGCATGTCGACCATAATTTGGCGCCGACGCGCAAAAGCCTGTCGCATCTGTTCAACACTGTCCTGGGGGCCAGTCAAAGCCTCCAGGGCCGCCTTCTGGGCGACGTTATTCACGTTGGATGTCAGGTGGGACTGGAAAGCTGCAGCCGCGCTAATAACGTCCTGGGGTCCAAGCATCCAACCCACACGCCAACCCGTCATCCCATAAGACTTAGCCACACCGTTTACCGCTATCGTTTGGTCCGCCAATTCGGGGACAGCCTGGTAAATAGGTTCCGCAACAGCACCATCGTAAACAAGGGCATCATAGATCTCGTCAGTGATCACCCAAATGCCGTTATCTAGCGCCCACTGGCCAATTGCCCGCACCTCCTGGGGGGTGTACACGCTGCCCGTCGGGTTCGAAGGTGAACAAAACACCAATGCCGTAGTTTTGTCCGTAACCGCAGCATCTAACTGTTCCGGGGTCACCTTGTAACCGTTGTCGTAACCCGCCATCACTGGAACAGTAACGCCGCCAGCAAGCTGAATTGTCTCCGGGTAAGTCGTCCAATAGGGGGCCGGCAAAAGCACTTCGTCGCCCTCATCAAGCACTGCCGCGCAAGCCTGGAACACAGCTTGTTTACCACCGTTGGTAATCAACACCGCACTGGCCTCCGCTGGGGCTGAACCAAAGTTACCCGCCTTCTTCGCCACAGCCTCACGCAAAGGTAGCTGGCCAGCGCCCGGGGTGTAACGATGGTTCGCATTATCTCGAGCAGCTTCAACCGCGGCTTCAACAATGTTGTCAGGGGTTGGGAAATCTGGCTCACCCGGAGCAAAATTGATTACGGGCTGGCCCTGCGCCTGCAACGCCTTACTTTTCGCATCAACAGCTAGGGTGGCAGAAGGGGCTATCCCGGCTAGCCGGGCGGAAACTCTGTGCTTAGGTTCTTCTCTCATGGTCATAGATTCGCACATATTCACCAAAATGATTCAGAACTTTCTAATTTTGGACAATGAGATCGCCCTCATTCTGAGCTTGGAGGCTCCATTTGTGGGATAGTTACCCTTGTGGAAAGATCAGAGGTTGGTCACGGGCGTTTAGTGACTGTAGAATCTGAGTCGTTGAAGGGCCCACGTAGTTGAAAGGGCAGTGGCGCAACTGGTAGCGCACCGGTCTCCAAAACCGGCGGTTGCGGGTTCGAGTCCCGCCTGCCCTGCGTAGCTCAGTCGAAGGAAGGCTGAAAAGTTTATGTTTTATGTGAGGGGAACAAATTGAGCCAAACACAGAGCCTGCCGGACGACCACGAAGGTTTACCTGCGCTTGGTGAAAGCGGCAAAAAGCCGGGCCAAGACCGCACAAAAACTGAGGCAACACGGCGCAGAGATGACAAAGACCAAGAGGTGCAGCCCAACATATTCCAGCGGGTAGTCATATTCGTGCGGCAAGTGATCTCAGAAATGAAGAAAGTCACCTACCCAACGCCGCAAGAGCTGTGGATGTACTTCGTCATTGTGGTCGTCTTTATCACCATCTTGATGGCTTACACAGGAATACTTGACACAATCTTCTCCCAGCTGTCTAAACTAGTGTTTGGTTGACCATTTCAAACCTTTGAAGAAAAACCCGCCGCAGGTAACTGTAGGCGGGTTTTTTGAAAGATGAATAACTAGGAGGCCACTGTGGCTAAAGAACAAGATCCCACCGCATTTGAAGGAACCGACTTTGACGACGATGTGGATGCTGTCGCGCAGATAGACGCTGAGCTGGAAGGTGTGGCACCCATCCCAGGCGAAGACGACGAGGATGGCGAGGATGACGAAGAGGGAGGCGAAGGCGACGACTCCACCGGCCTGTCAGATGACCCCCTAGAAGCGCTCCGAGCAGAGTTTGAGGACCAAGGTGGGGAGTGGTACGTGGTACACACCTACTCCGGTCACGAACGAAAAGTGCGGGACAACCTTTTGCAGCGAGTGGAAAACGACAACTTGGGGCGCAGGATCCCCCGTGTTGAAGTACCCATGGAAGAAGTTATCGAAATCAAAAACACCGTACGCAAAAAGGTGAAGAGGGTACGCATGCCCGGGTACGTCCTCGTACAAATGCAGGGCACCGGTTTCGACGACGAAATGGATGGCGAACTGTGGCGGGTCGTCAAAGAAACGCCCGCTGTGACAGGGTTTGTCGGCGACCAGTACAACCCGATGCCCCTGCCCCTAGATGAGGTCGTGTCCATGCTGGCACCCGGACTGTTGGCTGGGCAGGAAACGAAGAAGGCTGAAACCGCTACACCCACCACGGTTGTTGACTACGAAGTTGGCGAAATTGTGACGGTCACCGATGGTCCGTTCGAAACTATGAACGCCACCATTTCGGAGATCATGCCCGAAACACAGAAACTGAAAGTGTTAGTAACTATCTTCGAACGTGAAACGCCAATGGAGCTAGGGTTCGACCAAGTCCAGAAGATGGACAAGTAGTTCCCTTCCTGCGTTTACCCGCCAAGTGAGGTGGCACACGCTAGGCCGCTTCCTCGCGGGTAAACGACTATGATTGCAGTTTGCGTGCATTTGCTGTGCGCGCGTTTACAGGCCCGAGTGGCCTACAGTTCCCACCACCCGGTGAAGAACTTGAAAGTGACGAAGAAGGACCCGAAAATATGGCACCGAACAAGAAGGTAAGTGGGCTAATCAAGCTCCAGATTCCCGCCGGTCAAGCCAACCCCGCGCCGCCAGTCGGCCCGGCTCTTGGTCAGCATGGCGTAAACATCATGGAGTTCTGCAAAGCCTACAACGCTGCAACTGAATCTCAGGCAGGAAACATTATCCCGGTGGAGATCACCGTGTACGAAGATAACTCGTTCACGTTCATCACCAAAACCCCACCGGCCGCCGAGATGATAAAGAAAGCCGCTGGAGTAGACAAAGGTTCAGCAACTCCACACACGGACAAAGTTGCAAGCATCACCGCTGACCAGGTTCGCGAAATCGCTGAAACTAAGAAGGAAGACCTTAACGCTAATGACATTGAGGCTGCAGCGAAGATCATTTCCGGAACCGCCCGTTCCATGGGTATAACGGTAAAAAACTAACAAAAACTTAAACGTGGTAGGGCCGCGCTGCCCGATCGACCACAACTGCGAAGGAGAAGCAGCATGACGAAGCGCTCGAAGAAGTACCGCCTAGCAGCGGAAAAGATTGTCCCGGACGTGCTTTACACGCCGGCAGAGGCAGTGGCTTTAGCTAAAGAAACGTCAACCACCAAGTTCCCCGCCACCGTGGAGGGGGCGATCCGTTTGGGTGTTGATCCCAGGCAGGCCGACCAAATGGTGCGTGGCACCGTTAGTTTGCCTCACGGAACAGGAAAAACCGCTCGGGTCCTGGTTTTTGCCACCGGTGAGAAAGCCCAACAGGCGCAGGAAGCTGGCGCTGACGAGGTTGGCGGAGATGAACTTATTGAAAAGGTTGCTAACGGTTACGTCGACTTCGACGTGGCGGTAGCAACCCCAGAACTTATGGGTAAGGTGGGGCGCCTAGGTCGGGTCCTTGGGCCACGCGGTTTGATGCCGAACCCAAAAACGGGCACCGTCACCATGGATGTAGCCAAAGCGGTCACAGACATTAAGGGTGGTCGGATCGAGTTCCGTGTCGATAAGCACAGCAACGTTCATTTCATAATTGGCAACACCGATTTCACTCAGAAGCAACTGGCTGAAAACTATGGTGCAGTTATGGAGGAGATTCTGCGTTTGAAGCCGGCTTCTTCGAAGGGGCGCTACGTGCAGAAGTCTACAATCTCAACAACGATGGGGCCCGGTATTCCGGTGGACCCATCGAAGACGCATTCCGAGGGCGAAGAGGCGTAGAACCGTCCCCGGCCCGGTTGGCTGGGTAGGGATTTAGGTTAGTCCCAGGTGGCTGTCAGCAGCTGCCTGGGACTTTTCCTTTATGTTTTCAGATGTTGGGGTGGCAAGTGGGTTGAGTCCGCGGAGGGCATCAAATACTAGCTGGGTTTGCGACTGGGCGAAGTCCGGGTTAGCCCCAATATGGTTGGCAAGCAGGTCGCGCAGTGCTGCCACAGAGGGGCAGGCCACGTGAACAATGAAGTCTCGGTCCCCGCCGATGAGGAAAACCTGTTGAACACCGGGAATCATCCTTAGCTCTTGGGCTAGTCGGGGTATCTCTTCCCGCTTGTCTGGCAGGGCGTTTAGCAGGATGAGGGCGTTCAAGGAAGAACCCACAGCCTCTGGGTTAACCTGCGTGGTGTACCCCTGGATAACTCCGTGTTTCTCGAGGGAACGGACCCGGGCGTGGCAGGTGGAAGTTGGGATGTTCAACCGTTTGGCAAGGTCTGTCAGGGGCAGTCGAGCGTTGGCGCTGAGCTCCTGCAGGATCTGCTGATCCAACAAGCTGAGTTGAAAGGTTTTCAATTAAATCACTCTCTAGAAGTCGGATGTCATCATACTTCTAAGCATACTGCCCAAAGTTGGAATATTTCCACTGTACTTTTGCACAGGGTGGAAAGTTGCTATTTTAGGATGTGGCCCACGACTCGCGACGAAGGGAGTGTGGTAATGGAACTAATCGACCTTTCCCCAAAGGTGAACTCGAAGACCTCTGTCTGGCCGGGGGACGTCCAGTACGCGCTCGAACCGCACTGGAACATGTCTCAGGGCGACCCAATCAACGTGGCGACCGTTACGACCACTGCTCACTTGGGTTCACACATAGATGCACCTTCGCACATAATCGAGGGCGAAGCAGACGTGGCGGCTCTCCCGTTGGAAGCGGGCATAGGGCCGTGCCTGGTTGTCGACGTGTCGGACATGGTGGACACCTCTAGCGAACCACATGGATCGGCCCCAGCGGACAAGGTGATAAAAAGAATTGAAGATCAGCAGGTAAAGGCCCCGATTCAACGGCTTCTTCTGCGGCACTACAATAGTCACCCCTTGGGGTGGACGCCGAACATGCCTGGATTGGACCCGGCCCTGGTGGCGTGGTTTGGGGAACAGGGAGGAGTGTTCCTGGGAACTGACCTAAACTCATTTGATCCGCAAGTGGATCAAGAGCTGCTGGCTCACAAAGCAGCTATCGCGGCAGGTGTGGTCATTGCGGAAGGCTTGGTTTTGACTGCTGCGCCGGTGGGCGAATCAGAGTTGATCGCTCTGCCTCTGGCGTGGGAAGGCGCAGATGCTTCCCCCATACGTGCAGTGCTGCGAGTGCCAGGAAAAACAAAAAATTGACATTGGAAAGGTAAGAACATGGCAATAGATCTAACTCAAACCATTTCTCGGGAAGACTGTGTCGCTGCAGACACGACAGACCCCCTGGCTCCCTTCCGGGACCGGTTTTTGATTCCAGAAGGGGTTATTTACCTGGACGGAAACTCACTGGGTGTGCGCCCCAAGGGTGCTCAGGAACGAGCTGAAGAGGTTGTGAAACAAGAGTGGGGCGAAGACTTGGTAACCAGCTGGAACAAGAACGGCTGGTTCGACCTACCGAAACGGCTTGGTGACAAAATCAACCAACTGGTGGGTGGTGGGGAAGGTGGGTGCGTAGTCACCGACTCCACTTCCGTGAACCTGTACAAAGTGCTTTCGGCAGCTGTGCAAATCCAGAAGGAGGATGCTCCAGAGCGGAAGGTCATCATTTCAGAGCGCGATAACTTCCCCACGGACCTGTACATAATTGAGGGCCTGATTGGGCAGTTAGATGACGGTTACGAACTGCGTTTAATCGATGAAGAGAACCCTTTGGAGGATCTGCTAGACGACAACGTGGCGGTGGTGCTACTAGCGGGCGTCAACTACCGCACGGGTGCCATGTGGGACATGAAGGAAGTGACCAAGCAGATCCACGATGCGGGAGCTTTGGCTGTGTGGGACCTTTCCCACTCTTCGGGTGCGGTACCCGTGAACCTGTCGGCGGCTGAAGCAGACTTCGCTGCTGGCTGCACCTACAAATATTTGAACGGAGGCCCGGGCGCACCGGCATTCCTGTGGGTGAACGACAAACATATTGCTAGAGCGCAGCATCCCCTGTCCGGCTGGTGGGGGCATGCGGACCCCTTCCAAATGGCCGATAGCTACGATGCGGCCGCGGGCATAGACAAGTTCTTGACCGGCACCCAACCAATCGTGTCCATGTCCGCGATGGAACCTGGTTTGGATATTGCTCTGGAAGTTGATGAGGGGCAGCTGCGGGAGAAGTCCTTGGCTCTCACTAACCTTTTCATGGCTTTAGTTGACCAGAGGCTGGGGGACCATCCGCTGACACTAATCACGCCGGTGGATGAAAGTAAGCGAGGAAGCCACGTAAGTTACCGGCACCCTGAAGGGTACGCCGTTATGCAAGCACTGATCGATCAGGGTGTCATCGGGGACTACCGTGAACCTGAAGTGCTGCGTCTGGGGGTAACACCCCTATACCTGGGTTACGCAGATATTTGGGATGCTGTGGAAACCTTACGGGAAGTGTTGGACGACGAACTGTGGAAGGACCCGAAGTTTCAGGTTCGTGGAGCAGTCACCTGAGCGCGTAATGCAAAGGAGCAGAAGCGAAAGGCAAGATTATGAGCGATTTTAGTAAGATTCAAGAAAGAGAAAAGGGTTTAGAACAGAACCTGACCAGCCGCCAGATGACGATGATCGCCATTGGTGGAGCCATCGGTACGGGACTGTTCCTGGGCAGTAAAACTGCCATCGGCCTGGCCGGTCCCAGTGTGGTCATTTCCTACATCATTGCGGGGGCCGTGGCATTAGCACTCATGGCGGTGTTGGCCGAGATGACAGTGCGTCACCCCACCTCCGGATCATTTGGTGCCTACGCAGAGCACTACGTGGGTCCGCTTGCGGGTTTCCAAGTCCGCTACCTGTATTGGCTCAGTATCGTTTTGGCGGTTGGGGCGGAGGTGACGGCGATCGGCACCTACATGCAGCTGTGGTTTCCGCTGGTCAACCCAACGGTCTGGGTCGTCCTGTTCTCCGCGATCCTGATCCTAGTGAACGCCATGAACGTGAAGAACTTCGGTACGTTGGAATACTGGCTATCCACAATCAAAGTGTTTGCAATCATTGCCTTCATTATTGTGGGGGCGTGGCTACTGTTCTTCTCCGGCAATGAGGGGTACGGCACAAAGATATGGGCTGGTGAGGGCGGTTTCTTCCCGAACGGCATCAGCGGCATGTGGTTCGCCGTCATCATGGCGTTCTTTAGCTACCTGAGCATCGAAATGATTGCTGTGGCAGCCGGAGAAGCAAAAGAGCCAGAAGCAGCTGTCAAGAAGGCTTTCAAAGCCACGGTTCTGCGGCTGTTTGTGTTCTACCTACTTACACTTAGCTTGATCGTCTCCATTGTTTCCACAAGCACCATCATGGAGGGCACCAGCCCGTTCGTGACAGTGATGAACGCAGTTGGGCTTCCGTTCGCTGACGACATCATCAACTTCGTCGTAATTGTGGCCGCACTGTCTGCGATGAATAGCCAACTGTACGTCTCCACGAGGATGATGTTCTCCTTGGCACGGGCAGGCGACGCTCCGAAAAGCTTGGGGCGGCTCTCCACAAGCGGTGCGCCCATTAACGCTTTGGCAGTTTCAACATTGGGTATTTTCGTGGCTGCTGTTGTCAGTGCAATCGTGGGGGACGATGCGTTCCTAGTCATGGTGTCGATTTCCATGTTTGGGGCCCTGTTCACTTGGCTGATGATTTTTGTTACCCACTTCTTCTTCAGGAAGAGAATGGACGAGGACGGGGTGGACCTGGAATACAAAATCCCCTTTTCTCGGGGAGCCGCCATACTTGGAGCATTAACCCTGTCGGCAATCTTGATTACCACACTGTTTACTGAGGAGTTCCGGCCGACCCTCTTCTTTGGTGTAGCAGTCGTCCTGATAGTAACGGGATTGTTCTACCTGTTCCGCCGCCGCGACCCAGCACTGACAGAGGACGAATTTGCCACCGACAGTGCTGGCGGTGCAGAAGAGTCGACTGAAAGCGATCCAGGGGCAGGCCAAGAGGGCTCCTAGGTTAACAAAATTTGTGGTGGGCCGGGTTGGTCGGTTCCTGTGTTTTCTCCCCGCTCCGGCCCACCACAACACCTAGACGGGTGAGACGCAAAATGACAAACATGAAATGAAGATGGAGGAATGCTTATGACCAAGAAATTCGTGGGGCAACGGGTGTTTCCCACGCCGGAAAGTGCGATTGTCGTAGGGGCTGGAATGGTGGGCTTATCCGCTGCTTTGCATTTGCGCCATGCCGGCCTGGAAGTGACGGTACTGGAAGAGGAAGGGCCCGGGGCTGGTGCCTCCTGGGGGAACGCTGGCTGGCTGACCCCGGAAATTGCAACACCTCTGCCCGAACCGTCCATCATTAAAACTGGGGTTAAGGCAATGGTCTCGGTGAACTCTCCCGTGTACGTGCCACCAAGAGCGGACATGAACCTTGCCAAGTTCCTGGTTGGCTTCCTGCGGAACTCCACCGCAGCGAAATGGCGTGAAGGTATGGCTGCTCTGATGCCGCTCAACGAGTTAACCATGGAGTCTTACGACCAACTAGAAGCCATGGGTGTACAAGAAACAACCCACCCGACAGATTTCATTGCGGCTTTCGCGAAGGAAGGGCAAGAGCAAGGACTGCTTCAAGAGTTCGAGGATATTCGGGCAGCCGGATACCCGGTTGATGCCGAGCGACTAACAGGCCAGCAGGTACGCGAGTACGCGCCAGCTGTTTCAGAGAATGTGGCTTCAGGTGTGAAACTTGGGGGAACGCGTTTCATCAACCCACCCAAATATGTGGACGCGTTGGCAGCAGCCTGCCAAAAAGCTGGCGTCAAATTTGTGACAGGGAAAGCGTACAAGATCGACGGAGGTTCAATTACTCGTCCCGCCAGCGTCCTCTACAAGGACAGTTTTGACCAGCCCGACAACCTGGTGGGGGATGTAGTCGTAGCTGCTACCGGAACAGAACTGCCGAAACTCCTGAAACCCTTTGGGGTAAACATGGTGGTGCAGGCAGGACGAGGCTACTCGTTCACTGTTCCCGTTGACCCCATGCCGAAAATGCCCCTGTACTTCGCGCATGAACGGGTGGCATGCACCCCGCTGGGTGACCGCTACCGCATAGCGGGCATGATGGAGTTTCGTCGCCACGAGGAACCGCTCGACAAACGGAGGATCCAAGCCATAATACGGGCCACAGAACCACTGTTAGCCGGCGCGGACTTCTCAGACCGGCAGGACGAGTGGGTTGGCTCCAGGCCGGTAACTGCCGATGGGTTGCCGCTCGTGGGACCAACAAAATCTCCCCGAGTTATAGCGGCTGGGGGACACGGAATGTGGGGCATCACCCAAGGCCCCCTCACCGGACAGCTAATCGCTGAGTACGTCACCACCGGTGAGGTGCCAGAAATGATGCTACCGTTCGACCCGCTCCGATAAGCCACCAACATAACGGCGAGGAAGATGCGCCGCTAACCGAGTAACAATCTCGTAGTTGATGGTATCTGCGCCCTGCGCCCACTCGTCAGCAGTGGGAGCAGGGCCAGAACCAATTAAAGTAACTTGCGTACCCGCGGGGGCAGCAGGCTCTTCGCCCTCACCAAGACTAATAACGAACTGGTCCATACAAACCCGCCCCAAAATTCGGCTTGCCATTGCGGGAGCATCCTCAGGTGAGGCCTGCCCACCAACTACCACGGGGCAGGCATTCGAAGCGTGACGGGGAATACCATCGGCATAACCCAGCGGAACCACACCCACCCAGGTTGGCACGTCCGCCCGCCACGTACTGCTATACGAAACCCCACGACCCACCGGTAGCTGTTTGACTAGCACCAACTGAGAAAAAAGAGACAACGCAGGTTCCAAACCAAGCTCAGCGGAAGAAGCGACAGATGGATTCGGGCTTAAACCGTACATGCCTATACCCACCCGAACCATGTCGAAATGGGCCTCAGGGAGCCACAAGGTGGCACCCGTAGCAGCCAAATGTCGAAACTGGGGTTCCACACCTAACTCCTGAGCAACACGCACCGCTTCCTCAAAACGGGTAATCTGCTCCGCGGCATCAGCCAGCCCCTCCTGCGATTGGTCATCAGCACCAGGCAAATGGGACCAAATCCCAACGACCACCAGATCGCCCTCATCCATCCCAACTTTGGCTGCCTCCACCAAACGCACCCACCCGTCACCCAGAGCGCCACCACGAGACATCCCCACATCAACTTTCAAATGCACTCGAGCTTGCTGACCAGATTCGCGAGCAGCCTTCGCTATCGCCCTGACAGTTTCCGCGGAAGAAGCCGCCACATCGATCCCAGCATTGATAAGCGCCGCCCAATCAGCGTGGAACGGTGTTAGCCAAGTAAAGACACGGGGCTCATCCTTCGCATATCCGAGCACATCCAACTGCTCCCGCAAAGCCAAAGCTTCTTTAGCCTGCGCGACACCCAACCAACTCACTTCTGTGGCCGCCTGCTCGGCGATGGGCAGAAGCCCGTGACCGTAGGCATTAGCTTTCAGGATCGCCATTACCTGAGCATCGCCTGCCGCTCGCTTCATGGTCTGCAGGTTCTTGGCTACTTTATCCAGGTCCACCTGAATGTAGGAACTGTCCAACGAGGGGTCGTCAACGCTAAGTGAATCGTGTTCCGAAATCATATGTTAAGGATACCCGGTAGCAGCCAGACTAAGAATCACTGGTGGGGGAGGAGGGCGAACGAAGTTGCCGGACCGTGATCCAAAGCGGTCAGGGGACCCGCCACAACCGAGAGGAAAAATAGTTGACCGATGGCTATGGGGGCGACAAGTAATGTTTCCACCGTCAACCCGGTCAACGCATCCACATTGTCACTGGCATGTTGGTGCACCGCGCCGTAAAACCCAAAGGTGAACGCCAAACCTACGGCAATCCACGGCATGTGGCCGTACGCTGCACCACTAACAATCACCCCCGAACCAGCAATTGCTACGGCCAACCACTGCAGGGCGGAAAGTCGCTCCTTCCGGACGAACACACCAATAAGGATGGAAACGAAGGGAGTCATAAAATAACCCAAAGCCGTTTCCAGAATCTGGCCGCGGGTCACCGCAACAACAAAAAGCTGCCAATTGCCGTAGAGCAGCAGAGCTGAAACAAAAAACCACCAGACTAGTCGCGGACTGCGCAGCACCGTCAGCAAAGGGCCCCATGCTCTAGTTAAAAGCAGCAGAATCAAACAGAAAACT
>CAYFPY010000017.1:11789-24329 GCA_964345125.1 uncultured Actinomyces sp.
TCAGTGAACAAAACAAAGAGCGCCGAAGGGGAAGCGCCCATCAATGCGAGCGTTTGTGTCCAGATTCACCGGTGCGGAAGCTCAGAGTTGGGTAGCTGCAGTGGTAAAGTTACTTGCAGCCGAAGACCGCTGGTACTCGAAACTTGAGTGTAAAACCCGCGCAGGTGTGTATTAGGTTGTGGAAGTTGGTAGATCCAACTGCTCCCGGTACGCCCTGTGCGACCGGGTTTTTTTATGCGATCTTCAGGTGTACACGTTTCAAAAGACAGATGAAAATGTCAGGAGGTGGAAGATGGCAAAGAAAGACAAGGATGCTACCGTCAACTGGCTCGCTGAAAGTTTCACGGATTCCGGCGCCGCCCTGCTAACCGAATATCGTGGTTTGAGTGTGGACCAGATGAAAGAGCTACGCAGAGCCCTCGGCTCTGACGTTGAGTACAGAGTAGTTAAAAACACGCTTGCTACGCTGGCAGCAAGAAAAGCTGGTTTCGATTTTCTGGAAGACGATCTGAACGGTCCTACCGCAATCGCGTTCGTCACTGGAGAACCAGTGGAAGCAGCAAAAGCTCTGAAAGATTTCTCCAAAGATAACCCCGCGTTGGTACTCAAGTCGGGCGTTATGGACGGCTCAGCACTAAGCGTTGACAACATAAAACAGCTAGCCGACCTTGAACCACGCGAAGTTCTGCTGGCCAAGGCTGCTGGCGGGATGAAGGCGAAGATGGTTCAAGCCGCTCAGGTGTTCGACGCACTACCGGTGAAGATGGCCCGCTTAGCGGACGCTTTGCAAGACAAAAAAGACCAAGCCGCCTAACAGGCGCACCCAAGACCTAAAAAGTTTGTAAAGGAAAAAACATGGCGAAAATGACCAATGAAGAACTGCTTGCAGTTTTTGAAGAAATGACACTGCTCGAGCTGTCCGAGTTCGTGAAACTGTTCGAAGAAAAGTTTGATGTGGAAGCCGCAGCGCCTGCCGCTGTTGCAGTGGCAGCCCCAGGTGCGGGTGAAGCAGCTGAAGCCGCTGATGATCAGACTGAGTTCGACGTTGTCCTTGAATCTTTCGGTGACGAAAAGATCAAAGTGATCAAGGCTGTCCGCCCACTAACAGGGCTGGGCCTCAAAGAAGCCAAAGAACTGGTTGACGGCGCACCATCCACCGTTCTGGAAGGGGTCAAGAAGGAAGAGGCTGACAAGGCCAAGGAAGAACTGGAAGCAGCAGGTGCTACCGTTACAATCAAGTAACAGGGCCCAAATAGTGATCTAGGAACCGAACTAGATCAAGTAAGCAACCAGGGGAGTGCCGGATAGAAATCTGGCACTCCCTTTGGCTTTTAACGAGTTGTGTTTTTAACTAACTGCTCGTCTACAACTTGTTTCCAACGCTCAGTTGAAAATGGCGGAACCCACCCGCACGATCGTTGCCCCCTCTTCAATTGCAATCTCATAGTCCTGCGACATGCCCATTGACAGCTGCGGCAAATCGGGGGCTACCCGGTCACGAAGCTCACGCAAGGTAGAAAAAGTCTCCCGCAACACCGACTCATCTTCTGTGAAAGGGGCCATGGTCATGAAACCATCAACACTTACCGCAGGAAGGTCACGGACCTGGTCTAACACCGCTGGCAGCTCTTCGGGAGTGAAACCAGTCTTTGTTTCTTCGCCGGAAACGTTCACCTGCAGCAGCAAACTGCCAACACGCTCATTCAAACCAAAATTACGGCTCAACGCCTGGGCAATACGCACGGAGTCCACCGACTGTACTTGGCTGACAATCCGCGATGCCTGCCCCGCCTTATTTGACTGCAACCGCCCGATAAGCACCCAACTGGGATTCCACTGGGCCAGTTCCTCTGACTTTGCACGCAGATCCTGAACACGGTTCTCAGCAAAACTGGTGCAACCTAAAGAGGCAAGCTCAGCCATTATAGGAGCAGAAACGTACTTGGTGACCGGTAAAAGCTGGACGTCGCCGGGGCTCCTTCCCGAGCGGGCAGCAGCCTGGGCAATGTTTTCTTGGACTTGCGATAACCTGCGTTGCAAAACCGATTGGGAACCTGGATCGATAGAAGAAAGGGGTGTTGTCATGGGGCACAGTGTAGCTGACGACCCATGACAACACCCCGAACAGACTAGGTTGAAATCACCTCAACTAGGCTTGTCTAGCCAGCTGAGCCATCATTCCGTACACCTGAGCAGTGTCTCCCACGGTCAAGCCCCCATCAACAACCAGCTCCGTACCTGTCATGTACGACGCAGCGTCAGAAGCGGCGAAAGCAACCACATTCGCCACCTCCTGGGGGCCCGCATTCCGATTCAGAGCAGCCAGAGGAAGAGGTGAACCTTCCTTGACACCAGCGCCCTCTGTCATGGGGGTAGCAATCGAACCGGGGTGCACTGACAAGACTCGAATCCCGTCCATCCCCAAGTCCATAGCGGCAGCTTTAGTCATTCCCCGAACAGCAAACTTAGAGGCAGAGTAGGCAATCGTGTTCACCTGCCCAGCGATCCCAGCCGCCGAGGACATGTTCACGATCACGCCCCCGCCCTGCTCCTTCATTTGCGGCACCACGGCCTGAATACCCAGGAAGACCCCCTCAACGTTGATGGACATCGTCTTCCGAAAATCTTCCACCGTGGTCTGCTCAATGGGTTTCGAGATGAGAATGCCCGCGTTGTTCACCAAAATATCTACAGTGCCAAACGTGTTGATCGTGGTGGTCACCACGGTCTGCCAATCCTCCTGGGAAGCCACGTCGTGGCGCAAGAACATCGCATTCTCCCCAAGTTCGGTGGCAAGCGCCTCGCCGGCGTCCTCGTTGAGGTCGGTAATAACAACTTTGGCGCCCTCTTCAATGAACAGGCGGGCATCAGCAGCACCCATCCCACTGGCCCCACCCGTTATGATCGCAACCTTGTTCTCCAAACGCTTGGACATTACTCTCCTTAGTCAATTTCACTGGATTTGGCTTTAATCCGCCACCTTGAGACTTTACACTCAAGGAAGGAAAGAATCAGCAAGCCAAGCGGAGCAACAACAACTAGAGTTTGGACAGGTGTCAGACGCTGGCGGCAGCGGTGCTATGCTTCTGAAAAGATTTACGGTAAACCCCGCTCATTGAGGTGATTTCAGATGCTTGCTGCCTATCCCTGGTTGGCTATATTGCCCCCGATAGTTGCCATACTTCTGGTGCTAGTCACCCGAAAAGTTACCCTATCTCTAGGGGCGGGAATAGTGGCAGCGGCCCTTCTGCTCGCAAACTTCCACCCCGTGAAAACCCTGGAACACATTTGGCAAGCTGCACTGGGCCTGGTGTGGGAAGACGGCGGTATTAATTGGTGGACCATCCTAGTAGTTGCCTTCCTGTTTATTTTGGGAATTCTCACGGCCGTCATCATGATGGCTGGGGGAACCACGGCCTTCTCAGAATGGGCGGCCGAAAGAATTCACTCTAGGAAAGGGGCCCAAGTTCTGGCTGC
The DNA here is from genome assembly GCA_964345125.1 of uncultured Actinomyces sp. Classification (GTDB taxonomy): domain Bacteria; phylum Actinomycetota; class Actinomycetes; order Actinomycetales; family Actinomycetaceae; genus Scrofimicrobium. Next base: position 15,267 of record CAYFPY010000017.1, read on the forward strand.
CCTGCTGGGGATGATCATTTTTATTGATGACTACTTCAACTCGTTAGCTGTGGGACAGGTTGCGCGCCCCATCACGGACAGGTACCGGGTATCACGAGCCAAACTGGCCTACCTAATCGACTCGACTTCCGCCCCCGTGGTGGTGCTGATGCCTTTCTCCAGTTGGGGTGCCACCATCATGAGCATCATGGCTCCGCTTACCCTGGCTGCTGGCCTGGCAATGACGCAAATCGAAGTGTTCCTGCGAGCAGCCTTCATGAACTACTACGCAATTGGGGCTCTCGTCCTGGTGTGGGTGGTCGTGCTCTTCGGTTTAGAGTTTGGTCCCATGCGTAAATCTGAACAGAAAGCCGAACAAGAAGGCGAACTGCTGCCACCCGGGGAAGATGAAGAACTTGACCTAACAGACCAGGTTCCCTCCCACGAACCCGGCACCATAAAGACCCTCCTCAGCCCATTCATAGCACTCCTAATTGGTGTAGGCGCAACAATGTATGTCACCGGCGGACTAGCCGCAGGATCCTGGGGAATCATCGAATCCCTGGGTGATGCGGACGTGGGGCTGTCCCTGTTCGTGGGCGGACTTCTAGCTTGGGTTGTGGCAACCTACTTCTATGCCAGATCCACAAAAAACAATCCAGACTTCAGCACATCCGTTTACCTTTCCGGTGTGAAACTTGGGGCGCGCACCATGGTGACATCAGTAATCATCCTGTTGTTCGCCTGGACACTGTCCAACCTGATTGGTGCGCTAGAGACAGGAGACTATTTGGCGTCTCTGCTGGCGCAAACCACAATTGCTCCGGTCTGGCTAGTACCAGCCCTGTTTGTAGTCGCGGGGGCTATGGCCTTCGCTACCGGGACATCCTGGGGTTCCTTTGGGATCCTGCTGCCGCTAGCCGGAGACATGATGAGCGCGGTGCCTGGGGGAACAGAACTACTGGTCGCCGCCTTCGGGGCGGTACTAGCCGGATCCGTGTGGGGTGACCATTCGTCCCCGATCTCTGACACAACCATCATGTCCAGCACTGGCGCAGGCTGCCCCGTGCCCCTGCACGTCAACACTCAACTTCCCTACGCTCTGCTAGGAGCAGTGGGAGCCGTCGTTGGCTACAGTGTTTACGCGGGAACACTCAGCGGACCCATCGGCCTACTGGCAGCCGTAATAGTTATAGTGGTGGGCGCGTTTGCTCTGGGGTGGGGAGCGAACATAGCCGGTTCACAAGCAACAGCATCGGCAGCCGCCAGTGAAGCGGCAAGATAAGCTAAACGTTCCACACGGCCCAACTAGGGTGCCATGACCAACGTCACCGCCACTTTGGTTGCATTACCACAGATGCAGCCGTATTCTTAATTGTTGCGCCCGTGTGTCCGAAGTGGCCTGAACCTACACGCTAGTAGAGCGCAAGCGTGAACATTAGGGGCAGCGACCAGCGAGGGGCCCGTGGCGTGTTGCGCGTAACACCCATTTCTGCTGGGAAGGACCCCCTTTTGGCTGCTAGTTCCGCATATCAACCCAAGCATAGAGTTACTTTTGCAAAAATTAACGAACCACTGCAACCGCCGAACCTGTTGGCCGTTCAAACCCAAAGTTTTGATTGGCTACTAGGGAACGAACGGTGGCAAGAAGGCGTCGCCGCCGCGAAAAAAGCGGGACGCACAGACATTCCAGACGTCTCCGGGCTAGATGAAGTTTTCGCTGAAATCTCCCCGATTGAAGACGCCAAAGGCGAAATGTCCCTGGAGTTCCAAGAAGCCACGCTGGAGCCACCCACGCGCTCCGTGGAGGAATGCCGCGACCGTGACCTGACCTATTCCGCGAAAATGTACGTGCGTGCACACTTCATGTACCACGAAACAGGAGAAATCAAGTCACAAACTGTTTTCCTAGGGGACTTCCCCCTAATGACACCTGAAGGTACGTTCATCATTAACGGTACCGAAAGGGTCGTGGTATCCCAGCTGGTTCGCTCCCCAGGCGTGTACTTCGACAAACAGACAGACGCCGCCTCAGACCGGGACGTGTACTCCGCGCGGATAATCCCAGCACGCGGCGCTTGGCTAGAATTTGAAATTGACCGCCGGGACGCTGTTGGTGTGCGTATCGACCGGAAGAGGAAGCTGCCTGCAACCCTGTTCCTGAAAGCTATTGGGCTGACAGACTCAGAGATCGCACTCGAGTTTGAAGACTACCCCCTGCTTCTGGAAACTCTGGCCAAAGATAATGCTGAATCTCGCGAAGAAGCACTGACCGAAATTTACCGTCGCGTGCGGCCAGGGGAACCAGCCAGCCCAGAAGCGGGTGAACGACTGCTAGAAAACTTCTACTTCTCACCTAAGCGCTACGACCTAGCGAAAGTGGGCCGCTACAAAATCAACAAAAAACTCGGCCTCGACACGGATCCACGCGCAGAAACACTGCAAGAATCCGACGTGGTGGGCACCATCAAATACATGCTCGCCCTCCAAAAAGGAGAAAAAACGCTCCCCGGTGTGCGCCTAGGTAAACCAGTCGAAATACGGGTCGAAACAGACGACATCGACCACTTCGGCAACAGGCGAGTCCGCGCAGTGGGCGAACTAATCCAAGGGCAACTGCGCACAGGGTTAGCACGCATGGAACGCACGGTGCGTGAACGGATGGCCACGAAAGACCCCCGCTCCATCACACCTAACTCCATTATTAACAACCGGCCACTAACCGCGGCAATCAAAGAGTTCTTCGGAACATCGCAACTGTCGCAGTTCATGGACCAAAACAACCCACTGGCAGGGTTAACCCACAAACGGCGCCTCTCCGCCCTTGGCCCAGGAGGCCTCTCGCGAGACCGGGCCGGCATGGAAGTCCGTGACGTTCACCCCTCCCACTACGGCCGCATGTGCCCCATCGAATCCCCAGAAGGCCCCAACATTGGCCTAATCGGATCACTGGCAACCTTCGCGCGGATCAACCCCTTCGGGTTCATCGAAACGCCGTACCGAGTGGTGCGCGACGGAAAAGCCACAGACGAAATTCACTACCTGACGGCCGATGACGAGTTTGGTCAGTACATCGCCCAAGCATCCGCCCCGCTAGGACATGACAACGAATTCACTGAAGACACAGTCCTGTGCCGCGTTGCCGGCGAAGACCCGACCCTGGTTGACAAAAACCAGGTTACCTACATGGACGTCTCCGCCCGCCAAATGGTTTCAGTGGCAACCTCGCTGATCCCATTCCTGGAACACGACGACGCGAACCGAGCGCTCATGGGCGCCAACATGCAAAGGCAAGCCGTTCCACTACTCACCACGGAAGCTCCACTGGTGGGAACCGGAATGGAAAGGCGCGCCGCACACGACGCCCGCGAACTGACCGTCGCCAAAAAAGGTGGCGTAGTAACGGAAGTGAGTGCCGACCTGGTAGTCGTAGCAGACGACGAAGGGTCACGCGAAAGCTACTCACTCGACAAATTCAAACGCTCCAACCCAGGTAACTGCATCAACCAGCGGGTTCTGGTAAACGAGGGCGACATTGTTGAGGTCGGCGACGTCCTCGCCGATGGGCCCGCCACCGACGGTGGAGAAATGGCTCTGGGCAAGAACCTACTTGTCGCCTACATGTCGTGGGAAGGGCTGAACTACGAGGACGCGATCATCCTGTCGCGCCGACTCGTTGAAGACGACGTCCTCACCTCAATCCACATCGAAGAATACGAAGTAGACGCACGGGAAACCAAACTAGGCGTCGAAGAAATTACGGGCGACATCCCCAACATCCCAGAAGAAGCCATGGCACAACTGGACGAACGCGGAATAATCCGCATCGGCGCCGAAGTAAGCGCAGGCGACATTCTGGTAGGGAAAGTAACACCCAAAGGTGAAACCGAACTAACATCCGAAGAGCGCCTCCTACGCGCCATCTTCGGTGAAAAAGCTCGGGAAGTGCGCGACACATCCATGCGGGTCCCCCACGGTGAAGGCGGCATCGTCATTGACGTCCGCGAAATCACCGAAGAAGATGGGGACCTCGGATCCGGAGTAACACACTCGGTGCGTGTCTACGTAGCACAACGACGCAAAATCACCATCGGCGACAAACTGGCAGGACGCCACGGGAACAAAGGTGTCGTCTCCAAAATACTCCCAGTGGAAGACATGCCGTTCCTGGCAGACGGAACCCCAGTCGACATCATCCTCAACCCCATGGGAGTACCAGGACGGATGAACGTTGGGCAAGTCCTCGAATTCCACCTCGGATGGATCGCCAAACAGGGATGGGACGCACGCGCCGCCCACAAAAAGGGTGAAGACTGGACAAAACTGCTCCGAACCGAAGCGTTGGAAGCAGGACCAAACACGCTTGTATCCACACCCTCATTCGATGGTTTAGAGGCACAAGAACTACTGGGACTACTGACAGTCACCAACCCCAACAGGGACGGCGAAAGACTGGTGGACGACCTGGGTAAAGCAGAACTGTTCGACGGGCGATCCGGCGAACCCTTCCCCCACCCAATCGCTGTCGGATACAAGTACATGATGAAACTGCACCACCTGGTAGACGACAAAATCCACGCGCGCTCCACCGGACCGTACTCCATGATCACCCAGCAGCCACTGGGCGGAAAAGCGCAGTTCGGGGGCCAACGCTTCGGAGAAATGGAAGTGTGGGCACTCGAAGCCTACGGAGCCGCATACGCCCTCCAAGAGCTACTCACAGTGAAATCGGACGACACAACGGGACGAGTCAAAGTTTACGAAGCGATCGTCAAGGGCGAAGACATACCGGAGCCAGGAATCCCAGAATCATTCAGGGTCATCATCCAAGAAATGCGTGCTCTATCCCTGGCAGTCGACGCACTCGACGCGGAAGGGAACCTGCTGGACCTGCAAGACACAGAAGAAGACATGCGGGCCGGCGACGAACTGGGACTCATGTTAGACGCCCGCCCCCTCTCCGGGGCATCCGCGTTGGACGCACTGTAAACCTCTGGCCACCGACTAGCATTAAGGAAATAAGTCTTGATTGATGCAAAGACATTTAACAGTTTGAAAATCTCGTTGGCCACGTCCGAAGACATTGCAAAATGGTCTTACGGAGAGGTGAAAAAGCCCGAGACAATTAACTACCGGACACTCAAACCAGAACGGGACGGCCTGTTCTGCGAACAAATTTTCGGGCCCACCCGCGACTGGGAATGCGCTTGCGGTAAATACAAACGAGTTCGCTACAAAGGTGTCACCTGTGAACGCTGTGGGGTGGAAGTTACCCGCTCCAAAGTACGGCGTGAACGCATGGGCCACATCACGCTAGCCGCACCCGTAACCCACATTTGGTACCTGAAAGGCGTACCTTCCCGACTGGGATACCTGCTTGACCTTGCTCCCAAAGACCTGGAAAAAGTCAACTACTTTGCCACCCCCATGATCACGGAAGTGGACGATGAGGGTCGCCGCGAAGACATGGACATGCTCCGCGAAGAACTTGAAGTTCGGAAAGCCCGACTAGAGTCCCGCCGAGATACGGAAATCAGCGAAATCAGCCAAGAAATGGAAGCAACACTGGCTGAGCAGGAAGAAAAAGGTACACGCGCTGACACGCGAAACAAACACAAGCGTGCCTACGAACGGGAAATGACGCAAACCCGGAAACGCTACGACGACCAAATTGAACGTTTAGAAGAAGTTTGGGAACGTTTCCGCGACATGAAAGTTGGTGACCTAATTGAGGACATGAGGGTCTATTCCGCCCTCACCTCAACCTACGGCACCTACTTCAAAGGCGCTATGGGAGCCGCAGCCATCCAGAAACGGTTGCAGGACTTTGATCTGGAAGCAGAAGCAGAAAAACTGAAAGAGGACATCCGCTCAGGCTCCACCCAGAAGAAAACCAGGGCCGTGAAACGGTTGAAAGTGATAAACGCTTTCCTCACCACCGGTAACGATCCGTCCTCCATGGTGCTTGATTCAATCCCAGTTATTCCACCGGACATCCGTCCAATGGTGCAACTGGATGGTGGACGCTTCGCAACCTCAGACTTGAACGACCTGTACCGTAGGGTCATCAACCGCAACAACCGGTTGCAGCGTCTACTGGAACTCGGTGCGCCAGAGATCATCATCAACAACGAAAAACGAATGTTGCAGGAATCTGTGGACGCCCTGTTCGACAACGGGCGACGAGGACGAGCCGTAGCCGGTGCCGGAAACAGGCCCCTGAAGTCGTTGTCCGACATGCTTAAAGGTAAGCAGGGCCGATTCAGGCAGAACCTGCTCGGTAAGCGTGTTGACTACTCTGGACGTTCAGTCATCGTGGTCGGGCCCCAGCTAAAACTGCACCAAGCGGGCCTACCCAAACAAATGGCTTTGGAACTTTTCAAACCGTTCGTTATGAAACGTTTGGTTGACAAAGGTTACGCACAAAACGTGAAAGCAGCCAAGCGGATGGTGGAACGCCAGCAACCCGAAGTTTGGGACGTGTTGGACGAAGTGATTCGTGAACACCCGGTCCTGCTGAACCGCGCGCCCACCTTGCACCGTTTAGGTATCCAAGCGTTTGAGCCGCTACTCATTGAAGGTAAAGCCATCCAGCTCCACCCGCTAGCCTGTGGCGCTTTCAACGCTGACTTTGACGGTGACCAAATGGCTGTGCACCTGCCCCTGGGAGCAGAAGCTCAAGCGGAAGCTCGCATTTTGATGTTGTCCACCAACAACATTTTGAAACCGTCCGACGGGCGTCCCGTAGCCATGCCATCGCAGGACATGATTTACGGACTGTTCTACCTGACAAGTGAAGACGAACTGCCAGAGGGTGACAAACCCAGCGAGTTCTCCTCAGTTGCGGAAGCCGTCATGGCTTTCGATGCTGGAAGGATCGGTATCAGTGAACCAATCGTGATTCGCTTCGACGATGTGGTGGCACCACGGAACTGGCAAGCACCCGAAGGGTGGGAACCAGGCAATCCAATAGAGCTACGAACCACGCTGGGGCGTGCAATGTTCAACGAAGCATTGCCGGCAGACTACCCTTATGTGAACGAAACGGTGAAGAAAGCTGAGCTTTCCACCATCGTGAACGAGCTAGCAGAAACCTACCCCAACGAACTGGTCGCTGAATCCTTGGACGCCCTAAAAGAGGCTGGTTTCTACTGGGCCACCTGGTCCGGGGTCACGTTTGCTTTCACGGACATTGAACCTTCCCCTAACAAGGAGAAGATCCTCGCCAAATACGAGGAGAAAGCTGCGGACATCCAGAAACAGTTCGATCGGGGCCGTATCGACGCGGAAGATCGCTACCGTGAACTGGTCGACGTGTGGAATGAAGCGACCAACGAAGTGGCTGCAGACATGCGTGCCAACTTCAGCGATACAAACACTGTTTACCGCATGGTTGAATCAGGAGCTCGTGGTAACTGGAGCCAGATCCAACAGATCGCCGGTATGCGTGGGCTGGTCTCCGACCCGAAACAGAAACTAATCGAACGTCCGATCCGGGCAAACTACCGAGAGGGTCTGACCGTCCTCGAATACTTCATCGCCACCCACGGTGCGCGGAAGGGAACGGCAGACACCGCGTTGCGTACCGCCGAATCTGGCTACTTGACCCGTCGTTTAGTTGACGTGTCACAAGACGTGATTGTGCGCATGGACGACTGTGGAACACGCGGTGGCCTCGAACTGGAAATCGCGGATACCGACCCAGAAACAGGGGAAGTACGGCGTTCACCACTGGTAGACACCACCGTTTACGCTCGTGTTCTAGCGAATCCAGCGGTCAACGACAAGGGCGAAGAGATTGCTCCAGCGGGAGTGGAAACCACTTCCGCCCTCATCGATGAACTGGTCGAAAAAGGTGTGACCAAAGTGCGGGTCCGTTCCGTCCTGTCTTGCGAAGCGCCAGCAGGTACCTGCGCGACTTGTTACGGCACATCCTTGGCTACCGGCAAACCCGTGGATATCGGGGAGGCCGTGGGCATTATTGCCGCACAATCGATTGGCGAGCCCGGTACTCAGCTAACGATGCGTACCTTCCACACTGGTGGCGCCGCATCGGGTGGTTCAGACATTACCCAAGGTCTGCCACGCGTTCAGGAGCTGTTCGAGGCACGCACACCCAAGGGTGTTGCCGACATGGCTGAAGCGGATGGGACCGTCGAAATTGATGATGAGGACGCAAACATTCGCACCCTCATAATCAAGCGGGATGATGATCAGGAAGACCTGCGTTTGGAGATCCCACGACGCAAGGAACTCCTCGTCTCTAACGGTGAAAAGGTGCAAGCAGGCCAACAGTTAACTGCTGGACGTTTAGATCCGAAGGAAGTTCTCCGTCTGCGGGGGGCCTCCAGCGCGCAGAGGCAGCTAGTTGATGAAGTCCAAGAGATCTACCGGTCTCAGGGTGTGGATATCCACTCCAAACACATCGAGGTCATTGTGCGGCAAATGATGCGCAAAGTGACCGTGTTGGAGCCGGGAGACACGTCGTTCATGCCCGGTGAACTGGTCGACAGCATCCAGTTCCGCGAAGCGAACAAGGCCGTAGCAGCACAGGGTGGCACGTTTGCGAAGGGACGCCAGATGCTGATGGGCATCACGAAGGCTTCCTTGGCGACGGACTCCTGGCTGTCGGCAGCCTCGTTCCAGGAAACCACAAAGGTTTTGACAGAAGCAGCGATCAACGCGAAGGTTGATCCACTGTTGGGTCTGAAAGAGAACGTGATCCTCGGGAAGCTGATACCCGCCGGAACTGGGCTGGAGCTTTATAACGATGTAGAAGTTGAGCCCACGCAGGAAGCGATGAGCGAGATGAACTACAACCCGCTGGACTTTGTGATGGATGAAGACCGGACCGGGCTGGAAGAGTTCGTCATGTCTTTGGAGAACATCGAGTTCGGCCACGGGTTTGGAGCGAAGTAGGTAACCCCACAAACTCAAGGGGCGTCAAGGCAGCTGCTAGTTGTCTTGACGCCCCTTAGTGTTTCCCCCACCCGCCTTGCCTGCCCCACCTTCCCCCCACGATTGTCTCCGCGCCCACCTGTTCCTTTTGCCGTCGGAGGGGACAGGTATCGAAGCGTACGGACC
>CAYFPY010000017.1:24429-30042 GCA_964345125.1 uncultured Actinomyces sp.
ACCGGTTTTACCGTCCAGAAGTACAGATTTTCTTCCGGAAAACGGGTGTTTCCACACCAAGAGGGCGACGGATCCCACATTCCGCTTGTTGACGCGGTTAACCAAAGCCGAGTAACCTAAATGCTGGTACCCGATACGTCGGGTCCTAGTTATGTGCGCAGTTTGTCCGGTTCGGGCTTCCTGTCATGTAGCGTGCGGGCTCCAACTCCGTCGGAGCTCCGGGTGTCATCCTCCTGCTTCACTCCTACAACTGTTATGCGGTTGAGTGTTGTTCAGTCATGGCACGCCGGCCCCTGGCGGATAGCTGTGTCCGCAAGGGCTTGGTGTATAGAGGGAAAGGACAGGGAAAACTGTCCTGAAGGTAATTCGGTGCTTAGATAAGCACAGGTTAAATAGAGACGGAGAAGTAGTGCCAACAATTCAGCAGTTGGTCCGTAAGGGCCGCACGCCCAAACCGCGGAAGGTAACGACCCCAGCGTTGAAGGGATCCCCTCAGCGTCGTGGTGTGTGCACCCGCGTTTACACCACAACCCCTAAGAAACCTAACTCGGCCCTGCGGAAGGTAGCTCGTGTGCGCCTATCCAGTGGGATCGAAGTTTCAGCCTACATTCCGGGCGAAGGTCATAACCTGCAGGAGCACTCCATGGTGCTTGTGCGTGGTGGACGAGTGAAAGACCTGCCAGGTGTGCGTTACCGTATTGTTCGTGGCGCGTTGGACACCCAGGGCGTACGCGACAGGAAGCAGGCTCGTAGCCGTTATGGCGCTAAGAAGGAGAAGAAGTAATGCCTCGTAAAGGTCCAGTACCCAAGCGCCCGCTTGTGGAAGATCCTGTTTATGGCTCGAAAATAGTTTCTCAACTTGTGAACCGTGTTCTGCTTGATGGCAAAAAGTCTAAGGCAGAGAGCCTGGTTTACGGCGCCCTGGAAATGGTTGGTCAGCGTGTCGACCAGGATCCAATTGAAGTTCTGAAGCGTGCTTTGGACAACATCCGTCCCGCGTTAGAAGTGCGTTCCCGCCGGGTGGGTGGAGCAACCTATCAGGTGCCGGTAGAGGTGCGTGCAGGTCGTGCAACGACCCTGGGTTTGCGCTGGTTGGTGGACTACGCTCGTCAACGCCGTGAGGGCACGATGACAGAGCGTCTAGCCAACGAGATTTTGGATGCCTCCAATGGTTTAGGTGGGGCAGTTAAACGTCGCGAAGACATGCATAAGATGGCCGAAGCTAACCGTGCGTTCGCACACTACCGCTGGTAGTAGCGAAACAATAGACTGAAGGATTTGAAGTGGCTCTAGAAGTGTTAACCGACCTGAATAAGGTTCGCAACATTGGGATCATGGCACATATTGATGCGGGGAAGACTACGTTCACGGAACGGATCTTGTTCTACACGGGCATCAACTACAAGCTGGGTGAATCCCACGATGGTGCCGCCACCATGGACTGGATGGCGCAGGAACGTGAGCGTGGTATCACGATTACGTCGGCTGCTACCACCTGTTTTTGGGAAGGCTACCAAATTAACATTATTGACACCCCCGGTCACGTTGACTTTACGGTAGAAGTTGAGCGTTCGTTGCGGGTTTTGGACGGCGCTGTAGCTGTTTTCGATGCGAAAGAGGGCGTGGAGCCGCAGTCCGAAACTGTTTGGCGTCAGGCTGACAAGTATGGCGTGCCCCGCCTATGTTTCATCAATAAGATGGACAAAATGGGTGCCGATTTCTTCAATGCGGTCGAGACGGTTAAGGACCGTTTGAAAGCAAACCCTGTCGTTATGGCGCTGCCAATTGGGGCGGAGGCCGACTTTGAGGGCATTGTTGACTTGGTGAAAATGAAGGCGATCCGTTTCCCCGAGACCGATGCTGATGGCAACACGGTTCTCGGTGGATCTTTGGAAGTGAGCGAGATCCCGGAAGAGCTGGTGGCTCAGGCTGAGGAGTACCGCGAAGCCATGATGGAGGTCGCTGCTGAGGGCTCTGAAGAGCTGATGGAGGCTTACCTTGAAGAGGGCGAGCTAACCAACGATCAGATTAAAGAGGGAATCCGCCTGCAAACGATTGCGGGAAACATTTTCCCCACATACTGTGGTTCTGCTGTGAAGAACAAGGGTATTCAGCCGGTGTTGGATGCCATTGTTGATTACCTGCCGGCTCCGCTGGATGTCGACGCTATTGAGGGACAGCCAATGAACGACTCTGAGGAAGTCGTGACCCGTGAACCTGATCGGAATGCTCCGTTTGCTGCATTGGCGTTCAAGGTTGCGGTACACCCATTCCACGGAAAGCTAACTTACATCCGGGTTTACTCCGGTGAGGTGAAGGCGGGCACCACGGTCTTGAACTCCACTAAGAACAAGCGGGAACGTATTGGCAAGATGTTCCAGATGCACTCCAACTCGGAGAACCCGGTCGATGAGGCGCAGGCTGGACACATTTACGCCGTTATTGGTTTGAAGGACACGGCTACGGGGGACACGCTGTCGGCCATGGACGCCCCTGTGATTCTTGAGTCCATGTCTTTTCCGAAGCCAGTTATTCACGTTGCCATTGAGCCCAAGTCGAAGGCTGACCAGGAGAAGCTGGGTACCGCTATTCAGAAACTAGCTGAAGAGGACCCCACATTCTCCGTCGAACTTGATCCTGAGACTAGCCAAACCGTTATTGGGGGTATGGGTGAGCTTCACCTAGACGTCCTGGTAGACCGGATGCGTCGTGAGTTCAAGGTCGAAGCAAACGTTGGTAAACCGATGGTTGCTTACCGGGAGACGATACGTAAACCCGTGGATAGGTTGGAGTACACGCACAAGAAGCAGACTGGTGGTTCTGGTCAGTTTGCTCGTATCTTCATCGCTATTGAGCCGATGCCAGCCGATTCTGAAGAGGATTATTCCTTTGAGGACAAGGTCACGGGTGGTCGGGTGCCTCGTGAGTACATCCCTTCTGTCGACAAGGGTATGCAGGAGGCGTTGGAGACTGGCGTTTTGGCTGGTTATCCGATGGTTGGTGTGAAGGGTACGCTGCTTGATGGGGCATCGCATGATGTGGACTCGTCGGAGATGGCGTTTAAGATTGCTGGCACCATGGCAATGAGGGAGGCCTTGAAGAAGGCTGACCCCGCGTTGTTGGAGCCGGTTATGGAGGTTGAGGTTCGCACACCTGAGGAGTATATGGGTGATGTGATCGGTGACCTTAACAGTCGGCGCGGTCAGATCCAGTCGATGGATGACGCTCACGGTGTGCGCGTTGTTAAGGCTCTGGTGCCGCTGTCAGAGATGTTTGGTTACGTAGGCGACTTGCGTTCGAGGACGCAGGGTCGCGCTGTCTACAGCATGAAGTTTGACAGTTACGCTGAAGTGCCGCGTGCAGTAGCCGAAGAGATAATTGGAAATTCTGGGGGAGAGTAGCTTCCTCGCGGTGGTCTGCACCCGGCGTTGCTGGGTGCGGATCTCCACACATATTAGTAGTAAACCTCGTAGCTGATTAAACGATAATGTAGAGTTACATTGGCCCCAGAGGCTAAGATCAACTACCCGAGTCCAGGAGGACATGAAGTGGCAAAGGCCAAGTTTGAGCGCACAAAGCCTCACGTGAATGTCGGTACTATTGGTCACGTTGACCACGGCAAGACCACGTTGACGGCTGCAATTACCAAGGTTCTGGCAGACCAGTACCCCGATCTGAACACGTTCAGCCCGTTTGACAAGGTGGATAATGCACCGGAAGAGCGCGAACGTGGAATTACTATTAACGTTTCCCACGTGGAGTACGAGACTGAGGAGCGTCACTATGCACATGTTGACGCCCCTGGTCACGCTGACTACGTGAAGAACATGATTACCGGTGCGGCACAGATGGATGGAGCCATCCTGGTTGTTGCTGCCACTGATGGTCCAATGGCGCAGACTCGCGAGCACGTTCTGTTGGCCCGCCAGGTTGGTGTGCCACAGATTCTGGTTGCTTTGAACAAGTCTGACGTTATGGATGACGAAGAGATGTTGGAGCTTGTGGAGGAAGAAGTCCGTGACTTGCTGTCCTCTCAGGGCTTCGATGGCGATAACACTCCTATTGTCCGTGTGTCTGCTCTGCAGGCTCTTGAGGGTGACGAAGAGTGGGCCGCTAAGATTCGTGAGCTTATGGCTGCTGTGGATGAGTATGTTCCGACCCCTGAGCGGGAGATGGACAAGCCTTTCTTGATGCCTATTGAGGACGTCTTCACGATTACTGGTCGCGGTACAGTTGTTACTGGCCGTGTTGAGCGTGGGAAGCTGCCGATTAACGCTGAAGTCGAGATTCTGGGTATCCGCGATCCGCAGACCACCACGGTTACTGGTATTGAGATGTTCCACAAGCAGATGGATGAGGCTTGGGCTGGTGAGAACTGTGGTCTTCTGCTGCGTGGTACTAAGCGTGAAGATGTGGAGCGTGGCCAGGTTGTTGCTGTTCCCGGTTCCATTGAGCCACACACGAAGTTCAAGGCTCAGGTTTACATTCTGAAGCAGGACGAGGGTGGCCGTGAGAAGCCTTTCTTCACCAACTACCGTCCTCAGTTCTACTTCCGTACCACGGACGTTACCGGCATCATTCAGCTGCCCGAGGGCACAGAGATGGTCATGCCTGGTGACACAACTGAGATTGAGGTTGAGCTGATTCAGCCAATCGCGATGGAGGTCGGTTTGGGCTTCGCTATCCGTGAGGGTGGCCGTACGGTTGGTTCCGGTAAGGTAACTGAGATCATCCAGTAGTTTGTTTTTTAGGTGAGTGGCCCGGGTCCTTGTGGATCCGGGCCACTTGCTTTTCCGATGGTTCTGGACGGCGTCATGGGGGGGGGCTAGCCAAAGCAGCAGTGGTGAGGGTGAGAACAGTGGTGAGGGCGTAAGTCCCGCGGCGTTGTTGGAGGAGGCCGAGAAGCAGGAGCCTTATCCTGCTGCTTTGGAACCGTTGCCGAAACGTGAGGAGGCGCAGACACATGAATACACGTTTGAGGTGACGGAGGACGAGGAGGATTTGGCTGAGCGGGTGCGGTTGTGGGTGTTGGATGTGGGACCTAATCTGCCTTTGTCGTTCCATATCGTTGGCACACAGTTCGACACCGTGTGGTCTGAAGGTGGTTACAGCGTGTATCGCGGTGAATCAACGGATGGAATCACGAAGGGTGTAACGGGAGCACAGGCGCTTCCCCTGTTACCGGCCCAGGCGGGGTTTGTTGAGTTGGTGATTAGGGAGCCGGGAAGTTACCCGATTGTTAACCATGTGATGAGTTTCGCAGAGTTGGGTGCATTGGGGATCTTAGCGGCGGAATAGGGGGCTTGTTTGTCCGTTTCACCCTGTGAGTTGGGGGTACGGTGCGCGGTCTCACACCGGTTAGGCGCCAAATGACTTGCAAGAACGGCCTCTGGTCTGCCAAGCTATTCAAGCTGCCTCGCTACGGCGGGGCTTTTCTGTGAGCAGCACTCTGCCACAGGAAAGGGCAAAATGCCCAAGATCTTTGACAAGTAGCCGGCTCTAAACCTGAATTGGTTAGCGCCAGAGTGTTCTGCGACTTAGGACACGCCCGAGTGCGGGGGCCGGTGACGAATCTGTACGAGAAGAGGTAGGACGGCATGGCGGGACAGAAGA
>CAYFPY010000018.1:0-27095 GCA_964345125.1 uncultured Actinomyces sp.
GCAGCAAAGAAGCCTGCAGCCAAGAAGCCTGCTGCTAAAAAGACGGCAGCCGCGGAAACCAAAGAAACCGCTGCAAGTAAAACGGCTGCTAAGAAACCCGCTGCCAAAAAGACTGCGACGAAGACGGCCGCCAAGAAGTCCACGGCCAAGAAGCCTGCAGCAAAGAAGCCCGCAGCGGAGAAGCCTGCTGCTAAAAAACCTGCTGCTAAAAAACCCGCTGCTAAAAAGACAGCGGCAGCAAAACCTAAAGAAACTCCTGAGCTAATCGAGGATATCGAAGTTGAATTTCCCGAAGATGAGCAGGTAGACGCGGATGTTGACTTCGATGAAGAAGAAGATGGCGAGGACATCGGCGAAGAGGTAGAAGACGAGGAAGAGGAATCATTCTCTTCCGAAGAAGACGATGACGATGACGACGATGAAGGAGAGGGGCAAAAGAAAAAGGCCGCAGAGCCTGCCCCCCGAAAAGGTTTCGTCGTTTCTGATAGCGATGAGGCGGACGAGCCCCCACAGCAGGTGACTGCAGCAGGTGCTACAGCGGACCCTGTGAAAGACTACCTAAAACAAATAGGTAAAGTGTCTCTTCTGAATGCTGAGCAAGAAGTGGACCTGGCCCGTCGGATTGAAGCAGGACTCTACGCTGACTATAAGCTTAAAGAAGAAGGAGCTCTCATGAGCTCTCAGGAAAGACGCGAGCTATCGCTAATTTCTTCCGACGGCCAAAACGCGAAAAACCACCTGCTCGAAGCAAACCTTCGTCTAGTGGTGTCCCTAGCTAAACGCTACACGGGTCGAGGCATGCAGTTCCTGGACCTCATACAGGAAGGAAACCTGGGACTAATTCGAGCCGTAGAGAAGTTCGATTACATGAAAGGCTACAAGTTCTCAACCTATGCAACATGGTGGATACGCCAGGCGATCACCAGGGCTATGGCCGACCAAGCGAGGACCATCCGTATCCCAGTACACATGGTGGAAGTAATCAACAAACTTGCACGCGTCCAAAGACAGCTAATGCAAGACCTCGGACGCGAACCCACACCCGAGGAACTAGCAGCAGATCTTGACATGACCCCCGAAAAAGTCATTGAAGTGCAAAAATACGGTAGAGAACCCATCTCCTTACACACACCACTCGGGGAGGATGGAGACTCCGAGTTCGGAGATCTCATCGAAGACTCGGAAGCTGTTGTACCCGCAGACGCGGTCTCTTTCACGCTACTTCAAGAACAGCTGCACCAGGTCCTCGACACCCTGTCAGAAAGAGAAGCGGGAGTAGTTTCCATGCGCTTCGGTTTGGGAGATGGGCAGCCAAAGACACTAGACGAAATTGGGAAAGTCTACGGAGTGACTCGCGAGCGGATCCGTCAGATTGAATCGAAGACTATGTCGAAACTGCGCCATCCCTCACGTTCACAGGTGTTAAGAGATTACCTCGACTAAACACTTAAGATGAAGAGATCAGAGCAGCTCTTCTTCTGCTAGTTCCGAACGGTCATCCTGAACGAACAGCGCCTTCTCATATAGGGCATCGATATGTTGAGACCCATGGTGAGCGCAAAAAAGGAGCTCAGAAGAATGCAAGACTGCCCTGACCCAAGCCTTAGCACCGCAAAGGTCACAACGGTCCAAAGCGTTCATGTCACGCCGACTGGCTTCCTTGGTAGGAAAGCCGCTTCCAGAAAGAGTAGTTGTTGCTTCCATGTCTCCATATAATCACGAGCACAAAGCTAAGTCACCGGTATCCACGTTCTTTACGCCAACGGCTCAAGGAGACACGGCAAATGTACATCCTCACGGCCGGGGAAAGTGCATCCGAAAGAAGGTCGACCTATCATTCAAAACGTGAGTAAAGCAAAATCTAAACCCGCCACAACCGAATACAACGCCCGACATCTGTCCGTCCTCGAAGGCCTCGAAGCGGTACGAAAACGGCCCGGCATGTACATTGGCTCCACGGACCAAAGAGGTCTGATGCACTGCGTTTGGGAAATTATTGATAACGCAGTGGATGAGGCCCTCGAAGGACACTGTGACCACATAGAGGTGACCCTGCACCCGGACCACTCTGTGTCCATCAAGGACAACGGGCGTGGGATCCCTGTGGACACTGTGCCTGGGGTGGGCCTATCGGGGGTTGAAGTCGTTTACACAAAGCTTCATGCAGGAGGCAAATTTGGGGGAGACTCATACGGCTCCTCCGGCGGACTACACGGCGTAGGCGCATCGGTTGTCAACGCACTTTCAGCCCGTTTGGACGTGGAAGTAGACCGGAATGGGCGCACTCATGCAATGTCCTTTCGACGCGGGGAGCCTGGTACCTACAGCGACGAAGCAGTCCCCACCCCAAACGCGACGTTCCAACCATTCGAACGTGCTCAAGAGATCACCGTCACGGGAAAGGTACCAAAAAATAAGACTGGCACCCGGGTAAGATTTTGGCACGACTTCCAGATCTTTCCCCGCACAGAGAGCTTCTCGTGGGAAAACCTAGTAACCAGAGCAAGACAGACAGCCTTTCTGGTGCCCGGACTGCGGATAACCGTCAAGGATGAGAGGGACTCCAACAACCACCCGACTAAAGAAGAATCATTTCATTACGAAGGGGGACTTACTGACTACGTTGAATACCTTTCCGCTGACGCACCAGTCACAGATATTTGGAGAATCACTGGTGAGGGAACCTTCACTGAAACGGTGCAACAACTAGATGATGCCGGACACCTGCACCCCGTTGAAGTAGAACGGGTCTGCAAATACGACATCGCTTTGCGTTGGGGGGTCGGGTACGACACGCAAATACGATCTTTCGCAAACATTATTGCTACACCTAAAGGCGGAACTCACCTTCAAGGGTTTGAGCAGGCACTTGTTCGTTCTCTACGCCAAGAGATTGAGAAGCAAACAAGACGCCTAAAGCTCAACGCCAAGGATGGCCGTTTGGAGAAAGAGGATGTTCTTGCCGGCCTGACAGCGGTTGTGACCGTGCGGTTGCCGGAACCGCAATTCGAAGGGCAAACAAAAGAGACACTCGGCACCCCCCAAGTGCGATCCATCGTTGCTTCCGGTACCCGGCAATGGCTGAAAACAAAGCTAGGCAAGACGGGACGCAAAGATAAGCAGGAAAATAATGGCCTGTTCGACAAACTAGCCGGCGAAATGAAGGCTCGAAGCTCGGCGCGCCTTCAGAAAGAAATTTCAAGACGCAAGACCGCACTTGAAACATCATCTCTGCCCTCAAAACTTGCTGACTGCCGTTCTGATGACGTGGCATCATCAGAACTATTCATCGTTGAAGGGAACTCGGCACTTGGAACCGCAAAAGCGGCGCGCACCTCTGAGTTTCAAGCACTGTTTCCTATCCGCGGAAAAATACTAAACGTCCAAAAAGCCTCGACTTCCGACATGCTTGCCAACATAGAAGCGGCTAACCTGATCCAAGTTGTTGGAGCCGGATCAGGAAGAAGTTTTGATCTTGAGCAAGCCCGTTACGGCAAAGTCATAATGATGACTGACGCAGATGTGGATGGAGCACACATCCGCACCCTCCTCCTAACGCTCTTTTTCCGGTACATGCGGCCACTCGTCGAAGCTGGTCGTGTTTACGCCGCCGTTCCCCCTCTCCACAGAATCGAAGTGCCTGCTCAAGGGCGGAGGAAAAAAGAGGTAATTTACACTTACTCGGATGCCGAACTGCACGAAAATTTGCGCTCCTTGAAGAAGGCGAAACGAGCGTACAAAGAGCCAATACAGCGTTACAAGGGGCTTGGCGAGATGGATGCCGACCAGCTTGCCTCCACCACAATGGATCCAAAGTCGCGCAAACTCAGACGGGTGACCCTGGCGGATGAAGAAGCACTGAGGGAAGCAGAACAGGTATTCGAGCTACTCATGGGATCCGTCGTCGCACCCCGAAGAGAATTCATCGTCGCTGGCGCGGACGATATCAGCCGGGAGCAAATAGACGCTTAGGTAACAGTTCGGCAACCAGTCAAGACGGATCGGCTAAGATTGATACTGTGCGAAATTTCCAAAGCTCTGAACGTCTCGATAGGCTGCCCCTAACTTGGCGCAGCCTATCCGAAACTGACGTAAAGAAGCTGCATTCGCTTTTAGGTAAAATAGAGGAACACGAACAGACATTGTCGCGCACAACTGAAGCGGACATAGTGCGCACACTGTCCCGGCCGGCCGGCTGGGCAGCGATAGGAGCATTCTCCGAGGCGTCTGCAGGTGAGGAACTAGTTGGGTTCGGCCATGTGGGACTGGCTGAAGACGGCACCAAAGAAGCTATCTGCCAAGGTGGAGTCTGCCCGCAGTGGCGAGGCCAAGGTATTGGCACGGAGCTCCTGGCGTGGGAAACACGCACGGCTCAAGAACTCCTAGCAAGCATATTCCCAAATGCGACAGGGTCGATCACCCACCGAGTTCCTGACACGGACCGCGCCCAACAGAAGCACTTAGAACGTCTAGGGTACGAATGGCGTAACTCCTACGCTGAACTGAGGCTAGCAATCCAAGACATTCCAGCCAAAGCTCCACTGCCAGCTAAAATGGAGATAGTCGAGTGGACCGAAGACTGGGACGACGCGACCCGCCGCAGCTACAATAAGATGCTCTCCCTGGCAGGCTCAGCAGGTCGGGTTAGCGCTGAGAAATGGGCACAAATGCACGCTGAGGTAGTGCGGCCATGGTCCTTCGTAGCGTACGACGGTTGGGGCGATCGGCCGCGAGTCGTTGGGATGCTGTCTGTGGGACGCTACCCTCAGGACTGGGATGCGCTGGGATGGAAAGAAGGCTTCACCGAAGTGGTAGCCGTACTTGAACCGGAACACCGCAGAAACGTGCTGTTAGCCCTCGTCCGATCAGCTATGAAGGCCCAGAAAAAAGCTGGGATAGAGAAGATGGCAGTTGGGATAGACCCAATTGCAAACAACGAAATGATGCAGCTATATCTCGATTTGGGGTTTGAAGTTTCGGCGTGGTCCCGGATCTATGCGATGAGCGAAAAGCCGGTTCCATCCGATTAGAGCACGTACTCGATCACTCCGGAGATCCTACTTCCGCTTGCGTCCCGCTTAGAGAACTCATCGGGTAGTTCGACCGTGCCGTGTTTGGCATTCCTGGCCCGTGGCCTCACGTTGCCAACCCAGCCTAAGCGCAGATGGCTCTCACCTTTTAGGAACCTATGTGTACGCACACCCATGCTACCGCGACCATTTGTGGGGTAGTCATCCAGTAAGGAGAGCTTTGCAGATCCCGGCACCGTCCCCTCCAAACTTCCCTCGGGCTCTGTCACCGTCACAACTACGGTCTCCTCGTCTTTAGGAATAGGAGCAAAAAATATGCATCTATCGCCCTCGGGCAACCTAATTCCCCGGACCCCACCCCCAGCCGGACCCTGCGGTCGCACAGTATCTACCTCAAATTTGAGCAAACGCCCCTCCCTGGTCACGAAAACAGCGTAGTCAGTATCACCTGCTAAGCCACCGCCTACTATCTCGTCGTCGTCCTCTAAAGACATGACTGTCCAATCATCACGGGATACCGGCCAGTCTGGCCGTACCCGTTTCACCGAGCCCAGCGCAGTACCGAGCGTGACAAGGTGGTCCCCATCCAGCGGGAACACTCCTACAGCCTTGGACGTAGCGCCAATTAGTTCTGCTACTGGAACTGCACCAGCTAAGCTCTGCGCGGATTCGCTGCGTGCCAGGAGGGGAAGAGACTCTACTTGCAGCCGGTGTCCCGTACCATCCGCAGTAACGACCATGCATTCTCCACGGGTAGTGGTGGCAGCCCATGAGGTCGCACCGTCACTATTCGGGTCTTGAGCTGGGGCCTGTTCTCCGTGCAATGCGGCAACGCTCCCGCCGGGTGTGAGAACCACTACGCAAGGTTCGTCCTTGATTTCCAAAGAACTGGGCTCCGCAACCTTAGCTGCAGGGTCCGCTGGAGGAGCATCTAATAGAACAGTACGTCGGGGAGAATCCAAAGAACCCGCAACTTCTTCAAGACGGTGCCCAACATGGTCACGCAGTGCTTGATCCGAAGCCAATATCTCCTCTAAGTCGCCGATCTCCTTCTCTAGTTCTTCCTTTTCTGTGGAAAGTGCAAGCGTAGACAATTTGGTAAGGCGCCGCAGCCTCAGCTGCAGAATGTAGTCGGCCTGAACTTCGGAAAGGTCGAAAGCTTCCTGCAACCTTACTTTTGCTATATCTGTGTCGTCTGCCCCGCGTATTATGGCGATGACATCATCTATGTCCAAAATGGCTAAAAGCAGCCCTTGGACAAGATGTAGTCTTTCCTTCCTGCGAGCCAACGTGAATTCCAAAACGCGTTTTTCCACTGAAATTCGATGCTCGAGAAAGGAGTCCAGCATATCCAACAGGGGCATTGTCCTAGGTTGTCCGTCAACCAGGGCAACGCCGTTGAAAGCAAAAGTTTCTTCCAAAGGCGTATGCGAGTAAAGAAGATCAAGGACGGAGTCGGGGTTGAAACCAGATTTGATTTCAATCACCACGCGAAGTCCGTGATGACGATCCGTCAAATTGGTAACAGCAGAGATGCCGGTAATCTTCTTAGTTTTGACAGCGTCCTTAATGCGTTCAATTAGCCTCTCCGGACCCACCATGTAGGGCAGCTCTGTAACAACCAGACCGTTCTTTCGTGCGGAGATTCGTTCTTTGGCTACTTTTCCGCGCACTTTGAACGTGCCTCGACCGGTTTCATACGCTTGCTTTACCCCGTCTAGCCCAGGGATTATCCCGCCTCCGGGGAAATCTGGGCCTGGAATTATGCTCATCATTTCCGGGAGGGATATTTGTGGGTTACGCAAAAGCGCCAAGGCTCCCCGCAGCGTCTCCGCAGGGTTATGCGGGGCAATCGAAGTCGCCATCCCAACCGCAATTCCGGAGGCCCCATTAACCAAAAGGGCTGGAAAATCTACGGGTAGCACTTCAGGTTGGAGGAACTGGTTGTCATAGTTAGGCACGAAATCCACACCATCTTCATCAAGCCCATGCATAAGGAAGAGTGAGGCCTGAGCAAGTCGAGCTTCCGTGTATCGTGCTGCTGCGGGACCATCGTCTAAAGAACCAAAATTGCCGTGCCCATCAACTAAAGGCAGCCTTAGATTGAAGTCTTGGGCAAGTCGAACCAATGCATCGTATATTGGAGCATCACCATGGGGGTGGAGTTTGCCCATGACCTCTCCAACAACCCTTTGTGACTTCACGTGCCCCCGCTGGGGGGTGAGGCCCATTCGGTGCATTTGATACAGGATTCTCCGTTGTACAGGTTTCAGGCCGTCCCGAGCATCCGGAAGGGCACGTGCGTAAATCACGGAATAGGCATACTCCAGGAACGATTCACGCATCTCTTCCGAGACATCAATATCCTCAATGTTCTGCTCCTCTTGCGTGGAAGCGTGCTCCTGTGTTGTATCCATATGGCACATTATGGTCGATTGGGTGCGGGGAGCATAACTGGCTCCCTTTCAGCGTGTTCGGCGAATTGCTTTGTGGTAAGGCCGCAGAGTAATGTGCCGGAGTAGAATAAACTCCCTCAACATAGGCCGGGGAAGGTAGCATGGCGAACAAGAACGTGTCTCCACACATCCAGGACGCCCCTTTCTGGCTCGGTGATGTCATGAAAGGTGCAGCGTGGTCCGTTGCGCCCACTAGCATGCCCGCCAGTAAACCGGTGGCCTCTTATTTCGGTTTTGACACTGCTTCCTGCACGGTCGTTGTGCTCGCCGATGGTCTGGGGGCCATCCAGTTGCAGGAGAGTCTTAGCTATGCACCCACTTTACGTAGCGTTGGTACAGAGCCTAAGGTCGTTCCGACCACAATCCCTTCAACCACCGCCTCTGCCCTAACCGGGTTCGCAACAGGCGCCTATCCGGGCCAAACCCAAATGGTGGGGTATTCAGTTTACAGGGAAGGCAAACTCTTCAACCTTCTCCAGTTCGACCCTTCCGTTGACCCGCTCGCGTGGCAGAGGGTACCGACGTACTTTGAACGGCTGGCGGATGAAGGTGTGCAAACAGGGTTAGTTACAAAACCAGCATTTGCTGACTCAGGATTAACGAAAGCAGCCTTTCGGGGAACCAATTTCTATGGCGAAAATACTCTGGAAGGCCGGTTGGACAAAGCACTGGAGCTAGTTCGTTCTGGGCTTCCTTTGGTGTACGTCTACTGGCCCACCCTGGATCAAGTTGGCCACCAACAGGGCCCTAACTCCACCAGCTGGTTGGAACAGCTTGAACACCTAGATCGGGAGCTAGGCAGATTCCTGAAACGTCTACCGAAAGACACAAGCGTCGTCCTCACCGCCGACCACGGAATGGTGGAGGTCAGTCAGCGTAGGAATATAGCCGACCTCCCAGAGCTAAGTGAGGGAGTTACGGCCATAGCGGGGGAGGGGAGGGCCGTGCACCTCCACGCTCACAAGGGGGAGCGGGAAGAGGTTCTTGCCCGCTGGGAGGATACTCTTGGCGAGGACGCCCTCATCGTCCGGTCGGAAGATGCTGAAGACGTCCTGGGATCGGGACCAGGAAATACGCTGATTGGGGAAGCCTTAGTCCTCATGCTGGATGATTCTGTCGTGGTGGATTCACGCACGCAGTCGCAGGCGGCTATTGCGTTGAAAGGTGTCCACGGCTCGGTAACAGCCCGCGAAAGTTTGGTGCCTGTTTGGCGTTTAGCCTAGTGCAGGCCACGTTTCTTTTGGAGTGCTTTATTCGTCCCTGTGGCCGAAGACTATTTCGTCCCAAGAAGGCATGGGGCGTCGCGAGGGCCGTTTTTTCCCTGAGGGATGACTAGACGGATCGGGCTGTTCCACGCTTGCTCCTCCGTGGGTAGGAAACTCTACTACGTTGTGTTCCGAAGTTGAGGAACCGTTTTCAAGATTATCGACAGAAACGCTCTCCTGTCCCAACCTCTTACCTCTGGCGGCGTTCAACCGTTCGAGCAGCGCTTCTTGTCGTTCCAACAGGCGGCTGGCCTCTTCATCGTTAAGCTCCGCAGGCCGGTCTGTGCTACCTTCAAAGAGGGCCGTTACCGGAGCGGCTTCCTGACTGTTTTCAGTCAGATTTTTGGCCTCCTCATTTAGGGCGATGGGAGTATTCCCAGAACCTCTCAGTTCCCACACTGCTGTTCGTTCCAAGCCTTCCTGGTAGAAGTTCACTGCCACTTGCCAAGGATTCCGACCTTCCCTCAGTGCGCTCCAGCTCAGGTTCTCTACGTCCACTCCTCGCTGACCAAGCCGGTTAATCACCGTGTCACCCATGGATGGCGACCCGACTGTTTGGCCCAATGGAGAAGTTAATAACGTCTGAATGGCATGATTCATCTCCGCTAGTACCGGCGCCTGGAATCGCGTTACTTTTTGGAGATCCTCCCCGTAGTGGGAAGCGATCTCGGCTGGCGAAAAGCCTTCACGCAGAAGCTGCTGGATCAGCCGAGGCGAGAGCTCTTCGCGCATAGGAGAACCATCCACCGGAACCAGGTTGGGATCGGTAAGGGAACTGCGTAACTCGTTGTTGATTTCCAAGGCATACTCTTGCCCGTGTTCATCAACTAAAACAAGTAGGTCTGCGTCTGGCGACCTTCCCAATAATGTCAGTTCTTTCATGGTGCCACCTTTCAAGTCAATGGTGCCAAACCTACCGTAGAAAGTCCCGCTTCAAGCGGGCGTGTTCGGTCAAGTTTTGTTTTGTGCGCAAGAAGTGCTACTATCCCCGCGCAACACAATTTATTTGGGTGAGAACCTGAACCACTTGAAGGGAAACGGAATGGCAACTGACTACGACGCCCCCCGGAAAAACGAGGAAGAGATCTCGGTAGATTCTCTTGAAGAAATTAAGTCTCAACGTAGTGACATCGGTTCCAATGAAGTTGACGAGGACGAGAACGAGGCGGCTGAGAGTTTTGAGCTTCCAGGGGCAGACTTATCCCAAGAAGAGCTGACCGTGCACGTTGTTCCTCCCCAAGAGGACGAGTTCACCTGCGTAAATTGCTTCCTGGTCCAGCATGGTTCTCAGCTGTCTGCAAACAGCACTGCGGGTGAACCACTGTGCATAGACTGCGCGGGGTGAGTCGCGCGCATGGCACTTTTCTTCGGACGTAGATCTAAACAGGTGGAGGAAACTGTAGAAGAACCACCGGTCGAACCCACCACTATGGAGGTGGAGGAACCTGTTTCTCGTGGTCCCCGCGACTCTGACGGTGCAGATGCTCCCCAAGGTTACATAGACTTGGGTGCTCTCTTCGTTCCCAAGGTTACGGGACTGCAGCTCAGGGGTGCGATGGACGATTCCCACCCGGGCCTTAAGCGCATTCTGCTCGTTCTAGGATCGTCGGGTGTCGCAGTTAGTATTGCTGCCGCACCAAAATCGGGCGGTGCCTGGGAGGAACTGTCGACCGAGATTTGTGCCAGTTTGAAAGCTGGGGGTGGGGAGTGTGACAAAGTTGCGGGTCCCTACGGTGTAGAAATCCACGGTAAGGTTCCTTCCGAGCTACCCGACGGCTCCAAGGGTTTATCTCCCCTGCGGATTCTGGGCGTGGAAGGACCACGTTGGGTGGCGAGGCTGGATATCCAAGGTGCCGCTGCTGCCGGCGATCCGAACCAAACCGAGGCTATCGAGAACCTGATTGATCAACTTATCGTGAACCGCGGAAGCGAGCCGCGTATTCGTTTCGAACTGCTCGAGCTAAGATTACCGAAGGAAGTTTCCCGTCCGCAGCAGGACTGAAATAAAAACAATTAGCGGAGAGCATGGAGGCCCACTTACTATGGAGCAAAAAAAGGGGTGGGTCGGACACCTAGGAGAAGAACAGTTCTCCCTAAAGGAAGCCGTTGGAGGCACGCGGGGGGTCTTGGAGTCCCTGTTGCCGGGACTCCTGTTCGTAATTCTCTTTGTTACCACTGGAAAACTGGGGCTGACCCTAGCGGTTTCCGTAGGCGCATCTGTCCTTTTTGTGGTGCTGCGCCTTTTTTCCAAGCAACCTGTCATTCAGTCATTGTCTGGTCTCCTCGGGGTCGGAGTGGGGCTGATCTGGGCAGCCTTTTCGGGTCGCGCTGAAAACTTTTTTGCTTGGGGTCTGATTGTGAACGGTGCTTTTCTGCTAATTTTTTTGGCTTCGGTTCTCAGCAGACGGCCGGTCGTACTTCTGGTCGTGCAGCGTCTGTGGCCGGCTGAGTTTCAGGCTGCAACATCTCAGGAACGTAAAGTGTTCCGCAAGCGTGCGGTCTTGGCAACGTGGGTGTGGGTCATTGTTTTCGGCTTACGCTTAGCTGCTCAGGCACCGCTGTATTTCTCGAGTCAAGTAGCTTACCTGGGAACGGTGAAGCTAGTTCTTGGACTTCCGTTGTTCGCGTTGGGTTCTTGGCTTACTTGGATTTTGTTGCGACGGGTATTGCCGACCGCTGCCGATGTAAACGGCTCGTCACCCTTGGTTGAGGACGCGGTGGACGGTCTTGACGTTCACAGAGAGTAGCGGGGTTTCATCTGTATGCAGCGTTTGATCGTGCAGGTTGGACAGCCGGTGCATGGCGGAGCCTGTTTAGCTAGGGATGCAACCGGGAAACCGGTCTTTGTTACAGGCAGCCTGCCCGGGGAAACGGTGGAAGTGCAGATCACCGCTGTTCACAAGACCTATTCTTGGGCCCGGACCACAAAGGTCCTTGACTCTCATCGCCTTCGTTTTGATTCGGTGTGGCCAGAAGTTCGAAAACTTGGTGTAGGGGGCATGGATTTAGCTCACGCCCGGCCGACTTTGCAACGGGAAATGAAAAGCGAGGTGCTTGCCGACCAGCTTCGTCGAATAGGGGGGCAGAGTCTGTTCGACCAGGTTTCGGCTCTGGGTCCTAATGTTTTTCAGGTGCAACCTGTGCCGGGTGATGAGGCGGAGGACGACCTTCTTCTCGGAAGGCGCTCTAGAGTACAGCTCACGGCGGACTCCCGTGGGAAACTTGGTATGCGGAAGTTTCGTTCTAAGGAGGTTGTTCCCCTGTCTAGTCTTCCCATTGCTCACCCCCGCATCCAAGAGTTAGAACCTTGGGATGACCAGCGTTGGAAGGGTGAGTGGCGTCCTGGTCAGAGGGTGGAGTTTGCGGCTCCTTCTGGAGGGCCTGTGACTATTGGGCACGGCTCCAGTTTGTTGGTAGCGGAAGCAACCGCTGGGGAAGCTGCCTTTGTCGAAAAGGGCCATAAGAACCGAACCGGCTCCCCAGGTGACTCCCGGCAATATAAGAGTCAGTGGCACGTGGAATCAGAAGGCGTAACTGAGACGTTCTTGGTGACACCGGGAGGTTTCTGGCAAACTCATGTGGCCGCCCCGGACCTGCTTGTGCGGGAAGTTTTGCGTGGTTCCGTCCCGGAGCCTGGGCAGACAATCATGGAGCTCTATTCGGGAGCTGGCTTACTTACGAAGTTCCTGGCGGCTAAGGTGCAGCCGGGTGGTCAAGTAGTTTCTTTGGAGGGGTCCCCGCAGGCTGTTGAGGACGCGGCTGATTCCCTTGGTGATCTGGTAGACCAAGGGAACGTTTCTCTGTACCAGGGGAGGGTGGATGCTGGATCGGTCCAAGAGTTGGATCGCGAGGTGCAGAATGTGGACACAGTAGTGCTGGATCCTCCACGGTCAGGGGCTGGGGAGCAGGTGGTCAGAGCGATAGCGGAAACGAAGGCTACTCGTGTTGTGCTCGTTTCTTGCGATGTAGCGGCTGGAGCTCGAGATCTGCGCGATTTTGTTGGTCAAGGTTTTAGTGTTGAACATTTGAGCGCCTGGGACCTATTTCCGCACACCCACCATTTCGAAATTGTTAGCGTACTTATCCGCTGACCGCAAGGGGCTTCTTCCGTCTGATTTAGTGGTTTCCGCTCCGTTGGGCTTCAGGCAGGGCGCATACCGGGTAGGGTAGAGCTGAATAACTAATTGTTGTGGAAGATCGATGAGGAGCTCCAGTGGCAAATTTGAACACGTTTGACGCACGTTCTGTATTGGCCGTAGATGGCAAGGAATATGAGATCTACAGGTTGGATGCTGTACCCGGTTTAGAGCGTTTACCCTATTCTCTCAAGGTTTTGGCTGAGAACCTGCTGCGAAACGAGGATGGCGAAAATGTGACGGCTGATCATGTCAAGGCCCTGGCTAACTGGGACCCTGATGCCGAACCGGACACAGAGATCCAGTTCGCCCCCGCCCGCGTAGTGCTTCAAGACTTTACGGGAGTACCGTGCGTTGTGGACTTGGCAGTTATGCGCGAGGCCTATGAGGAAATGGGGGGCACAGCCACAAAGATCAATCCGCAGGTGCCCGCAGAACTTGTAATTGACCACTCTGTGCAGATTGACATGTTTGGTACAAAATATGCCTTCGAAGCCAACGTTAAACGTGAATATGAAAGAAATGGGGAGCGCTACCAGTTCTTGCGTTGGGGCCAGGAATCTTTTGATGATTTCTCTGTTGTCCCCCCGGGTACAGGGATTGTTCACCAGGTGAACCTGGAGTACCTCTCACGGGGAGTATTCACGAGGGAAGAGGACGGCAAAGAGGTTGCCTACCCGGACACGTGTGTCGGCACTGACTCGCATACCACGATGGTGAACGGTATGGGCGTGTTGGGCTGGGGAGTTGGGGGAATTGAGGCTGAGGCAGCCATGCTTGGGCAGCCGATATCTATGCTGATTCCCCGAGTTGTGGGGTTCCGTCTAAAGGGGGAAATCCCCACGGGAGCCACGGCAACTGATGTGGTTTTGACGATCACTGAAATGCTCCGTGAGCACGGCGTGGTCGGTAAGTTTGTCGAGTTTATAGGGGAGGGCGTATCCGCGGTGCCTTTGGCAAATAGGGCAACTATTGGAAATATGAGCCCTGAGTTTGGTTCGACTGCCGCCATTTTCCCAATTGATGAGGTTACTCTGGACTATCTACGGTTGACCGGACGTTCGGATGAACAGGTGGAGTTGGTTGAAAAATATGCAAAAGAGCAGGGCCTGTGGCACGACCCGAAAAATGAGGCTAAATACTCGGAGTACCTGGAGCTAGACCTCTCTACCGTGGTTCCCTCTATCGCGGGACCAAAGCGTCCACAGGACCGTGTGGATTTGGCTGACGCCAAGGATTCGTTCCGCTCGTCGTTACCCAACTTCGTGCAAGATAGCCCGAAGGTGCACCCCACGGAGCTCGATGAGGCGCTTAAGGGAACTTTCCCTGCCTCTGATCCGGTGGAGTTTGACACTCCAGATACTGGTGGTTCTGCCCCCGCGATAGCGGGCGAAGCCACTGAACGGCCCCATCGGTATGTGGAGGTTGAAGGGAAAGACGGGAACACCTATGAGTTGGATCATGGTTCCGTTGTGATTGCTTCAATCACCTCTTGCACCAACACCTCTAACCCCGAGGTGATGATGGCAGCCGCCGTACTGGCGCGCAATGCAAACCGTCTAGGTTTGGAAGTGAAGCCATGGGTGAAGACATCACTCGCTCCGGGTTCACCCGTTGTGACCGCATACTATGAAAAGGCAGGTCTGTGGCCTGACTTAGAGGCCTTGGGCTTCTACCTGGTGGGTTATGGATGCACCACGTGCATTGGTAACTCTGGCCCCTTGGATCCGGAGGTCTCAGAAGCAGTCAACGAACATGACCTGTCGGTGGTCTCTGTGCTTTCCGGGAACAGGAACTTCGAGGGAAGAATCAACCCCGATGTGAAGATGAACTACTTGGCCTCGCCTCCCTTGGTAATTGCCTATGCTTTGGCGGGGACAATGGATTTCGACTTCGAAAATGAGCCCTTGGGGCAGGACCAAGATGGTAAGGACATCTTCTTGAAGGATATTTGGCCAGATGCTGAAGAGGTCCGCACCATTATTGATGAGTCAATCAGCCGGGATCTTTTCGTGGATGATTATGCAGAGGTATTTGCGGGTGACGAGCATTGGAACGCACTCTCGGTGCCTCAGGGCGCAACCTTCACTTGGCAGGAAGACTCTACCTATGTCCGCCGAGCACCCTTCTTTGAGGGAATGCCGGCTGAACCAGAACCTGTTGAAGACATCAGGGGAGCACGAGTTCTGCTGAAACTGGGCGACTCGGTGACAACGGACCACATTTCTCCCGCTGGCTCTTTCAGCGCAGATTCGCCTGCAGGACAATACCTTCTGGACAACGGTGTGGCCGTGAGGGACTTCAACTCATATGGGTCGCGTCGCGGGAACCATGAGGTAATGATGAGAGGGACTTTCGCCAATATTCGGATCCGAAACGAAATGTTGCCCGGAGTCGAAGGCGGGTTCACTAGAGACTTCACGAAGCCAGAAGGCCCAAAGGAATCTGTCTACGAGGCTGCCATGAACTATGTGGACGAAGGGACCCCCCTGGTGGTACTCGCTGGTAAGGAGTACGGTTCTGGCTCATCCCGCGACTGGGCTGCCAAGGGGGTTGCGCTTCTGGGAGTCAAGGCTGTGATCACAGAGTCCTTTGAACGGATTCACCGCTCCAACCTCTTGGGAATGGGTATTCTTCCGTTGGAGTTCCCAGCTGGCGAAACTCGGGACACCTTAGGCTTGGATGGCACTGAGAAATTCGACATCACCGGTTTGGAAACCTTCAATGAGGGGGTAACTCCTGACACTGTCCGAGTTACTGCAAGTAAACCCGGAGCGGACGACATTGTTTTTGATGCAACTGTAAGGGTGGATACGCCGGCTGAGCGGGACTACTTCCGTAATGGCGGCATCTTGCAGTACGTGCTGCGGAGCTTACGAGCGAAAGAGCAGGTTGGAGCCTAACCAACCGGTTCTGGGCCTCCAAAAGGTCTATGCTTGGACCAAGGTTCAAGTGAACAACTAGAAGGAGACCTTTTGGAGCGCCGAGAATTGTTTGATAAACCCGCAGTACTGTTGGTTAACTTGGGGACGCCCCAGGCTCCTACCACCCCGGCTTTGCGTAAGTATCTCCGCCAGTTCTTGAAGGACCGACGGGTGATAGAGATGACACCGGCGGTGTGGCACCCAATTCTGGAGGGGATAGTCCTTCGCGTTCGTCCAAGAAAGTCTGCTGCTAAGTACCGGACTGTGTGGCAGGAATCAGGCTCGCCACTGTATGTCTACACACTCGAGCAAGCGAAAGAACTGGGCAGGCGCTTAGCCGGGAGAGCAAGCATCTTTTTCGCTATGCGCTACGGAGAACCTGGTGTTTCCCGTGTTCTAGATTCGATTTATGCGTTGGGGTACAGGCGTGTACTTGTTGTTCCTCTGTACCCCCAGTATTCGGCAACAACAGTTGGAACTGTTGCTGATGAGGTTTTCCGGTGGGGACTTGGATCGCGGGACCAGCTGGACCTAAGGATTATGCGTTCATTCCCGAAGGACGAGGGCTATATCCACGCCCTCGCTTCTGCCGTGCAATCTCACTGGACAACCGCGGGTAAACCAGACTTTGCTGCCGGAGCGAAGCTTGTGTTGAGCTACCACGGTATTCCCCTCGAAATGCACAAAAAGGGGGATCCCTATCACTGGGAATGTAAAGATACCACCAGCGCTCTGGCTGAGGCCCTAGGGATGGACCAAAGACATGTGGTCCATGCGTACCAATCGAAGTTTGGGCCAGCGAAATGGTTAACCCCCGCCACGATTGATACGATCGGGCACCTTGGCTCAATTGGAACTCCAAGAGTGGATGTCGTTTGTCCAGGATTTGTTTCAGATTGCCTGGAAACTATAGAAGAGATTGACGACGAAAACCGCGAAGAATTCACGTCTCAAGGTGGTGGAACATTTCACTACATACCTTGGGGCAATACAGAAGTGGCGTGGATGGACGCCCTAACGAACCTGGTCACAGCTAACCTCTGTGGGTGGGTCGACCAAGGTTCTGCTGAGGGCACAAAATAATTCTCCCCACAGCGTGGTTATTCCACTACCCTTTGGGGAAAGTCCTCTTGGTGAGGCACGATTGGCCTGTCGCCAATCCTGAAGTACGTAGAAAGTGGGACCCATGCTGCAGCTACGCGACATTCGAAAGTCATACACAACGGGAGACTTTACGCAGGTTGCATTGGATGACGTATCACTTTCGCTGCGTAACAATGAGTTTGTAGCTATTTTGGGGCCTTCAGGCTCCGGAAAAACCACCTTGCTGAACGTGGTCGGCGGACTAGATCAGTATGATGCGGGATCTCTAGTTATTGAAGGCGTTGACACCACAAAATACAGTGACCGGGACTGGGACACATACAGGAATGCTCGCGTAGGTTTCGTTTTTCAGAGTTATAATCTCATTCCTCACCAAAGTGTCTTAGCCAACGTTGAGTTGGCTCTAACGCTGTCCGGTGTAAGTCCACAGGAGAGAAAAAGGCGGGCGTTAGCGGCTTTGAAAGAGGTTGGCCTTGCCGATCATGTCGACAAAAAACCCAATCAGCTCTCCGGCGGTCAAATGCAGCGGGTGGCAAT
Organism: uncultured Actinomyces sp.; assembly: GCA_964345125.1. Lineage (GTDB taxonomy): Bacteria > Actinomycetota > Actinomycetes > Actinomycetales > Actinomycetaceae > Scrofimicrobium. Next base: position 17,453 of record CAYFPY010000018.1, read on the forward strand.
CGCTCGCGCCCTGGTTAATGATCCTGAGATCGTTCTGGCAGACGAGCCAACAGGTGCCTTAGATTCCGAAACCAGCGAACAGATCATGGGATTACTGGAAGAGATTGCCGAGCAACGTCTAGTTGTAATGGTCACTCACAACCCAGAATTGGCACAAGAGTACGCAAGCAGGGTCATCACCATGAAGGATGGGAACCTGGAGCAAGATTCAGATCCCTACACTCCGCAGCCGCACCAACAGAGGGCCGAAAAGAAAAAGCGGGCCTCCATGTCGTTCCTAACTGCCCTGGGCCTATCCGCCAGCAACCTTCTCACCAAGAAGGGACGCACGCTGCTGACCGCTCTGGCGGGGAGCATCGGTATTATCGGAATAGCCGCCATCCTCTCTTTGGCAAACGGTGTAAGCAACTATATTAAGAGCATTGAGGAAGACACACTGTCCCTCTACCCACTGACCGTCGCCAGCCAAGGAATGGATTTCATGGCTCTCATGGCGGCTTCTGCAGAAATCAGCGAGTCTGCGTCCGAGGGAACAGGGGGAGCACAAGCAGACACCGGCGAAGTGCAAGAGCTCAAAATGTTGACCACCATGTTCGAGTCCGTTGGCACGAACGACCTTGCAGCGTTGAAACGGTTCATTGACCGCAACGGTGGGGGAATCGACCAGTATGTCAATGCCATAGAGTACTCTTACAACGTTACGCCCCAAATTTTCTCAGCGGACACGACGGACGGCGTCCACCAGGTAAATCCAGACACTACATTCGCCGCATTAGGGTTTGGGGCCGCCGAAATGCCTTTCATGGCCGACGCTCCCTCCACAAATACGTTCCAAGAACTTGTTGAAGACACGACGCTTGTGGAGCAACAATACGAGGTCCTTGCTGGGAAGTGGCCAGCAGGACCTCACGAAGTTGTGGTCGTCCTAACAGCGAACGGCGGGATCAGCGACTTCATGGTGTATTCCTTGGGCTTACGCGACCCCCAAATACTGTCAGATATGGTCCATCAGTTAGTCAATGGGGAGGACGTGGTCGCCCCCGCGGATACCCGGTCTTACGCGTACGAAGAGATACTAGGAGCCACTTTCAAATTGGTGGATGCCGCAGACTTTTACTCCTATGACGCCAACTACGAGGTGTGGACATCGAAGGTTGATAATAAGAAGTTCATGAAGAAGTTGGTTGAGAAGGGACAGGACCTGGAAGTGGTTGGAATAGTCCAACCTCATCCAGATGCGCAGATTGCTGCCTTGCAACCCGGAATATATTACACTCCCGCCCTGACCAACATGCTCATTGAGCAGGCGGCAAACAAGAAGATAGTGAAACAACAACTCAAGGAACCCACGGTTAATGTTTTCACCGGACGGGCCTTTTCCGAAGAGGAGTCTGATGATCCTACTTCGGAATTCGACTTTGGTGACCTGCTAGAGGTGGATGAGGAAGTTCTTCAAAGTGCATTCCAAATTGACCAAGACGCCCTCATAGTTGATGTGAATGAACTAGATTTTGGCGGATTACAGGGAATCACGCTTGACCAATCAGCGTTACCTCGCCTGGACCTGGAAGACGTGGTAGCTGACATGGATCTCTCCACGGCAGTTGCTAACATTGACGTCGCGAAAATTGTGCAGAATGTGGATAGCCAGATAGGACCGGGGGACCTGGATGTAGACGAACAGGCCCTGAGCGAGTTAACGGGGCAGGTCATGCAGGACTACGTTGACTATTGCCTGGTGTCCTCAGACCCCATTGCTTGCATTACGGATACTGAAACGTCGTTCCCTGAGTTTCTAGACCAATACGGTGGTACCTCTGCCGGGGCGCAAACACAGGAGGAGCTGAACGACCTTTTTGATAGCGTCCAAACTCAGCTGGTGGCCTCTCAGGAGCAGGTTGCGCAAGATGTCATGGCGGAACTAGCCAAGGAAATTGAGAAAAGTCTACGTCAAGACTCCGCCAGGATGGCTTCCGCCCTGGAAAGGACCCTGTCTCAATACGTCTCTACCGCCATGAATTCCATGTCCACTCAGGTTTCTTCCCAATTGATCCCTGAGCTGGAAGCACAGGTTTCCGCGGCGCTACGGAACTCGATGGATTCCTTGGCGAACAACATGGCTTCGGCCATGAGCATTGATCCAGAAGCCTTCAAGGACGCCTTCGAGATGGACATGGATGAAGAGGAACTTGCCGAGCTGATGGTCGCCCTTCTAGCAGCAGAACAAAGTAGTCTGGAAGGCAACCTAGCACGCCTTGGATACGCCAACATGGCTTCTCCGGCGGCCATCGATTTCTACCCTATCGATTTCGAGAGTAAACAGCAGGTCATAGACATTCTCGACAACTACAACGAGAACATGATTTCTCAAGGATACGAGGATCGCGCGGTAACTTACACGGACCTGGTGGGGGCGCTCATGTCATCCGTGACCACAATCGTAAAGGTCGTCAGTTACGTTCTAGTCGCTTTCGTGTCCATTTCACTGGTGGTTTCCTCCATCATGATCGGAGTGATCACACTGATTTCTGTCCTTGAACGCAGGAAAGAAATTGGGATCCTACGCGCAATAGGTGCCTCCAAAGCTGACATTCGCAGAGTCTTTAATGCTGAAACACTGATAGTTGGCTTTGTTGCAGGCCTGATTGCGGTGACAACGGTGTATCTAGCGTCGATACCAGTTAATGCGATTGTAAAATCCAAATTCGGCATTTCAGGAGTTTCCTCCCTTCCAATTGGTCAAGCCGCTTTGCTGGTGGGGATCAGCATGGCTCTTACGTTCCTCGCCGGCACGATACCTGCGGCACGAGCGTCAAAACAGGATCCAGTAGTGGCGTTGCGCAGTGACTAAAATCTTGCGAAAGTACACTAGGTTAGAGCTATTGAGTAGACCAGCGAAAGGTAAACCATGGGTAACAGTGATAGTAAGACCTGGCAATCGATTCTCACCAGCCGTTTCCTCGTGGGGGACCATATTCCAGATGATGGCGCTGAGTTAGCGGCATCCTTAACTGAGGCTGTGGGAGAAGTAATCGACCAGCCTCTTCCCGCTGGAAGCATTAAGGCCGTGGTAAGTTCGCCTCCCAATATTTCCGAACTCAGAGTGGACCTCAGCGGTCAAGACTTAGAGCTAGTACCGGAAGCTCTGCAAACAGTGCAGGGAAGAGTTTCCTCCGACGTGAGCCAAGAAAAGGACCGGTTGCCAGCAACATTGGAATCAGCGCAGCTGCTCGCGAGCCCTGTAAGGATTGAGGGCGTTCCAGTTGAGTTGACGGTAGAAGCCAAAGCTGTCCCGTTCAACTGGATAACGGATCGCCAGGGTCAAGTTTCGTTTGGGCTTGCTCAGGACGGCCCCGGAGACATGTCGGGAGAGTTTAAGCTAGGCGTGACAAAGGAAGCGCTGAGGGTAGCTGTTCTGGAAGCAGCGAGTGCCGCCGCTCAAGCAAAAGGCTTCACCTTGCAGGATCTAGATTTTGACATTCGCCAAAGCGGAAACACCTTCCGCATAGTGGGTTCCGCCAGACTACGTAAGAGTATTCTGACAGCCCAGGCAGAAGCGTTAGCCACCATCAACTATGATCCGAACACGCTGCGCTTGACAGTTGATGAAGTGCAACTATCGAGCAGAAACCCGGCCGTAGCCATGCTCCTCCAGGTGATGGATTCCCAGCTAGCACCCTACCGGGGGAAAACTATTGACCTAAATGAGGCTTTATCCTTTACCGGTCAAGAAATCGAATGCCTGGACATCACTATCAGAGGCAACGATATTAGAGTCTGGGGGAAGTTCTGACTAAAGTTGCAGAACTAGAAAGTGTAGTTCAACAGGAGTAGGGATGCTGCCATCACAAGCATTCCCACAACCACGCTGGCTATAACAACATGGTGCTCGCCATACACGCGAGCTGCTGGCAGAAGCTCATCAAAGGAAATGTAGATCATAATGCCTGCCACGGCGGCAAGACTGGCTCCCAAAAGAGTAGGGGTTAAAAATGGGGCGAGCAGCAGGTAGCCTATGAGAGCACCCAATGGTTCTGCTAGCCCAGAAGCAAACGACAGCCAGAATGCTTTCTGTTTGCTTCCCGTAGCATAGTAAACAGGTGCCGATACGGCGATACCCTCCAGAATATTGTGGAGGGCTATTGCTAGGGCTATCGGTAGAGCCATCCTTGGGTCTTGCAGCGCCGTGACGAATGTTGCTAAACCTTCTGGAAAGTTATGCACGGTGATAGCCACTGCCGTGAAAATTCCTGTGCGAAGCAGCTTCTCTTTCCCTAGCTGCGGTATCGGTCCTTCTCCACTTTGAATTTCGTGTGGGTTTACGTCTTGAGGAACCAAAAGGTCGATTAGCGCAATCACGGCTACCCCCAGGAAGAAAGCACCGGTCACGATCCACTGGGCTCGGTTCTCATCAGAATAATCTGTCACGAACTCAAGGGCCTGGGGCACCAGTTCCGCAAAAGAAACGTAGATCATTACGCCCGCCGAGAAACCGAGCATGGAAGCCAAAAATCGATAATCCTGGCGTTTAGAAACGAAAGCAATGAGCGAGCCTATACCCGTGGAGAGCCCAGCAAACAACGTCATGATGAATGCCAGATTCACGTTAGACATTCGCTCCGCCTCCTTCTCCTCGCATCCACCTATAAGGTCAAACACAAAGTAGCTCGGGACTCCGTTCACCCTCCAATTAGGCACACACTACACCCGAGAGAAGGCAGCCGCCAATTCCTTCGGTGAGCTACAATGGTGCTAACCTGCTTCAAAGTAGACACGAAGTTCTTCGCTAGATAAGGAACCTTTTGCACTCCGCCCTGAAACACCTACTTGAGCTGCTACCTGGCCGCAATGACCTTTCTCAGATCCGTCAATCCTGGCGGTCAGACATACTTGCTGGTATCACAGTTGGGGTCGTAGCTCTCCCGCTGGCCCTCGCTTTCGGGGTGTCTTCTGGGGTGGGAGCAGCAGCAGGCCTGGTGACGGCGATTGTTGCCGGCGCTGTTGCAGCAATTTTCGGCGGTTCCAAGCTGCAAGTCTCTGGCCCGACGGGTGCCATGGTAGTAATCATTGCTCCCTTGGTGGCGAAGCTTGGAGTAGGAGTGCTGCCCCTGCTGAGCGTGGTTGCAGGATTCCTTGTCCTGATGGGGGGAGTCCTCGGGCTGGGGCGCATCATTTCTCTTATTCCCTGGCCTGTCATCGAGGGTTTCACCTTGGGCATTGCTATAACCATTTTTCTGCAGCAAGTGCCATCGGCTTTCGGAGTAGAAGCCATCCCCGGGATGAACAGCCTAGCTGCAGCCTTTAAAGCAGCACTTTCAGCCCCCTGGCCCAGTGCTGGGCTGACTTTGAGCCTGACCGCGAGCACCGTGGTGCTGATCCTGGTATTAGAAAAGCTGTTCCCCAAAATCCCATCTTCCCTCGTGGCTGTTGGGTTGGGGACCATCCTCATTCTGGTGACGAATTGGCCGGTAGCAAAGATAGGAAAGATTCCCTCGTCTCTGCCGGCACCAACCCTGCCCCAATGGAACTTGGATCTGATCATCACGGTTCTGCCAGGTGCGGCAGCGGTAGCGTTGCTCGCCGGCATAGAGTCGCTCCTGTCCGCTCGGATTGCCGCTGGAATGGTCCGGGGAGGAACCTACGAGCCGGATCGGGAACTGTTTGGTCAAGGACTAGCATCCATAGCATCTGGGCTCTTTGGTGGCATGCCAGCCACGGGAGCGATAGCCCGCACCGCTGTGAATGTGCGTTCGGGAGGTCGCTCTCGTCTGGCTTCTTTGGTGCATTCAGCTTTACTCCTTGTCGTGGTTTATACAGCCTCCCGGGCAGTGTCCTTCATCCCTATGTTCGCTCTGTCTGCGGTGCTCATAGTCACTACCTTCAAAATGGTTTCGCCCTCAGTTATAAAACAAATCCTTTCGTCCACCAGGTCGGATGCACTTGTTTTCCTAGCCACAGCCATAATCACAGTGGGGCTGGACTTGATCTGGGCTATTTTTATTGGGGTTATAGTCGCTGGAACCCTGGTACTGCGGCACTTCGCAGCGCGTTCAGGCGTGTACCGCGAGTTCATCGTAGATGACCCCCAAATTGCTGTATTCCGTCTGGACGGCTCCATGTTTTTTGGGGTGTCGGACCGAATCGAACAGGAAATCGAACGGCTAACTGGTGTCGACGTCGTCATTCTGCGCCTGTCCCGAATCGGAGTCATGGACGCCACTGGTGCCAAAGCTTTAAGCGATATTGCCAAGAATTTGCATCAAGAAGGTAAGAAGGTCATCATCAAAGGTCTTCCCAACCAGTATGTCAACCTAATGCTTAGGATGGGGCTCAGTAGCGAGGAAGACGGGGCGTTGTTGGTAGATAACCTGGACGATGCGCTGTCCTATGCCCAGAAGTGGCGTGAAGCACAGCAGCAATAACCTACCCGACCCACCGACGTTCAAAAGAATATGGTTGGGACAAAAGCGATGAAGAGGAAAAGATGCAAGAAGCCGGCTTGGCGATGGGTGCGTTTTCCCCCAAAAGTAAATGCTGCAAGCAACAGCGTCACCACTAGAAACCACGAATTGACTGCACTCACCTGCCAAATGACTTCCTGATTGGTGATTATGCCCAAGGCAAGTACTGCTGGAACGCTCAAGGCGATGGTTGACAGGTACCCGCCCTGACACAGGTTAATCACCCTTTGCATTTGGTTACTGGTAGCAGCTGAGAACGAGGTAAGCGCCTCCGGGGTAAAAACAATGATCGCGATGATCAGGCCGCTAAGGGCTTCCGGCCAGCCCGTGCGTTCTAGTATGACCGCAAATTCAGCCGCCAGGTTTTCTGCCATCAGAGCGATGCCTATAAGCAAGAAAACAAGGATAAGCGCACTCTTCACCAAAGCGGCATCCACCGGTAGCCGGGGAGTGTGAGCTTCACCCTTATCTTGGAACCATTCGCGTCCTGGGCCCGACTGAAAGAAAAGGAAACCGGCATAACCAAATATGCTGACGCCAATTATGATCCATGACGTGGCGAGAGGAAACCCTCCCTCCTCTGCAGGGAATAACCGGGGCCCAATAAAGGTGACAATTGATAACAGGGCAATGAGGAGCAGGTAAAGCCTGGTTGCTCGTGGAGAAAATACTTGGGAGCCATGCTTCCTGCTTCCCAACAAGATAGAGACCCCCAAGACCAGGTTCATTATTATCATCATGACAGAAAATATGGAGTCACGACCTATAGTGGGCGCGGGTACGGGTCCCAGCATCACCGCCGATATTAAGGCAATTTCAGTCAAAACAACGGTCAGGGTAAGCACTAGGGAAGCGAAGGGCTCCCCTAGATACCCAGATACCAAATCTGCTTGACGGAGTACACCAAAAGCCGCGTAAATAATGACGGCAAGAGTCACAACAACCGCTAGGCTCAGCATGCCGTTCCCCAATGTGGTGGGTGGGGCCAGACTGTTGAAAATTGCCGTCGCTACCCACACTGTTGTCAGGGGAAGAGCGTCCGCTAATCCTTGTCTCATATATACGAGATCCTAGACCACCCTAGAAGAATCCTTTGAACGTGGCGCTAGGGGCACTACCATGATAGGGAAGGCTCCCATCAAGTACTGTGCTGGAGCGCCACTTACTAGAAGAAAGACAATCCACTTGCAATCTCTGAAGAAAATAGAAACAGTCAACCGCGAGCAGGCTGCCGAAAGGGGGCAGGCTTTGCACGTTGATAATTTTTCCTTGCTACCGGGACTGGAGCTACTGTCCGCCAGCAGAGTCAATGTAGCTACCCCAGGAACGGAGACGGAAGAAGATACTACCAATGCCCACCTGCTCTTCTCGTCCGATGAGGTTCCGGCCAGCTTGGAGCTGAACCTGGAAGAACTTGAGCGGGTGGGGTTTCGGAGGAAAAAGGGTGAGAGCCAGGCAATCGTTACAGACGACGCTGGGCTGGTTCTTCTGTTAGGCGGGGGAGACTCCCAGGACTTGAACCTTGATGTATGGCGCGACCTGGGTGCCAGTTTGGCTCGAACATCGAAGACAACTCCGCGGGTGGCGATTACCATTCCCGCGAATCTCAAGTTCGCTCAAGGCTGCGCCAAAGCGTTTGTGGAAGGGTTCTTTCTTGCGGCTTATAGCTACCGCGCCTTCAAAGGTGGATTTCTCGAAGAATCCTCGGTGGCGGCCGAAGCGAGAACGCTGACGATCCTTGCCGAACAGGACAGCGCGCCTATCGAAGAAGGAGCAAACTCTGGTCTGATTGCCGCCCGGGCCGGGGTGATTGCTCGTGACCTTACCAATGCGCCTCCTGCCCACTTGAACACTGAAAAACTGGCGGAACTTGCCATCGGCCTGGGTGAGCAGTACGGGTTTAGCGTCCAAGTTATCGAGATGCCTGAACTGGAAGATCTAGGCTGCGGAGGTTTGCTGGGTGTAAACCGAGGCTCTCACTTTCCAGCCAAAATTCTTAGGTTACGTTACGCGCCCGCGGAAGAAAGCCAAAGCAAGACTCTCGCCTTAGTAGGCAAAGGTGTGACTTTTGATTCTGGTGGTCTAAGCCTGAAACCTTCCGATGCCATGCTCGACATGAAAATGGATCTGGGGGGCGCAGCCGCTGTTATCGGTACGTTCTCGGCCTTAGCCGACCAGGGTGTGAATCTCTCTGTTGAAGGGTGGATCGCAACAACGGATAATATGATTTCTGGTGATTCCCTGCGTTTAGGGGAAGTCCTTGTCGCCAGAAATGGACTTTCTGTAGAAGTAGGCAACACAGACGCTGAGGGAAGACTCATTCTTATGGACGCTTTGGCGCTCGCCGCGGAGGCGGAACCGGACTGGATCGTGGACATCGCCACGCTCACAGGAGGAGCAAAAGTAGCCCTAGGTGACGACGTTGCCGCCCTTTTTGGGACAGACCAGAGTCTGGTGGACCAAATAGAATACGCTGCAGACAGAACGGGCGAACCCGTTTGGCAGCTGCCCTTGGTGCCGGAATACATGAAAATGTTGGACTCGAAGATTGCGGACCTCTCCAATGTGGGGGGTAGGTGGGCTTCATCAATCACCGCGGCTTTGTTCCTGTCCAACTTCGTGGATAACGTTCCTTGGGCGCACGTTGACATAGCGGGCCCCATGTCAGTGGAAAAAGACACTGCCTGGCGCAGTGCGGGAGCAACAGGATACGGGGGTAGGTTACTCCTAGAACTGGCGCAGCAATTGGGGACCGCCTAAACCTCAAAGGCACGGAAGGAAGGGCCAATGACAACCTATAGAGCAGCCGACCTGCTAAAGGAGTTGACTCTAGAAGAAAAAGTCAGATTGGTTTGTGCTGGCCGCGACTGGGAGACACATGAAGTGCCCAGTCGGCGGCTCCCTTCCGTTCGGCTAGTCCCTGCACAGCGGGGAATAGCGAGGCAGCACGGTTCTTCTGCATTTTCCCCCACGCGGTTTCCCGCACCACCAGCCATGGCAGCAACCTGGAATGAGACTCTCGTCGAACAGATTGGCCAAGCCATCGGTAAAGAAGCTAGTTACCTCAATATTCCATTCGTGTTAGGGCCCGCAATTGACACAAACCGGGCAATACTAGGCGCAGGTAACTCTGACTCCTACTCGGAAGATCCCCTGCTTTCAGCGGCAATGGGAACCGCTTG
>CAYFPY010000019.1:0-6814 GCA_964345125.1 uncultured Actinomyces sp.
GGGCCGTGGCGCAATTGGTAGCGCACCTGCTTTGCAAGCAGGGGGTTAGGGGTTCAAGTCCCCTCGGCTCCACCACTTGGTGTTACCGTGCTGGGTTCCCCGGCTACCTCCCCTTTTTTACTTAAACCAGATGCCCAGCAGAACCATTCTGCTGGGCATCAGTGTTTTGGGGTTTTTCTGGTTGCTGTTAGTCCTTCTTGTCTGCGGCTTCGTCGATTAGCTCTTCGGCCTCTTCAACAACACTTTCGACGGTTTCTTTCGCTTCCTCTTCTAGGGCTGCAGCGTTGATTTCGTCTTGCAGTTCAACCCAGTATTCTTCGGACCATGGATCCTCAACGGGTTGGGAGCGCTTCCACAGTAAGTATCCAGCACCCGCCGCCAGTCCGCCCAGCAGACCCAGTCCACAAATTTTGCGGCCTCGTTTTTTCTTCTTCTTTGGCTGGACTACAACCAGTGGGGCCGCGGCTTTCAGGGCAGCTTTGTCGTTTTCCAGGTGCTGCTCGATGGTGGTCAAAGCTGAATCGGCTGCTTTAGCCAAGTCGTGTGTGTGGGTGGCTGCCGATTCTTTTGCTTTTTCAAAAGCGTCTGCGGCTTGGTCGGCTACCGCTTCAACAATCTTGTCTGCACGATCTTTTAGCTGTCCCACATCTACATCTTTAAGGTTTACTTTTTTACGTTTCACTGCGTGTCCCTTCGCTTCTCACTTTTGGTCGACTGGCCAGGCGCTGTCGACATCTTGGCTTTCCGCCTGCCTCCCTTTAAGTATGGCATGACTTTGGTGACCAGTCATCGTTTATCTGGGGGAGCTTCGGGGAAATGTGTGAAGCTGAATGCGAACAAGGTACCCTGGCACCCCAAAAAGCAACGTAGACTGGCAGGAAGCACACAGTCATGACTATTTTGGAGGAAAAGTGCAGGCAATCATTCATACATCCATGGGAGACATCAACGTTGAACTTTATCCGGCTCAGGCGCCGAACACGGTGAAAAACTTCGTGGGTTTGGCGACTGGTGAAAAGGAGTGGACGGACCCGAACACTGGAAACAAAATGACTACTCCACTTTATGACGACACGATTTTCCATCGGGTTATCCCCAATTTTATGATCCAAGGTGGGGATCCGTTGGGTACGGGAACCGGTGGTCCGGGTTACCAGTTCAACGACGAAATCAGCCCGGAACTGGTATTCGATCAGCCATACCTGTTGGCTATGGCTAACGCGGGCACCCGTTTCGGTAAGGGTACAAACGGATCCCAGTTTTTCATCACTGTTGCACCCACCGACTGGTTGACCGGTAAACACACCATTTTCGGCAAAGTCACGGACTTGGAATCCAAGGGTGTTGTTGACGCAATTTCGCTGGTGCCGACCGGGGCTAACGACCGTCCCGTTGAGCCAGTTGTCATTCAGAACATTGAAGTTATACAGGAATAGTTGTTTCTAGATTAGAAGGTGAGCGGGTCTTAGAAACCAGCTGGTAGAGGCATGGAGGACATTCCCCGGTACGGGCAAAGAGCATTCACCCAGAGGCGTGAGAAGTGCACGGTTCATCCAACGATTCCTGCAGTTTCATACTGCAAGGTCTGTAATCGTCCCGCTTGCGCTGACTGTTCCATCCCAGTGGAGGTCGGATCGGTTTGCGTGGACTGTATGGGAGCCAGCCAGGCACGAGCGAAACGTAAACGTGCCAGAAACTTACTTGCAACGTCGGGAGCGCCCGTAACGACAGTTTTGGTGGCTATCAACGTCATTGTGTTTGTTGCCCAACAGGTGTCGGATGCTGTGATAAATTACGGGGGTTTTTCTCCCGCTTTGGGTTACTTACAGCCGTGGAGACTTTTAACGTCCGGGTTCTTGCACGCTGGTTTCTTCCACCTGCTTTTCAACATGTTGATGCTGTACCTGATTGGTTCAGCGGTGGAGAGGGCCCTTGGAGCTTGGCGTTACCTGGCGGTTTACCTGCTCAGTGTTCTGGGTGGATCCATGGCCATTGTGGCCTGGGTGCTTGCGGACCCTGCTAGCGCCTCTTATTGGACCATTGGTGCTTCCGGCGCAGTTTATGGGTTGTTGGGGTCGCTCCTAGTTTTGCAGCGACGGTCAGGGATGTCGTCAACTTCAATTTTGGTGCTGTTAGGTATCAACTTGATGTATGGGTTCATCACGCCGGGGATATCGTGGCAAGCCCACATTGGAGGATTGGTGGGCGGCATGTTGGCGACCGGTGCCTATGTGGCGCTAGCTGATTTTCTTCGTACCCGCGGCGGTAAAACAGTGGCGGTGTGGAACTTTCTGGTGACGGTTGCCCTTGCTGTAGCGTTCGTAGCTGGAACGTCGGGCCTGTATTTCCTAGTTTTACGCTGAGCAATGCCAGTTAGGCGGCACTTCCATTTCGGGAGGAAAAGGAGTTACATGCCTGTAATTATCCTCAGCTGTGGATAAAGCTGTTGAAGATTATTTCCACCACAGGGTCATACCGAACCCTGCAAGCATGAAAACAAAACCGATGCCCAGGTTCCAATGCCCAATGCCCGGGATGGGGAAGGCGGCGCCAGAAAAGTAGTAGATAACTATCCAGGCTAAGCCAACAACTAAGAGAGTGATGAAGGTGGGTGCCCACCAGCTTGGACTGAGCGGCAAGTTTTTTGCCCAGTTGTCCGGAACATCTAGGTCGTCGGCATCCTTGCGATGCTCATGGTTGCGTTTCTGGGCATCCCTGTTTTTCTGGGCCACTTCAATCCCCCTGTTGTACGAAATGTTCCTGGAACGGTCCAGGAAGCTTCCTTTAGACTAGTCAAGGGTAACGGATTGGGCCAAGTTGAAGAAACCGGAGGTGAGTGAATGCGGAAGAAGAGGACCTACAAGCTGGCGAGCCTCGGAGCGTTAGCCAGCGCAGGCTTACTTTTTGGTATCTCCGCTTCCACGGCCACATCCCAAAGCAAAACAGAGGAAAATAACCTCATTTCATTAGCGAAGCAACAGCAGCAGGTGGTCCAGCAATTAGAGGACGAGGTGGTCACTTTTCAGGCGCGCGTGGACGCTGGTAATGAAACTGAGACCACCCCGCTGGAGGACCCGACGGATGAGGACCAGGTGACATCACCTATAAAGGGACCGGGTGTGACAGTCATTCTTACGGACGCACCCGCAGAGTTCACGCTGGACGAAGAGATAAGCCCTGACGAACTGGTTGTTCACCAGCAAGATGTGGATGCGGTGTTGAACGCTCTGCGCAGGGGTGGTGCGGAAGGTATTACCGTACTGGACGAACGGATAACGGGCACAACACCGATCAGATGCGTCGGTAACGTGATTCTTGTCGGAACTAAATCCTATTCACCCCCGTACCACATCAGTGCGGTGGGGGACCCTCAGGTCCTGTTAAAGGAGTTGGAAGAAGATGCTACCATTGCTCTTTACCGTGATGCTGCCAAGAAATACCAGTTGGGTTGGGAAGTAGTGGTGGAAGAGGAGCTGGAGCTCCCCGCAGCCAGCCCGCCCTCATCACCAAAATATGCTTCACGAGTGGAGGAAAAGTGACAACACCGACAATGCCCCCCTTACCGCCAAGGTCGCAGCTGCACGCCAGTCCCCCACCACCGGTGCCGGCACCACCCCCTGCCCCCAAAAAGAAACGTTCAAAGATCCGAGTGTTTCTGAGCCTGGTTGGGGAAGTTCTCATCACTGTGGGACTGTTCCTAGTTTTGTACGTGGTGTGGCAACTGTGGTGGACCACGTTCATCGCGGACCAATACAAAGCCGAAATGGTGGAAGGTTTCCAACATTCGTACCCGGCAACAGCCGGATACACGGACATTCGCCGCTACGATGACCCTCCCTTGGTGAACCCAGCGCACGGTGAAATTTACGGCGTGTTCCACGTACCCGAATGGGATTGGGTGGAGCTACCACTGGCGGAGGGTGTTGATCAGTGGATTTTAGATGCTGGGAACGCGGGGCACTACCCAGAAACCGCGCAGGTTGGCCAGGTGGGGAACTTCGCGGTTGCTGCACACCGGAACAGTTACGGTAACGGGTTCCGCCTTGTTGAAACTCTCAACGAAGGCCACCAGTTCATCATTGAAACCAAAGATGCTTACATTGTCTATAAGATGTACGACAACCTGGTGGTGAAACCTGATGAGTCGTGGGTGGTTGAGCCAGTGCCGGGTGAGCCGGGTGTGAAACCAACAAAACGGATCATGACAATGACTACGTGTCACCCCGAGTTCAACAACTACGAACGGTTCATCGTGTGGAGTGAAATGGAATATTGGGTGTCAAAAGAGGACGGGATGCCGGCCATAATGAGAGAAAAACCGTAGGGGGTAGTCCAACGTGTACGCTTGGCTTTTTAGGAAACTTCCCGGCCCGAAGTGGCTCAAAGCAATTTTGGCGCTCCTTATTTTTGCGGGCATCGTGCTCGCCTTATTCACCTGGGTGTACCCAGAGTTTCATGCCCGCTTCTTCGACAACACTGTTGGGTGACTTAGCCTAGTCACTTTGTGGTTCGGGCGTTGGTTCCGGTTCGGGCGTTGGTTCCGGTTCGGGTGGAGGTGGAGGACCATCCGACACGATCACTTGGATCACGGAACCTTGAGCAAGTACCCCAACGGGTTCAACCCGGATGACACTGTTCTTCGGTACGCTCTGGCTTTCCTCAGTGGTGACCTCCGGGTTGAAAGTCAAGTCCCGCAACCGCGCCAAAACTTCATCTTTAGGTTGCCCGGCAAGGGAGCCTGGCACTTCCACGTTCCCGGAGGAAAACACTAGATCTATTGCTTCTCCGCGGGGTATAACAGCACCCGCGGCAGGGCTGGTGCGCAGCAATTTGCCTTGCTTTTGGGCAGGATCATTTTCTTCGCTTACCGTACCCGTGATGAACCCCAATCTTTTCAGCTCGTCATCGACCTGTTCCCGGGACCAACCTTCCATGTCCGGAACCTCCACGGATGAGGGGCCCGCAGAAAGTTGCACTTCCACAGTTGAACCAACTTCAACTTCGGTGCCCTCCTGCGGGTTTACTTCCGCCACATTCCCCTGCTCTATCGAGTCAGACTCCACAGGGTCCCCAAGAACGAAAACAAGTCCCGCATCCACAATGGCAGTGCGCGCTTCCGCTTGGGACAGACCCACTAAACCAGAGGGGACAGCCACCATTTCAGGTTCCTCTTCCTTGTTGTTCAAGAAAAGCCAGGTAACTAAACCGATGAGGGCGGCTGCCAGCAGGATCAGCAGCGTGACTATGATGGCAGTCTTTTTAGATTTCGGTTTCTCCTCTTGCGTTGGAATTAAACCGGTCGTTGTTGTTGCTACCGGTTCAGGTTCACTTTGAGCACTGTAGATCGCAGTTGTTGTTACCGGGTCCATCGCAGTCGTTGCCTGAGAGTCAAATGCTTGAGTTTCCCAGGCACTGATGGGGGGTGCTTGGATGGGAAGCCCATCGGCTGCCCGCACCAAGTCCACATCCATTGCTGTCGCATTTTCATAGCGTTCCTGAGGATTTTTAGCAAGAGACTTCAACGTCACCTGGTCTAGCTCTTCAGGAACATCAGGAGCTATGGCAGAGGGAAGTGGTGGCGCTTCCGACACGTGCTGGTAGGCAAGAGAAACAGCGGAGTCACCCTGGAATGGTGGTTGTCCCGTCAATAGTTCAAAAAGTAAACACCCGGCTGAGTAAATGTCGGAGCGCTCATCAACCTGCTCCCCGCGCGCTTGCTCGGGGGATAGGTACTGTGCGGTCCCAACCACCGCGTTCGCTTGCGTCATGGTGGCTTGAGAGTCAGCGAGGGCTCGAGCAATCCCGAAATCCATCACCTTCACTTTGCCACTGTTGGTGAGCATCACGTTCCCCGGCTTAATGTCCCGGTGCACCAACCCGGAATCATGCGCGTAACTGAGGGCGTGCAACACTCCCGACGTTATTTCAACAGCTTCGGGGATAGGTACTGGAGTTGCATCCCCCAGTAGCTCCTTAACCGTGTGCCCCTCCACGTACTCCATGATGATGTACGGGACTGAAACACTCTTCCCATCAGCTCCACGCACCGACTCTTCACCCGTGTCGTACACGGCAACAATGTTGGGATGATTCAAAGAAGCTGCAGCCTGTGCTTCCCTGCGGAACCGGGTTTGGAAAACGGAGTCCCGAGCCAGGTCAACACGCAGCATTTTGATGGCAACAAGGCGCGACAACTTGGTGTCTCTGCCCAGATGAACCTGGGCCATTCCACCACGACCGATCAGGGAACGCACTTCGTACCTGCCGCCAAGCAGGTGGCTATTTGAGTCAGGCATTAGAGGACCTCCTGGTGAAACCTTATAACGGGCTGCGTTGAATTGTGTGCTGGTGGTGTGGCCACGACCAGTTCCTTCCGTTGTTGTGCTGAGTTTCCAACCGGTTGAGTGGCGACCACAGCATGCGAAGTTACGTTCTTAGTGAGCAGAAATATAAAGAAGAGGATGAGGAGTATGAGCAGGACACCAATGGGTAGCAACTGTTTGGGGGTGAGCTGGGAAGTAGCTTTACGGAATGAGGATGTGGATCGTTTGGGGTACGGATTGCGTGAAGGTAGGGGAACGTTTGCCGCTCCACTTGCGGTGCTGCCTGTTCCCGTAACAGGTTTCCAAGCGAAAACGGCCTGTTTGCCCACAGGTTTTGCTTCACGATTGTTTGTTGCCGCGACCGCAGGTGGGTGGGTACGCTCAGCCTGGGCTGGGGTTGGTGGCGTCCGGGTGGGGGTGGGTGGCGCTTGCCGTTCGCGGGCGGTAGTTGTTCCTGCCGGGGTGGCAGTCGTTGTTGCCGGGGCGGTAGT
>CAYFPY010000019.1:6914-19839 GCA_964345125.1 uncultured Actinomyces sp.
GGGCGGTAGTTGTTCCTGCCGGGGTGGCAGTCGTTGTTGCCGGGGCGGTAGTCGTTCCTCTCAGGGGGGTGGGTCTGGTAGAAATCTGTAACTCTTGGGCTACTGCTGTTAGTTGCCGGACGAGGGCGGTCCCGTTCCGGGGTCTGCCTTCTGGGGATTTAGCTAGCAGGCTGTAAACTACCTTCGCCAGGGGTTCTGGAACATTTTCTGGCAGTGGGGGTGGGGTGTCATTGACGTGGGCCGTAGCAATGTCAACCACTGTTTTACCCGTGAAGGGGCGGTGTCCAGCCAAAGCTTCGTAAGCGATTATTCCGAGGGAATAAAGGTCGCCCGACGGTGTTGCTTCCTGACCCATGGCTTGCTCAGGGGCCAGGTATTGCGCTGTTCCCATCACCATGCCCGCGGCCGTGAGTTCCGCTTGGCCGCTGGCATGGGAAATACCAAAATCTGTTAGTTTAGCTAAACCGTCGGGGCGAACAATAATGTTGGCTGGTTTGATGTCGCGGTGCACAATTCCGGCCCTAGCTATTCCATCTAATGCGTAAGCACACTGCACTAGGACGGGGATCAGGTGCTTGGCTTCCAGAACATTCCCGTCTCCCACATAGTCGCTCAACGGGTCACCTTCCACCAGTTCCATAATGATCCACCCCTGTCCGTCCTCTTCCCCTGAATCGAGAATGGACGCAATGTTGGGATGTTGGGAGCGCATAGCATTTTGGGCTTCTAACCGCAGTCGAGATAAAGAAATCTCTTCCCCTGTCAGTTCGGGGCGCAACACTTTGGCTGCCACCAGGTGGCGAGTTCTTTGGTCGCGGGCCCGCCACACTTCACCCATTCCTCCCGTGGCTATGCGGCTGATAAGCAGGTAGCGGCCCCCTAAAACTAGGCCCGCCTGAAGCTGGCTCATACTACTCCACCCCCGTTTCCAGGAGGATGCGGGCTATTGGTGCAGCGTTGCCCCCACCCGTCGGTTGAGGGTTCTCGTCGGTTGCTTCCACCAGAACAACGACTGCGAGCTGTGGATCATCAGCTGGGGCAAACGCCACTGTCCATGCGTTGGAGCGGCTCCCGTCCCCAATTTCAGCCGTCCCCGTTTTTGCTGCCACCTGAAAGTAGGGGCTATTTGCAGCAGTCGCAGTGCCGTACGGTTCGGAAACTGTTGCCACCATCATTTCGGTGAGGTCTTGTGCCACTTCAGCTGAGATTGGGTTGCTCCACTTGGTGGGGGATGTGGTTTCTCTGGTTTGGTTGTCAGCGTCAACAACCCGGTCCACCAGGTAGGGGCGCATCATCCTGCCATCATTGGCAACAGCTTGGGTGACAGCAGCCATTTGCATGGGTGTTACCTGCACGTCGAACTGTCCGATGCTACTCATAGCCAACTGGGCCTGATCCAAGTAGCTGGGGAACCGGGAGGGGGTGACCGGCAGTGGTATTGCAAGGTTCTGCCCGAAACCAAAACGATCGGTCACAGCTTCCAGGTCCGTTTCTGTCAGGTCCTCACTTGCCAACACGTAAGCAGTGTTGCATGAACGAGCGAAAGCTTCGGTGAGTGTTGGTTCCCCGTCCCCACACTTCTCGTTCCCATAGTTAGAAACGGTGGTGTCCGTGTTGGGTAGGGTCGCGGTCCGTGGAGCGTCCATTTTTGTGGAAGGTTTGTACCCGTTTTCCAGCAGGGCTGCGGTTGTCAAAATTTTGAACACGGAACCCGGTGCGTACCGAGTGGAAGCAATGGCCCGATTATCCAACGGTCGGGTTGGGGCTGATTCCAACTCTTCAATTGCTGTGGAAGCGGTTTCCCCATCGGTGCTGGCCAGCACGTTGGGATCGTAAGTGGGGGAAGAGTAGAGGGCCCGCACCGCGCCAGTTTCCACATCGAGGGCGACAACCGCCCCCGGAGTATTCCCCAAAGCGTCGGCTGCCGCCTGCTGCAAACTTGGGTCGAGTGTCAATTCCACCCCACCACCCTGCCGGGGTTTCCCAGCGAACAGGTTCCGCATCCGCTGCCACAACAAATTGGAACTGTCACCGATCAAGATATCATTTTCGGCGGCCTCCAACCCAGTTGCGTTCAAAGTGACCGCTGAGAAATAGCCCGTTACGGAAGCGTACAGGGGTCCTTGGGGGTAGCTTCTTCGGTAACTGTCCCGGTTATCCTGCCTTTGTGACACCGCTACCGGCGTGCCGGCAACAATTATGGGTCCCCGGTCGCGTTCCGCCAGCTGAATATACTGCCGGGTGTTCCGCGGGTCCGAAACCAGGTCGGGAGCCTTCACGAACTGAACGTAGGTTACCGCCGCCCCCAACATCACGAACAACCCTAAAACTAGGGCGAACAATCTGCGCACCTGTGGGTTCATGACGTCACCACCCCACCAGTGGAGTCCCCACCCGCAGAATCATCCGGGCTTGCAGGCTGATCCAAAACAGCGAGAGGCACTGTGCTTGGTTTAGTTTCCGGATTTTCCGCCTCAGTTTCCACGTTCAGCATGGCCCCCAACGTCCAGGGGGTAGGGCGACCCGGTGGGCGGCGACCAGCATCCGAAATGCGCAACAGCAAAGCAACCGTGATCCAGGAAGCAATCATGGAACTGCCACCCTGAGCTAAGAAAGGAGCAGTTAAACCCGTCAAAGGGATCACCCTGGTTAAACCACCCAGCACCACAAAAATTTGCAAAGCGAGTGAAAAAGACAGGCCCGCCGCAAGGAGTTTACCGAAACCGTCCCGTGTTGCCAGGGCCGCCCTCAGACCCCTCTCAATTAAAATTAGGTAAAGCAGAAGAATACCGGCCAAACCAACCAGACCGAGCTCCTCACCCAACGAAGACAATATGAAGTCAGACTGCGCCAAGGGCACCAACTCCGGGTGTCCCCGCCCCCAACCTGTGCCCAGCAAGCCACCCGTTGCCATGCCAAACAGGCCCTGCACCACCTGATAGGACCCCCCGGTAGCTTCGTAAATCTCGCTGTCCATCGCCTGCAGCCAAACCGTGAAACGGTTCTGCACGTGGGGGAACAGTTTCATCGCCAAAAATGCTGCCGGAGCGAACAGGGCCCCACCAATCACCAGCCAGGAAGTCCGGTTCGTAGCCACGTAAAGCATGGCAACAAACAAACCAAAGAAAAGTAGAGAAGTGCCCAAATCTTTCTGGAGCACCAAAATGGCAATACCAAGCAACCAAACCACCAAGATTGGGCCCAAATCGCGTGCTCGGGGCAGCTGCATCCCGAAAATCTTGCTTCCCCCCATGGAAAGCTTGTCGCGGTTAGTCACCAAATATCCCGCAAAAAAGATCGCCAACGTAACCTTCACGAACTCTGCCGGCTGGAATTGGAACCCCGCCACCGAAACCCAAACGCGAGAACCCCAGTTTTCCACACCCAAGCCGGGGATCATGGGAAGAAACAGAAGGATCAAAGAGATACTCATGAAAGTGTAAGTGTAACGGCGCAGAGTGCGGTGATCCGGTAAAAAAATGAGGATCGCCGAGGCCAAAACCACGCCAACAATTGCGAACAGGGCCTGCCTGTTACCCGTCAGAGGTAGATCCATATGCTGATAGGACTGGTCCAACCTGTGGATCATCGACAACCCCAGACCGGTCAGTGCCACAGCGATGGGCAGAATAACCGGGTCAGCGTGGGGAGCGGTGAACCGAACTACCACTTCCGCTATGAACGCCACAGCCACCAGAACACCCACGTGGGACAACAGTCCCGCAGGGACAGCCCCCTCCTGGTTCAAGTGGGTCAACACGTATGCGGAAACACCCACAGCCACCGCTAGGATCATCAGCAGTAGCTCTAAGAACCGTTGGGGACGCGCCGCAGAAACCTGTACTGTAGCCATCAGCTTTGGCGGGTTTCGCGGGGGTTAATACCACTTTGTGGATGCCCCCCTTTGCCGTGAGTTTCCTTGTTTTGCTCAGCACGTTCTTCCAGCTCAGCCAAGTACTGCTCAATTTCTTCCAAAGAGGACCGCATCACCGGCTCTTCCAATCGGCGCTGGTCCACTTCAGCCAGGTCTGAAAGTTCCAGTGGTGTCACCCTGATCGGTTCAGAGAACTCAAAAGAACCCAACTGTTGCGGAATGCCCTGATACAGCACGATGGCACCGTCAGATTCGATCACGTAATATTGGGTTTTCGTCCACTTCCAACCCCCGTAGAGCAGTGCGATCCCAACGGCTAACACTCCCAGAATCAGCAGAAACCAAACCCAGGGGCGCCTCTTTTTCTCCTCATCGTCCTCATCAACATCCTCAGTATCTTCCTCACCATCCAAGAGAGCAAGGGCGGCGGCCCTACCAGCAGCACCCTCGCTGCCCTTTGAAGGATCCTTCCTATTCTCAGCGGCGGCCCCCACAATTTGGGGAACATTATCCGGTGAAGTTTCCTGCTCCACCACATCAGCAATTACGCACGTCACGTTGTCGGGAGCCCCAGCCAGCAATGCCAGTTCCTCCAGGCGGTCACAGCACTCACCAGGGTCAGCGTACTCAGTTAGCACCTGCCGGATAGTCTCATCAGAAACAACCCCAGACAAGCCATCTGAACACAGCAACCAGCGGTCACCAACAATGGCTTCACGCATCGTCCCATCCAACGTCACTTCCCCGGGGGAATCGCCCACCACCCGCAGAATGACACTACGTTTCGGATGCGTCTCTGCCTCTTCCGCCGTGATCTGCCCACTATCAACCAGATATTGCACGAAACTATGATCAGTGGTGACCTGGGTAAACACACCGTCCCGCAGCAGGTAGGCCCGCGAATCCCCGATGTGGACCATCGCCAACTTGTTCCCCGAACGTAAAATTGCGGTGCACGTCGTCCCCAACCCCTTCAAAGAAGGGTCATTCGCTGAACGTTCCACCAACTCGTCATGCGCTGCCTGCACAGCATCCGTCAGGCTAGGTAACAGTTCGTTAGCGGAGGCCGGCACATCATCCAAGGGGGCCAAGTGGGCGATCACCACCGACGAAGCGATGTCGCCCCCCGCGGGACCTCCCATACCGTCAGCTAAAACCAGAAGATGCGGGCCCGCATAGGCAGAGTCTTGATTATTTTTCCGAATCAAACCAACATCCGACCGGGCCGCATAGGTGAAGTCAACAGCCATTAGTTCACCAACTCAAACGTGGTTTGCCCAATTCGCACCGTCACATTCGGTGCCAGCAGACGCGGTTCCGCCACACGTTCGTCATCAATGAAAGTACCGTTCGTGGAACCCAAATCAGACAGCAGCCAATCACCATCGCGACTAACCAACTCAGCATGGTTTGTCGAAGCGTAAGGGTCCTCCAAAACCAGTGTGGATGAAGGGGAACGGCCAATCGTGAGGGGAGCAGACCCCAACGGAAGCAAAGTCCCAGTTAGGGGCCCTCCCGTCACCAACAGCTTTGTGGGTGTAGACCCTAGGGGGATCCGTTTCCGTTTAGCTTTCTTTTTCTGTTCACCAACCTTGGTGCGACCGGAACCGCGCGGTGTCACAACCGTTCCGTAAATGTCGCGCCGCAAAGTTGCGACCACGCTGATGACCAGTATCCACAGGAGTATAAGGAAGCCTAAACGGAATACGGTGAAAGCTAAATCAGAGGTCATAGTTACTCTTGTGCCGCGTGCGTCCAAAACATGATGCTAGTGCGACCAATGGTGAGCTGGTTACCGTCAACAAGGGTGGCAGCACCAACCTTATGCCCCTCAACATACAGACCATTCGTGGAGCCCAGGTCGGTGGCAATAACACCGTGGGGGGTGATCCGTAGTTCCAGGTGGCGCCGCGAAACTGCAGTGTCAGGAACCGCAATGTCAGCATCAGAGGACCGACCAATAATGGTCACCTCTTCTGTGAGCAACCACTTCTCCCCGTTAACATCAATAATTGGGTGTTCGGGGGAGGGCGCCGCGCCAGCTGCGGGAGCAGCTGCCCCCAACCTTGTTTGCGGGCTGATTTCGATGGTCCCATCCGGTTCGTCCTCAGAAGGCACAATTTCCACCTCTATTGGTCCCGCCAATAGATAGCCTTGATCGTCAGCGAACTGGACAGCGCTGCGTTCAACCTCTTCGATCATGCGGTCCAATCCGACAGCGTCGAGACCGCGATAGTCTGTTGGGGCCACCTGGATCACGAAAACGTTGGGGGCAACCAGCGTGTTCGGATCTTCCAGGCCTGTGTCTTCGTTTAGCACAGGCTGGGCAGACTCCTCCATTACCTTCTGTAAGGCTGATGAAATATCCACTGGTTTCAACCCTGATCGGAACACTTTCGAGAACGCATTGTTCACACCTTTCTCAATGGCGTTTTCCAGCCGGTCCAAAATACCCAAAGTATATCCCTCCACGGAAGTGAGCCCCCAGTGTACGCTGATCGCTGCTCTCATTCTATTGCCGAAAGCCGGTGTTTGGGTAACTAATGACCAAAGCTTTCATTTTCCCCCCACTTCGGTGCTATTACGGGGAACAAATTGTAGTGGGAAGAGGCACACGCGGCGGGCTTCACCACCGGAACCATAGATAGTACTGCGCTTCGCTGTGGTGAGGTGTACATTCCCAGTTTGGCCCCACAGACCAATTTGGCGGTATAGTTTATGTCGCTGTACTTACCTGCAACCCAGGGAAGTACACAAGCGCGAGTGGCGGAATAGGCAGACGCGCACGGTTCAGGTCCGTGTGCCCGTTAGGGCATGGGGGTTCAACTCCCCCCTCGCGCACAAACAACACAGTCCCTAGCTAGACGGTGATTAGTGCCAGAAGTGGCGACGTTTCGTGAAGTAAAGCGTGACGCCAGCAGCTTCAGCTGCAGCGATTACGGCCTCATCACCCTTTGAGCCACCCGGTGCGACCACAGCTTTGACGCCCGCATCAAGCAGGATCTGCAAACCGTCCGGGAAAGGGAAGAAAGCGTCAGAAGCAGCAACCGAACCAGCAGCCCGATCTTGCCCGTCCGCCAAAGTGTTAGCGCGTTGCACTGCCAACCGGGCAGCATCCACGCGGCTCACCTGCCCCATACCGATACCCACGCTAGCCAAATCTTTCGCCAACAAAATAGCGTTCGACTTCACCAACGCTGCCGCCTGCCACGCAAACGCTAGGTCAGCCAACGTTGCCTCGTCAGCCGGGGCGCCAGCAACCAACTCCCAGTTTGCAGGATCGTCGTCCTCACCCATCTGGTCCACACTCTGACGCAGCAGACCACCGGACACGAACTTCGCTTCCATCGGAGAAGAAAGAGGATCCACCTGCAGCAAACGCAACGCAGGTTTGGTGCGCAGCAACTCCAAAGCATCCTCAGCAAAAGAAGGGGCCGCTACCACTTCCGTGAAAATGGGCAGAATCTGTTGCGCCAAAGCCAGCGTGACCGGACCATTAACCGCAACCACACCGCCGAAAGCAGAAAGTGGGTCGCAGGCCAACGCGTGCGCATAGGCAGTAGCCAAGTCGGGTGCCGTTGCCACTCCGGAAGGGTTCGCATGCTTGATGATCACAGCCGTCGGCTCAGCGAACCCATTCGCAGCCCGCACCGCGGCTTCCGCATCCTGGTAATTGTTGTAAGACAGGGCTTTACCCCCCAAAATCTTTGCACCAATCAACCCACCCGGCTGGCTCACATCCTGATAAACCAGGGCCTTTTGGTGGGGGTTTTCCCCGTAGCGCAGTTCCTGACCACCCGAAAATACGCCCGACCACCAATCCTGGCTGTCTCCACCCATCCAGTTCGCGATAGCCACATCATATTCAGTGACGCTCCGGAAAGCAGTCACAGCCCAGTCGCGACGCTGATCCCAACTGGTACCACCATTATTGAGGGCGTCAACGAAACCGTCGTACTGACCC
Organism: uncultured Actinomyces sp.; assembly: GCA_964345125.1. Classification (GTDB taxonomy): domain Bacteria; phylum Actinomycetota; class Actinomycetes; order Actinomycetales; family Actinomycetaceae; genus Scrofimicrobium. The sequence continues at coordinate 14,753 of CAYFPY010000019.1, forward strand.
GGATTGGACAGCACGACCACGGACGCAAAGTTTTTCGCCGCAGCCCTAATCAGGGTGGGCCCACCAATATCAATCATCTCCACACATTCCTGCGCACTTGCGCCGGAAGCCACGGTGTCTTGGAAAGGGTACAGGTTACAAACAACCACATCGAAGGGCTGCAAGTTGTGCTGCTCAAGCTGCTCCAAGTCACGCGGTAAATCCTGCTGAGCCAAAACTGGCCCATGGATCGCAGGATGCAGCGTTTTTACGCGCCCACCCAAAATTTCGGGGAAACCAGTGACCTCAGAAACTTCTTGCACGGGTAAACCAGCATCCGCAAGCGCTTTGGCGGTGGAGGAGGTGCCAACCAGTTCCACTCCCTGCGCGGAGAGCGCCGTGGCAAGATCAACAAGGCCCGTCTTGTCAGAGACTGAAAACAGAGCACGTTTAACGGGTTTCAGGGGCGGGGAATCGTGGGTTGTCGAATCGTGGCTCATAACCACCCTCCAATAAATAGGTTAACTAGATCGAAACTTTGGTTAGCAGCGTTGGGTGCTGACTGTTGGAAGTCGTCGCCGGCCTGGGGGTCAGCCAGGTCGGAAACTGTTCGCAGGGACACCCAGGGGCATCCCAAAGCCACTGCCGCTTGGGCGGCGGCAGCCGTTTCCATGTCCACGGCCAACAGGTCGGGGAAAGTGGTGCGGATTGCTTGTGCCTGGTCGCCAGCGATGAAAGAGTTGGCGGAACCGACCAGGCCTGCCAGCGTGTCAGCGTGGTTGTGCGTGAGGTGAGCTGCGCGCTGAGTGACTGCTTCGCTGGTTTCTACCAGGGCTGGCATTCCGGGGATTTGTCCAGGTACGTAACCAAACGTGGAAGCATCAGCGTTGTGGAAAACTGCTGTGGTGCCAATGATGTTCGTATTTCGCTCGGCATCCTTGTGTAGTCCACCGGTCGTTCCAGCCAGGACGTACAGGTCGGGCTGCCAGTGACTGATCGCCAAAGTGGCGGCTACCGTTGCATTCGCTAGGCCGATACCCGTGACGAGGACGATGGTGGGTACGGAGCCGAGCTCGCCCTCATACGCCTGTAAGGGCCCCTGTTGATAGTGGGGAATTTTGACGCGGTTACCGTTGAGGGCAGCTAGGAAAGGGGCTGCCTCTTCCTCCATCGCGCAGGCGACGATGAGGGGCGTTGGCTTCACGCGTCGACCTCAGCCCACTGCTCTTTCTGGGACAGGAATTTTGTCACGGCAGATTTGGCTCCCTCCAAAGAGTGGTTTGCTCCGTATCCGCACTGGACCTCATTGGCGGCTGGGACCTCTTGTGCTTCCAGGAGGTCAGTGAAAGTGCTTTCCAGCAACGCTAAAAAGTCGTCATAATCCACATCTAGGGTGAGGGCGTAAAACCCCGTTTGGCAACCCATTGGTGAAAAATCGATGAGCCTGTCCGTGTGGTTGCGCATCAATTCGGCAGTGAGGTGCTCAATTGAATGGATCGTGTCCATGCTCATGTGCTCTTTGTTGGGCTGGGTGAAGCGGACATCATATTTGATGAGGACGTCCCCGCCGGGCAGAGTCTGTCTGTCTGCCACTCGGACGAAGGGGGCAACCACTTTCCGGTGGTCAAAGTTGAAGGATTCTACGTTGTGTTGGGGTTGAGAATTGTCGCTCATGGTTTTAATTATATAGGCGGGGGATTGGCTGGCGGGTGCTGCCTGAATGTGGGGTCACCCCCAAACGGTCTGCCCACAAACACCCCATTGGTTGCACAAATAACATTGACAACTCGCGCACCAGAAACGGGCGAGTTCGACACGCCGAACAGGCAGTAACTTATACCCAGATTTTAGGAAATTACACAGATGTCATCCACAGCCTATGGATTGTTGAAGGGCCTAGTTTCGCGGTAAAAGGTAGAGGCGGAACCACCAGTCCACAAAAAATAGCAAGTTGTGCACAAAAATAGTGCGACACGACATCTAGGGTCCGGTCGACAAACGCACCACAAGGTGTAGTGTTAGTCAGGCACGCAGAAATGTTGGCCTTTTGAAATGACAGCCATGTAGTTACACATTTGTAAGGTGACTGCGCGGTTGTTGTCGGAGGGTCTTGGGACAATTCGAGAACAGCAAAAACGCTGCTGGAACGAATTGAGGAAGAGGCACAGGAAATGCAGATCACCGTCTACACAAAACCTCGATGTGTTCAATGCGACGCGACAATGCGCGTACTAGACACACGTGAGACTCCATACAACGTGGTGGATGTTTCCGTTGACAACGAAGCTTTGGAATACATCTTGGAACTGGGCTACAAACAGGCACCGGTAGTGGTAGTTGGGGAAGAGCATTGGAGTGGTTTCCGCCCAGACATGATTGCCAGGGCCGCGGAACTGGTAAAACAACCCGTCGCTTAAACCAGATGGGGGTGGCAACCTGGGCGGCATACGCCTGGGGAGGTGCTGCACGCCCGATGATTGATAGCTGGGCGAATGATAGCTGGGCAAAACAGCTTGCAACAAGAAACAAAAGTAACAAGCGGAAACACGCCCTCGGGGCATTTAGGTTGGTGAAGTAAACAGTGGCTGGAACCGAAGCAAAGGAACCAACAATTGTTTATTTTTCCTCCGCTACAGAAAACACGAAAAGGTTCATCGAGCGGGTTGGGTACCCAGCTAAACGAATCCCTCTACGAGGCAACGACCCAGAACTGAAAATAGAAGAAGACTACGTTCTGATGGTGCCAACATACGGTGGGGGAAACGTTAAAGGTGCGGTACCCAAACAAGTAATCAACTTTCTGAACGACGAAACAAACCGTTCATACTGCAAAGGTGTGATCTCCTCCGGGAACACAAACTTTGGCAGTGCATACTGTCTGGCGGGGGACATAGTATCCCAAAAATTGGGTGTCCCCCACCTATACAAATACGAATTATTAGGCACGCCATTAGACGTGCAAAGAGTGCAAGAGGGGCTGAAGAAGTTTTGGTCGACACTGTAACCAAAGTTATGCAAAACCCGGACGTGGATCCGAGCCTGGACTATATCGCGCTAAACGCGAAACTAAACCTTTACGATGCGGATGGGCAAATCCAGTTTGACGCGGACAAAGAGTCAGCACGCCAATACTTCCTGACCCACGTCAACCAGAACACTGTTTTCTTCCACACGTTGAAAGAAAAACTGGACTACCTAGTTGAAGAGGGGTACTACGAAAAAGAGGTCCTGGACCAGTACTCGTTCGAAGACATCAAAGAACTGTACAAACAGGCTTACGCCTACAAGTTCCGTTTCCCCACATTCCTGGGGGCCTACAAGTACTACACGTCCTACACCCTGAAAACGTTCGATGGTGAACGTTACTTGGAGCGTTTCGAAGACCGGGTCACCATGGTCGCCCTCTACCTAGCGCAGGGAGATGTAGACATGGCCCGCCACCTGGTGGACGAAATCATGTCCGGCAGGTTCCAACCCGCGACCCCCACATTCCTGAATGCTGGAAAAGTATCTCGCGGTGAACTCGTGTCCTGCTTCCTGCTGCGCGTTGAAGACAACATGGAATCAATTGCACGCGGAATCAACTCCTCACTGCAACTATCCAAACGTGGTGGCGGTGTGGCACTATCTTTGACAAACCTGCGCGAAGCGGGAGCTCCAATCAAAAGAATTGAAAACCAGTCTTCTGGTGTAATCCCAGTAATGAAACTGTTGGAAGACTCATTTAGCTACGCTAACCAGTTAGGTGCCCGTCAGGGTGCAGGAGCCGTGTACCTACATGCGCACCACCCGGACATTATGAGCTTCCTGGACACCAAGCGGGAAAATGCGGACGAAAAGATCCGCATCAAAACCCTGTCACTAGGTGTAGTCATCCCGGATGTCACCTTCGAACTAGCTCGTGATAACGAAGACATGTACCTGTTCAGCCCCTACGACGTGGAACGCGTTTACGGGGTCCCATTCACCGAGATCTCCGTCACCGAAAAATATAAAGAAATGGTGGACAATCCAGAGATCAGCAAGAGCAAAATCAGTGCTCGCCGCTTCTTCCAAACACTAGCGGAAATCCAGTTCGAATCGGGCTACCCCTACATCCTGTTCGAGGACACAGCGAACGCGGCGAACCCGATCGACGGGCGGATCACCATGTCTAACCTGTGTTCAGAGATCCTGCAGGTTTCCGAACCTTCAACCTACAATGCGGACCTGTCCTACAAACACGTTGGGAAAGACATTTCGTGCAACCTGGGGTCACTGAACATTGCTAACGCAATGGACTCCCCAGACTTCTCCGAAACGGTTGAGTCCGGTATCCGTGCCCTTACAGCCGTGTCCGACCTGACAGACATCACTTCTGTCCCATCGGTTGCGGAAGGAAACAACAGGTCACACGCCATCGGTTTGGGGGCCATGAACCTTCACGGCTACCTGGCCCGGGAAGAAATCATGTACGGCTCCGAAGAGGCACTGGACTTTGTGAACATGTACTTCATGACCGTTGCCTACGAAGCGATCAAAGCGTCCAACAAGATCGCAAAAGAGCGGGGAATCAAATTTGATGGCTTCGAGCGCTCCAAGTACGCCAGCGGAGAGTTCTTCGACAAGTACATTAACGAACAGTGGGTACCAAAAACCGAGAAGGTGAAACACCTTTTCGATAAGTCCACTGCAAACATTCCAACCCAGGAAGACTGGAAAGCACTCGCGGCTGAAGTTGCGGAACACGGAATGTACCACCAGAACCTGCAGGCCATTCCCCCCACAGGCTCAATCTCCTACATCAACAACTCCACGGCCTCAATCCACCCCATTACCTCTAAGATTGAGATCCGCAAGGAAGGGAAGATCGGTCGCGTGTACTACCCGGCCCCTTACCTGACCAACGACAACTTGGAGTACTTCGAAGACGCTTACGAAATTGGTCCAGAGAAGATCATTGACACGTACGCCGAAGCAACCAAGCACGTTGATCAGGGGCTGTCGTTAACACTGTTCTACCCTGATGAAGTTTCAACTAGGGAATTGAACCGGTCGTACATCTACGCGTGGAAGAAGGGTGTTAAGACCCTGTACTACGTGCGGATAAGGCAGATGGCTTTGGATGG
>CAYFPY010000019.1:19939-26275 GCA_964345125.1 uncultured Actinomyces sp.
CGTCTGTCGAACCGGTCCCACTTGTTTGTAGGTGGGGCCGGTTCTTCGTTTAACGAAGCCAAACGCGCTCACATGGCATTAGCACAGCAAGCACCCACAAGAGTTATCCACAACGGTGGTTAACTCTGTGGAGAGTCTTGGCAAATCGTGATGTTCTTGGCTAACAGAATGTGGAAAAGAGGTAAGAGGTTGGAATAACGGTTGGACTAAAGGGAGGCCGCATGTTCACGAAGCCACAGGGACACGCGGAGAACATACCTGGACCCTGCTTTTGTACCCAGAACCAGGAAGCATTTACCGGCAATATCCGTTCATGATGTTCCTGTTCCACGGGTACGGTACCGCCAGCTGAGGGGCCGAAGGCTGGCAAGTGAAGCTGAGATAGTTCATGGGCTGGAGGTAGCTTCTTTATCTAGTTTTGACCGACGCAGCTAACAGCAACGGACGATGGATTTAGCAGCGGGGGGTTGGGTGAATTAGCGCAGGCACAGCCCCTGGTCGTGCAGCATCTGCAGCAAGTCAACGGTTTCGGTTCCGCTGGTACCGGGTTTGTTCACGATCTGGTCGGTGAAGGAATCCTGCCGTTTCCCACCTTCCCGCAGGTCATAGTAGGTTTGGATAGTTTCGTCGTAGTTAGCCAGCAGCTCTTGAGCTTCGGGGGAAGAAAAGTCGGGGTACTGGTCGACGACGCTGGTAAGTTCACGGGGTAGGCGCGGCTTCATTTGGGGGCTTTGGGCCGGGTAGCCCACCAGCATTCCCACGGAAGGGAAAGTGTATTTCGGTAGGTTCAAGGCTCGGATCAAGCGTGGTGCTTCCCTCCGCACAGACCCCAGGTAGCAAACACCTAGACCTAAACTTTCAGCGGCGACCGCCATGTTTTGTGCGGCTAGCATGGTGTCTTCCATGGCTTGCATAAACAGGGCTGTGGACTCTAAGGGTGCTAGGGAAGCCCCATTTTGCTGCCGAATATATGCGTTCCGGGCCAGATCTACAACGAAAATGAACAGCTCTCCGGCGCTGCCACCCACGTAGGGTTGTTTGGATGATTTGTACACTTCTTCCCGGATAGCGGGATCTTTGATTTGGATGATTGTCCGTTGTTGGTAAAAGGTGGAAGTGGCTGCGTGGCGGGCAACGTCCAAGAGGGTGGCGACTTGGTCTGCGGGCACTTCGCGGTCTTGGAAGGAGCGGATGGTGCGGTGACCTAACTGAACGTCGATGGTTTCGTTGTGGACCAAACCCGCTGGGGGTGGCGGTTCGCTGGGTGTGGCAGGTAGGTCGTCACCGAACTGGCCGGCGTCAAAGTTGTTGGTAGTCATGGATGGGGTGCAGTGCCTTTCTTGTTGGGTGTTATTTCTAGTTGAATGTTATTTCTTGGAGTGTGCTATTTTCAGGGCTCGGTAGCGGTTGATTGCGGCGGCCACGTCAACGCTGCGGGGTTCGACTAGGAACGCGGGGTGCTTGCGGGCCCCGAACTTGACTAGCGCATCCAGCCCATCGCGTTCCAGTAGGTCTGCGAGTGCGTCGACCAGTTCTGCCATTGACCTTTCACTGTTGGCCCATTCTTGCAGGAGTCCACGCAGCGCCCAGGCTATGGCTTCAGTTTGGCCGGGGTCCACTATTTGTTCGACGTCTGAAACGTCCACGTTTTCTTTGTCGATGGTTATGTTGGACGTCCCAGATACGCGGGTTTTGGGTCGGGCTGCAGTTTTACCGGGGGTTACGCGTACCGGATTGCGTACGGTCAGTGCGGGGAAGCTGGGCAGGACCGTTTCTTCCCGCGGGTATTCACGGGCTATTTGGTGTGCTTTTTCGGTGACGTCTTCACATTGGTAGGAATCCATTTGGAGGACGAGGTCGGCAACATCCAGGTAGGCGCCGGATCCCCCCATCACCAGGATGAGGGAGGTACCGTTTTTAGCGAGCGCTTGCACGCGGTCTATGAGTGGGGTGATGGGCTCCTGCCCTGAGGTCACTAGCGCGCGCATGCGTTCGTCGCGGATCATGAGGTTGGTTGCGGAGGTGTCCTCATCGATTAGCAGCAGCGGAACTGCCACGCCTAGGGCTTCGACTATGGATGCGGATTGTGAGGTTGATCCGGAAGCGTTTTGTGTGCTGAACTCAGTGGTGTTGGCGCCGGTGGGTAGGTGGTTGATGAATGGTGAAACGTCGACTTGTGTTACGGGGCGCCCGTCGGCTGCCCGGATTTTCATGGCGTTTGGGGTGGTTGCTACCAGTTCACGTCCGTCGCCGGGTATGTGTGGGTAGACGCCGCGTTGGATGGCGTCCAGGACTGTTGATTTTCCGTGGTATCCGCCCCCAACGATGAGGGTGATTCCGGGTGGGATAGCCATGCCAACCACTTCCCCAGCGTGGGGGAGGGTGACGGTTTTTTCCAGTGTTGAGGGCGAAGAAAAGGGTACTGCTTCTACCAGTGGTTGTTGGGAGATGCCGGAACGTCGTGGCAGTAGGGCGCCGTTGTTTACGAAAGCAACCAGGTTTTCTTCGTCGAGGATGCGGGTGAGGGCCCGGTGATCTTCCAGGGTGTGCACATGTTTCACGAGGTCGGCCAGGTATTGTGCCTTGTTGGTCCCGTGGAAGTTGAGGGTTTGTTGCAGGGCGGTGGGCAGTTCTTCGGCGAAAATGTTGGCTGCTTGGTGGCCTTGAATTGTGCGGCCGCGCGCGGGTAGTTGGACTTGGATGCGTAGCTCTACGCTGGTGGGGGTGATCTGGGCGGCGGAGCGCCCCAAGATTTCGGGTGTGGTTCCGGCGATGGAGAGGGCGGAGTAGCCGCCGTTTTTGTTGTTTTTGCGGCTGGCTGTGCGGAAGGCACGCACTAGGAAGTCACCGGTTGCTAGCGCCTGGTCGGCGGTGCTAATCGTGTTTTCGGGGAGCCCCATGGCTGCGGGGGTGGTGATGATGCGGATAGCTGAGGGCGGTGCGTAGGGGTCCGCTTGGATGCGTTCTAGCACCACTTGGAAAGGCACTTCACCTGCTGGTTTGTAGTCCCAGGTCCCCAGGGCGCGTTTGTAAGCGCCGTAGGAGGATCCGTTTAAGGAGCGGAGTAGGGAAACCAGTTGGTCGTTGGTGCCCTGTTTGGTTTTGTTGTTGTGTTGTCGGTTGGGTTTGCGCCTGTCGTAAGCCATTCCTTTAGTTTACGTGCCTAGACTGGGGGCGTGAGTATTGTTGCTGCCGTTGACGGCTCTTCTTTAGGTAATCCTGGTCCTGCGGGTTGGGCGTGGGTGGTGTCTGACGATGTGTGGGCTGCTGGTGGGTGGCCGGAAGCTACGAATAACATTGCGGAGCTAACTGCTTTGCTGCGTTTGTTGCAAGACACGGAAGAGGCGGGGTTCGCGGATGAGCCACTGTTGGTTTTAGCCGATTCGCAGTACGTGCTGAATTCGGTGACGAAGTGGATGCCTGGTTGGAAGGCGCGTGGCTGGAAAAAGGCAGACGGTAAACCTGTGGCTAACCAGCAGTTACTGCTGGAGCTGGATCAGGCTTTAGCGGGTCGTAACGTTGAGTATGAGTGGGTGCGTGGGCATACGGGTCATGAGCTTAATGAGGGCGCCGACCTGCGGGCCAGAGCTGCTGCGGAAGCCTACCAGTTGGGTAAACCGGTCCCTTCGGGCCCAGCATTTACGAACAGGATAGGTGCAACCACTGCGTTCGCTGCTGTGGAGGAGCGTAAACGTGAGCCAGAGTTGGTGGCGCTGAGTGCTGACGCGGTTTGGCAGCAGTGGGACATGGCTTTGGATTCGGCCCGGAAAGATCCGCTCACCATCACCCAGCCGGGACAGGACTCTTTGTTGCTGTTGGACGCAGATTTGGGGTGGAGGGCTCTGGCAGCGTTGGACCAAGTTGAAGGCACTGGAAGGTAAAGGCTGATTTTAAATTAATGAAAACGGTTTCTTACGAGCAAAGCGGTGTTCAGGTTCATGAGCATCGGCTGCAGGTCCCACTGGACCCACAAAACGTTGGTGCTAGTGGTATCGGGCCGGGCGAAGAGGTGGAGGTTTTTGCTCGCCAGTTGGTGCGTGAGGGTGGCGAAGAGCTACCCCATTTGCTGTTCCTGCAGGGCGGTCCGGGTGGGGCCGGCCCGCGGGTGGGTGACCTGAATGAAGGGTGGATTGGGGCCGCCCTCGAAAATTATCGCGTGGTTTTGTTGGATCAGCGGGGAACCGGAGCCTCCACCCCGATCGACCCGGAAGCTGTGGCAGGCCGACCTGACCCCGCTGAGTATCTGTCCCTATTTTTGCAGCCGCAGATTTTGGCGGATGCGGAAGCGTTCCGCGCTGAACTGGCGGATGGCCAGCCGTGGACCACTTTGGGACAGTCTTACGGTGGTTTCCTGACTCTTTCTTACCTGTCTCTCTACCCGGGGGCTGTACGCGAATCTTTCATAACGGGTGGGCTGCCCGGCCTGGGTGGTTTGGACGATATTTACCGGCAAACCTACCCGCTGACCGCCCTGCGCAATCAGGAGTTTTTCGCCCAATACCCGGGGGATGAGGAAACATTTAGGCAGGTGGCAGCCCACGTGGGGGACACGCCAGAATATTTGCCGACGGGGGAACGTTTGACACCGACACGCTTGCGGTCCCTTGGCATGGCCTTGGGTGGGGCAATGTCTTACGACCAGTTCCACTACTTGTGGGAAGCCCCTTTCGTTTCGCGTGGTGGTAGCAAGAGGCTGTCCCCGCAATTCTTAGCGCAGGTAGGGGAGAAGGTTTCGCAGGGGAACGCGCCACTGTTTTGGGTGTTGCAGGAAGCCATTTACGGGGCCGCAAACTTTGAGGCAACCGGTAAACCCACTAACTGGACCGCAGCAAGGCTAGCGTCAGAGTTCCCTGGTTTTGTTCCAGACAGCGACCCTTTGGACCGCAGCGAACCCTACTATTTCACGGCGGAGCACGCGTTTCCCGCCCTCATCCAGGAAGACCCAGCCACGTCCGCCCTTTTTCCGGCAGTGGAGAAGTTGGCGCAGAAAACGGATTGGTTGCCGACTTACGATCTGCCCCTTTTAGACAAGGGTGAAACACCCGTTTCCGCCCTCATTTATTATGACGACATTTATGTTCCCCGCGAACTAAGTAAGGACACTGCACGCCTGGTGGGGGCCCGCGTGTGGATGACTAAACGGATGCATCATGATGGTTTGAGGGCGAATGGCAAGGAAGTTTTCACGAACCTGATGGATTTAGCTGGCCGGGACATGTAACCCAAGTTGGCCTGTTCATTACGGGCTCAATGCGGGGAAAAAGTGAGTGGCACCCCGACGAATTTAGCGGCCGCCGGGTAGGGTGGAGGGGATAACAGCACCGACGATGTTGAGAGGGAAACCGTGGCTGACAATAAGCATATTGACCCCAAGGTCACAAGCGAACCTTTTTTGGCTATTGATTGGAATACGATTGAGGACGAAAAGGACCTGGAGGTTTGGGATAGGCTGACCGGCAACTTTTGGCTGCCAGAGAAGATCCCGTTGTCAAACGACCTACCTTCTTGGGCGACTTTGACTGATGAGCAGAAGAATACGTTTGCGAACGTGTTCACCAACCTGACTTTGTTGGACACGTTGCAGGGAACTATTGGGGCAATCAGTTTGATCCCTGACGCGGTGACACCTCACGAGGAAGCGGTGTACACGAACATTTCTTTCATGGAGTCCGTGCACGCTAAGTCTTACAGTTCCATTTTCTCCACCTTGCTCAACTCTGAGGACATTGAGGGAACTTTTAAGTGGGCGGAAACGAACCCGCAGGTGCAGAAAAAAGCTGACATTATGCGCAGCTTGTACTTGGGGGATGACCCGGAGAAAAGGAAGATTGCTTCAGTGATGCTGGAGTCTTTCATGTTCTATTCGGGTTTCTACTATTCCTTGTATTGGGCGGCGCACGGGAAGCTCACTAACTCTGCGGATATTATTCGCTTGATCATCCGGGATGAGGCGGTGCACGGGTACTACGTGGGTTACAAGTTCCAGGTTGCTTACCGGCAGGCAAGTGAGGAGCGCCAGCAGGAGCTGAAAGATTTCACCTACCAGTTGTTACTTGACTTGTATGACAATGAGGTGAAGTTCAGCCAGGACTTGTACGACCCGGTTGGGTTGACTTCCGATGTGAAGAAGTTCTTGAATTACAACGCCAACAAGGCTTTGATGAACTTGGGTTTTGAGGCCCTGTTCCCACCGGAAGAAACGGACGTGAACCCGGCTATTATTGCCCAGTTGGCTCCGAACGCGGATGAGAATCACGACTTTTTCTCCGGTTCTGGCTCTTCTTACGTTATTGGTGACATTGTGGACACTGAGGACGAGGACTGGGACTTCTAGAG
>CAYFPY010000020.1:0-12535 GCA_964345125.1 uncultured Actinomyces sp.
TGGTTCGAATCCAACCGCAGGAGCCCTAAAGTACTTGCACTCGCACACCGCTGTCCGATAAATCCGCTACCTGCTGTGGTTCCACGGGCCCGCTGATAATAGCGTCTGTCAGTTCATGGGCGGATACCACCTTGTAGGTTGCGGGCGTACCTACCTTTCCACCGTCCATCAGGAGAACCCGGCGAGATGCAGCAGAGAGCAGTTTCCTTTTGCTAGAGGCGGCCCCCTCATGGTTAGTAAATACCACGGAGTCCACAAATCCAGCAGCAGAGATAAAAGCAGAATCGGCTCGAAGCTGATTTACTCCTTCTTCGGCAAGGGGACCGTAACATCCTTTTCGCTCCGAACAGTACGTTCCGCCCAGAAAAATGAGGCTTATATCCGTATCGTTTGCCAGGACTTCAGCGATCGGAACAAAGTTGGTGAGGACTCGAAGCGCCCGCGGCGGAGGACTCATCTTGGACAGCTGAGTCGCCAAGGCAAGCGAAGTGGTGGAATCATCAAGAAAAAGTGAGTCTCCATGGCTGAGAAGCGACAGCGCCTGCCGAGCGATTCTTTGCTTCCCCACAGAACCGCGGGCCACCCTGCCCTCGAGGCTGCTCCAATCCTTTTGTGAAGTGGCACGACTGGCACCCCCATGGACCTTCTTCAGTTGACCGTAGGCGTGTAGATGTTCCAAGTCGCGATGCACGGTCATCTTTGAGACTTTGAAAAGGTGCGACAGCTCCTCAACGGTGAGGAAGCCACGAGCATTCACCTCCAGAAGTAAAAGGTGTCTACGTAAACCCGGTGACAGTGGAACATTAGGGTCCACAAAATCGGCATCTGCTGCATCTGATGACGTCATAGGTTGACCTTAGTTCTCTTCGGCGGATCGCGTAGTCGACCCGGAGGACTTGGTAACAAACACCCAGATCGTGGTGTACATCCAACCCAGTGCGGCAAAGCAGGTGAGCACTGCAGCAACAATATGCACAGGGTTGAACTGGGTGAAAAAGGAGACTGCTAGATACACCAGGGTGCTCATGGCGAGCAGTATGCCGGCTCGCCTATGCCACCACTGTGCTTTTGCGACTTCATCTGGGAGTGGTTTTGTCGAGGACATTTGACCTGACGGCGCTTGCGTGTCTTGCCTCATTGATTGTCTCCTTCTGCGTTGTCTGTATCCGCTACCGCCTGGAGGGGAGCGCTATCTCCCGTCATCGGGGTGGGCAGGGCCTGTCCCCAAAGCTGAGCATCGGCAGCTAACCACTGAGCAGCTTGGACTCGGATTGCGGGATCTGATGAAGAAAATAAAACTAGATCGACTGCCAGCAGATCAGTTAAGATCTCCTCTAAGGAAGCCCCCGTGTACGAGCAGCGCGGAGACTTGCTGATTTCCACGCCTAGTTCAAGGAGTGCAGACACCCGTTTGTCGATATCAGCAGATAGCTGCAAACGTTTCTTTCCCGTGAGTGCCTCTTCGGGAGCCGCCAACAGGGAGGAGCGGACACAGTCCAATCTGGCAGCTTCGCTTTGGGCTGTGGCATGGGCAGAACTGATCTCACTTTCCTCTGTGTCATCTTCGGAACTGTGGGCTGGGGTCTGCTTTTTCTCATCTTCGGATAACAGCTTCTTTACATCCGTAGCCTGTTCCTCGCCGAAGAAGGCAGCAAGCTGCGTACCCTCAGCAATTCGTTGGGATAGCACCAATCCTGTCGCCAACCGCTCATCTGCGGACAGAGCTGGCTCCGATGCCACGTCGATGAGTTGTGTTGCACCTGAAGTGATCATGTAGTCGGAAACTGTAGTAACAACCGGAGACAACGCGGGACCCGAGGGAACCGGCTCTAGCTCCCACTGTTCTTCGATAGGCTTATCCGTTCCATTCCAAGGTTCCCAGGCACCCCCTAGTGTTTCTAAACGCTCTGAAGCCCGCTGAGCCTGCTTGCTCAGGTGTTCTGCACACTCTTTGCAATCTGTTGCAAGCTCAGTGAGCTCCTCTAGAGCGTTTTCTACCGACTCTTCGGCACGCGCCACTGAATCTCGTTGCTGCTGGGCCTCATCTAATTCCGGGATTGGATGCTCCCAGACGTTATCCTGGCTGTTAGGTGCGTCATGAGTGTTGGTTGTCGGGTGGCTGGCGGAACAGGCACCCACGAGTAGGGAAGCGCCTAGACCAATTGCGGCCAGCTTCGAATAAATTGATATCATGGTCTGCCCCTACGATGTGCCCGTTAGCAAAGTACTAGGAGAATCATCTCACGAAGTAGCGGTAACATGTGTTGTAATGAGTTTTTGCGCCCAGACTGGACGTGAAACAACCAAATGGGACGAATGGAGATAACTGTGAACGATCAAGACGTAGTCAACCGGTTGCACGCCCTGCTAGATCCCCTGGCAGAGTCACAGAACGCGGTGGTGGAAGACATCAAATTTAACAGGGCAACAACCCCACAAACGGTGGTGATTACTGTTGATATGACCACCGGCGTGACAAATTTGTCTTCCGATCAGGTGGCCGACTTGGCACGCGCCTTCTCCAAAGAATTGGATAAGCACGACCCCATTGAGGGCCCCTACCACCTGGAAGTGTCTTCTCCAGGTGCTGAACGCCAGCTTACGAACGACAGACAGTACAGAAGAGCGGTAGGGAAGACAGTAAAAGTGGAGCTACGCGATGGGGACAAGGTGCAGGGGACAATGTCAGCAGTAGATGACAATGGGTTCACACTGCAAACAAACCATGGCGAGCGCAAAATTGGGTTTGATTCCGTTCGTAAAGCCTCTCCAGTCGCAGCCACCCCAGAGGACTAAAAAGTAACCCCCATCCCAAAGATGTAGCTGTTGGCTGGAGCAGAAAGGAAACTCAACGTGGAAATTGATATGGCAGCACTGCGCCTTGTCGAGCAGGAAAAAGGGGTTAGCTCGGAAACCCTCGTGGAAGCCATCGAAGAAGGGCTACTGAGGGCTTACCACAACTTGCCGGGAGCGATAGATCAGGCACGCATTGAAATTAACCGCCGCAACGGTCGTGTTAGTGTCATAGCCACAGAGACGGACGAAGACGGAACTGTCCTGGGTGAATTCGACGACACCCCTTCCGGTTTCGGTCGTATCGCTACAGCCACAGTCCGCTCCATCATTAACCAACGTTTGAAGGAAGCAGAAGATGCGCAGGTGCTGGGCGCTTTTGCGGGCAAAGAGCAAACCATAGTCACGGGAGTGGTCCAACAGTCCAGAGATCCCAGGAATACGGTGGTCCAGGTAGGAGAGGAGTTCGAGGCGCTTCTACCTGAAGGGGAAAAGGTTCCTGGAGAGGTTTACCAGCATGGTGATCGCATCCGGACCTACGTGGTCAACGTTGAACGTACAGAGCGTGGCCCCAGAATAGTTCTATCACGCTCTCATCCGGGGCTGGTAGAGGGACTGTTTACCAGGGAAGTACCCGAAATTGCAGAGGGTCTGGTTGAGATCAAATCTATTGCACGCGAGGCTGGTCACCGCACCAAAATTGCAGTGGCAGCAACCAAACCAGGGGTGAACGCCAAAGGTGCCTGCATTGGACCAATGGGAGGGCGTGTGCGAAATGTGATGGCAGAACTGGGGGGCGAAAAAATCGACATAGTGGACTGGTCGGAGGACCCAAGTACGTTCATCGCGAACGCCCTATCTCCGGCAAGAGTCAGCCGAGTGGTAGTCCACTCCGAAGCCAATCGTCAAGCGACAGTGATAGTACCGGACTTTCAACTTCGTTTAGCAATCGGTAAGGACGGTCAAAATGCTCGATTGGCACACCGCCTGACGAACTACCATATCGATATTCGCTCAGACACGGAAGAGGGGGGCGACGTGCAGGTCTCCCGCAGTTCGGCTCCGGACAATTTAGGGTAGCGACAAGGGGCCGCCGCCCCCAGACGTGATTAGTCGCTCAGAAAGTTGGTCGGAAGCGCAGTGGTCATGTACTAGAATGAAATGCGGACCAAAGCTGTAACCCGAAAGGTGAGCAGCAAATGGTCCCTTGTTAGCCACAGAGCAAACTTGAAAGACAGTTGGGCAAGAAGCCCATTAACGAAGATGGAAGCGGGTAGGAAGCAAATGGGAACCCGATGAGTACCCTGCGATGAGCTGCCAGCAGTACTAAGCGACCATCCTCTTCTTCGAGGATGGCCCGAAGAGGAGAATCAGTGCCGAGGATGCGTGTCCACGAGCTCGCTAAAGAGCTTGGAATCACGAGTAAAGAGTTAAGAGAGTATCTACAAAGCAAGGGTGAATTTGTTACCTCTGCTTCGTCGATGGTCGAAGCCCCAATAGTTCGTAGTGTCCGTGAACACTACGAAAACATTCAGCCGGAACCGGAAAAAACGGATACTAAAACGCAGGAAGCCAAGCCTGCCCCGAAGGCAAAGGCAAAGGCAAAGCCCAAGGGATCCGCAACGAAACCTAAAGCCAAGACGACAGATAAACCCGGTCCGAAGCCGGGCCCCAAGTCTGCCGTACAAGCGAGTGCAGCAACCCCTGAAGAAAATACAGCTCAGAGTGACCCTGTGCAAGCAGAGGAACCAGAAGCAAGCTCCAAAGATGTAAAAGCCGAGAGCGTAAAGCAAGAGCAGATAGCTAGCGAGAAGGAGCAGCCAAGCGCAAAAACTGCACCGAAACCGACCGCTGTCCCCAAGCCTCCAGTTCCCAAGCCACCTTCACCTAGATCTGGAGGGGACGCGAAGCCGAGTATGCCTAGGCCCAGAGGTCCTCGACCAGGCAACAACCCCTACGCTTCAACTCAGGGCATGCCGCGTCCCGGAGGGCCACGCCGAGGCGGTACAGGGCCCGACAGGTCAAGAGGAAGGGTCGAAGGGAAGGGCAGAGGCCCCAATCCGAGCATGATGCCTGGATCAACAAGTGTTGGGCGCCCGGATACTCGTCCGGCCAGGGGCGGACAGGGCGGAAGAGGCCGCCCTGGGGCTGGGGCTCGCCCAGCTGGAAGGGGACCTCAAACGGGACCACCTCCCGCAGCATTCTCCGGTCCTCCCCGCGGTGGTCGTGGAGGAGGCCGAGGTGCAACGCCAGGAGCTTTCGGGCGCGGTGGAGGTCGAAGCCGAAAAGGGAGAAAGTCAAAGCGGGCAAAGCGCCAGGAATTCGAGCAGCAGGAAGCACCAGCAATTGGTGGAGTATCGGTCCCGAGGGGCAACGGACAGGAAATTCGTATCCGTCAGGGAGCGTCCCTGGTGGACTTTGCGGAGAGAATCGATGTTAACCCAGCCGCCCTCGTAACTGTACTGTTCCACCTGGGTGAAATGGTGACGGCAACACAATCCCTTGACCAGGACACACTTGAGGTTTTGGGAGATGAGTTAGGATACGTCGTCAAAACTGTCTCTCCGGAGGACGAAGATAAAGAGCTGCTGGAAGCTTTTGACATTGACTTGGAAGCGGAAACACTTGACGACGAAGAGAACATGGTTCCCCGCTCTCCCGTAGTTACGGTGATGGGACACGTCGATCACGGTAAAACCCGTTTGCTGGATGCTATCCGGAAAACGAACGTGATCGAGGGAGAACATGGTGGAATAACCCAGCATATTGGGGCCTACCAAATCCACGTCGAAGATGAAGATGGTGAAGATCGGCCCATCACGTTCCTGGATACACCAGGGCACGAGGCATTCACAGCCATGCGTGCTAGAGGTGCCCAAGCAACCGACCTAGCTATTTTAGTTGTGGCTGCTGATGATGGCGTTATGCCCCAAACCGTTGAAGCTATCAACCATGCTCAGTCTGCTGGTGTGCCAATCGTTGTTGCCGTAAACAAGGTTGATAAACCAGAAGCAAACCCAGACAAAATCCGTGCTCAGCTAACCGAATATGGGCTGGTCGCGGAAGAGTATGGAGGGGACGTCATGTTTGTGGACGTTTCTGCCCGAGAGGGAACGGGTATCGATGATCTGCTCGAAGCACTTCTACTCACAGCTGACGCTGCTTTGGAACTGGAAGCTAACCCTGACACTCTGGCGCGTGGAATCGCGATTGAAGCAAACTTGGACAGGGGCCGGGGAGCGGTGACGACAATGCTGGTTCAGCGTGGAACGCTCCGCGTGGGCGATGCTGTTGTCATCGGGTCCTCCTACGGCAGGGTGCGAGCTATGTTCGATGAGTACGGCAACGAGTTGGACCAGGCGCCGCCGGCACGGCCTGTTCAAATGCTCGGTTTGACGTCGGTTCCGCGTGCGGGGGACACGTTCCTCGTAGCCGCTGATGATCGCACTGCTCGGCAAATAGCTGACAAGAGGGAGGCCGTCGAGAGGCAGGCACTTCTTGCCAAGCGCCGAAAGAGGGTCACGTTGGAGGACTTCGATAAGGTGCTGAAGGAAGGCGAAATCGACACTCTTAACCTCATCATTAAGGGCGATGTGGCCGGTGCTGTAGAGGCGCTGGAAGATTCCTTGCTGGACATCGAAGTTGATGAGGAAGTTGCCTTGCGTATCATTCACCGCGGCGTCGGTGCAATCACGCAGAATGACGTGAACCTAGCGACAGTAGACAACGCTGTAATCATTGCTTTCAACGTTCGGCCGGCTGAGAGAGTCCAAGAATTGGCGGATGAAGAGGGCATTGAGATCAAGTACTACTCGGTTATCTACCAGGCCTTGGAAGAAATCGAAGAGGCACTTAAAGGTATGCTCAAACCTATTTATGAGGACGTGGATGCGGGGTCTGCTGAGATTAAGCAGGTCTTCCGTTCAGGTAAGTTCGGGAACATCGCTGGTTCAATGGTCCGTAAGGGAACGATCAAGCGGGGCGCCAAAGCCCGGTTGGTTCGAGATGGTGTCGTTGTTGCACCGGACCTGGAAATCAAATCTCTGCGCAGGGAACAGGACGATGTGACCGAAGTTAGAGAAGGCTTTGAGTGTGGTATCACTCTTGGCTACCGGGATGTAGCGGTAGGGGACATCATTGAGACCTGGGAAGTTGTCGAGAAGGCTCGAGACTAGAACGGGGAGAAGAGCAAATGGCGGGAGACTCAAAACAACGCCGAGTTGCTGAACGAATTCGGCAGTCTGTGACAACCAGTCTGGAACGTAAAGTAAAGGATCCAAGGCTTGGATTTGTTACGGTGACCGACGTGCGTGTAACCGGCGACTTGCAAAATGCCACCGTCTACTACACGGTGATGGGTGGACCCGAGCAGGAGAAGGAGACACGCAGGGCACTGCAGTCAGCCAAGGGGCTCATCAGATCGCAAATGGGCAGTGCCTTGGGTATGCGGCTAACCCCTACCCTGTCTTTCCGGTTGGACTCTTTACCGGAGTCCGCTGCTTCCATTGAGGAAGCCCTTGCTGCCGCGCGGGTACGCGATGCCCAGATAGCCGAGGCTGCGCAAGGGAAAGACTATGCGGGTGAAGCAAAGCCCTATAAGGAAGTAAACGACAGTAGACAGGAAGAGGAGTCAACTATGGTGGACCTACCAGAATCAGCTGAAGTGGAAGCCGAAGCGGAACTGAAAGATGAAGGCGAGAACGTTCCGGCTGACATTGTCGAGGACGAAATTGCCGACCAGAAGTTGGAAAAAGACCTAGATCTTGACTGAGTCTCGAAAGCAGCCCGCTGGCTTACTACTTGTTGATAAGCCAGCGGGTGTAACGAGCCACGGTGTGGTCGCGGCGATCCGCAGGGTCGCTGGCACCAGGAAAGTGGGGCATGCGGGGACCCTAGATCCTATGGCTACTGGCCTATTGGTGTTGGGTATCAACGCAGGCACCAGAATGCTGCACTACATTGTTGGCAGCGACAAATCCTACCAAGCAACCATCCGTTTTGGGGTCTCCACGGACACCGAAGATGCGGAGGGGACGCCTGTGAGCTCGCCAGGATGCAAGAACATTGAGGCGGACCTTTTAGAACGCGCTTTGGAACAAAACAGGGGAAACCTGATGCAGGTTCCTTCTGCGGTTTCCGCAATAAAGGTTGATGGTAAGAGGGCGTATGCTCGGGTAAGGGCTGGGGAGAACGTAGAGATTCCTGCCCGACCGGTCTGCGTAAGCCAGTTGGAATCCGTGGGCGAAATGAGCCCAACGGTGGCTCCCGACGGGACACCTGTTTTAGATTTGGATATCGAGACAACCGTTTCTTCAGGCACTTACGTCAGGGCACTGGGACGGGACCTTGGGATAGCACTTGGATGCCCAGCTCATTTGACGTCTCTGCGGCGCACCAGAGTGGGACCGTGGTCGGTGCAGCAATCAACTCCTCTAGAGCGGGTCTCTGGCGACGAGCTCCCTGTGCTCTCTTTGGGTTCTGCGGGCCGGGAACTTTTTGGGCAGCTAGTGATTACCATGGCTGCTGCTGAACGATTCCGGCACGGGGGCGCACCCAACTCAGGAGAGTTTCTATCTGTGGTGCCGCCTCCAGGGTTTGACGAGGAATCAGGAACCTACATGGTGTTTGGACAAAACGATACGGAACGCGCATTGGGGCTGGTTGAAGTAACCACAACCGATGACGGCAATGAGCAGGTGAAAACACGGTTGGTGTTTGCCGAGCCGTAGGCGAAAGACAGGTTCTACCCATCCACTGAGTTGGAAGCGAGTAAATGTGAAAGTCTGGTGCAGTTTGGAAGATGTTCCGGATGGTCAACGTTCGGTTGTAACCATCGGGAACTATGACGGTATGCATAAAGGGCACACCAGGGTTGTCGAAGTGGCAGTCAGACGCGCGTCGGAGTTGGACGCTGAAGCGGTGGCGGTGACATTCGACCCCCATCCGGTGAAGGTGCACTATCCGGAACGGAACTTTGCTTTGATTAGTTCCCTTCAGCAGCGCCTAGACGGTTTGGAAGCAGCTGGGATGCAGGCGACATTGGTGTTGGACTATGGCCCAGAAATTTACGAGCTGACCGCCGAACAATTCGTGGACAAGTATTTGGTGGCTGGCCTTGGGGCGCAGGAAGTGGTCGTCGGGGAAGATTTTCGGTTCGGAGTTGGTAATGAGGGGGACACTGCCGTGCTCCAAGAACTAGGTGCTCGACACGGGTTCACCGTTACTGTGGTGGCGGATATTGAATCACCGCACGGGAGGCGTTGGTCTTCCAGCTGGGTGCGTGAACTCCTGGCTGCTGGCGACGTGGTGCAGGCGGCCGAGGTTTTGGGTCACCCGTACAGGTTGGTGGGAACAGTAGAACATGGTTCTAAAAGGGGAAGGGAGCTTGGATTTCCGACAGCGAATCTAAATGCGGGTCCAAACGTTCTCGCTCCTGCCGATGGTGTGTACGCAGGTTGGCTAGTTACGGACTTGCCAGATCAAGGGGGAGCCCAAACTTTTCTGCCAGCCGCGATCTCTGTCGGAACTAACCCACAGTTTGCGGCCCGTAAACGTACTGTCGAAGCGCACGCTTTGGGCCGGTCTGACCTGGATCTGTACGACCAACAGGTCGGAATCATCTTTGTGCGGAGGATTCGTCCTATGCTGAAGTTTTCTTCAGTGGATGAACTAACGGATCAGATGGATGATGACCTAAGAGAAAGCGCGCAGGTCCTAGGTGCCCGAGTGTCAGGGAGAATAGAACCCGGTCGCGTGCGAGCGGGACAGTAAGTAGTACATCTCTCACCTTTCTTTACCGCTATCCGGCGCAGAAAGGTGGGGGCGGGTGAGTATTCCTGGTAAAGTTTGATCCGCCGTTCGATCGGCCACGGCATGTCTGCCTGGGTGAAAAGGCCCCAAGCGCTCCGTGCAACAACTATGAAAGGGCAGCCAGATGGCGCTAACTAAAGAAGAAAAAAATGAAATTGTTAAAGAGTATGCCACCCACGAAGGTGACACTGGCTCCCCGGAAGTGCAAATTGCACTGCTCAGCAAGCGCATCAGCGAATTGACAGAGCATTCGAACGAGCATAAGCATGACCACAACTCGCGTCGTGGTCTTCTGCTTATGGTCGGTAGGCGTCGTCATCTGCTCCAGTACCTGGAGAGCATCGACGTTGAACGCTACCGCGCCCTGATCGCTAAGCTTGGTTTGCGTCGCTAAATTTTTCCGGCCCACATTTCCTTTGCCTAGGATGTGGGCCGGTTTTATTCCACGGTGAATTCCGTGGAAGTAAGAAGAGAATCGGTTGCCTTGAGCGGTTTTCGACAGTGGCTTCCGGAACCGAGGAGTTCCGTGAGCTTCGATCGAAGGCCGACAGGCAGCCTCACCCCACAAGATAGTGGGGCTAAGAGGAGAGTAATAAATGAGTGAAACTACACCAGATGTGGTGACTGCGGAAGCAGTAATCGACAATGGAAAATTTGGTAAACGCACCGTTAGGTTCGAGACTGGCCGCCTGGCAATGCAGGCTGCAGGGTCAACGGTTGCCTACCTGGACGACGAGACGGTGATCCTGTCGGCAACCACCGTTGGGAAACACCCGAAGGACCATTTTGACTTCTTCCCCCTTACGGTTGACGTGGAAGAAAAGCAGTATGCTGCCGGCCGCATACCCGGTGGGTTTTTCCGCCGCGAAGGAAGGCCAGGAACCGAAGCAATTCTGACTGCCCGTTTGATTGACAGGCCCTTGCGACCTGCTTTCGTGAAAGGCCTTCGTAATGAAGTCCAGGTGGTCGAGACTATTCTGGCTATCAACCCGGACGACCCCTACGATGTTTTAGCTATCAACGCGGCATCTATGTCCACCCAAATTTCTGGTCTGCCTTTCAGCGGTCCTATTGCTGGGGTCCGTGTTTCCTTGATTGATGGCCAGTGGGTTGCTTTTCCCCGGTTTTCAGAGATGGAACGTTCAGTCTTTGACATGGTGGTTGCGGGTCGGCTCGTCGCGAACGAAGGCGGGGAAGACGTCGCCATCATGATGGTGGAAGCGGGCGGCGGGACAAACCAGTGGGATCTGATCAAAGGTGGACAGCCCAAGCCTGATGAAGCAGTTGTGGCGGCTGGTTTAGAAGCGGCGAAGCCCTTTTTGAAAGTGTTGGTAGAGGCCCAACAGGAAGTGGCCGATAAAGCAGCAAAGGCGACGGGAGAATTTCCGCTGTTCCTTGACTACACCGATGAACAGTACGAAGCCGTTGAAAGTCGGGTAGGCGACCGGTTAGCTAAAGCATTGCTGACCGAGGGGAAACTTGCTCGGATCGAAGCGGTGGATGCCGTAAAAGAAGACGTTTTGGGGGCTTTGGATAGCGAAGACGATGAGGACGCAAAGGCATACAAGGCCGCGTTTAGGGATCTGGAGAAAGACACGATTCGCCAGCGGACCCTCAGCGAAGAAGTGCGAATGGATGGGCGGACACCCACGGAGATTCGTTCCCTAGGTGCAGAGGTTGAGGTTCTACCTCGAGTTCACGGTTCTGCCCTTTTTGAACGCGGTGAGACCCAGATCTTGGGTGTGACAACTCTTGCTATGTTGCGGCTGGAACAGCAGATTGACGACTTGGGTCCCCAGACCCATAAGCGCTACATGCACCAATACAACTTCCCGCCCTATTCAACCGGTGAAACGGGTCGGGTTGGGTCTCCGAAGCGTAGGGAGATAGGTCACGGAGACCTCGCTGAGCGGGCCCTGCGGCCCGTACTACCCTCAAGGGAAGAGTTTCCGTACGCAATCAGGCAAGTGTCGGAAGCACTTAGTTCAAACGGTTCCACTTCGATGGCTTCCGTGTGTGCTTCCAGCCTGTCTCTGATGCAAGCTGGCGTACCGTTGCGGGAACCTGTGGCGGGTATCGCCATGGGGTTGATGACGGGCGAAGTTGATGGTGTGGAAAAGTCGGTCACTCTCACTGACATTTTAGGTGCCGAGGACGGCTTTGGTGACATGGACTTCAAGGTTGCTGGCACGAAGGGGTTCATCACCGCTTTGCAGCTAGACACGAAGCTAGACGGCATTGATTCCGACCTGCTTGTGTCCGCATTGGGGCAGGCTCGCGATGCTCGTTTGGTTATTTTGGATGTTATGAACCGGGCCATTGAAACTCCTGATGAAATGTCGGCTTACGCTCCACGGATCATCGCAGTGAACGTGCCCGTAGATAAGATTGGCGAGGTTATCGGACCTAAAGGAAAGATGATTAACCAAATCCAAGAGGACACTGGCGCTGACCTGACGGTTGAGGATGACGGTACGGTCTACGTCGCTGCCACTTCTGGCGAAGCCGCTGAGGCGGCCCGTGACATGGTCAACCAGATTGCTAATCCCCAGATGCCGGAGGTCGGAGAAAGGTTCGTCGGCACTGTCGTGAAAACCACTTCGTTCGGTGCTTTCATTTCGTTGACTCCTGGCAAGGACGGCCTGCTGCACATTACGCAAATTCGCCGCCTGGTTGGCGGGAAACGTGTTGAGAACGTGGAAGACGTCCTCCAGGTAGGCCAACAGGTGCAGGTCGAGGTCGAATCAATCGACGACCGCGGCAAACTCTCGTTGGCCGCGGTTGTGGATGAAGAGGAGCAGGCGGAAGGAAGCGCCGCTCCTCGCGAAGAAAGGGAAGGGAACAGGCGCCCTAGACAGAGACGCCGCAGGAACGACACCGGTGGACAGTAGGTTCTAACCTGAGTCACTGCTTCTGACTCAACCAATGTTCA
>CAYFPY010000020.1:12635-23997 GCA_964345125.1 uncultured Actinomyces sp.
CTCCTGTTCTCCAATTGCCTAAATTTGGGTCATGTTCAACACGCGAATGTGCCTTTAGGCCGAACGGTGTCCCCTTCGGCTGTTTACTCGCGTGCTCGTGGTCGAAGGCAGCAGAACTAGTTTCAGTAGCTTTGTGCTATCTCCCATTCATGCGGATCGCAGCTGATGGTGGCGCGCCCAGTATCCATCCCAAATCTAATCCGCAATATGTACTGAGAGAAGACCGATGACCGACAATTACGCTTTTGAAACTAAACAGATCCATGCTGGGCAGTCACACGACCCCCATACCGGCGCACAAACCTTGCCAATATACCAGACCACATCCTTCGTATTTAAGGACGCTCAAGAAGCTGCCGACAGGTTTGCTTTGAAAGACTTGGGGCCCATATACACTCGGATTTCCAACCCGACCCAGGACGTGGTTGAGCAGAGAATTGCTGCACTGGAGGGCGGTGTGGGGGCTTTACTGCTGGCATCAGGTCAGGTTGCCACTAGTTATGCAATCATGAACCTGGCTTCTGCAGGTGACAGCATTGTCGCTTCTGCAAGTCTTTATGGAGGAACGCACAACTTGTTCCAACACACGCTACGCAAGTTGGGCATTGACGTGATCTTTGTTGAGGATCCAAGTGACCCGGAGCAATGGCGTGCGGCCGTTCAACCTAACACGAAAGCCTTTTTTGGGGAGATGATTCCCAATCCGAAGAGTGACATCCTGGACGTGAGGGCGATAGCGGATGTGGCTCATGATGTGGGTGTACCTCTGATTGTGGACAACACAGTAGCAACTCCATACTTGGTGCGACCCTTCGAGTGGGGGGCAGACATTGTGGTGCATTCTGCCACCAAGTACCTGGGTGGGCACGCAAATTCGATGGGTGGAGCAATTGTGGATGCCGGTACTTTCGATTTTGGTAAGTACCCCGAACGTTTCCCCGGTTTCAACCAACCTGATCCGACTTACAACGGCATTGTGTACGCTCGCGATTTGGGTGAAGACAGCGACTTTGGCCAAAACCTGTCGTTCATCCTTAAAGCACGAGTCCAAGTTCTGCGTGATCTTGGGGGCGCTATCTCCCCATTCAACGCCTTTCTCATTGCACAGGGACTGGAAACTCTGTCACTTCGCATGGAGCGCCATGTGGAGAATGCCCAGAAGGTAGCTGACTACCTGGCTCAACACCCGGCGGTGGAAACTGTTCACTATGCTGGTTTGCCAGATAGCCCCTATAACGCGCTGGCGCAGCAGTATCTTCCCGGGGGAGCCGGGGCCATTGTAGCCTTCGACATCAAAGGTGGGGTAGAGGCAGGTAACGCCTTTGTTTCCGCCTTGCAGCTGCACTCGAACGTGGCTAATTTGGGCGATGTCCGCTCACTGGTGGTCCATCCGGCATCAACCACGCACGCTCAACTCACTGCGGAAGAGCAACTAAAAGCGGGAGTTTCACCGGGCTTGGTGCGTTTGTCGGTGGGCATTGAGCACATTGACGACATTCTGTCTGACCTAGACAAAGGGTTTGCTGCCGCGAACGAAGCGGCCGAACGACCCGCATCCGTATAAGCGTGCGTAGTACACGAAGGGAAGGGTGTAGGGGGATGAAACTGGCCCCAGCCACGGGGGCCTGGCAACCAGGCGACCCGATCGGGAATAGGAATTTCTACGTAGGTGGTCCTCTGCAGTTGGAGGCAGGTGGGCTGCTTCCCGAGTACACGCTTGCCTACGAGACGTGGGGGACACTCAACGAGCAAGGCGATAATGCTGTCCTAGTTTTGCATGCGCTAACTGGGGATAGTCATATTGCGGGCGAGGTCGAGCCGGGCCATCCCACGCCGGGATGGTGGACTGACATGATTGGGCCCGGGGCCCCTTTGGACACGAATAAGTATTTTGTGGTCGCTCCAAACGTTCTTGGGGGCTGCCAGGGTTCCACCGGACCGGCCTCGTTCACTGCTGAAGGAAAACGGTGGGGACCTGAGTTCCCATTTCTGACCATCCGGGACACTGTGGCCTCCGAATTGCCCCTCATGGAGCACCTAGGAGTGTCCAAATGGGCGTTGGTAATTGGGGGTTCCCTGGGTGGTATGAGGGCGCTCGAGTGGGCGATTATGGCACCTGAAGAAGTTGAGCGGGTATTGGCGGTGGCAACAACGGCACGAACAAGCGCGGACCAAATTGCATGGGCTCACACGCAGATAGCGGCCATAACCTGGGACCTGAACTACCGTGAAGGTAACTACTACGAGGCACCCGCTGGCCAGGGCCCCCATAGGGGGCTATCTATTGCGCGTCAAATTGCCCAGACCACCTACAGGTCAGCAGAAGAGCTGGAAACTCGATTCGGCCAGATGCCTCAAGGGGTGGAGGACCCGTGGCGGGGTGGCAGGTACGCGGTGCAGTCCTACCTGGAACATCAGGGAAATAAGTTCGTTTATCGCTTTGATGCCAACTCGTATCTCGTTCTCACGGAGGCTTTCATGTCCCATGACGTTGGCCGTGGCAGGGGAGGAACAGAGGCGGCCTTGAATCGAATTCAGGCAGCAACCAAGGTGGTCGGAGTGGACTCAGATCGCCTGTGCTTACCAGAGGAATCTGAGGAAATAGCTGCCGGGGCTCCTGGGGGACTACCCGTGCAGTGGGTAAACTCCCACAGTGGTCATGACGGGTTCCTCATCGAATTCGATCAGTTCGGGCCGCTGGTGGCAGCATTTCTGGAGCAAGAAGCATCTGCAGCTAACTGAAGATAACGGCCAGACCGGTACCCGTAGGTGAGTGTTCAAACCACAGATCGGTGAGGTGTGTCCTGTTTCCCATTTTCAATCCGCCCTTGGAACCGGAAACGGGTTACCATGGGTTATCACCGGAACCAAGAGTTCAATTTTAATTAGTTTGAGGATGAGGCACACAGTGGAAATAATTAGGATCTCGATGATCGTTCTCATCGTTATCTCCAGCTTGCTGTTGATCTTTACCGTGCTGATGCACAAAGGTCGTGGGGGTGGACTGTCAGAAATGTTCGGTGGGGGAATCTCTTCTAGCGCCGGCTCCTCAGGTGTGGCTGAGAAAAACCTTAATCGCCTTACGGTCGCAATCCTAGTGGTGTGGGCGCTCGCAATAATCGCCTACGGGCTACTTATCCGCTTCTACTACTAGGCAGTGAGTGCGCGCAGCGGTAGAGCTGCAAACCAAGAACCCAAAAAGGGGCCGGATCGGACAAAGCGTCCAGCGATCCGGCCCCTTTTCGGCTGCCGCAACCCGATTATTTAGCGGCAGCAATGCTCTCTTCGGCAGCAGCCACAACCGCCTCCGGAGTTATATTGAATTCCTCAAACAAAACGTCGCCAGCACCCGGTGCGCCAAACGACTCAATGGAAACAGACCGGCCGGCCTCACCAAGCAAGGGAGCCCATGGCAACGCCAATCCGGCCTCCACAGACACCCGGGCTCTGACAGCAGGCGGAAGAACCTCTTCCCGATAGTCTGAGTCCTGCTGCTGGAACCACTCCAGCGACGGTACAGACACAACCCTTGCCGCCACGTTCTGCTCGGCAAGAAGCTGCCGTGCTGCCAGCGCATGCTGCACTTCTGATCCCGAAGCTAGCAGGATAACGTCAGGTTGCCCAACGGTGTCCGCCAACACGTAGGCGCCGCGCCGCACACCCTGCGCATCAGCCAAATCGGTACCTTCGCCCCGAGGGGGGTTAGGCACGTTTTGGCGTGAAAGTATCAGAGCAGCGGGGGAGCGGCGCTCCAAAACGCCCAGCCAAGCCTGAGCAGTCTCAGCGGCATCCGCAGGCCGCACCACAGCCAAATTGGGGATGGCCCGATACGCTGTCAGGTGCTCAACTGGTTGGTGAGTCGGCCCATCCTCCCCAACACCTATGGAGTCATGAGTCCACACGTAGATGACCGGCAGATCCATCAGGGCCGCCAAACGTACCGCACCACGCATAAAATCAGCGAAAACGAAGAAGGTACCGCCGTACACGCGGGTCAGCCCGTCGGCAGCCATCCCGTTCATAATGGCACCCATGCCGTGTTCCCGAACCCCGAAGTGTAGGTTACGTCCGAAGATGTTGCCCGTAAACTCTTTCGAGTTCCGTTTCTCAGGGAAAAAGGAATCTTCGCCCTTGATCAACGTGTTATTTGACCCCGCTAGATCCGCTGAGCCACCCCAGAGCTCGGGCATGACGCCAGCAATAGAGTTGATCACCTCCCCGGAGGCTGCGCGGGTAGCCAATGCTTTTCCCTCCTCAAAGTGGGGAAGAGCATCTGCCAAGCCGTCGGGGAGGAATCCTTTCCGTAGCCTGTGTAGAAGTTTCACGCCGTCAGGGTTTTCTTCAGCCCACCTGCGGAACAGAATTTCCCAAGCGTCACGGGCTTGCTCCGCTCGCTTCAGCGCATTGGAACGCGTGTGTTCAACGATAGACTCATCCACGTCAAACATTGCGTTCGGATCTACACCCAGCTCCTGTTTGAGGCCAGAGAGGGCCTCCGCCCCTAAGGCTGCCCCGTGTATGCCACCCGTATCCATCTTGCCCGGTGTTGGCCACCCGATGATTGTCGACAGGGCAATCAAACTAGGCTTGTCTTTTACCGCTATAGCCCGATTCAAGGCATCGTTCAGGGCAGAAACATCTTCCTTGTACTCACCGGGACCACCAGCGTTGCGCCAGTCAACACGATCGGTGTGCCAACCATAGGCCTCGAACCTCTTGAGTACGTCCTCATTGAAGGAAATCGACGTGTCGTCCTCAATACTGATCTGATTATCGTCATAAATAACGACAAGGTTCCCTAACTCCTGAGTGCCGGCAAGAGACGCTGCCTCTGATGTCACGCCCTCCTGCATGCAGCCATCACCTGCAATGACGTAAACGTTGTAATCGAACGGCGAATCTTCCATGGCCGTGTCAGGATCGAACAGTCCGTGCTCTCTTCGCGACGCCATTGCCATTCCAACCGCTGCGGCAAATCCCGTTCCCAGGGGCCCCGTCGTTACTTCCACGCCTGCGGTGTGCCCAAGTTCCGGGTGCCCTGGTGTTTTGGACCCAAACGTCCGGAACTGTTTCAAATCCTCCAGCTCAAGGCCACTGCCGGCGTAGTACAACTGGATGTACTGCAACAAGGATGCATGTCCCGCAGAAAGGACGAACCTGTCCCGTCCGATCCATTCCGGATCCCGAGGGTCAAACCGCATGTGCCTTTGATAAAGCAAGTAGGCGGCGGCCGCTAAAGATATTGGGGCGCCAGGGTGACCTGATCCCGCATTCTCAACAGCGTCAGCCGAAAGTGTTTTAGCCAAGGTGATGGCCTGGTCATCACGATCATCCCACTGGAAACTCATTCGTTTGTCCTCCTTCTTTTTGCGGTTTGCTAATCATTACCCTACTCACCCTGAACTCTGCAACGATGTAGTTATGGGATATTTTGACGAAATTGACTGGTTTTTGGACGATTTGCGCCTCTCCGAGGGTGCATCTGTTCATACCGTGGACAACTACAGGCGAGATCTGCGCAAGTATGCATCCTACCTGGAGGCCCATACAGGCGACACCTGGCTGCAGGCAACAGAAAAGACCGTGGAACAGTTCGTGACTTTCCTGGCTGAAGGGTCAGCACAAAGGCCAGCCTTGGCACCGTCTTCAATAGCTCGCATTTTGGCTGCAGTACGGTCCTTTTACCGGTGGGCAATCAGAGAGGGGCTGGTTCCTACTAATCCCACCGCTAACGCTGCACCTCCAAAACGACAGGAGAACCTGCCGGACTCTCTGACCGTTGACCAGGTGGCCTCGCTGCTGTCGAGTACCCCGCAAACCGGTCCAGTGGCCCGCAGGGACTTGGCCCTTTTAGAAGTTTTATACGCAACGGGTGCACGAGTGTCGGAAGCGGTTGCACTGGTGGTGGACGATCTGGAACTGGACGGTGAAGTGCCTCTGATCCGTTTTTACGGGAAGGGAAGGAAAGAACGTTTGGTGCCTCTGGGGACCTATGCTGTGAATGCATTAAAGAACTACCTTGCGGGAGAACGACCCTCCCTCGTGCAAAAAGGGTCAGGGACTGCTGCGGTGTTCGTGAATCTGCGAGGAAGACCCCTTTCACGGCAATCCGCTTGGGAAGCCTTCGATCGCGCCCGAGAAAATGCTGGTCTGCCGAAAGGGGTGTCGCCCCACAGCCTGCGGCACTCCTTTGCCACACATCTTCTAGAAGGTGGGGCATCGGTCCGCGAAGTCCAGGAACTGCTGGGGCACTCGTCGGTAACCACTACGCAAATCTACACAAAGTTGTCGAACCACGTGCTCGATGAGGTGTTCCGATCAACTCATCCGCGCGCTTAGCCCCCAAAAAAGCTTTCGCCCGCTAGAATTGTTTTGTGAGCGAAGAGTTTCAGCTGTCCCTTGTCCAAGTGCAAGGTGAGGAAGAGTTCCCAATTCCCCCACCTCTGCAGGAACATGGCCCTGCCCGGATCATCGCCATGTGTAACCAGAAGGGTGGGGTTGGAAAAACGACGACTGCAATAAATCTTGGTGCTGCTCTAGCAGAGTATGGACGCAAGGTTTTACTGGTGGACTTTGATCCGCAAGGGGCGGCATCAGTTGGGCTTGGCATCAACGCCTTGGACCTAGACACAACTGTCTACAATCTGCTCTTGGACAGCAAACTGTCCACGAGAGATGCAATACAGCCCACCTATCACGATAATTTGCAGGTGTTGCCAGCCAATATCGACCTGTCTGCCGCAGAACTGCAGCTTGTCAATGAAGTGGCTAGGGAATCTGCACTGGCTCGTGTACTGCGACAGGTTGAAGATGAATACGATGTAATCATCATTGACTGTCAGCCCTCTCTTGGGCTGCTGGCCGTCAACGCCCTGACGGCATCTCACGGGGTACTCATACCTGTTTCAGCTGAGTTTTTCGCTTTGCGGGGGGTTGCACTTCTGGTTGAAACAATAGAAACGGTTCGGGACAGGATCAACCCGCGCCTGAAAATTGATGGCATTGTTCCCACAATGATTGATGCGCGGACCTTGCACTCCAAAGAGGTGTTGACCAGGCTTCGAGAAACCTTCGGCGACCTACTCTACGAGACACAGATTAGGCGCGCGGTGAAGTTCCCGGACGCCTCTGTTGCCACGGAACCGATTATCACCTACGCGTCTTCACATGCCGGAGCGAAGGCTTACAGGCAGCTAGCCAGGGAAGTGGTGGCACGCGGTGAAGTTCCCTAAGCTGCCATGAGTGCCCAGCCTGAGGCAGTGAATGAAGCCTCGTTCGGTCCTGTTTCTCTTCGAGATTTTGATGTGAGCTTGGAGAACTTCAATGGACCGTTCGACCTGCTTCTCCGCCTGATTGCCCGCAAAGAAATGGATCTGACCGAAGTCGCATTGGCTTCGGTCACGGATGAGTTCCTTCATTACCTGCGGCAATATCCCGACCTGTCATCGGCCACTGACTTCCTGGTTGTTGCGGCAACTCTCATCCAAATGAAAGCGGCCGCCCTTCTCCCTAACAAGCTTGGGGAAGATGATGCCACCGATGAGGACCTGGAGGCCAGGGACCTCCTCTTTTCACGGTTGCTGCAGTACCGGGCCTTCCAAGAGGTCGGTGGGTACTTGCAAGAACGTTGGGAGCGGTATGCGGGGGCTTTCCCTCGGAGCGTTCCTTTAGAGCCCCATTTCGCTGCTATGTTACCTGAACTCAGATGGACGGCGTCGGCCCACGATATGGCGAACATAGCTGCGGCGATACTGTTCGAGCCGGTGCGTCCGGATGAGGCGAGTCACGTCGCAACACCAGCCGTTTCCTTCCAGGAACAGTTGGCGCTGGTAGCTTCAGCTTTGCAGGGGGCAGGCACCATGACCTTCTCTGATATCGTCGGCAGCGACCCCGAACTGCCAGTGGTGGTTACGCGGTTCCTTGCACTATTGGAGCTGTACCGCGGTGGCAAAATTCTTTTTCACCAGGATGAACCCCTAGGACTTCTGGAGGTGACTTGGAGTGGATAGTGCGTTGGACTCTGAGCAGTTAGTTCCGGCATTGGAGGCCATTTTGATGGTGGCTTCGGAACCAGTTTCACCGCAGGACCTCGCGGATGCAACTGGTTGCGATCTTGCAGCTGTGCAACAGGCCCTGCAAACTTTGGTGCTTGATTACGACGGTGCCTTGAGCGGACCGCGTAGGGGCTTTGAATTGCGTGCGGTAGATGGCCGGTACCGGGTTTATTCCCGCAGTGATTGGGCACCTTGGGTTGGGCGATTTGTGGTGGGGACTGACACATCGACCCTTTCTAAAGCCGCCTTGGAAACTCTGGCAATAGTGGCCTACCGACAGCCCGTCACGCGGGCTCAATTGGCGCGCATACGGGGAGTTAACGTGGATGGTGTTCTCCGGACCCTGGTATCTCGTGACCTGGTGCAGGAGGATGGTGTTTCCGTTACGGGAGCCCACCTGTTCCGCACGACTACGCATTTCCTGGCCATGGTTGGTGTAGATTCGCTCGAGGATTTGCCAGCGTTGGCCCCTTACGTGCCTGGACAAGATAGTGTGGAAACTCTAGCAGCGGAATTGAAGGACATGTAGATATGGTGGATGATCCACACGTGGCAGGGGGTGTGCGCCTGCAAAAAGTGTTATCCCAGGCGGGCGTAGCATCCCGAAGAGCTTCCGAAGCGCTCATCAATCAGGGCAGAGTAACCGTTGATGGGAACCAGGTACGCAAGCAGGGAACCAGAGTCGATCCGGACACCCAAGTAGTGGCCGTCGATGGAAAGCGTATCTCTGTTGACTCAACTAAGAAGGCAGTGGTCGCTTTCAACAAACCAGTGGGAGTGGTTTCAACCATGGATGATCCAGAGGGCAGATCCTCATTGGGGGATTACCTTCAGGACTATCCTCAGCGCCTCTACCACGTGGGCCGGCTCGATGTTGACACCTCCGGCCTGCTTCTGCTGACGAATGACGGTGAGCTGGCTAACAGGTTAGCCCACCCTAGTTACGAGGTCCCTAAAACCTATGTGGCTCGTGTCCACGGCCAAGTAAAACCCTTCGTTCGTAAAGAGTTATTGCGGGGAATAGAGCTGGACGATGGCCCCGTTCAGGTCGATAGTTTCAAGGTGAAGGAACAGTTCGGCGACATAACGACAGTTGAGATTACATTACATGAGGGGCGAAACCGGGTGGTTCGCAGAGTGATGGAACAAATTGGGTTTCCTGTTCGCGAACTAGTACGGACCCGCTTTGGAGCAGTCTCTTTAGATCGGTTGAAACAGGGTGATCTGCGCAGGATACGAGGGCCCGAATTGACGGCGCTCTACGAAGAGGTGGATCTCTAGTGATAGTTTCGGACCGATCCTCCGTGGAGGGTCCTGTTCTTGTTGTCGGGACTGGGCTGATTGGCACCTCGATTGCCCTTGCACTGCGCACCCTTAACGTCGACGTCTGGCTGTCTGATCCATCGCCAACAGCGCTGGCGTTAGCCAGTGACATGGGGGCGGGAATCCCTCTGGCACAGGTTGATCGCGACACTGATCCACAACTGGTGATTGTTGCTACGCCACCGGATGTGCTCGGCACCGTAGTGGCTCAAGCCCTCAGTGACTATCCCGAAGCATTGGTGGTGGACGTTGCTTCCGTTAAGCTCGCAGTTTTCAAAGATGTTGAAGAAAATGTCCTTGCTAGTAATTCAGGATCTAGGTCGGCTGAGGAGGCATTATCCAGGTTCGTGGGCTCCCACCCAATGTCGGGAAGAGAACGCTCGGGTGCCAGCCACGCTGTCGGTGACCTTTTCCATGGCCGCCCTTGGGTTATTGTGCCTACAAAATGGTCGAGTGACGCGGCAGTTTTGACCGCCCGCAACCTGGTTTCTGATCTGGGTGCTGTTCCAACAATTCTGGGTGCACAGGAGCACGACCAGGCGGTTGCTCTTGTCTCCCACATCCCTCAGCTATTTTCCAGCTTACTTTCGGCGAGGCTTGTGGACGCGCAGGAGGAGGCCTTAGCTTTAGCCGGTCAAGGTTTGCGCGACATGACTAGAATCGCTGGTTCTGATCCTGGACTTTGGACCGCAATTGTTGCTGGTAATGCGGGACCTGTGGCCGCCTTGTTAGCCCAGGTGCAGGCAGACCTAGACAACCTGCTATCCAAATTGGCGGGACCTGGGGCAGGCGAAGACCTACCGGTACCGCCAGGCGCAGCTGGAGCAATTAGTGCCTTGGTGACGGCAGGGAATTTGGGGGTGGCTAGAATACCAGGTAAGCATGGCGGGTCACCTCGCAGATGGGGCTCTCTCGAAGTGCTGGTACCGGACGAGCCGGGCGAACTAGGTAGACTTTTTGGCGACCTGGGTGCAGCTGACATCAACATAGAAGACCTTAGTTTGGAGCATTCTGCGCGGCAACCAGTTGGGTTAGCCCGAATCCAGGTTGACCCGAGCAAATTGGATCTTGCAGAACAGGAACTGGAAAAGCGCGGCTGGCGCATCGCGGGCAAAGACATCCGCTAGAAGGGATATGCATGGCTGAAGACAGGACAGGGGAGGCGGTGCCACTTGGTGGCTCTGCCTTACCGGTGAGCGGACCCGGGGTTCTAGTCGCCATCGATGGCCCTTCTGGCTCAGGTAAGTCCACGGCGGCCAAACACTTGGCTCGACTTGCTCAGATTGACTATTTGGACACCGGTGCAATGTATAGAGCATTGGCTCTTAGCTGCTTGGAAGCTGGCGTCGATTTGGTGGATGCAGCTGCAGTAGTGGCGGTCGCTAAGAAAATGGATTTCAGGACAGGTGGCACGGTGGATTCCCCGAGGTTTTACTTAGGGACCCAGGATGTGACAGCTGCCCTACGGGCAGAAGAGGTAGTTGAGATTGTTTCTACAGTCGCTGCTCACCCCGAGTTACGGGAATGGATGGTCCAAGAGCAACGCTCCATAATGCTTCAGGCCCGTTCAGAAGGAAGAGGCATGGTGGCTGAGGGGCGTGATGTGGGTACGGTTGTTTGCCCAGAGGCCGATGTAAGAATTCTGTTGAGTGCGGATCCGGAAGTTCGCTTACGGAGGCGTACACAGGAACTTTACGGCAAAGTGACACCCGAGCTGCTTGATTCAACGAGGCAAGCAGTTCACGATCGCGACATGCGTGATTCGCAGGTCTCGAACTTCACAGAGCCCGTACAAGGGGTGGTACAGATAGATTCTACTGACTTGTCTCTAGATGAGGTGGTCGCGCAGATTATGTCCATTATGGGACAGGTGGGGGATACGTAATTTGAAGTAATCTGCAACCAGTCGTAGAATCAGATAGTTCAACATACGGGCTGTGGCGCAGCTTGGTAGCGCACTTGACTGGGGGTCAAGGGGTCGCAGG
>CAYFPY010000021.1:0-12363 GCA_964345125.1 uncultured Actinomyces sp.
ACAGGCACCCGAAACGGGGAACACGAAACATAATCCAAACCCACCTGATCAAAGAAATGGATAGACTCCGGATCCCCACCATGCTCGCCACACACACCCAACTTCAACTCCGGTTTAGTGCGACGCCCCAAACGGGCCCCCTGCTCCACCAACTGGCCAACACCCGCAACATCCAAGGTGCCAAAAGGAGAAGACGAAAACACGCCCTCCTCTATATATAGAGGGAAAAACGTGCCCTCCACATCATCGCGAGAAAAACCCCAAACAGTCTGCGTCAAATCGTTAGTGCCAAAAGAGAAGAAATCGGCCTCACGCGCAATATCATCAGCAGTCAAAGCTGCTCGGGGCAACTCCACCATGGTCCCAATCGGGATATCCAAATCAACACCCGAACGCTCCCGCGCCGCCTGAATCTCCGGCTGCAAACGTTCGCGCACCACCTGCTGTTCCCGCACGGAAGCAACCAAAGGAACCATGATCTCCGGCTGCGGATCCCCACCCCCCTTCTTCAACTCACAAGCCGCCTCCGCAATCGCCCGGCCCTGCACCAACACCAACTCCGGCATGTACAAAGCCAAACGGACCCCCCGCAAACCAAGCATTGGGTTCGACTCCGCCAAAGAACGCACCTCCTCCAAAAGCGTCACCAAATGGGGATCAACCTGCTCGCCCTTAGCCTCCGCCACAGCCAACTCAACTTCCAACTCCGTCAAATCCGGCAAAAACTCATGCAAAGGCGGATCAATCAAACGGACAGTCATCGGCTTACCATCCATCACCCGCAGCATCTCCAAGAAGTCAGACTTCTGCAACTCCCCCAAACGCTGCAAAGCCCCCTCCCGCTCCGGCGAGCCCTGCGGCGACAAAATCACCCTCTCCACCAGCTCACGCCGCTCCCCCAAAAACATGTGCTCCGTACGGGTCAAGCCAATACCCTCAGCCCCAAACTCGATGGCCCGCTGAGAATCAAGCGGCGTATCCGCATTGGCCCGCACCCCCAAATGCCGCACGGCGTCAGCATGAGTCAACAGACGATCCACCGCCTCCACCAAATCACGACTATCCTGACTGTCCCCCGCCGCAGCCAAACCAGCCTCTCTGCCCTCCAACAAGTAGGTAGTAACAGGAGACTCCTTCACCGGAACCTCACCCGCAAAAACTTCACCCGTCGAACCGTCAATAGTAATGACGTCTTCTCCCGTGAAAACCCGCTCACCCACCCTCATAGTTCCCGCGTCCGCATCAATGACCAGCTCGTCCGCCCCAACAACACAAGTAGTGCCCATACCGCGAGCCACTACAGCAGCATGCGAAGTTTTCCCACCACGTGCCGTCAAAACACCCTGCGCAGCGACCATGCCCGGCAAATCCTCGGGGTTCGTTTCCCGGCGCACCAAAATCACATTCTCACCCTGCGCCGCCAACCCTTCCGCCTGCTCGTTATTAAACGCGATCCGCCCACCCGCAGCACCCGGTGAAGCAGCCATACCCCGAGCCACCAGCTCCTTATGGGCAGAACCATCAATCTGCGGGAACATCAACTGCGTCAACTGCTCACCCGTCACCCGCAGCAACGCTTGATCCTGAGAGATCAAGCCCTCATCCACAAGCTGCACCGCAATCCGGAAAGCCGCAGCCGCCGTACGTTTACCCACCCGGGTTTGCAGCATCCACAACTTGCCACGCTCAATCGTGAACTCAATGTCACACACATCCTGATAGTGCTCCTCCAACCGCACCATTATCTCCAGCAACTCATCGTAAGAAACCCGATCATCGCCAGCTAACTCCTGCAAAGGCTGCGTGTTACGGATCCCCGCCACCACATCCTCACCCTGAGCGTTCATCAAATAATCGCCATAAACACCCTGACTGCCCGTAGAGGGATCCCGAGTGAAACAAACACCCGTCCCAGACGTATCCCCCATGTTCCCAAACACCATTGCCTGCACATTCACGGCGGTCCCCAAATCATGCGGAATCCGCTCCCGCCTCCTATAAATGTGGGCTCTAGGCGTATTCCACGACCGGAAAACGGCAACAATTGCCATATCCAACTGCTCCCGCGGATCCTGCGGCACTTCCTGCCCAGTCTCATCCACTACAATCCGCTGGAACCGGTCAACAAGCTCACGCAAATCCTCCGCGGTCAGCTCCGTATCCAAAGCCACGCCACGTTCTTCCTTCAAATTGTCGAGGGCGAGCGCAAATAGCGTCCCATCAACACCCATGACGGTGGCACCAAACATTTGGATCAGCCTCCGGTAAGAATCCCACGCAAAACGTTCATCACCCGAAGTGTTCGCCAACCCCACAACCGACCGGTCATTCAAACCAATGTTCAACACCGTTTCCATCATGCCCGGCATAGAAAACTTAGCCCCCGACCGGACAGACAACAACAGTGGATCTTCAGCATCACCCAGCGACCGCCCCATAGCGGCCTCAACATCCTGCAAACCCAGCGTCACCTGGTCGGCCAACACGTCAGGCACATAACCGTTCTGCAAATAAAAACGGCACGCCTCAGTAGTAATGGTGAAACCTGGGGGAACCGGTAGGCCCAAGTTGAACATTTCTGCCAGGTTGGCACCCTTCCCGCCCAACAGATCCTTCTGTTCCTTGTCGCCCTGCGCAAAGTCGTAAACGTATTTGACCACCATTGGCTCACTCCGTGTTCTAGCTGTCAGCATCGTTGCTACCCTCTATCGACGCCCCCAGAGTAACAACACGCAGCGCTGTCGGCTACGGCAAAGCCCAAGTTGAGGTCTACACGACAGACCCTATGCCAGTCGTGTCCCCTATGTCAGTTGTGTGGGTTCAGGAACGGATGGTAGCTCCTTGATTAGCTCTACCTCCCCATTGAAAGAGAACTCGGGAGTCCCCTCCACCTGCTGCACGCCCACAGTGACCACGTCACCTGGGGCAACCGAACCATACAGAATCCGTTCCGAAATGGCGTCCTCAATATCCCTCTGAATGACCCTACGCAACGGCCTGGCACCAAGAACCGGGTCGTAGCCACGTTCAGCCAGTAAATCCCTAGCCTCATCCGTGAGCTGTAAACCCATCCCCTGATCTTCCATCCTGGTTGCCAAACGAGCAATCATCAGATCAACAATCTGGCGAATATCGTCCTGCGTCAACGGTGGGAACACAACCACATCATCCACCCGGTTCAAAAACTCGGGACGGAAATGCTGCTTCAGTTCCTCGTTCACCTTCGCCTTCATACGTGAATAGTCATGTGTCAAAGAGTCCGCACTTTGGAAACCGGTCATCACACCCTTATTGATATCCCTGGTCCCCAAGTTCGTGGTCATCAAAATGACCGTGTTCTTAAAGTCAACCTTGCGACCCTGGGAATCCGTAAGACGTCCCTCCTCCAAAATCTGCAGAAGAGAGTTGAAAATATCAGGATGCGCTTTCTCCACCTCATCAAAGAGGACCACCGAAAACGGGCGGCGGCGCACTTTCTCCGTCAACTGTCCACCCTCGTCGTAACCCACATATCCGGGAGGGGCACCAAACAGGCGAGAAGATGTGTGCTTCTCCGAGAACTCTGACATGTCCAACTGGATGAGGGCGTCCTCATCCCCAAAAAGGAACTCAGCCAAAGTTTTCGCTAACTCAGTTTTACCCACACCTGTTGGACCAGCAAAAATGAACGACCCACCCGGACGGTTCGGGTCCTTCAAACCTGCCCGTGAACGGCGAATCGACTGCGCCAGTGCGGTCACGGCCTCATTCTGCCCAATGATGCGCTTATGCATCTCCTCTTCCATGGTCAGCAGCTTCGTGGTTTCGGTCTCCGTTAACTTCACCACGGGAATACCCGTAGCCATGGCGAGAACTTCCGCGATCTCTTCCTCGGTGACTTCGGTAATCTCCTCGTCACCAGACTCGCGCCACTGACTTTCCTGATCCTGCCGTTCAGTGATTAGACTCTGCTCCTGATCCCGCAGTTCCGCTGCGACCTCAAAGTCCTGGTTATCGATTGCCGCTTCCTTTGCCTCCCGCAGCTCCGCAATCTTCTCATCCAATTCCCGCAACTCCGGTGGCGCAGTCATTCGCCTAATCCGCAAGCGGGCACCCGCCTCGTCCATCAGGTCGATCGCCTTGTCCGGCAGATACCGATCGGAAACGTAACGGTCAGCCAACGTGGTAGCCGCCTCGATCGCCTCATCCGTGATGATTACCCGGTGGTGCGCTTCGTAACGGTCCCGCAGGCCCTTCAAAATCCCCACCGTGTCGTCAAGGGAAGGTTCGTCCACCTTCACAGGTTGGAAACGCCGTTCCAGAGCAGCATCCTTTTCGATGTGCTGGCGGTACTCATCCAAAGTGGTGGCTCCAACAGTTTGGAGTTCACCCCGCGCTAACATCGGTTTGAGCATTTGTGCGGCATCAATCGACCCTTCTGCCGCTCCTGCCCCAACCAGTGTGTGGATCTCATCCACAAACACGATAATGTCTCCCCTGGTCCGTATCTCTTTGAGGACCTTCTTCAACCGTTCCTCAAAGTCCCCCCGGTACCTGGAACCGGCAACCAGGGAACCCATGTCCAGGCTGTAAATCTGTTTACCCTTGATTGTTTCCGGCACGTCACCTTGAACGATTGCTTGGGCTAAACCTTCCACCACAGCGGTTTTACCAACACCGGGTTCGCCAATCAAAACCGGGTTGTTTTTGGTGCGGCGGGAAAGCACCTGCATGACCCGCTCCATTTCGGTGCGCCGGCCAATAACAGGGTCCAGCTTCCCTTCCCGCGCAGCCTGAGTCAGATTGCGACCAAACTGTTCAAGCAGGGCAGAGTTCCCTCGTTCTTTATCACGCACGGGGGAGCCGGCAGTTCCAACTGATTCACGGCCCTCACCGTGGGTTTGGTAACCCTGCAACAGTTGCATAACTGATTTACGAATTTTTGCCGGGTCAGCTTCCATTTTGTGTAACGCTTGGGCGGCAACACCGTCGCCCTCTTTCAGTAGGCCCAACAGTAAATGTTCGGTACCAATATAGTTGTGCCCCAACTGCAGGGCCTCGCGGAAGGAAAGCTCAAAAACCCGTTTCGCTCGGGGCGTGAAGGGTATGTGCCCGTCAACGGGCTTCTCTCCCTGCCCGATCAGTTCAATGATGGTTTCTCGGGTCTCTTCCAAATCAACATCGGACATTTCCAGCGCTTTGGCTGCCACACCTTCACCTTCATGCACAAGGCCAAGCAGTAAGTGTTCCGTACCAATGTAGTTGTGCTTCAGTCCACGGGCTTCCTCTTGAGCTAACACTATTACCCGTCTGGCCCGGTCCGTAAACCGTTCAAACATTGCAGATCCCCTCTAAGTTTTGGTCACCAAGTGCCTTCCTAGTTCCACCCTAAACAACGACAGCCCCCTGTCGGTACCAGTTTCGCTGTAGGCGTGGTGCTACCTGGTTTCCACAATCACCGTGAAGGGACCATTGTTGACCAGGGAAACGTTCATCATGGCCCCAAACTGGCCGGTTGCGGTTTCCACACCCAAGGCATCTAACTCTCGCACAACCTGGTCGACTAGAGGCTGGGCCACCGGGCCGGCAGCCGCATCCGACCAGGAAGGTTTAGTACCCTTTTTTGTTTTTCCATACAGGGTGAACTGACTGACCACCAGTATTGGCGCGCCCGCTTCCACCACAGAAACATCGCCCTCCAAAATGCGTAGAGACGCCAGTTTCTGAGCTATTTTCTGGGCGTCTGCGGGGCCGTCCTCTTTGTGTACGCCCACCAAAGCCACCAGGCCTGGTCGTGTAATTTCCCCGACTACCTGCCCGTCAACTTTCACACTGGCCTGCAGTGCGCGTTGTACAACCGCCCTCATCGCAACCCGCTGGAAAGACCACCGCTTCCCCCACGGCTACCACTCGGGCCGCCCAGTTTGCGCAAACCTAAGCCCGGACGTTCGCTAGGAGCATGGTCGCTGCGCCCATCCACGGGAACAATGGTTTCCTGGCTGGCTGCCACCATCCCAATGTTTAGCTGTTCGTCAGGGTCCAAGTTTCGTTTAACCAGGGCGAGGGCGATGGGGCCCATGATGTAATCCTGACCGGCAGAGGTGACAACACCGACCTCTTCCCCGGCTAATTCAACTGTGTCGCCCTTTTTGGGGAGCTCCCCAACTGAGCCGTCCAGTTGGAGGAAGACCAGGCGGCGTGGGGGTTTCCCCAAGTTGAGGATGCGAGCCACCGATTCCTGTCCCCGGTAGCAGCCGGAGGAGGAGCGAACCGCGGTCCGTAACCAATCCGCTTCCGCAGGGAGCAAACGTTCATCGCCTTCCGCTGTCAGCAGGGGACGCCACGCGGCTATCCGCGCCGCCTCTGCCGCCAACAAACCTACGGGGACTAGGTCCCCGCGGA
Source organism: uncultured Actinomyces sp. (assembly GCA_964345125.1). Taxonomy (GTDB): domain Bacteria; phylum Actinomycetota; class Actinomycetes; order Actinomycetales; family Actinomycetaceae; genus Scrofimicrobium. The sequence goes on from CAYFPY010000021.1 coordinate 6,382, forward strand.
CTCGCCCAGCGTCTGCGCTTCTGGCCGCCACAGATTTTTGTAAAGCGGAATAGAAACTGTCTTTATCTTCGGTTCTTACAACGTACAGGCGAAAACGGGTTTCTTCCCCAGGGTGGTCACCCTGGAAATACTGCGCGCCCCCGGCAACTGGGCCTGGCCACGGGTCGTTCCAAACCAGAACCGGATGTTCATCCCCTTCCAGTAGGGGCGTTCCCTCACCTTCGTTGGCGGTGAGGAAACCAGCAAAGTCGCCGGTGCGGTCCGTTACTTCCACGTCCAACATGAACTGCATGGACTGCAGAAACTGGGCTAAGTTTGCGGCTTCCTGGTTGGCGGTGAACAGCCACGCGGTGGAGCCGTCATCAATCATGGCCGCCTGAAACTCGATGCGTCCCTGGGCGTCTAAAAACAGGATTTCCTGCCCCACTCCAGGCACCAGGTCGTCCACCATTTGGGTGGACAGGCTAGTTATCCACGACAGTCGATCGGTTCCCGTGATGGTGACGGTGCCGACCTCGCCCAAAAATGTTACGCCCCGGCCCTGCACTAGCGCCTCTTGTTCACGTGTGGGTAAACCAAAATGCAGGGGCAACCCCTCATTGGGCCCCTCCTCTTCAAGCACCGGTTTGGCCCGCAGCATCTGTTGGGGTAGTCCGCTACTAGTCAGCAACGTCCGCCCCACCCGAGCTGGTTACCCGCTGCAGGCGCGCAGAGTATTCCACCTCAAAATCTTCTTCCCCAATTTTTGCTTCCGACGCCCACATCAGCTCACCAGCTACCAGACCAAACATCCTGGAAAAGTGGTCCACCGGTTTCGCGTCGGGGCTTCTTGCCACCCCATCCGACTCCAAACGCAACCTGGGGCCCATGGCCACACCCGCCCACAGCACCGCGAAACCTTCCGTGTCCGAACTGACGGCACGCAGCTCGCGAGTTTCATCTGGGTCGATGGGCATCACAGCCAGGGGGGAGGTCACATTCCAATACAGTGTTTCTTCCCGTAACAGCTCCCCAGGCTCCAAGTGTTCCAACGCTTCCTCCGCTGTCCACATGGGATCCACTTCCCCCTGATAGTGAGCAGCAAAATTGGATATACGCATACGTAACTGTTCACCCACAATCTGGGCTTCCACATCCTGAATGATAGGTTTCTCTACCAGCGTGTCATCCGAATCTTCTCCATCACTGTCCGGGGAAGGCAACACTTCTTCCATCTGCATGCCCCACCCCTGCCAGTGGCCAACTAACCAAGCTAATGCGCCTAACCTTAAAGGTAGGTCTTCAGGAATCTCAAACATGCTTCTAGCCTACTGTGAACCGGGGCAGATCTACCAGAGTTACCCCCCTCCGGAAGACACTCGACAAAGGCGCGGGACCCCTCACGTGGTCTATACTGAAGGTGGCGCCGGGTCTTATGCCCCGGGCTCCAACTTCAGCCACTACGAGTGGCCTTAGCGCCGACAGGCGCATTTGCCCGGCGCCACCCCACTTCCCCAGTTCCAAGATGGTCCAGTGTCGGACACTATTTGGACAACAACTCCTAGCGCAGAATCACTTCGTCGCGCCCTGGCCCCACCCCAATTATGGAGATCCTGGTTCCCACCTGCTGTTCAACGAACTCAACATACCGCTGGGCCTCTTCGGGTAGGTCCGCGAAGCTACGTACCTGCGAAATGTCAGTTTTCCACCCAGGCAGTACCTCGTAAATGGGTTCTGCAACCGCAAAATCTTTTTGAGACAGCGGCATTTCGGTCACCTCAACATATTCCCCCGAACCATCAGCCCCGGAACCGGGGATTCGGTAGCCCACCGCCACGGGAAGCTCATCGTAGTCCCCCAGAATGTCCAACTTAGTTAAAGCAATATCAGTCAGGCCATTCACCCTGGCTGCGTAGCGCACCAAAACAGAGTCGAACCAACCAACCCGGCGAGGCCGACCCGTGGTCACCCCGTATTCTTTCCCCAAATCACGCAGGTAATCCCCCTGCTCGCCCGCCAACTCCGTGGGAAAAGGTCCAGAACCAACCCGCGTCGTGTAAGCCTTCGCCACGCCAATAACCTGATCAATTTTAGTTGGACCAACACCCGCACCTGTCAATGCACCCCCCGCGGTAGCGGAAGAGGAAGTGACGTAGGGGTAGGTTCCGTGGTCAATGTCCAGCAGCGCGGCCTGGCCGCCCTCAAACAGGACAGTTTGCCCAGCGTCCAAAGCATCGTTAATCAGCAGGGAAGCATCCACCATGTAGGGCCGCAAGCGTTCTGCGTAGGCGAGCAGCCACGCGGTGGCTTCATCGGCGTCGAAGTGCTGCTCCACCTCACCCGGTAAATCAACGTCGGCCAGGAGCGCCCGTTTCTCTTCCAGGGCAGCCCCAACGCGTTCCCGCAACGTTTCCGGGTCAAATAGGTCTTGGACGCGGACCCCGATACGATTCATTTTGTCTGCATAGGTGGGGCCAATTCCCCGTCCTGTGGTTCCAATTTTATCTTTCCCTAAACCGCTTTCCCGCAGGTTGTCCGTGTAGCGGTTGTAGGGTGCAATAAGGTGCGCGTTGGCGGATATTGCCAGTTGAGAGCAGTCAACGTCGCGGGATTCCAGGGTGTCTATTTCAGCGAAGAGCGCTTCCGGGTCGACAACCACCCCAGCCCCAATGACGGGAGTTACCCCGGGGGTGAGTATCCCGGAGGGAAGCAGATGCAGCGCATAGGATTGGCCGTCCACCACCACGGTATGTCCCGCGTTGTTGCCGCCGTTGAATTTGACGACAACATCAACTTGGCTGCCCAAGTGGTCTGTGGCTTTCCCTTTCCCTTCGTCTCCCCATTGAGTTCCAACAACAATTATTCCAGGCAATTGTTTCCCCTGCCTTTTTGGCCATAGTTACCGCCCTAGTCTACCCGCTCCTGGGAGGCCGCGCACCGCAATTGGTGGACCTGGTAAAGAGTGATTCCAGCTGCGACTGCAGCGTTGAGTGATTCCACTTTCTCGGTGGTGGGGATTGACACGATGAGGTCACACGTTTCCCGCACCAACCGGGACAAGCCCGCACCCTCTGCCCCCACAACCAGCACCAGCGGCACGGTTGCCAGAGTCATTTCCCCAACTTCTTGGTCCGCGTTCCCATCCAGTCCAACCACGAAGAAACCATTTTCTTTCAACTTGCGTAGGGCCTGCACCAGGTTGGTGACCCTTGCTGTGGGAACTGTTGCGGCTGCTCCAGCCGACACCTTCCAGGCGGTCACCCCCACTGCGGCAGATCTACGTTCAGGTAGAACCATCCCATCAGCACCGAATGCTGCAGCGGAGCGCAGGACAGCACCAACGTTGTGTGGATCCGTCACATGATCCAAAGCAACCAGCAGGCCGGGCTCCACTTTTTCTGTCGCCCGAAACATTAAGTCTTCCAAGTCCCAATACTCGTAGCCCGCTATTTCCACAGCAACACCCTGGTGCGCTGCCCCCTCACTAACCTTCTCCAGGTCGCGGCGCGTCACTTCCACGAATGGTGCCCCCACTGTGCTCAGTGTGTTCACCACCTGCTTTATGCGCTGGCCTTCCAAGTCACCCGCCAAATAGATCCGGTGGATCTTCACCCCCAATTTGGCAGCTTCCTCCACCGCGTTGCGCCCAACAACCAGTTCGTTACCCTCTTCAACGTTTATTGCGCCATAACGCTGACGTTTCTCTTGAGCAACAGCATGGCTACGCCGCCTCTCGCCTTCCACCTTGCGCCGATACGCCACATGGTAGGTGCGGTCCTGCGCTTTGGGGGTAGGTCCCTTGCCACTCAAAGCCCGTTTACGTTTCCCACCGCTCCCCTTTTTCCCTTTCGAGCCGCCCCTCCCACTTTTACTCACAGCTCCACGTCTGGGTTGGTTTCCCTTCATTTTCTTTCTCCCTCACGGTCCTGTGCCCCATCAGTGCCCACCTGGCTCTGCGCGCCGACGAACGCCTTATCCAACGTCCAAGTGGCCCCTTCCGGCCCGTCCTCCACAATCACACCAACCCCAGCTAACTGGTCGCGCAACATGTCGGAAGTCTGCCAATCCTTATTCTCCCGGGCTTGTTGGCGCTGAACCAAAATGTCCTCCACCAAAGCAGCAAGTACCGCATCCCCCTGCCCCGCGCCCTCAGCACCATCCTGACCACTGCCAGCAAAGGCCCGCCACTGGGGGGAACCCGGATCTAACCCCATCACGTCCAACATGGAACGCACCAGCAACAACTCTTGTGCCAACCGGTCTTGATCACCGTCACGCGACGCTTTACGGCCCAGCTTCACGTGCTCATAAATCACCGCCAACGCTGCCGCCACATTCAAATCATCGTTCAAAGCATCCACATAGCCCTGCGGTAACTGTTCAGGGGCGAGGAACACAGAATCTGGGGGTCCCACCACCGCTGTTGCCTCCTCCACAAAAGAAGAAAGGTTACCCCACTGAGTGTCCGCCAGCGCCAGCGTGTCATCTGACCATTCAATCATTGACCGGTGATGCACCGAAGACAATGCAAACCGCACCACCGCGGGCGACGCCTGCTGCAGCAGCGACTGCAAATCCAAAGTATTCCCCACAGACTTAGCCATTTTTTCGCCCGCCAAAGTCACCCACGCGTTATGTACCCAAAGGTTCGCAAAATCGTAGCCGGCAGCGTGAGATTGGGCCTGCTCATTCTCGTGGTGGGGGAACCGCAGATCCAGGCCTCCACCATGAATATCAAACGCTTCCCCCAAATACCTGTGCGACATCGCTGAACACTCCAAATGCCAACCGGGACGCCCCTCACCCCAAGGGGCAGGCCAAATAGCCGTTTCAGGTTCGCCAGTTTTCGCGGCTTTCCACAAAGCGAAATCACGCGGATCCCGCTTACCAGCCGTGATCGCATCCGTTTCTGCTTCGCCCTCAGTCATCCGCATCTGATCCAAACTCTGGTTCGTCAAAGACCCATAATCCGGTTGGGAATGCACATCAAAATACACGTTACCCGCAGGGTCAGTGTAAGCATGACCGCGCTGAATCAACCGTTCCACCAAAGCAATTTGGTCGGTGATATGCGCGGTGGCACGCGGCTCCACGGTGGGTTCCACCAAACCTAAAGTGGCGTAAGCCTTTTGGAACTCGCGCTCAAAATGTTGCGCAATCGCCCACCACTGCTCGCCTGTCTCGTCCGCTTTCGCCAGGATCTTGTCATCAATGTCCGTAACGTTCCGCACATAGGTCACATCCAAACCGTGCCTGTGCAACCAGCGGATCAGCACGTCAAAACTGGTGGCCGCCCGCAAGTGCCCAATGTGCGGCATCCCCTGCACGGTGGGGCCACAAAGGTAGATCCCCACCTTCCCCTCTTCCAAAGGTTCAAACTTTTGTAGCGCCGCCGTTTTTGTGTCATACAACCGTAAGTCCATACCGCCAATGCTACGGCACGCACACCCCAACGGGCCCAGTTTATGTTTACACTGCAAACATGGACACAGAAATTAGGGTGGGGCAAGGTTTCGACGTGCACGCTTTCGCCCCCGAAACTACCGATGAGCCCCTGCATTTAGCCTGTCTGGATTGGCCCGACCACCCCCGCCTGGTGGGACATTCCGATGGGGACGTGGTGGCACACGCCGTGTGCGATGCCCTACTTTCCGCGGCCGGTCTGGGAGATTTAGGCACCATTTTCGGGGTGGGGGAGCCCCGGTGGGATGGCGCCTCCGGAGCGACTTTACTGACGGAAGTTTTTCGGCTCATTAGCGAGGGCGGGTGGCGTATAAACAACGTGTCCGTCCAAATGGTGGGGCAAAAACCGCGTGTGTCCCCCAGGAAGGACGAAGCCAGCCGCACTCTGTCAACCGTTTTAGGTGGTGCGCCCGTGTCTTTCAGCGCTTCCACCACCGACCACCTGGGTTTCCTGGGACGCGAAGAAGGTTTAGCCGCCATCGCCACCGCCCTGCTGCTCCGCCCCTAACCCGTTTGAGTAAAACCCCCATCTGCCTTCAC
>CAYFPY010000021.1:12463-22754 GCA_964345125.1 uncultured Actinomyces sp.
TCTGCCTTCACCGGGATCATCAACAGTAAACCCAGCAGCAAAATGGCCACCACACCCAGGATTCCCCAATGCGTGCTGCTAGCCCCACCGGTGAACAATCGGCCAACCTCAATTGCCACCCCATAAAGAACTGGCGCCAGGAAAGACACGGCCCGGCCGGTTGTGGCATACAGGCCAAAAACCTCACCCTCCCGGCCCGGTGGGATCAAGTTCGCCAAAAATGTTCTCGAAGCGGACTGGATTGGACCCACAAAGACTGTCAGCAAGAGGCCGAAACCCCAAAACACCCAAACCCCACCCTGGTAAAAGAAGAAAACCCCCAAGCCAGCAAATACGGTCAACACCAAAGACCACACGATCACCTTCTTGGAACCAACCCTGTCATTCAAAGGCCCAAAAGCAACCGTAGCTACACCTGCCACAACGTTCGCCACCACCGCAAAAATGATTACCTCACCCGCCGAGAAACCAAAAACTGAGCCGGCTATGACTCCCCCAAACGTGAAAACCCCCGCCAAACCGTCCCGGAAAATTGCTGAAGCAACCAGGAACCTCAACGTGTGGCGAGAATCTGTCCACAAAGACTTCACCGTGCGGAACAGGTGCCGGTACGAATCAGCCAACGATTCCCTCTGCACGCTGCGGACCACCACCTGCTTCTTCGGTGGGTTCAACACCACTGGCAAAGCAAAAACCCCAAACCACAAGGCGGCGAACACCATTGCCACCCGCACATCCAAACCGTTTTCATCCGTCACACCAAACAGTCCCACCGGCGGATTGATAAAACCAAAATAAAGCAGCATCAGCAAAACAATGCCGCCAATGTAGCCCGAAGCCCACCCCAAACCAGAAATGAAACCACGGTTCTTTTCTGTCGACAGGTCGTTAAGCATCGCATTGTAGTTGACCGAAGCGAACTCGAAGAAAATGTTACCCGCACCCAACAATCCGATCCCCAACCACAAAGCACCCAGCGGGCCCAATGGGGATTCGGGGGCAACAAAATACATGAACGCCAACGAAAGGAAAATCAGCAAAGAAAACCAGCCCACCACCTTGGGTCCATTCCCCGCCCGGTCCGCCCTCTGCCCCGTAATCGGAGCTAAGAATGCGATCGCCACCCCCGCCACAGCCATACCCCACGACAACATCACGTTCGCTGTCTCAGTGTCAGTGAACAACCCGTCAGTCGTCAGGTACACCGAAAACACGAAAGAGGTTGCCACAGCGTTAAAAGCGGAACCAGCCCAGTCCCACGACATCCACGAAATGATCTTACTGCGAGGAACAGGCCCCCGCGGGCTCTCCCCCGGGGTGGGGGAAGGGGAAAGTTCGGACATGACAGCTCCTTCGCTACCTCAATAAAGTCTGCAAACGCGACAAATCTTCCGGCGTGGTCACCTTAAAAGCCAAAGGGTCACCGACAATGACTTGCACAGGGTAGCCCAACATTTCCACCAAGCCCGCATCATCAGTTGCCGCCGTAACTTCACTGTCAGCCAACTGCCTGTACTCCGCATGCGCCTGGGCAAGCACACCCACCCGAAACGCCTGGGGGGTTTGCACCACGCGCAAAGTTTCCCGAGCCAACGTGTCCACCACGAACTCGCCCTCACCCACCGAAGCGCTTCCCGCTGGGGAAACCTGCTTAATAGTGTCCGTCACCGGCAGACCTGGAATAACAGCGTCCGCCCCCTCATCCACCCTTCCAAGTAAAGAAACCATGAGGGCGGTAGGGGCCAACGCGCGGGCAGCATCATGGACCAACACCTTGCCATCAGAGCGCATACCCACCCCAGCCAGAGCATCCAAACCCCGACTAACTGAAGATTGTCTAGACGGGCCCCCCTCCACCACCAGAACCTGGGGATGCCCCTCACCAGAAGGGAACTGACCTTGGGGGCCCGCACCTAAAGCCGCCACAAAGTCTGCGACCATGCCGGCGGGACACGTAACCACGACCGCCCGCAAATCCGGCACAGCAAGCACACGCTCAAACGCTAACGAAAGAAGGGTAGAGCCGGCGGCCTCCACCAAAGCTTTAGGGCCGCCGCTACCCAAACGGGTTCCCGCCCCAGCGGCAGTTATAACCGCCCACGAACCACCCATCGGGGACCGCCCCTACTTACTCTTTTTCTTTGCGGCCTCTTCCTGCTCCGCCAAAGCTTGAATCCCCTCATCCAGCACACTATCCAAGAAAACTTCCGCGTCCTCATCGTCAGTTTTCCGTGCCAAAGCTAACTCGGAAGTAAGGATTTCCCGCGCCTTGACCAACATCCGTTTCTCCCCAGCAGACAAACCGCGGCCGGCAGCCCTCCTAGACAGGTCACGAACAACCTCAGAGACCCGCACAATGTCACCGTTAGAAATTTTCTCCTGGTTAGCTTTGAAACGCCGCGACCAGTTCGCCGGTTCTTCCACATCCAACTCACGCAGAACGTCCAAGACCTCTTCCAGACCCTCTTCATCCACCACGTCCCGCACACCCACCACTTCCACACTGTCCGCAGGGACCTGGATCACCAAATCACTTTGCAGAACGTGCAGAACTAAATACTCACGGTCCTCATCTTTAATTTTGCGTGTAACAACTTCCTCAACTACGGCTGCGCCGTGGTGTGGGTACACCACTGTCTCGCCGACCTTGAAACTCATGCGTTCAGCTCCTGAAGCCTAACTGGTATAAATGAAACCCCATTCTACCATTACTGCGGGCACTCACTTACCCTGGTTGGCTACCGCATCAATTTTCGCTTGCGCATCAGGATCCAAGTACCGCCCACCCTTAACGACTGGCTTCAACGTTTCCTCATCCAGCTCGTACACCAAAGGGATCCCGGTAGGAATATTCACTTCCGCAATGTCCTCATCAGAAATGTCATCCAAATGTTTCACCAAAGCCCGCAAAGAGTTCCCGTGAGCAGTCACCAGAACCGTTTTTCCGGTCTGCAATGCTGGAACCAAGGTGCCCTCCCAGTAGGGCATTATCCGCTCCAAAACATCCTTCAAACACTCGCTGCGCGGCACCGGTTCGCCAGCATAGCGGGGATCCCCGTCCTGACTGAACTCCGAACCCAACTCAATGGGTGGTGGGGGAACGTCGTAGGAGCGGCGCCACGTGTAAAACTGCTCCTCACCGTACTTATCCCGAGTTTGTTTCTTGTTCAATCCCTGTAGGGCCCCATAGTGCCGCTCATTCAGGTCCCTCGACCTCTGGACTGGAATCCACGCCCGGTCAGCCGCATCCAACGCCAAATTTGCCGTCGAAATTGCCCTACGCAAAACAGAGGTGAAAAGCAGGTCAGGCAAGACACCCTGCTCTTTCATCAGCACACCGCCAGCCTTAGCTTCCTCCACCCCCTTCTGTGTCAAAGGAACATCAACCCAACCGGTAAAAAGATTCTTAGCGTTCCACTCACTTTCACCATGACGCAGCAAAATAAGCGTGTAAGTCATGTCATTTCCTCCAGGGTTTCATTAGGGCGAACACTTACCCCTACTCTGCCACATCCGGGTTGGTTACGGAGTCATAATACTCTTTCCGTATCTCAGCAGAGATGCGTTCACGACACAAACACATTCACCAGGTACACCACCAAAGGAAGAGCAGCCAAAGCTGTAAGGGAAACGGTAACGCCCCGATGATCATTCAATATAGCAATATACTCACGCAGCTTCGCACTGACCCAAAAATATGTTCGGGAACGTGCCCCCACCGCATTACCCCTCATTCCCAGTTTCGACATCAACAAAGCTGCCCGGAACCCATGAAAATCAGAAGTCACCACCATCCAATCAACAGGACCCGACACCCCCATAGATTCCACCAACTCCCGCGAAAACGTGAGGTTCTCATACGTAGAAACAGAACGTACCTCTTGCACCAGCTCACCACCCGCCAGGTCCCCAGCACCAAACCCCTGACCCAGCACATAGGCTCCCATCGCCTCCCCCTCCGCCACGGCCTCATCACTCCCCTTACCGCCCGAAACGACAAAAGTTGCCTGCGGATAGGTAACAAGAGACTTAGAATACATCCGCAAACCCAGATCAAGACGGTCAGCCAACAGGGGCGAAACGTGTCCGTCCACAAGACCGGCCCCCAACACCAAAACCACCGACCCCGGACGAGCGAACCGTTTCGCCCACCAACCGTACAAAGCTGAATACTGCAAGTAAGAAAACAAGCCAAACACCAACACAGAAACGGGAAAAATCAACAAAAACAGGGGCATAAACAACGCAGCATCGTTGCGCACAACCGCCCAGAACAAAGCAAAAACGTAAACCAACAGCCCCACCCCTGCCACCAAAGAAAGGTAATGCGCGAAACCTCCCCCCTCCCTGGCTACCAGCACCACCCCCGTCCAAATCAGGAAGCCAGCACCCCCCAGCAGCAGGACCAACAGCAAACCCCCCAACGTCAAAAAGTAAATCATTTCCCCCTGGGCGGACACCCGCTCCGAGTAGAGTGCAGCTTCAGACAACACAAGGGCACCCACATACCAGGTGAATACCCCAAGCGAAACAGCTACCCTCATGCGGCGGGGATCCCTCCAAGCCAGCCCGGCAGTCACCAAAAACAGAACGAAAGCGCGCAGCCAGGGGCTACTAAGGAATTCTCCCAGCAAATTCGGCGCTTCCACCGTGTACGTCATCCGCTAGCCTTTCGCGTTTCCTTCCAACATGCCCAGCTCCTCGTCACTGAGCACCAACCCCACCCCTTCCAACAGGGGACCCACCTGGTCGGGTGAACTGGCGGAAGCCACCGGCGCAGTAACCGTAGGGTTGGCCAGGAGCCAAGCAACAGCAACCGAAGCTGGCTCCACATTATGCATACTGGCAACCTCAACCAGCGCATCAACCACGGCGAAACTGGTGTCAGACAGATACCGGCGAACGTGATCCGCCCTCATCCCCCGCACCTGCTCTTCACTGCGGTACTTACCGGTAAGCAGCCCCGCAGCCAAAGCAAAATAGGGCATGACGCCCAACCCATACTCCTCCACGGCCGGTTGTAAGCCCACCTCGTAATCCTGCCTGTAAAGCAGGTTGTAGTTAGGTTGTAACGCCACCGGAGCTTCCACACCCTGACGGCGCGTTTCCTCCACCCACTGCCCAATTTGGGCAGCCGTGAAGTTAGACAAGCCCACCTGCCTAATTTTACCTTCCTGCTGCAAAGCGGCGAAGGCTGCCACCGACTCTTCCACCGGGGTGTCCGGGTCAAAAGCATGCGCATAAAACAGGTCAACATGATCCGTTTGTAGGCGGGTCAACGACTCTTCCGCGGCCCGCTTCACCACCTGGGGTGCCAAACCGGTAAGACCTTCTAGTTTCCCCACTTTTGTGGCCACCACCAGCTCATCACGCTTGCGGTTGCGTAACCAGTCTCCAAGGATCCTTTCAGAGTCACCACCCTGCGCCCCCTGCGCCCAAGCAGGGTAAACGTCAGCTGTGTCTAAAAAGTTACCGCCCGCAGCAACATAGGTGTCCAAAATTTTATGCGCAGTTGAACTATCCGCCGTCCACCCAAACGGGTTTGTCCCCAAACACAGGGGATACACATCTAGCTGAGAGTCACCAATCTGAACCAAAACGTCCCCTTCCCGTTTGCCCTGTCCGGTTCCCCCGGAAAGCCAATAGAGAACAGGCCGGCGTCAAAAGTGGTCAGCTGTGTTTCGTCCCCTCCACGGTCCGCTCCGCCCTCACTGCCTTGACCGCAGCCAGCCAAACCTAAACTGGCTGCCACAACCACCGCAACCACAGAACCTAAACGTTTCATTGTTGGGCCTTCTTACTTGCCTAATTTTTTGGTTTGAAGCTGTCGAGCATCTGCTGATGCTCAGCTTTGGTCATCCCCAGCGTCGTGATCTCCCACACATAGGAAGAGCCAGCAACGGTGGTAGAGACGTAGAGCGCTCCACCTGGAAATCTGTCCGACACACCCTCAGTTTGTAGGGCGGGCAGCCCCCCAACCTCAAGATCGTCTGTGGTTACAGCGGTGTCGGGATCAACAGCCGAAATCTCAAGTGCTGCAGATATCCCCTCCCTAGCCAGCTTGAGAATGTCCTCCGAGCTTGCGCCCATATCCATGACCTCGGATATTTCCGCGATTGACACGTTGAGAACGAGAGGCGCCTCTAAATCAATCACCTCGTAAGTCGTTCCGTCCGGTGCCGGGGCACCCGGAGGCACCAATAAATCAGACTCCGTGGGCTCGCGCGGAAGCTCAATTGAAAACTCATCCGTGTCCAGGAAGTAAGGCTGTGAGTCGGCTGTCTCCTCCATTGTTTCCGGGGAAACGGCCACGTCCGCACCTGCCTTGTCGGCTGTCTCCTCCAGTGTTTCCGGGGAAACGGCCACGTCCGCACCTGCCTTGTCGGCGGGGTCCTCTTTATCGACACTTGAAGAGCCGCAACCGGCTAAGCCCACCCCTGCCAGAATCACGGCCGCCAGAAACGCGGTTATTCTTTGCATTTTGTGCTCTTCTTTCCTTGGCCCATCAGGTTTGTGTTCATCCAATTGTGTGCGCTAGGCGCTCGGATCAACATTACAGCCTCTTCGTAGATTACGCCTGCGTACCGGCCATCTTGTCTTGCACTCCGTCCTGCAACCCATGCGGTTTTGTGGACCACCGTCCCAATTCGGAGTGGATCTGTCAGAATAAGGATGTGGACGAAACGCTGATTACTGCCCTTGCTGAGCTGACTGAAATTGATACCTCTGAGCGCCGCCGAGCCGAATACGCTTCGGATGCTTCCAACTATCGGGTGCCCCCACTTGCCGTGATCTTTCCCCGTAATTCCAAGGAAACCGAGCAGGTACTAACGGTTCTGAGGGAAGCAAACGTCCCCGTCACCAGCCGTGGTGGGGGCACCTCTGTTGCCGGCAATTCCATCGGTCCGGGTGTGGTTCTTGACTTCTCTCGACACATGAACCGGATTTTAGAAATTGACCCCGAAAGCCGAACTGCTCGCGTCCAACCAGGCGTCATCATGTCCGACCTGCAAGACGCAGCCGCCCCCTTCGGTCTCTGGTTCGGGCCCGACCCATCCACGAAAAACCGTGCGACCTTGGGTGGCATGATCGGCAACAATGCTTGCGGCCCGCACGCCCTTACATTTGGCAGGACCTCCGACAACGTTATTTCTTTGGATGTGGTGGACGGGTTGGGTCGACGGTTCACCGCTGGGGCAGGCGAAGGAACTTTGGAGCAGGTCCCCGGCCTCCCAGAACTCGTTTCTGACAATCTTGCTGTCATCCGCACAGAATTGGGACGTTTTGTGCGGCAAGTTTCCGGCTACTCTTTGGAACATTTGCTACCCGAAAATGGGCGTGACCTAGCCAAAGCTTTGGTGGGGTCAGAGGGCACATGCGTTACCGTCCTGGAAGCGACACTTGAGTTGAAACCGGTGCCAACCAAACCGATCCTGCTCGTTTTGGGATACCCCAATATGGTGGAAGCAGCAAACGCTGTTGAGGGACTGTTGACCCTGAACCCGCTCGCTTTGGAAGGCATGGACTCGCGTCTGGTGGAGGTGGTGCGTAAACATCGGGGCAGCGTCCCAGAGCTGCCTGAAGGGCAGGGGTGGCTGTTCTGTGAAGTCGCGGGAGATGAGGACGTCAGCGCTGAACAGAAAGCGGAAGAACTGGCCGCCGCTTCTGGAGCTTTGGAATACCGGGTGGTTGCTGACCCTGCCGTGGCGGCCGATCTGTGGCGTATCCGTGCTGACGGTGTCGGCTTGGCGGGGCGGACACCCGCCGGTAATCAGGCGTGGCCAGGGTGGGAAGATGCTGCCGTTCCCCCCGCCGTGTTGGGCCCCTATTTAGCTGACTTTCAGGATCTGATGGATGGTTACGGCATTGAAGGTCTGACCTATGGACATTTCGGTGATGGTTGCATCCACGTGCGCATGGACGTGCCGCTGGAAGAACAAGGTGATGTTCCTACCTTCAAATCTTTCATGGAGGACGCCGCTAAACTCGTCGGTAAATACGGTGGTTCCCTGTCTGGTGAACATGGGGACGGACGGGCCCGGGGCGCCCTGCTGCCCCACATGTACCCCGACCCGGTTATAGAACTTTTTGAAAAGTTCAAAGCTTTGTTCGACCCGGACAACATTCTTAACCCCGGCGTCCTGGTGCAACCGGCCCCCATCACGGAAGCGCTGCGACGCCCCGAAGCGAAGTACATTCAGGCGGAAGGTTTCGCTTTCATTTCTGACAATGGGGACTTCACTTCCGCCGTGCACCGCTGCGTGGGTGTAGGTAAGTGTCGGGCTGACAATTTCACCGTCGGTGGTTTCATGTGCCCAAGCTATCAGGCCACGAAAGACGAAAAAGATGTTACTCGAGGCCGTTCCCGCATCCTGCAAGACCTGACAAGGGGCGCCTTCAAAGGGGACTGGTCCAGTCCCATAGTGGAAGAGTCACTGGACCTGTGCCTGTCCTGCAAGGCTTGCGGCACTGACTGTCCCGCGGGTGTAGACATGTCCAAGTACAAGTCGGAAGTACTATTCCGCAAATATAAGGGTCGCTTACGCCCTCTTAACCATTACATTCTGGGATGGCTACCCACCTGGTCACGGCTGATCACGGCCCTCCCAGCGGTTGCGTGGGCAACAAACGCCCTCATGTCGGTTGCTCCCCTACGGAAAACTATTTTCTCCCTAGGCGGTTTAGCTCCCCAGCGGGAAATGACCAGTTTCGCCACCCAACGGTTTTCCCGGTGGCTGAAGAAACAACCGGCCCCCACCCAAAACCGGCCTAACGCTTCCACGTCGGGCGACAGTTCTGGCCGCGACGTGCTGCTGTGGGTGGATGAGTTCAGCGAATACATGGATCCCACCATGGCCCAGTCCATGATCGAAGTGCTTCAGGACGCTGGCTATCAAGTGCGGGTTCCCTCCCTGCAGGTGAGTTCGGGTCTCACCTGGATCTCTACCGGACAACTGGATGGAGCCAAACGCGAACTGCACCGCGCTTTAGACGTGTTAGGCCCCGCTGCCCTAGCCGGGGTGCCTATCGTTGGGGTGGAACCTTCCGCGATTGCAGTGATGCGTGATGACCTACAGGACCTGCTCCCAGGGGACCCCCGAACCGAAGCGATCGGGAAAATGACGATGACGTTAGCCGAGCTGCTCACCGACCCCAAGTTTGGTCCGGGTGAGGACTGGTTCAACAACTACTCTCTAGCTGGCACGAAAGTGGTAGCACAGCCACATTGCCACCAATACGCCGTGATGGGATACCAGGCAGACATGAACGTCCTCGCAAAACTGGGTGCTGAAGTGACAGAACTTGCGGGATGCTGCGGTCTAGCCGGTAACTTCGGCATGGAGAAAGGGCACTACGACATTTCGGTGAAAGTTGCCGAAAACCAGCTACTACCCACCCTGCGCAACGCTGACGACGACACGGTTTTCTTGGCTGACGGATACTCGTGCCGAACGCAGGCCAAACAGTTGAACGACACCACTGGGATTGGCCTGCCAACACTGCTGCAGGCAGCTAAACAGGCCCAGTGAAAGGCGGAACCGATGGCTAAGAAACGATCCGCCTCTGCTGCCACACCCGCGGTGGCCGCCCTCCTGCAAGCGCAAGTACCCCACACCGTCCACGAATACGTGCTTACCGAAAATAGTGACAAAACGGCAGGCTCCACCAACCTGTCCTTCGGTGAAGCGGTAGCAGCAGCCGTTGGGGTGGATCCGGGACGCATGTATAAAACGCTGGTCGCACTGGTGGACACTACCCCCTACTGCGCGGTGGTACCCGTTGAAGCGCAGTTGGACCTGAAAGCTCTGGCCGCAGCGGTCGGCGGTAAGAAAGCCCAACTGGCATCCACTGATGAAGCCACTAGGCTCACAGGCTATGTTCCGGGTGGGATCTCCCCTTTTGGGCTGCGGAAGAACCTGCACACGATCATTGATGAGGGCGCCTTGGCTTGGCCCACCGTTTTTGTTTCCGGAGGAAAACGGGGCCTCAGCATTGAGATACCACCCCAAGATCTGGTGCGGGAAACACGGGCTCAGCTTTCCAGGCTGGCTTCCGCCTAACCTTCGTTAGCTCTTTTCCCAGCCAGCCGCTCTATCTCCCTGGGATATTTCTTTGGCAACGGGAGATAGTTGTCACCCCTGAAGGGACGTTAGCCCTGGGCAGCCCTGGAGGAACTGGCATACCCCAACAGATAGTGCAATTCTTAGCCGCTTACCGTGAGACTCTTGACCTGGGGGCGGCTGGGCCCGTTAAACGCTGATGGGGGCCCAGGAAACCCTGGACCCCCATC
>CAYFPY010000022.1:0-18331 GCA_964345125.1 uncultured Actinomyces sp.
ACCGGCGACCTCAGTCTTATCAGGACTGCGCTCTAACCAACTGAGCTATAGGCCCAAGCAACACATAAACACATTACCCGATTATGCTGAACCTCAGCAAACAAAAAGGCGTGGTTTGCTTCACTCATCCATCAAAGACACACGAACGCCACCAACCAGAACTGCGATCAGGTTATACAGCAGGGCAAGCAAGGTGGTCATGGCGGTGAAAAGGACAACATTAACCACTCCCAGAACCGTCGCGTAAGCAATCACCCTCGGCAACCTGACGTACTCCATCAACACCAGGAACTTCTCAGCCCCCAACTCCACCAGGAAATCCTCAACGGAACCAAACACGTTCATGCCGTCCAGGAAAAGCCAGACAGCCACCCCAAAAACAACGGTTGCGAAACCTAAAGCGATCGAGATGATGAAACCCGTCTTCAACACTGAAACCGGATCGATCTTCGCGATAGTCAGCTCGATACGGCGAGGCTCATCCACGTAAGTGATCTGCTCTTCAACCTCAGGATCCACACTCAAGCGTTCACTTATCACGGTTTCTTCACTTGGCAAGGCTTCGTTGGGGCCATCCGGATACAAACGATCCGAGTAGGGATCTTCGTCAACACCGTCCGGTGAGAAGTTGTCACTCATCGCCATTCTCCTCTTCCTGCTCGTCCTCATCAGAGCCTACATCGTTATCTGTATTGCGAGCGATCGCCATAACGCGATCCTCATCATTCGTGCGGGTGAGAATTACCCCTTTTGTGGTACGGCCAGTTGGGCGCACATCGGCCACCGAAACCCGGATAACTTTCCCGCTTTCCATGATGGCCATAACTTCCTCTTCCGGTTCCGTCACCAAGGCGCCTACCAGGCCGCCCCTGCGCAGATCCAGATCCGCCACCTTGATTCCTTTACCCGCCCTGCCCTGGACCCGATAGTCACTCAAGGGTGTGCGCTTAGCGTAACCACCTTCCGTGACCACCAGCAGGTCCGCATCTTCCCGAACCGTTTCCATGGTCAACAACTCATCATCATCGGCCAAGTTCATGCCACGCACCCCAGACGTAGTACGACCCATCGGCCGCAACGCTTCGTTGTTTGCGTGAAAACGCAACGATTGGCCCTGTTTCGACACCAAAATTAGGTCGTCGCCCTCGTTAACCAACTGAGCTGAAACCAACTCATCGGGCACGCCCTCATCATCTTCCCGTAAATTCACGGCAATGACACCCGCCTGACGGGGTGAGTTATAGTCCTGCAGCCTAGTTTTCTTCACCATGCCTCGCTTGGTGGCCAACACCAGATAGTCCGCGGCATCGTAATCTTGCAGACGCATAACCTGGGTTATCTGCTCCCCGGGGCGGAAAGCTAACTGATTGGCGACGTGACCACCACGGGCGTCCCTTCCCCCTTCGGGTAGTTCGTACGCTTTTGTCCGATAAACCTGACCCATATCTGTAAAAAACAGGAGCCAATCATGCGTGTTCGTAACCAAAAAGTGAGAAACCTCGTCATCACCACGTAAAGAAGTACCCCGCACACCCTTACCGCCACGGCGTTGAGAACGATAAGAATCAAGTTTCGTGCGTTTAGCGAACCCATCCTTCGAAATGGTAACTACAACATCCTCTTTCGGAACCAAAGACTCAATCGAAATTTCGGGGCCGTAAGGCATAATCTCAGTAACGCGATCATCACCGAAACGGTCCGTGATCTCCGCTAGTTCCTCACTGATTATTTCCCGTTGCCTGGAAGGTGAATCCAGAATACCCTGCAGCTCCTCTACCATCCTGGTGATCTCAGCATGTTCATCCAAGATTTTCTGACGTTCCATCGCGGCCAAACGACGCAACTGCAAAGCCAAAATGGCGTCAGCCTGCACTTCGTCAACATCCAACAAACCCATCAAACCCAGACGGGCCTCATCCACCGTTGGGGAACGCCGAATCAGTGCGATAACCTCATCCAACGCATCCAGGGCACGCAAATACCCTTCTAAGATGTGGAGCCGCTCCCGTGCTTTCGCCAAACGGAACTGAGTGCGGCGAACAATCACCTCAATCTGGTGCTGCACCCAATGGTGCACAAAACCATCCAGGCTCAGAGTGCGCGGTATGCCGTCCACCAAAGCCAACATGTTGGCTGGGAAAGACTCCTGCATTGAGGTTCGTTTATACAGATGATTCAAAACCACGTTAGGAATAGCATCCCGCCGCAGAACAATCACCAGACGCTGACCGTTGTGTCCAGACGTTTCGTCACGAATGTCAGCAATACCTTGAATGTCACCACTTCGCACCAACTCTGCGATACGAGCCGTCAAATTATCAGGATTCACCTGGTAGGGCAGAGCCTTCACCACCAGGCAGGTGCGTCCATGAATCTCCTCAATATCCACAATGGCTCTTTGAATGATTGAGCCCCGACCTGTCCGGTAAGCCTGCTCGATCCCTTCGGTACCTAAAATGGTGGCACCTGTTGGGAAGTCCGGACCAGGAATGAACTTCAATAACTCTTCTAAAAGTTCTTCACGCGTTGCCTCAGGGTTCTCCAAATACCATTGGACACCGGAGGCCACTTCCCGCAAATTGTGGGGAGGTATGCGGGTTGCCATTCCGACAGCAATACCTTCCGCACCGTTCACCAACAGGTTGGGGTACCTGGCCGGTAAGACCGCAGGTTCTTGGTTCCTGCCGTCATAGTTGTCCTGAAAGTCCACGGTCTCTTCACCAATGTCACGGACCATTTCCATAGCCAAAGGCGCCATTTTACATTCCGTGTACCTGGGCGCAGCCGCACCCAAGTTACCGGGCGAACCGAAGTTACCCTGACCCGAAACCAGTGGATACCGCATCGACCAAGGTTGTACCAGTCGCACCAAAGCATCATAAACGGAAGCGTCACCATGGGGGTGGAAGTGAGACATCACGTCCCCCACAACCCTCATCGACTTGTAGAAACCAGCGTTTGGGCGGTAACCACCGTCATACATCGTGTAAACAATGCGCCGATGCACAGGCTTAAAACCATCACGCACGTCAGGTAATGCTCGCCCCACAATGACGCTCATCGCGTAGTCCAAATAGGACTTCTGCATTTCCTTTTCCAGGTTTACTGGATCAACACGCCCCGCATCCACTTCGGGATTTTCCTGACCAACTTCGCCCAAATCCTGCTCGCCCTCAGGTTTGTTTTCACTCACGTCTATACACTCTTTCCTTGCCGCCTCTAGGCGTCAATGAACCTAACATCGTGGGCGTTACGCTGAATGAAATTCCGGCGGGACTCCACGTCATCCCCCATCAAAATTGTGAACACTTCATCTGCAGCCACTGCTTCGCCAACTTCCACCTGTTTCAGCAACCTGGTTTCGGGATTCATCGTGGTGTCCCACAACTCTGAATAATCCATTTCCCCCAGGCCCTTGTAACGTTGGATTCCACCCTGTTTTGGTAACTTCCAACCCTTTTCCAACCCCTCTTCCAAAGCCTCATCCCGCTCGGCATCCGAGTAAACGTACTGGTGGGTAGCATTTGTCCACTTCAGCCGGTAAAGGGGTGGTGTCGCCAAATAAACGTGTCCCTCCTCCACCAACGGGCGCATGTAGCGGAAAAAGAAGGTCATCAGCAAAGTTGCAATGTGCTGGCCATCAACATCTGCGTCAGCCATCAGAATTATCTTCCAATAACGCAACTTGTCAGGCTCAAACTCTTCTCCGATCCCAGTGCCGAGGGCGGAAATCAGTGACTGGATGGTGTCGGAGTTCAATGCCCGATCCAAACGAGCTTTCTCCACATTAAGAATCTTCCCCCGCAACGGCAGAATGGCTTGCGTGTTTGGGTTTCGTCCCAACACAGCGCTACCACCTGCCGAGTCGCCCTCAACAATGAAAAGCTCACTCACTTCCGGATCCCGGGATGAGCAGTCATGCAATTTGGAGGGCAAAGCAATAGAATCTAAAGCACTTTTCCGTCTGGTCGCTTCACGAGCTTTCCGGGCTGCGATCCTGGCCTGCTGGGCAGCCCGCGCTTTCATAATGATGGTCCGCGCTTCGTTAGGGTGGGCATCAAACCAGTCACCCAATAGCGAGTAAACCTGCGACTGCACGAACGTGCGCGCCTCGGTGTTACCCAGTTTCGTTTTCGTTTGTCCCTCGAATTGCGGTTCCGTTAGCTTCACGGACAAAACGGCTGTTAACCCTTCCCGCACGTCCTCCCCACTAAGATTCTCATCCTTGTCTTTCAGCAGGGAACGATCCCTGCCGTACTTGTTGAAAACTGTGGTCAAAGCGGTGCGAAACCCTTCTTCGTGGGCTCCACCTTCCGTGGTGTTAATCGTGTTCGCGTAAGTATAAATCGTCTCAGAATAGGCATCGGTCCACCGCATCGCCATCTCCAAAGACATGGAACCCGTATCTGTAGTGGCATCCAGATCGATTATTTCTTCCGTAAGGGGATTGGCTCGCTTCGTCTTATCCAAGTGCTCAACGTAATCCGGCAGTCCGCGCTCATACCGGTAAGACACCTTTCGCACGCTCTCATCAATTACGCCCTCATCCTGGTCTGAGGATGCTACGCCCGTGATTTCATCACCCGTGTCACTTTTCTCTACCCGCTCATCAACCAGTGTGATCCGTAAACCGCGGTTCAAGAACGCCATTTGCTGAAACCGTTGCCGAAGCGTTTCAAAATCAAAATCTACGGTTTCAAAAATTTCTGGGTCCGGCCAGAATGTTTGGGTTGTTCCCGTGTTGGTGGTTTCTGCAACCTTCACCAGTTCGCTCACGGATTGTCCACCATCAGAGAAACTAATTTGCCACTTGTATCCGTCCCGTTCCACCTCTGTTTCCACACGTCGGGAAAGGGCGTTGACCACCGAAATTCCCACACCGTGCAAACCACCAGAAACCGTGTAACCCCCTCCCCCAAACTTGCCGCCCGCATGCAAAACGGTCATAACTACCTCAACCGTGGGGCGTCCCTCGGTCGGGTGATCAGCCACCGGGATTCCTCGCCCGTTGTCAACCACCCGCACTCCACCATCTTCCAAAATGGTGACTTGGATATGGTCACAATGCCCAGCCAAAGCTTCATCCACAGCGTTGTCTACCACTTCGTACACCAGGTGGTGTAAACCTCTTTCACCGGTTGAACCAATGTACATACCGGGACGTTTACGAACGGCTTCTAGACCTTCCAGCACCGTGATGTCAGAGGCACCATACTCGCCGTCCATCTGTGCATCATTCACGCTCGCGCTAACGGCGGATTCTGTCACTTGCCACTTCCGATCTACGGTGAAAACAACCGCTTCAAGATACCTACTAGACTGGCAATATTCTAGCAAAAAACCGTGCCATAACTGACAAATTAGCCCAAACTAGGGATATCACTCACTAACAGTTTTCACCGTTTGCGGTCGAAGAAAAATTATGTTCAATAACCCGCTATCCGTACGTGTCTCTGGGGCCTCTACCGGGCACCGAACGGGACCCATGTGACCAGCTTGGGGGTTGAGGTCCCTTCACTATCACCTGGCGCACGACCCCCACCCCCGCTTCCTTGTCGATACGGGCCTGAATTTGCGGTAGTAACAGCCTTAACTGTTGTGCCCACGCGGAAGAATCTGCTCGAGCCACCAACGTGTCATCCACAAAACTTTCAATAACACAGTGTTCTGCCACATTCTTACCCACAATTTGGGGCCAGCGTGCCACGACCGCCGCTACTTCCAGTTTTTCTTGCCACCCGCGGTTATCAGCCAGGCCACCAAGCACAGAGCCCAAGGGTTGAGGGTCCCATTTGGTGGGTTTGGCTCCCGTACGAGGCCGGTATAAACCGTCTTGGTTGCCTTCTTCCTCACGTTCAGACTTCTTTGGTACGGATCTTGCTGTGCGAAAACTTCTCCCAGCCCTAGCCGTTCCTCCACTTACAGGTTTACGCGCATAGTGTTCGTAAACTGAACGCAACACTTGAGAATTCTGATCCACTGTGGATTCTGGCTCTTCTCCACCTACTTCGTGAGTCATGCTGGTGATTCATCCCCAACGATTTGCTGCACGTGGGAGAAGCCATCTTCCTGGCGGGTAACCTCATAGTGGGTTGCAACCAACCCCTCGGGGAGATCTTCCGGAACCGCAACGGTAACAAAAACCTGTTCCACACCCTTGATCAAGTTCATCAACCCAACCCGACGAACAGAATCCAGTTCAGCAAAAACATCATCCAAAATTAGGACAGGACTGTCCTCATCTGCCGCCAGCAGTTCCAATTGGGCAAGTCTAAGAGCAAGCGCAGTTGACCACAGCTCACCGTGACTGGCAAACCCTCTGGTCGGTAATCCATCCAGCGTTATTTCCAAGTCGTCACGGTGCGCGCCAACAAGGTTAACACCTCGTCTTACCTCTTCCTGTTGTTTTTCCGCCATCTGTTGCACATAAAGCTCTTTGCGTACAGGCAAAGTATCCGCTGAATCCCCCTCTACTCTGCCACCAGAGACCACCAGACCTGTCTTCAGAACAGTTTCGGATTCATACCTCTGTGCGTACCGCAAATCAGCCTGACGGTCCTGTTCACTTATTTGGCTGTAATACTTTTCTACCAGGGGTATGAGGGCGTCAACCAGAGCCTGTCTGTGTTCGGCTATTTGCGCGCTTAACTCAGCGGACTGGTCGTTCCACACTTCCAGTTCAGCCTCTGCATCAACGTTTGCTCCCCCTCCACGGCGAGACAAGTTTTTCAGCACCGCCCCACGTTGTTTTAGGGTTCGGTCAAAGTCCTGTTTCAAACCTAAGTAGTGGGGTTTCAGTTGTACCAACATTTCATCCAACAAACCCCGCCTACCGGACGGATCACCACGTAGGATCGCCAAATCTTCTGGGGAGAACACTACCGAACGCAAGTTCCCCAACAATTCCCTAGGCGATACTTGTCCCCGGTTAAACCGTGCCCTGTTGGCTCGTCCTCGCGCAATTTCCAGTTCCAACAGGTCATTTCTATTGTCACCTTGCACCCGTAACCGGATCACAGCCCCACCGGGCTGCTCATTTTCCGGTCTGTCAATACGCACCAAAGCGGAGGTACCACCGGGTCTATGTGACGAAAAAGCGGACAAATATGAGATCGCTTCAACCAGATTAGTTTTCCCCCGCCCATTTCCTCCCTGAAGAACAACAATCCCCGCAGGGAAGCTAACCACCAGGTCCCGGTAGGAACGATAATCGACTAAAGCAAGGTCAGAAACATACATCCGGCCTCACCCTTGCTCCCATCACGCTCCGTAACGGATAGGCATCAACAGGTAGCGGAACGACTCATCTGGCTGCCCATCTTCCTCTTGTTGCCCCACCATTACTGCCGCTTTGGTTCCATCCGTGAAACTGAAACGCACGTATTTAGTTTCCAACGCAGCCAAACCATCCTGCAGGAATGCGGGGTTGAACGCTGTTTTTAGATCCTCGGATGAAGACACTAGAGGAATAGACTCCTGCGCCGAGGCCCCTTCTCCCTGCCCGGCCTCCAAAACTAGTGTTGAATCAGAAAACTGCAATCTCACCTGTGTTTTTCGTTCCACCACCAACGAAACTCGTTTCACCGCTTCCAAGAGTTCTTGCCGGTCGAAAACGTATTCCAACGGAGCATCTTCGGGAAAAAGCTTCCGCACAGGAGGGTAGTCTCCATCCATCAGAGAAGAAGTAGCTTGCCTTTGCCCCGCTTTGAAACCAACAATGCCGCCTCTTTCTGAGACGCCCGGGTCAGCCACACTAAACTCGACGGGACCTCCCCCAGCCAGATAGCGCCCCACGTCCGAAAGGATGCGCGCTTTCACCAGAAGCTCAGTCGAGTATTCCCCTTCTTCCGGTTCCCATTTCAAGTCACGTTGAGCCAACCGATACCGGTCGGTGGCTAAGAAGGTGATG
The DNA here is from genome assembly GCA_964345125.1 of uncultured Actinomyces sp. Taxonomy (GTDB): domain Bacteria; phylum Actinomycetota; class Actinomycetes; order Actinomycetales; family Actinomycetaceae; genus Scrofimicrobium. The sequence goes on from CAYFPY010000022.1 coordinate 7,910, forward strand.
TTGTCACCACTAACTTCAACCCGCACCCCAGTCAGTAGTGGAAGCGTGTCATCTTTCGAGGTTGCTATCGAAACCTGAGAGATAGCGTGCGCCAGTTCCTTTCCGTCAATGTTTCCACGAGCCTGCGGGAAGTTAGGCATATCCGGATAGTCATCAATCGACATGGTCAACAAATCAAATCGGGCTCGCCCCGCTGTTACAAAAACCCTGTCCCCCTCTTTGCTTATGACTACATCAGACTGGGGTAATGCTTTCGCTATATCTGCGATCATCCTCCCGGAAACCAAGGTTTCTCCCGCTTCCAACACCTGTCCAGCTATTTTGGTGCTCGCGGAAACCTCGTAATCGTAGGAGGAAAATTCAACTTGATCTCCCTCAGCAACTATCTTTATGAAACCTAAAATTGGGTTCGCCGGCCGTTGCTGAACTGCGCGGGAAGCCCACTGAACTGCGTCCAGGAACTCTTCCCGTGAAAGTTTAATTTTCATTTATTCCTCCACTGCTGAGTCTGATCAATCTATTGTCTAGCTTAGGTTGCAATTTGTCTTACGGCCGCATAATGCCAATATCGGGGTGAGCATCTGCTGGTCCCGGAGGTCGGTACTGGTGTTTGTGGTTAATGCGGGAAAAAATTTTCTTGTAGTTAATCTAGCTTGGCAGTAGTAGTAGGGCCTGTGGGAACTGTGCAGAAGTGGGTTTGTCATTGATCGGCCGCCATTTTCAGCTGTGGATTCGGAGTGGATGGGGGTGTGCCTAAACTGTTCGGCTTGTGTAGTTACAAAAGTCCGATGCGGTCGGTTCACAATTCTTGGCTGGATGTTCCACCTCTTTTGTCATTTATGGGCAAGATGAAAAGTCCTCCTACACAGCTATTGTGACAAACGCTGGCTCCGGTCGGAACCACAAAAGTGTAAGTTGTGGAAAAGCCTGCCAAAAAGGGACGTCACTGTTCCCTGGATTTACGTTTAATCCGGTTCGTGAGTTCCGTAACATGGTTATAAGTTTCTCGGCGTTCAGCCATTAGACCAGTAATTTTCTTGTTCGCATGCATGACAGTGGTGTGGTCTCGCCCTCCAAACGCTTCCCCAATTTTCGGTAGCGAAAGGTCGGTTAGTTCCCTGCAGAGATACATGGCGATCTGTCGGGCTTCCACCATTGGACGAGAACGATCACTGCTGGTGAGCTGTTCTATGGTGATGTCAAAGAAGTTGGCTGTTTGTCCCATTATTAGAGAGGCCGTTATTTCAGTGTCGTCTGGGTCGGCCAACAGGTCTTTGAGGACCATTTGTGCAACTGGTAGGTCAATATTTTGGTCCGTCAGGTTTGCAAAGGCAGTCACGCGCAGCAGGGCACCTTCAAGTTCACGAATGTTCGCGGAAATGCGGGAAGCGATGAAGTCTAGAACTTCAGGTTCTATTTGGATGCCTTCCGCTGTTGCTTTCATTTGCAGGATCGCAATGCGGGTTTCCAGGTCTGGTGGCTGCACATCGGTGATAAGGCCGGCAATGAAACGGGATCTGAGACGTTCCTCAAAACCTGAAAGATCTTTCGGGGGGACATCGGAGGTGATAACAATTTGTTTGCCAGCATTGTGGAGGGAGTTGAAGGTGTGGAAGAACTCTTCAACCGTCTCTTTTTTGCCTTGGATGAACTGGATGTCGTCAATCAGGAGCAGATCAGTTTGCCGGTAGCGTCTTTTGAACTTCTCTTTCTTCCCTTCCATGATGGCGTTGATGAAGTCGTTGGTGAATTCTTCAGAATTAACGTAGGTGACTTCTATGTGGGGAAAGAGGGCGAGGGCGTAATGTCCGATGGCGTGCAGAAGGTGGGTCTTCCCCAAACCTGAATCACCGTAAATGAACAGAGGGTTGTAGGCTCGAGCGGGGGTCTCGGATACTGCAAGAGCAGCGGCACCAGCAAATCTGTTTGAGGGGCCGGTAACGAATGTTTCAAAGGTGAATTTTGGGTTCAACCTGTCGGAAGAGTTATTTTTTGGTTGTAATGGGTTTGGCAGGGGAAGGAACGGTTCCTCCGCTGGGTCCGGTTTCGTTTCTGTTTCCAGTTGGGAATCCACGGTTAGGGCGATCCGAACGTCTCGACCCAAAATGGTGCTCAGGGCTCCGGTTACCTGTGCGGTGAGCTGACTTTCAATGAATTCCTTCGTGAAATCGTTCGGTACCGCCAGCAGGATGGTTCCATCAATGTCGCCGAGAGGTTTAACCATGCTAAGAAAAGCCATATGCGCTGGCCCTAGGTCTTCTGAACCAATTTCGGTGACAGTTTGGGACCAAGCTTCCTCTAGAGGTGTACCGCCCATTGCACCTACCTTCCTGTCGTGAGAAGAAGCTACATTGCATTCTTGTGTTGAACTTCGGTCGGGTTTTCCCCCGCTGGGGAATAGCCTGTGGATAACACTCTACCGGCTTACATCGTTGTTATTTAGCGCTTTTGCTTAGCTGTTTAGCATGAGGAAGATCTCCTTCCGAAAAATGCTACTCAGTATGGGGATAACTTGAGTGTTCTCTTCGGTTCTATTCACAGTTGGGGACGCCCAGTGTAGTTTTTAATACACTGTGCTGCGCGTTGACCTGCCGGGTTTACCAGCGTAGTCTTTTTTGACGTGTCAATTTTTGTCCATTGACTACACAACCAATATTGATTGTATTAACCTGGCAGCGGCGTGCTGTCCATGCAAGGAGAAGAAATGACGAAGCGGACTTTTCAGCCTAACAACAGGCGACGTCACAAAGTACATGGGTTTAGGGCTCGGATGCGTACTCGTGCAGGTCGCGCCGTTTTGCGGGCACGTAGACGTAAGGGTCGGGGAAGAGTCTCCGTCTAATCCCAGTTTGTTTGGGCGGTAAATCTGGATGCTTCCAGTTCGAAGCCGACTAACAAGAGATGAAGGTTTTAGATCTACTCTGCGATCCGGTAAAAAGGTGGGTGGCAGAGTTCTTGTGGTGTCCATTTTAACCGACAGTGCTGATCCTGGGCCAGTTAGGGTTGGGATTGTCGTTGGAAAAAGGCAGGTGAAGTTAGCTGTGGATCGGAACCGTGTGAAACGGAGGTTGCGGCACTTGCTTTCAGACCGATTGCATCACTTTCCTGCCGGAACCCGCATCGTGGTGCGCGCACTTGGGCCCGCAGCGAATTTGTCGTCTGTGGAGTTAGGGTCGGTGCTTGATCGATCCTTCGCTAAAGCGGGTTACTCCCCACAGGGGGAACATTGATGAGGTTGATCCGATCTTTCTTCACTCTGCCCATCAGGCTGTATCAAAGGTTTCTTTCTCCGCTGTTACCTGCCAGGTGCCGCTACTACCCAACTTGTTCTAGTTATGCCATAGAAGCCGTTCAGGTTCACGGTGTGCTCAAGGGTAGCGTTCTTGGTTCTTGGCGAGTTCTGCGCTGTAATCCTTGGAGTTTGGGTGGTGTTGACCACGTTCCCGAGCCTGGTAGTTGGAAAGCTTCCTCTTGGGTTCCGCCTGAAGATTGGGTTGGTTACGACCTGCAGAAACGGAACGCTGAGGATAATGCTGAAGTCGTTTCTGGGACAGGCAATGAAGAGTAAAGTACTGTGCAGGATGAGTGCATACCAGCCACTGCTGTTTGCGGCGCTGTTTAATAAGGAGTTATAGGTGGATCGTTTTCTTTACCCGGTCATAGTGGTTTTTGCGTGGATCTGGGTTAATATTCACAAAGCGTTGGTTTTTCTGGGGATCCCGGACGGTCCGGGCATTGGCTGGGTTCTTTCAATTGTGATTCTGACAGTGTTGGTGCGTTTCGCTATTCTCCCGCTGTATTTGAAGCAAATCCGTTCCATGCGCAGCATGCAGGTTCTTCAACCTGAGCTAAAGAAATTGCAAGAGAAGTATAAAGGACGCAAGGATGCTGCTTCTCGTCAGGCACAGCAAGAGGAAATGATGGCCCTTTACAAGGAGGCCGGAAGTTCACCATTTGCATCATGTTTACCGATGTTGGTGCAGCTTCCGGTCCTTTTTGGTCTGTACCGGGTCATTTTTGCTGTGGAGAGAATTAAGTCCGGCACGTACGATTATCCGAATCTTGGGCCTCTGACCAAGACGGTGGCTGCCGACATCGATGCTTCTAAGGTCTTTGGCGTTGGTCTGTCCCAGTCCTTGGGCACCACGCCGCAAATGTCACTGAAGGCGGTTTTCATTGTCTTCATAATTGTGATGGTTGGTTTCCAGTTCTGGACCATGCGGCTGTCCATGTCGAAGAACATGCCAGATCAGTCCGATGTGGATAACCCTATGGTACGCAGCCAAAAATCAATGATGTACCTAATGCCTCTGATGTTTGTCTTCACAGGTCTGGTCTTTAAGATGGGGCTTCTGGTTTACATGGTGACCACAACGTTGTTCGGTTTCTTCCAGCAGCTTTGGGTAATCAAAACTATGCCTACGCCGGGTTCGGAAGCGTTCAAAGAGTTGATGAAGAAACGCGAAAAGGACTATCAGAAGTGGGCTGGGCCCCTCTACTCGGACTATGAAAAGCAGATGCAGGAACTTGGTGACGATCAGGTCGCTAGGGATGAACTTGTGGCCACCACGGTTAGTGCTCTGCGTAGTAAGGGTGCAAAGCAGAAAGTAAATAGTGATTTTCCGGAAGATTGGTCTGACTCCGAGATTTTGGAGGTATACCGTCCACTTGCTCTTGAACCGTGGAAAACAGTTCCGGACGACATGTGGATGAAGCAAATTGTGAGTCAAAAGAAGTCCGAAAAGGCCAAGAGGGAGGCCGTAGCAGAGCGGCCACGAAACCTGTCTAGAGCCCAACGAAAGAGGGCGGCGGAACGAGAAAGGCTTGAAGCTCAGGCAGAAGAGAAGCGCCGAAAAAGGGAACAGGGAAAGCAAAAACAGGCCCGACCCGGAGCTGAACTTACGCCAGAAGAGTTGGAACGTCGTAGGCAGGAACGCAAAGCGCAACGCAGGCAGCAGAAAAAGAAAGGTGACCGATAGTTCGGTTCAAGGGGAATAACATGACAAAAGAATCTTCACAGGCATTGGAAAGTACCTTAGAGGAAGAAGGCGAGGTCGCAGCCGACTACCTAGAAGAGCTACTCGACATTGCTGATTATGACGGAGATATTGAGATTGGGGTAGAGAAGGATCGGGCCTCGGTTTCGTTGGTCAGCGATGACGATGATTCGGACTTGGAAGATCTAGTTGGCGAAGACGGAGAGGTGCTTGACGCCCTCCAGGAACTGACGCGGTTGGCTGTTCTGGCTGCAATGGGAAGCAGAAGCCGCTTGATGCTAGATATTGCTGGCTTTCGGGAAGATAGAAAAGCTGAGTTGAGGAAGAGGGCAAGTGAGGCCATCGAAAGGGTGAAGGAGGAAGGCGTCGACATTGAGTTGGAGCCAATGAACCCTTTCGAACGAAAAGTGTGTCACGACGTGGTGGCTGAAGCTGGACTACAGTCAGAATCTGAAGGTGCGGAACCAAATCGGTTTGTGGTTATCCTTGCTGAAGACTCCGGGGAAGATTCAGACTCAGAATGAGGGAAGAACCTTCCGCTCTGGTTCTAGCCCTCTTTGGGCCCCAGGCGGACAAGATCGAAAAGTATGCTGAGTTATTAGCAAACCAGGGGGAAGCCAGAGGTTTGATTGGTCCGGCCGAAACACAGCGAATCTGGTCCAGGCACATTGTCAACTCAGCGGCCCTGTTAGAGTTCTTGCCCCTTCAGGGAACAGTTCTTGATGTGGGATCGGGCGCTGGGCTACCCGGCATTGTTTTGGCGATAGCCAGGCCGGATCTGCATGTGACGCTCCTGGAGCCGATGGAGCGGCGGGTAACCTGGTTGGAAGAAGTGAAGGAAACGCTTGAGTTAGACAATGTTACAGTGCTGCGTGCCCGGGCTGAGGAGGTTGCCGGAACGGTGCAAGCCGACGCTGTGACAGCTCGGGCCGTTGCCGGTTTAGGAAAGTTGCTTCGATTGACGCATGGCCTGATTGCTCCGGGCGGAGCACTGCTAGCGTTAAAGGGGCGCCAAGCAGCCAAAGAAGTGGCTGCTGCTGAACGGGAGATCAACAAGTATGGTTTGACGGCTTCTATCCACGAAGTGCCATCTTTGTTGGAAGATGAAGTCACTTTTGTGGTGGAATGTAGAAAGAACAAGTAGTTTCTGCAAAAACCGCTTCCAGGGACCTTAGAGGCAGTTGGAAATGGAAGCGGGGGACTGTCGGTACCCGGAGTGCCAGAATGGATGACCATGGAGCGGTTTGATGATTCACCCTTACTGGGCCAGCTAGCCAAGAAGTACCAGGACTTAAGGGAGTTGGAGAGCCTGGAGTTCCCTAGCCTGGACGTTCCGGTGGTGATGGCGGTTGCTAACCAGAAGGGTGGGGTGGGAAAAACTACTACTTCAGTCAATTTGGCTGCGGCGTTAGCATCCGCGGGCCTGAACGTTGTTGTGATTGATTTCGACCCCCAGGGAAACGCATCAACAGCGTTAGGCGTGGAACACCCCCAGGGAACGCCCTCCAGCTACGAAGTGCTGTTAGGGGAGATGGCACTGTCTGAAGTGCTAGTGGAATGTCCGGATATTCAAAATCTGTGGGTTTGTCCCGCAACAATCGACCTCGCAGGTGCTGAGCTGGAACTGGTTGATGATTCAGCAAGAGCACAGCTACTTGCCGACAGGGTGTCCGCTTTTACAGCTGAGATTAGCCGGGGTGCCTGGGGACATGTTGATGTGATTCTGATTGATGCACCGCCATCTTTAGGTTTGCTAACGCTGAACGCTTTAGTGGCAGCCGAAAAAGTTCTTGTGCCAGTCCAGGCCGAGTACTATGCGCTGGAAGGTTTGTCGATGCTGGGTCAGACAATAGATTTGGTGCGAGGATCGCTGAACCCAGGGCTTGTGGGCCCGTTAATATTACTGACAATGATGGACCGTCGGACCAATCTAAGCGCGCAGGTTGCCCAAGAGGTCCGAGATCACTTTGGAGCTGCTGTCCTGCAGGCGGAGATTCCCCGGAATGTGCGGATCTCAGAAGCACCCAGTTATAGTGAGACGGTAATTACCTACGACCCGCGTAGTGTGGGAGCAATTGCTTACAGAAAAGCGGCTTATGAGTTAGCTCAACGTCTGAAAGTGGAACAGGGGATTGCAGAAGATGAGTAAGAAACCAAATAGTAGTTCTCGGGCAGGGCGGCGAGGTCTTGGGCGGGGTTTGGGCGCATTGATCCCAGATGGTGCGCAGTCTCAGGAGCCAGATATTGCCCGACCTCTTGATGTTCTATTCCCAAACCTCACCGGCGACGAACATCAGGATGCTGCAAGGGGCGGTTCCGCACGGGCACTTCTCTCCCCCACAGAAACGCATTCCCCGGCCGCAATGCCGCGCAGATCTCCCGCAGTTGTTTCACGTGAAACAAAATCGGGGGAAGAACTGCCCGCCAACAGTGGGAGTGAAGTGTCCGATTCTCTCTCTTCCAATGTTTCACGTGAAACAAATTGGGAAAAAGCCGTCAGTGGTGGAGCCTCTGATGAGGACCTAGTTTCGGTTCCAGGAACCTCGTTTACTCAGGTTCCACCTGCCTGGATCATGCCGAACATGATGCAGCCAAGACAGATTTTTGCCGTGGAAGAACTGTCTGAGCTGGCAGATTCGATTGAACAGGTGGGGGTGTTACAGCCCTTGGTGGTCCGCCCCATAACGGCCGACTATTTAGACAAATTCGGGAACAGTGACGAACTGAGACGGGCTCTTGAAGAACACCCGGAGGCTCGTTTTGAGCTAATCATGGGGGAGCGACGTTGGAGGGCGTCTCAACAAGCTGGATTGGGCGCCGTGCCTGTCATAGTCCGGAACACGGAAGATGATGAGCTTTTGCGGGAGGCGTTGATTGAGAACCTGCATAGAGTTCAACTGAATCCTCTGGAAGAGGCTGCCGCCTACGAGCAGCTGATGCAAGACTTTAACTACACGCAAGAAGAATTGGCAAAGAAAGTTGCCAAATCTCGTCCACAGATCGCAAACACTCTGCGTTTGCTCCGTTTGCCCTCTAAAGTCCAGCAGCAGGTTGCGGCGGGGATGTTGAGCGCGGGTCACGCACGGGCTCTTCTCTCTTTGCCAAAGACGACGCAAATGGAAGAAGTTGCCCGGAGGATCATCAGGGAGGGAATGTCTGTTCGTGCGGCGGAGGAAGTTGTTCGCTTGAATTTGGGTGCCAGCGGCGCCTCGCCCTCACAGAAGAAAACAGCTACCAAGGCCACAGACAAACACCTGGGGGAAGCCGCCGAGTTAGCAGGCTACCTGGACACAAATGTTAAGATAACGGCCGGATCCGCCAAGGGCCGTATTGTCATTGAATTTGCCGACCAGGAAGACCTGCACAGGATTCTTGCACTCATCACTCCCCCGGAACGGAAGTCGTCACGCTGAGCGCGACATCCGCCTGCGCATAAACGAAGGCCCCTCCCTCGAGCCAAACCCCCTTACCGAACAACGCGGACGGGGTGAAGTAGGCTCAAAAGGGAGGGGCCTTGGGTTAGTTACAGCCCAAGATCCTCCAAGAAACGCTGCGCATCCAACGCTGCCTGGCAGCCGGTTCCAGCAGCCGTAATGGCCTGCTGGTAGGTGTGGTCGACAACGTCACCGCACGCAAAAACCCCTGCTTTTGATGTGCGGGTACTGGGTTGGTCAACTTCGATATAGCCATCACTATTCACATCGATCTGACCCTTGAATAGGGAAGAACGGGGGTCGTGACCAATGGCAATAAAGACACCGTCCACAGGCAGGTCGGTAACTTCGTCTGTTTTCACGTTGCGTAGGCGGAGGCCTTCAACCGCCTGGTCACCCAGAACTTCTTCCACCACGCTGTCCCAAGCAAACTCTATCTTGGGGTTTGCCAAAGCTCTTTCAGCCATCACTTTGGATGCCCGCAACTCATCGCGGCGATGCACGATGGTGACTTTGGAAGCAAATCGGGTGAGGAACAGGGCTTCCTCCACTGCTGAATCCCCACCGCCCACAACGGCTAGCGGTTTGTCTTTGAAGAAGAAACCATCACACGTTGCGCAGTAAGAAACACCGCGGCCGGAAAGTTTGTCTTCAGATTCTAGGCCAAGGTGCCGGTACGAAGATCCGGTGGCAATAATAAGAGCTCTTGTGGTCACCTGGTCTTTGTACAGATCAATTACCGCGTTTTCTCCGCTCAGATCCACTTTCAGGGCATCGTCGTAAATGATGCGGGTCCCGAACTTCTCGGCCTGAGCCTTCATGTTGTCCATCAAGTCGGGCCCTTGCACTCCTTCCGGGAATCCGGGGAAGTTCTCCACCTCGGTGGTTGTCATGAGGGCGCCGCCAGCATCCAAAGCCCCCGCAATAATGACAGGCTCAAAACCAGCCCGGGCAGCATAGATGGCGGCCGTGTAGCCGGCCGGCCCCGAACCGATGATTACAACATTTTCTAACTTGTCTGACATATTCTTTTCTACTCCACAGTTATGTTCCAAATTTTCGCTCTTAGGAGCCCTTCGTCGTCGGTCGGCAGAGACTTGAATGACAGTCCCAAGGCTTTGACCTCGGTGGGCTGAGCGAGCTTAACAACAGTCTTACCATCTATAGGCACTGTGGCCAGTACTTTCCCCTTCCGCGGATTTTCATCCGGTGAGGAACGGACCACTAATTCGCCGCCTTCACCGATTGCTTGAATCGTGATTTCGCTGACCACGGCCGGTTCTTCCAGTTTTAGGAGCAGGGCGATGCGGTTGTTTTCGTCGAACTCCTCGTACTCAAAGTATCTGGAACGCCACACTGTCGATTTGTCCCCATCAAGTAGAGCGGCTGCCAGTTCCGGGTGGTCCCCCTCGTCGTTCCCCCAGGAAAATACGGTGGCACTGCTTAGCTTCGGTTTAGTTTCCTTTGCTTTTTTCTTCTCGGACTCGCTTTTTTTCTTGCCGTCTTTGTCTTTTTCCTTTTCTTCCTTCTCAGCCTGCTTCTCGGCTTCTTCTTCTGCTTTGGCTTGACTTTGGGCAGCCAACTTGGCTTCCTCTTGCTCAGCAAAAAATTTGTCAGTATCGGGTAGGAGGAAGAAAGATGACAGGATAGCGGCAAGAACAAAAATGACGCCCCCAATAATGAGGGTCGGTTTGGTGGGATCGAAGCTAGGTTCGGAGCCTTTAGAGTTTGCTGAACTCATCGTTACCTCTTTTTATGTTGTTTCGTTCCCTGGCGCATCTTCCGCCTCGGGTTGGTTGCGGGCTGGGTTGGGCCCATCGGAATGAACATTACTAGCAGAACCGGCAGAATGTGCGGATTGTGCGGGTGGTGGGACCTGTGGGATTGAACCGGTCCATGTTGCTTGGCTGTCGTGGGCACCTAGGCCCAGAGCTCGGCTGGCTCCTTCAGCTTGCACACTCTCCGGTTCGGAAGAGGCTTCTACAGCCTCT
>CAYFPY010000023.1:0-17904 GCA_964345125.1 uncultured Actinomyces sp.
CGCTGACGCTCATACCAATGCGAAGCAAACAAGCCCTCCGCCACCTCCAACGCCTCCCCCAGACCCCCCGGCCACACCCACGGCTCCCACCGACCACCAACCAGCCGATAAGGAACCAAAGTCTCAATATCAACACCAGATTCCAAACGACCCGTCAACGCTGCCACCGCAACCTCAAACCCCCGCTCATCACCATCACCAGTAACAACGATCCCCCCATCACCTAAACTCCACGCCACCGGAGCGCCAGCAACTTCAAACCCGCTAACTAACTGGCCCCGCACCCACACCGCCCCAGCAAACTCATCCCCATGAACAATAAACACCCCCTCATCTACCTGACGAATATCAACCTCTAAATCACCAAGATCACTAACAACATCACTAACCACCTGATCCACAGACACCCCCCACCCCGACAGCACATCCTCTGTCAACCACGCGAAGCCAACCTCCAAAGACACCCCAGCAGCAACACTAAGACCCTCACTAACCTCAAACAACGCAGGGAACGCATCAGTACGACCAGCAACCAACAACTCAAGATACCGCACTGAACCAGCCACCCCACCAAAAGGACGCAAAGAGATCAGGCCCCGAGCCTGAGCATAACTAGAAGGAAAATCAGACAACACAGGATAAGACATAACATCAACCCTTCTTCAAAAACTAACAAACCACAACAAACTAATAAAACTACCCACCCACAACCCTAAATAACCCCTCCTTAATCAAACATGTTGTGGTTGAGTTCCCTAATAGGCCCATCCCAACGTGGGAACTCAAAATAAACCCCAGGAACAGTTTCCCTCCACCTAACAGGGGGAACATAAATAACACCATCATCACCCATAACACCCCTTTCCTCCACAGGTTTACCTGGAAGCCGCTCTTGAACATTGATATGCAAAGAAGCCTCATCAGCCCAGAACCTACCAAACTCAAACATAAGCGAATAAGCCCCCCAACCTTCATACCCCCTACTTTCAAAGCTGAAAATACCACCCATATCAGTTTTGATAACCACCGTATACCTCTGCCTCAAACCAGGAAAAACCGTTACCTCCCACCCCCTAGCATCCGCATACTCCACCCACTGCTCCGCCCTAACCCCAAAACCCTCCGCCCCATCCAAAGAACGAACCAACCTCAAAAAATAGGCATCCTCAAAATGGGCCCCCGGCAAAGGAAACCAGCCACCCCCATTAGTCTCCGGCCCCCCAACCAACCCACCCTCCCACCGCCACTGACCCCCATAAATATGTTCCTGCAACCCAGTCATCACAGGCAACATCAACCCATAATACTCCCCCATCAACTCAAACTGCTCCCGCTCACTCATCCCCAAAGCCTCAACCCGAGTCAAACCACCCGCATCACGCACCTGCCCCAAATCAAGCCCCTCAAACACTCCAAACTCCCCCACACCCCCACTAGCCACCCCACCCTCAACTAAAGCATCCCCCGGATAAAACTCACTACCTCGATACAACCCATCATCTAAACCCAACAACTTAGTCACCGCCGCACACTCAAAACACCAATACCCCCAATAGGCACCGCCCCCATACTTCAAAACCTCCAAATGCTCCCCCCACCACGGGGCCTTACGACACCCGTTATACCAATACTTCACAAACCCAGCCATCAACTTCTCCCGCCGCTCCCCCTCAGCCTGCAACACCTTAACCAAACGCCCATAAGGCCGATCATGAGACAAAACCACATCCACCCCCACCAACGAATCCCCATGCATACCCGCCAAAAACTCAAGCACCGTCTCCGACCCCGCAAACCCCAACACCTCCCCAATCCGAACCCGCTGCCCCTCATCCCCCCACAACACAACCAAACTCAACAACTGAGCCACAAAAATAACCAGCGCCGGACTATCCTGCCAACTCCACCTCCGCTCACCCACACCCTCCCCCCCAAAATACGCCTCCTCCTCACGCATATACCGCACAAAATAATCCACCGCACCATCAAGATACAACCGGATCCGCTCCACCGGCTCACCCAACGAATACGACAACACCACCGCCGAAAACATATCCTCGGCAATCGACAACAACTGATCGATCACACCCTCCCGCGTAACGAATTCGGCAAGGCTCTCCTCAGCCTCACTCAAATACTCATCCAAATTAATCAGACGATCCCACATAAACGCCTCATCCACCCGCACATCACGAAACTTACCCACTACCATCACCTTCCAAAAACTCGCCAACAACCACTACAAAACATCCCTAAGACTAATCGAACCATCAGGACCCACAACCGCCACCACCTTCTGAACCTCACCGCGATCCAAAGCATCCTCAATCTTCTTAGCAAGATTTTCATCGCGGAGGTGCTTCACCGCCTCGTGAATACGACTCCCCCTATTCCGCGAACTTCCACCCTTCAACCAACTATCACTCATCTGTTGCCCATCCAGAGTCTTACCAAGACTGGCCCTACCAGAAGAAGAAAACTTCGTCTCCACAATCACATACTTACCCTCCTTAGTCACATAAATCGCATCAATCCCATTAGCGTTCACATCCAGAGGTTCATCCAAGCGCTTATACCCTAAACTCTTGTAATACTTATGACTTATCTTCTCCCCATACTGCCCCTTCTGGCGCGGGGTCGCATTAGGAGCAATAGGCTCTACCCCCTTAGCCGGGGGTACCTCCACCCTGCGCCCAAAGCTTCAGCAGACCCCAGCGGCCTCCTCGAAAGCCAGACCTACTACACCAACTTCTCCACCGTGCTTGCGAACACCAGAGCACAGGGCGCCGACACAAGCAGCACCCACGACTTCTTCGCAGCCCCCATCAGCACCAAGAACATCACCCCAGAACGCCCGACCGCCACGAACAGCAACAGCCTGGCCGACCGGTTCAACCCGCAATGGGCCATCGTGTTTGCTGCAGGACTCCTCGCCGACCTCCTCGTCAAAGCCCTCAGCAGCGCCAAACACCTCTTCAGATGGCACGCGATCTACTCGACCGTTCTACGCGATATGGGCCGTACCCGCAGACCGCTCAGGCCGAGCAAGCTTGCACAGACTGTCAGAACCGTCAAGGTTCCCTTTCCGCACCTCGAGCATCATGGCCTCCGCGCTCCCCGCCGCTTGTAAGAACAAGCATGCCCACGAAGCAGACAGGTCACCCCGCAGCCGCCCACCCTCCGGCAGTCGCGACAAGGAGATAGCGAACTGATCCTTGCTATCTATCAGCGTTGGGGCGCGGCGAATGATCTCTTCTACGAAGTTATCATTGGGGAGTTCCATGCCAGAACTGCCGTTCAGCGAAATTACATGCCTCATTGCACCAATTTGAGATCACCCGGAACAGGCACGACGGGTTGGAAATCAGGGAACTGGGCCATCTACAGGCCGGCTACCTCAGCCTCTAGCCGCGTTTTCCAAGCAAAATCGCCTTCCCAGCCCTCCCAGGAATCGTCTTTCTTCTCCTCATCAGTCAGATCATCGTAGTAGGTCCAGTCACTCTCGACCTGTTGCGTCCTGGTATCTACAGACCACCGGAACCGCACCGGAGACTTCCCCTGAAGCTCAATGAGCACGTCATGGAGCTCCTCAATGCGAGGAAGAACAAATTCTGAGTTCTTATCAAATTCGTCATCGTCAAGAACGTCCGAGTTGTTTACGATCTGATTATTCACAACCGCAAAGATTAGATCTCCTTGCACCATCGAGATTGTACCCGAATCGTCATCGGTGACCTTGCCTTGGATATAGAACCTATCGACCTTTTCGGCGACTTGGCGCCAGGTGAACTCGATAATCTCATTCTGAAGTTGCGAAACTCTTTCAAGACCAGTTAGTTCAGTCATGCAATTTCTTCCTGTAATTACTCGGTAGGATTCGGAATCTTTACCGTGCGGCGAACGCCGTCAATTTTGTATTTGATCTCGAAGCCGGTGGGTCGCTTACTACCATCGTACTGGACCTCGATCTCAATGTCAGTCACCTTCTTAGGCGGGTTAGCCGACAGGGCGCTCCTCCACTGTCGCTCCATCGCAGCCCACTTGGAACCAGCGCCGCGGTTTACTTTCATTGCTTGGCTGACCAAGTTGTCCAGTGCCGGGCTACCGTCGAATACGTCAGCGATCAAGTGTCCGGCCTCGTCCGTTGAGAGCTTATCCGGTGTATTACGATCATGCTTGAGCCTGTCGCGATCAGATGCTTTCAAATGCAGCTCGCGCACGGTCACGCGCTCAATCAATCCTTGAGCGTTGGTTTCGTAGTAATACTTCCGATTAGTTCCGGGAGCACTCGAGCGATACCTGACATTTGGCTTTAGCCCGCCCCCCGCAGCATAGGGGTTCTTCGCAGTTCTCAGTACGCTTGTTGCGGCTCCCGCTGTAACGACTTTCACGCGCTTGCCGAGCTCAGCAAGATCAGAAGCCGCCCCAGGCCCACTGCCCCCTTTAGGTTTAACAAGCACCACACCCTCGGGTACATCCCACCTCAACCGCGAACCACCCCCACCAGCCAAACCAGCACTGCCACCACCCTTAAAGCCACCAGGGCGCACCCTAGTGACACCACCCATCCGGCCACTCAACCCCCGATAAACAGGTTTAGCCACCACAAACGAAACAACAACTCCAGCACCCTTACCCAACGCCACAGGGTCACCGGAAAGTAAATCCGCCCCAAACTGAAGATCCCAGTTACCCGATTCAACAGCCGGAACCATAATATTACGGTCATACCAGTCCATAACATTGTCCTGGACCGAGCCAAACCAATGCCCAGCACCAATGTGTTCTTCAAGGCACGACCTACTGCTCTAGGTTGACTACTATGAGGTGGCCTTTGACAAGAGGACGGGCAAAGGAAGATAAAGTCGCCACCGGGCTCGTGCACCCAACGGGTGGCAACAGCAACACTGCACCGCTTAGACTGGAAGAATGCAACTCTCATTCAGTTTGGCACCAACAGACAAGCCGGCAGGCAGTGTTCTCTTAGCCCACGGATACGGGGAACACCCAGGCAGGTACGAACACCTCCTTACCGCTTTGAACGAGGCCGGATACGACACGTGGACGTTCAACTTCGCCGGGCACGGAACCACCCCTGGGCCAAGCGGGAAGGTAGATGCGAACATTGATGTGGGGGTGCTGATCCGGCAACACCTGGAAGCCCGCAAAGAGGCCTTAGAACATTCCCGCAGTGAACGCATGTTCCTGTTTGGCCACTCCATGGGCGGCCTAATCACGCTGGCCTCCTCCATTCTTGACCCCACCCACCTACAGGCGGTGGCCGTGACCGGCCCCGCCCTCAAACCACTACCCACAATTCCCCTACCGGTGGCAAAAGCGGCGGCCGCCGCAGCACGCCTACTACCCAACACGCCCACGGTAGCTTTGGATGATTCCCTACTATCCACAGACCCGCAAGTAATTATGGACTACCGGCAAGACCCGCTGGTGTTTCAAGGGAAAGTACCACTGCTCACGGGTATGACAATGACAGTTCAAGGACACCAAACCTTGGAGAATGCTGCCCTGGTGTCCAAGCCGACACTGATCGTTCACGGTGACCAAGACGGTTTAGCGTCCCTGTCCGGTTCCGTAGAATTCGCCGAAAAGGCAGGCGAACTAGTTACTCTAATAGAGGTGCCGGGGGGTTATCATGAGGTTTTGAACGAACCGGATGGGGCAAAACAAATAGAAACTATCATCAACTGGTACAAGCAGTGGTAGCACAACTAACGAAAGCACCACCGGCCGACCAGGACCTTATCTCCCTACCCAAAGCGCACCTGCACATGCATTTCACGGGTTCCATGCGCCCGGAAACACTGTTGGAACTGTCGCAAACCCAAGACATTCGTGTACCCGCCCACCTGCTTGAAGAGGACCCCCTGTCAGTGCCGGCGGATGCGCGCGGATGGTTCCGCTTCCAACGTTCCTACGACGCCGCCCGGTCGCTGGTCCGCTCTGAAGAAGTTATGCGTCGCATAGTGCGGGAAGCCGCGGAGGATGACGCTGCGGAAGGGTCAAAACGTTTAGAAATCCAAATTGACCCAACATCCTATGCCCAGTGGGTGGGTGGTATCACCCCCGCACTGGAAATCGTGTTGGATGAAGCGAAACTGTCAACACAAGCGACAGGGGTAGAGGTGGGTGTGATCGTGTCCGCTTCCCGTGTCCGCCACCCCCTGGAAGCCCGGGTGCTAGCCCGCCTAGCCGCACAATACGCGGGTGACCAAACGGGGGAAGTGATAGGTTTTGGGTTATCAAACGACGAAAGGATGGGCACCACCGCCGACTTTTCCAACGCTTTCCAAATAGCGCGTAAAGCAGGGTTGGTTGGGGTTCCCCACGGTGGCGAATTACTGGGGCCCTCGTCCCTACGAGAAGTGGTTGGCCATCTAGCTCCCGAACGGATTGGTCATGGGGTGAGGGCGACTGAGGACCCCGAATTGTTGGCCCGCCTAGTTGATGAGGGCATCGCTTTTGAAATTTGCCCAACTTCCAACGTGCAGTTGGGGGTTTTCTCAGACCCCACCCAAGTTCCGTTACGGAAATTTTATGAGGCCGGAGCAAAAATAGCGTTAAGCGCCGACGACCCTCTGCTGTTCCGTTCCCGGCTGGTAGACCAGTACGCACTGGCTCGCGACCACCTGGGGTTCACAAACAAAGAGCTGGCGGACATGGCCTCTTCCAGTATTGACGTGTCCCTGGCTTCCGAAGCTTCAAAGCAGATCTGGAAACAAGAAATAGGTGCCTGGCTAACAGAGAAAGGGTTGGAGTAGCCCAGTGGAACGCCCAAACGTGAAAGAAACTTTGGTGGAAGCTGGTTTGACCAGCCTCCCCCGGGGGACACGTGCTCTGGGAGATTGGGCCCTTGGTTGGCAACGAAATTTACGTAACAGTACCCGCCGTGCTGCTCGGTCAGGTGCCGACCCGCACAAGTATCATCGGGGGAACGCGCCCACCGCCGTGCTGCTTCCGGGGGTGTGGGGGAAGTGGGAATCACTGGAAAATTGGGCGCGCGCCTTGCACGCTGCGGGGTGGTCTGTCCGTTTCATCCCCCAACTGGACCATATGCTTGGCCCCCTAACCGAACTGTCAACCACGTTGGACAATGCGTTGCAGGAATTGGGGTTAGAGGACGTGGTGCTGGTGGCACACTCCAAAGGGGGCCTGGTCGGCAAACAAACCTTGGTTGGTCCCCAAAGTTGGCGGATTCGCCAACTTATCACTTTTGGCACCCCCTACCAGGGTGCACCCCTGGCAGCGCTGTCACCCCAATTTTTACGGATGCAAAACCTGCTGCCTGGAACCCCGGAACTGGTCGCATTAGAAGCGAACACCACTGTGAATACGAAAATTGTTTCAGTGCAGGCCACTTGGGACCAAAACGTTCCCCCAAAACAAGAACTGCCGGGCGCTCAAGAACTATTGGTGAACGTGCAAGGCCACAACGCCCTGCTGGTGGCACCCGAAGCTATTGGGCTGCTGGTAACCGTAGCCAACGAACAGGTCTAACTAAGGGGTGGGCCGGCGGCCGTCCACGGTGACAGGTAAAGAATAGCCACCCCAACGCCAACGTAGGCAGCAGCATCCAAAAAGCGGTTTCTACTGGAGAACCAAGGGCGTCCCGGCCACAGTCCGCGAAGCAATCCCATGGCAAGCATGCCCGCCCCCAAAGTGACAGCGGCACGGTGCGGGTGATCAAAAAGGATAAACAGAACTACAGCCAAAAGGCCGGCCACAGCCCCCACTGCGGTAACCACACCAAACACGTAGGCCGCCTTAGCCCCCACAGGCTGAGAACGTTTCCGACTCATTCGCCCTCCTCCCCCCGTAAATCCGCGCTATCTGACACACCGACACTTTCCGAAGCGCTCACGCCCCCCGACACGCTCTTGCCCTCCGACACGCTGATGACCCGCTGAGGGCGCAAACGTTGACGCGCCGCATCAACCACCTGCGGGTAAAGTGCTAAGGCCAGCGCAACGGCGGGGATAACCACCAGGGCGGTAGTGGAAAGGGTGGCAAGGGGAAGCGGTCCCAACCGGGCTAGACGATCCACCCCTAACGATCCCGACGAAACAACAAACAGAAGAAAAATTGTGAGCAGAAAAGTGCCGCTAGCAGCAGCCAGACGCACACCAAACTGGCCCAAAGGCAAAACCACCCACTTTTTCCTAGCTAAAAAGCCAGCCCCCAATCCCACGACGACTAGCAGGATTGGCCCCCACCAACCCAAACCACTGTTTGGTACCAACCCGAACATTGGCAGAGCCACCATGGAAGCTGGACCATCCGAGGTCTCCGCAGACAACGCAGAAAAAACGGTTCCCCCATCCAAACGGAAACCTGTACCAGACAGCCAAGCCACCGCCCACAACACCGCGTTCGGTGAAAACGCAAGTTGGAGCAAGATCAGTACCACCATCGACCAGCCAGTGGCACCCAACGAAGCAGAAATTTGACGCACAACAGACCAGCGAACCGCCAGAGCAACAAGTGTCGTACCGGCAGCAACACCCACCACCATCCCCACCCAAACGAACCCCATTTTTACGCCCGGCCACAACCACTCATATTGGGTTAGCCAAGACGGCCAGGAACGACCATCCACTAAAGCAGACCACACCACAGCCAAAAAGGGGATGATAACCGCCCCCACCAGAGCCCCCGGAATCATGCTTGCTGCCCCCGAAGACGCCAAAATGAGGATCGCCGTAAGAACAAAAGTGGGGATAGCCAACCACTGCGCCTGAGCTGAATAGTTCCTGCCCGACACAAGCAGCGCTCTGGTAATCAAAACCTGCAGGGCTAACCACCCAAGGGGAATCACCGTGACAGGCAAACCCAGGATATGGGTGCTTCCACCCAAAGAGAGTCCCCAAAACAAGGTTCCCAGGTTAGCGGCATCCCCAATCGTGTAATCCTGCATCCACGGGTCAGCACCTATAGCCAACAACCCTGTGGCTGCCAGAATCGCTGGGACAGCCCAACCAAGTATGGCAGCCTCCACCCCAACCAAACTTGAACGCGCCCACCCGGAAGGTATCTGCACCGTCCGGGTGGTGCGCTCAGAAAGATCAGCCATGTAGCTTAGCGTACGCCTCTCGCGCCAACTCGGCTGTTTGTGTGGGGGTGCGCCCCACGGACACACCCACCTTTTCTAAGGCTTCCTTCTTCGCTTCCGCTGTTCCCGCCGAACCGGAAACAATCGCGCCAGCATGCCCCATAGTTTTACCTTCGGGAGCAGTGAAACCAGCAACGTACCCAACAACTGGTTTCGTGACATGGCCCGCAATATATTCAGCGGCTCTCTCCTCCGCGTCTCCCCCAATTTCACCGATGAGGACGATAACATCCGTTTCGGGGTCATCCTGGAAAGCTGCAAGAGCATCAATGTGGGTGGTTCCCACCACGGGGTCCCCACCGATCCCAATAGCAGTGGAGAAACCAATGTCCCGCAGCTCGTACATCATCTGGTACGTGAGGGTCCCCGACTTAGAAACTAGTCCAATCTTCCCTGGCCCAGTGATGTCAGCTGGCGTGATACCCACGTTGGACTGGCCCGGACTGATAATGCCTGGACAGTTGGGGCCGATGACCCGCACGTTCTTCTCCAACGAGTATTCCACGAACTCCACGGAGTCAGCGACGGGAATACCTTCGGTAATGACCACTACCAGCCCCATGTCAGCATCAATGGCTTCCATGACCGCATCCTTCGCGAAAGCGGGAGGAACAAACACGACGGAAACCGTGGCGCCCGTAGCAGCTTTAGCTTCCGCTACGCCGCCGAAGACAGGCACCTCCTGCGGACCGGACTCCACCAGACCCTCTTCACCCATCGGCCCGTAACCCACCACATCAAAGGTGACGGTTTCTCCCGCTTTACGTGGATTCACACCACCCACAATTTTGGTGCCAGAAGACAGCATCCTTTGGGTGTGTTTCATCCCCTCAGAACCCGTCATTCCCTGCACTATGACAAGGTCATCATCTTTTAAGAAAATAGACATGTATTCCTTACTTCCCTTCGCCCACAGCTGCTAGTTTCGCAGCTTCTGCCGCTGCCTGATCCATTGTGTCCACCAGTGTCACCAGTGGGTTGTTCGCATCTTGCAGGATCTTACGTCCCTCATCCACACGGTTACCATCCAAACGAACCACCAGCGGTTTGTTGGCGTCCTCACCCAAAATGTTCAGGGCCTCCGTAATACCGTTAGCCACCTCGTCGCAGGCGGTGATTCCACCAAATACGTTCACGAAAACACTGTTCACCTGCGGGTCGCTGAGAACCACGTTGAGCCCCGAAGCCATTACCTCAGCGGAAGCGCCACCCCCAATGTCTAGGAAGTTGGCAGGTTTCACGTCATAAGGTTCGCCGGCAAGCGCCACCACATCCAGCGTGGACATGACTAGGCCAGCACCGTTACCGATGATTCCCACTTCACCTTCCAGGCGAACATAGTTCAAACCAGCCTCTTGGGCCGCAACCTCAAGTTGGTCCTCGGAACGGTTATCCGCCAAGTCCGCGTGCTCAGGGTGACGGAACGCAGCATTGTCGTCCAAGGAAATCTTCCCATCCAGGGCAATGATCTTACCTTCCTCAGTACGCACAAGAGGGTTCACTTCCACCAGGGTCGCGTCCTCCCCCTGATAGACTTTCCACAAATCAACGAGCACTGGGACCAACGGTTCAGCTTCTTCTTCGGTGAATGAGGCTTCCGCCAAAATAGCGCGCGCCACCTTCTCATCTATCCCGATACGGGAATCCAACTCCACCCTGGCCAACGCTTCTGGGCGTTCAACAGCCAAGGTTTCAATGTCCATACCCCCCTCTTTGGAACACAGCGCAATCTGGCTGCGGGCCGCCCGGTCCAGCAGGATGGAGAAGTAGTACTCTTCAGCAATGTTCGCACCCTCCACCACCAACACCGAATAGGTATGATGGCCGCTAATATCCATCCCCAGAATTTCCCGGGCATATTGCTCCGCCTCATCCGCGCTGAAAGCCAGTTTCACTCCCCCCGCTTTTCCGCGCCCCCCAATTTTGACTTGCGCTTTCACCACTACCGGGTAGCTGCCAATCTGCTCTGCTGCTTCCCGAGCCTGTTCCGGCGTGGTGGCCACAACGCCAAACAAAACCGGAACACCGTACGCTGCGAATACATCTTTCGCCTGATATTCGTAAAGGTCCACTCTTCGGTTCCCTTCCTGTAGACCGAAATAACAAAATTGCGCCCACCTGCAGGCGACTTACCTCACAAGCTTAGCGTCATCGGGGGCAACTTTCCCAGCTGGTGCTGCCTGGGGTGCCTGACCGCACCCAAACCCAAACCCAACCTTAAAGTTTGGTGAGGGGCGCCATACGCAGCAGCAGACGTTTGTTAGTGGTGGCGAACTGGACCCGCACCACCGTGTTACGACCACTTCCCTCAGTTCCGGTGACTGTACCCTCCCCCAACGTGGCGTGAGCAACCTTGTCCCCTGCTCGCAAATCAAGCACAGGTTCCTCCTGGGACGACCCCCCAACTTTAGGTGCGCCCAACCTTCTGCGAGGAAGTTTAGGTGAGGCGGGGGCCGCCACCCCGCGACCCGACCCGTACACCGGGCCACCCTCATCGTCAGGGTACCCACCCCAATCATCGTCAAAACTGAACTGAGACTGAGAAGGGGATTGCCACCGCTGCTCACGCTGACTTTCGGTTCGAACATCCAAAATTTCTGCGGGGATCTCATCCAGGAACCGGGAGGCAGGTAACTCTTCCACACTTCCCCAGGCACTACGAGATGCTGCCCTAGTCAAATACAGTCGCTGCCGAGCCCGCGTCAGAGCCACATAGGCTAAGCGACGTTCCTCCGCCAACTCGTCCTCGTTATCCATCGAGCGCTTATGGGGAAAAGTTCCGTCCTCCAAACCTGTAACAAACACGTAGGGGAACTCCAAACCTTTCGCAGTGTGCACCGTCATCAGTGTCACCTGCCCGCCCCGAGCTTCTTCCCCCGGCACCTGGTCTGCGTCCGCAACCAGCGCCACTTTTTCTAAGAAAGAAGCAAGATTTGCTTCCACGGGTGGCCCTTCCTCGTCCTCATACCCCACCTGTGCACCCACCTGTTCAGCGAACTCTTGGGCCACAGACACCAGTTCCGCCAAGTTATCCACCCGCGCCAAATCCTGTGGATCGTTAGATTCGCGAAGAACCTTCAAATAACCACTTTCATCCAGGATCTCCTCCAAGATCTGGGCAGGTTCCGCTCCTTCACTGTCCATTTGGCGCATCCGCTCCAGCAGGGCCCAGAACTGCGCTGCGCCCGTCGCCGCCCGCCCAGACAAACCCGAAACCGGACGTTCCGACTCGGGGCTCGCATCAGCAAGCGCCTGCCCAAACGACAATCCATAACGATCAGCGTGGGCCGCTATCGCCGCCTGCGCTTTGTCGCCAATTCCCCTGCGTGGCGTATTAAGGACGCGACGGACCGCCACCGTGTCATCCGGGTTAATCACAGCCTGCAGGTAGGCGAGGGCGTCCTTGATCTCAGCTCTCTCATAGAACCGAGTACCCCCAATGATGCGGTAGGGGATCCCAGCCCGCAGCAGCCTTTCTTCCAGGACCCGCGACTGGGCGTTCGTGCGGTAAAACAGGGCGATGTCCCCCCAGTCCACCCCCTGCAGAGACAATTCATCTAGTTCCGCCACGATTAGGCGAGCCTCATCGTACTCAGTGTCCCCAACGTGCAGGATTACCTTGTCACCCGCACCTTCCGCTGTCCACAATTTCTTGGCTCGCCGCCCCACATTCCGTGAAATTACAGCGTTGGCTGCTTCTAAAATGTTCTGTGTGGAACGGTAGTTCTGCTCCAACAAAATGGTTTCTGCAGAGGCGAAATCCTGCTCAAATTCTTCAATGTTACGAATCGAAGCGCCCCGGAAAGCGTAAATGGACTGGTCAGAGTCCCCCACCACCGTCAGATCCGCGGGAGGCACACCGTCCTGCCCATTCCCAACCAGCTCTCGGATCAACACGTACTGAGCGTGGTTCGTGTCCTGGTACTCGTCCACCAACACGTGCCGGAAACGGCGGTGATACATCTCCGCAATGGCGGGATGACTCTGCAGAAGCTGCACGGTAAGCATAATCAAGTCATCAAAGTCCACAGAGTTAGCGGCCCGCAAGCGTTTGTTGTACTCCACGTAAGCGTGCGCCACCACTTGAGAAACGGGGTCTTGCCCAGCCCGACTCATGTTCTGTGAGGGCGTGATCAGCTCGTTTTTCAAGTCGGAAATCTGGTTCAAAACGAAACGAGGTGTGTACCGTTTAGTGTCCACATCCTGATCTTTCAAGACCATCCCTATTAGACGCTGGGAGTCCTGCTGGTCGTAAATGCTGAACGTACTTTTCAGGTTTGCTGCCCCAGCGTGTTCCCGCAGAATCCGTACGCAGGCGGAGTGGAAGGTGGATACCCAAATGTTGCGTCCCCGTGGCCCCACCAGGTTTTGCACCCTTTCCCGCATTTCTGCTGCCGCTTTGTTTGTGAACGTGATGGCCAGGATTTGGCCGGGACTGACCTGCCCAGTTCCCAGCAGGTGGGCAACCCGGTGTGTGAGTACGCGGGTCTTACCAGAACCAGCTCCAGCCATGATTAGCAGTGGCCCGCCCCGATGGATAACTGCTTGATGTTGCTGCGGGTTCAGGCCTGCCAGTATGTCGTTAGTTTCCAGATTGCTCAAAGCGTGCCAGTTCCTCATCTACCACTGCGGGATCTAATTTTGTGAAAATAGGGGCAGGTTTCGTAACTGGAGTACCAACCACCACGTCTTTACGCTGCCACCTGGGTACCTGAGTGTAGTCACCGGTTATGACCGGGCTTTCTTCCACCCATTCTAAGTGTGGCATTGGCGCGATTTCGCCCTCGCCCCCAAAAACTTGGTCCACCTGGTTCACCGAGTGGGGCAGGAACGGGGCGAACATTAGGTTCAGGTCGGCCACCGCTTGGGCTAACACCCACAGAATAGTTCCCAAACGTTCCCGCTGGGAGTCTTCTTTCAGCTTGAAGGGAGTGGTTTCGGTGATGTACCGGTTCACTTCAGCCACCAATTTCATGACGTGGCCTATGGCCGCTTTTTGGTGGTGGGAACGGATCAGATCCCCCACCTGCAGGAAGCCCGCCTGCAACTGGTCCAGTAGAACCTCATCTATTTGCTCCAGGGGGCCAGGTTGGGGGATTTCCCCGAACTGTTTGTGGATCATTGTGGCAACCCTACTCACCAGGTTCCCCCACCCCGCTACCAACTCGTTGTTGGTTCTACGCACAAACTCTTCCCAGGTGAAGTCTGCATCCGCCGTTTCGGGCCCAGCAGCTGAGATGAAGTAGCGCAAGGCATCGGGCTGGTAGCGGGCAAGCATGTCCCGCACGTAAATGACGATCCCGCGGGAGGTGGCGAACTTTTTGCCTTCCATGGTCAAAAACTCGGAAGAAACCACTTCGGTAGGTAAGTTCAAAATGCCGAACTCTCCGGGTTGGCCGCCCAGTGCTCCCTGCCCGTTGTATGCCAACAGTTCCGCGGGCCATATTTGCGCGTGGAACACAATGTTGTCTTTACCCATGAAGTAGTAACTCTGGGCTTCCGGGTCGTTCCACCACTTCCGCCACGCTTGATCGTCCCCACTTCGTTTCGCCCATTCAATGGAGGCGGAAAGGTAGCCGACCACCGCGTCGAACCACACGTAGAGCCTCTTGCCAGGCTGGTCCTCCCACCCCGGTACAGGGATACCCCAGTCAATGTCCCTGGTCATGGCTCGAGGACGTACCTCTTCCAAAAAATTCTTCGCGAACTGGATAACGTTTGGACGCCAACCCGCAACTTCCCGCCCATCCAGCCACTCGGCTAACGCTTCCGCCAGGTCCGGTAGGTTCAAAAAGTAGTGTTTTGTTTCAACGAACTCGGGGGTTTCCCCATTGATGGTGGAACGGGGATCAATCAGGTCAGCAGGGTCCAACTGGCTGCCACACTGGTCACACTGGTCTCCCCGAGCGCCCTCAGCACCACACAGGGGACAGGTTCCCTCAATGTAACGGTCGGGTAGGGTGCGTCCCGTAGAGGGCGAAACCGCAGCCAAGGTTGTCTCTTCCAACATGTAACCGTTGTCGCGCACCACTTCAAACATTGATTGGACCACCTGCTGATGGTTTTCGGTGGTGGTGCGCGTGAACAGGTCGTAGGACAGCCCCAAATCCACCAAATCCTGGGCGATCAGCAGATTGTTTTCATCAGCTAATTCTTGGGGTGTTTTCCCCTGCTTCTCAGCTTCAACCAGGATGGGTGTCCCATGCTCATCAGTGCCCGAAACCATGAGCACATCGTGTCCCGCCATACGCATGTAGCGGGAAAAAACGTCGGAGGGCACACCGAAACCGGCAACGTGACCAATGTGGCGGGGACCGTTCGCATACGGCCAAGCAACTGCGGAAAGGATTCGAGTCATGCCACTAGCTTAGGCGCTGAACTGCCCTACCGGGAAACCTGGAACCGAGTATCCTGAGGATAACACTAAGCTTCACTTTGTTTGGGAGGAAGAATGTCTAGAGCACTACTAATTGTGGACGTACAACCAACTTTTTGTGAGGGCGGAGCGTTAGCTGTGGAAGGCGGCAACGCTGTTGCCGAACGGGTGGCTCGCTTCTCCTCAAAGAACGCAGACGCGTATGACATTATTGTCTCCACCCAAGATTGGCACATTGATCCAGGCACCCACTTCTCCACCGAACCCGACTACGTTGACACCTGGCCCCCGCATGGAATTGCCAACACGGAAGAAGCGGAGCTGCACCCCGCCCTCGACACTGTAGAAATTGACTACTTCGTGAAAAAGGGCGAATACGATGACGGCTACTCCGGCTTTGATGGACGCAGCCCCGACGGGTCTACCCTGGCTGAACTGTTAGAAGAAGAGGGTATTACCCGCGTCGATGTGGTGGGATTAGCTCTTTCCCACTGCGTGAAAGAAACAGCTCTGGACGCAACGAAACTGGATCATATTGACCAGGTGCGGGTTTTCCTCGACCTGACGGAACCCGTTTCCCCCGAGCAAGGCGAAAAAGCTAAAGAACTGCTGCAAGAAGCAAACGTGCAACTGTTACAGTCCGCCAACTTCGGTTAGCCTTCCGAGCCTCCCAGAAAACAGATCGCGCACCACTATCCCCCTTGAGGTTTTCCCCCAAGGATTCGCCAGTCACATGGCTCCTTTTCGCCAGTCATATGGCTCCTTGGGGGGGGACAGCGTCTGGTTTCCCTTAGGGTCACACCTGGAGCGCCGCTTCGTACAGGTCGTTCTTACGAACCCCATGTTCTTGGGCGATACGGCCGGCAGCTTCTTTCAGCCGGAGCCCTTCACTTTGGGCAAGGTCTCTAACCTGTTTGCCCAACTCTTCGTAGTTAGCTTCCGGTAGGTTCTTCTCTGGGGCTCCACCTAACACTAGGGTGACTTCACCCAGCACTTCTCTGTCTGCAAAGGCCTCAATAACTTCCATGACCGTCCCCCGAACAACTTCTTCGTGAGTTTTGGTTAGTTCCCGGCAAAGGGCCATCTTCCGGTCAGGTCCGAACGTTGTGCGTATGTTGGCTAGGGTAGTCATTATGCGTCTGGGGGACTCAAACAGGATGAGCGTGCGTTGTTCGCTGGCTAGAGCAGCCAGCTTCGTTTTTTGTTCAGCTGTTTTGCGGGGGAGGAAACCCTCAAAGGTGAAGGAATTGGTTGGTAGACCTGAGACAGCCAACGCTGCTAGGGCTGCGCTAGGTCCGGGCAACGACGTCAGGGGAATACCCCTTTTGGTGGCGGCAGACACCAAGTGGTAGCCGGGGTCCGAAACTGTGGGTGTCCCCGCATCTGAAACAACAAGCACAGTCGCACCAGATTCAGCAGCATCACAGAGTTCGTTCACTTTCGCGTTCTCGTTGTGATCATGGAAGGCAACCACCTTTCCCGCGATCTGCACCTCTAGGCGGGAAACCAATGCACGGACCCGGCGCGTATCTTCGGCCGCGATAACATCCGCATTTTGGAGGGCGTAGAGCAGGCGTTCCGTGGCATCATCAGCGTTACCAATAGGGGTAGCCGCCAAATAGATAGTTCCTGGCTCCCACCACGGAGGCACCCTACTGTTCCTGCCAGTGGAACGATTCTATTACGCCGGCGTCTAAATCAACCTCCACGACCGTTTCGAGCGCCTCTGACATTGCTGCTTCATCTTGGCCAAGGAAAGTCACTTTTGTGAAGACGGTAAGCACGTCCAGACCCGTGTCCCCACCAGGTTGTAGGGACATCCCAACTGACTCTGCTTTCACGGCCTTGACTTCCAGCTCCGTGCCTGGAGGACCACTTTTGGCGTCTTCAGGAAGCACTGGAACGTACTCCGCCCGCAGGTAGTCAATGTAGTCGGCGATTGAAGATTCAGCAGCAGCCGACATAGGGTATTCCGCAGCTAGAGCCGCCGCGGCATCCTTGCCGCTGGCGTCCTTGGGAATATTGTCAAAAATACTAGCAACACCATCTTCCACAGGAGCGGAAGTAGCCAGAGTCATGGCCACCTCGTTGATGACCCGAACTGGCTCCTCAAAAGCATCGACCTCTTTGTAGCTACCGGAAGGAGCGATTCCCTCCACCGGCTCTTGGACTTTGAACTTGTAGATACCCCAACCTAGAATCAGGCCTAACGCCAGTACGACAAGTACCGCAATCGCGGTGTTACGTTTCATCGGTATGCTCCTTGACCATTTTGTGTCCACGCGAAATCCTACCCCACCTAGAGGCGGAGCGTGTAGATGTCAAGCATTTTGGGTGCTCAGCTTGTTAAATGGTTTTGCCCTAACTGTTCCCGTTGTTTGGGTTGGTTAGGGCTTGTGGT
>CAYFPY010000024.1:0-16324 GCA_964345125.1 uncultured Actinomyces sp.
TGTGGTTCCAACTTGGATTGGGAGGGCGAATGGCCAAGATCGTTGTGGCTCTAGGCGGGAACGCTTTGGGGGAGACACCGAGGGAACAGTTGGAGAAAGTGCGTCAGGCTGCCAGCGTGTTGGTGAAGATGATCGGGCCGAAGGACAGTGTGATGCTTGTGCATGGCAATGGTCCGCAGGTTGGGATGATCAGCGCGGCATTTTCGGAGTCTTCCACCCGCTTGTCGTCGATACCTGAAATGCCTTTGGCTGAAGCTACCGCGTTGAGTCAGGGG
The DNA here is from genome assembly GCA_964345125.1 of uncultured Actinomyces sp. GTDB lineage: Bacteria > Actinomycetota > Actinomycetes > Actinomycetales > Actinomycetaceae > Scrofimicrobium. Next base: position 276 of record CAYFPY010000024.1, read on the forward strand.
TATATCGGCTACCATTTGCAGCAGGCGATGAACACTGAGCTTGCTCGCAGTGGTAGTGGCAGGTCTTGCACGACGGTGGTGACAGAGGTCCTGGTCGATGGGGATGACCCAGCTTTCACGAACCCTACTAAGCCCATCGGCTCGTTTGTCACACGGGAAGTTGCTCAACAGGCGATGGCGGCCGACCCCACCCTGGTGTATAAAGATGATGCGGGGCGAGGCTGGCGCCAGTTTGTTGCTTCCCCTCAACCCCAGAAGATGTTGCAGCATGAGGCTGTGGTTACCCTCTTGGAAGCTGGCCAGGTGGTGATCACGGGTGGTGGCGGTGGGATTCCTGTGGTGGAGACTGAACAGGGTGTGGCTGGGGTGCAGGCAGTGATAGACAAAGATCTCACGGCGGCCAAGTTGGCCACCAACTGGGGGGCGGACCTTCTCCTCATTTTGACGGAAGCCCCCAATGTCGCCTTATATTGGGACACTCCCCAGCAAGAAGACTTGGGGCAGGTGGGGGCGGAAGAGCTTGCGGTTTACTTGGAGCAGGGCATGTTTGCGGAAGGATCCATGAAGCCTAAAGTGGAGGCTGCGTTAAGCTTCGTTACAGGTGGAGACGGACGTAAAGCGGTGATTGGTTCTCTGCATGAGGCAGCCGAGGTTGTTGCGGGGAAGGCTGGGACCATCATTGGTTGATCAAGGGAGAGAAGTGTTGACGGTAGCACGCATTTAGGACCAGGTTCTGTTCAACCTCTTAACCTAGCTGCCACAGGCTGGCCTTTCCGCCACATGGGGGTTAGCGGCGCACGTAGGTTGTCACTTTCCATTGGGCGTCCCCCGATTTGGGTCGCCACTGAGTGTCGCTACGCTGGGGGTCAGCCCGCCACTGGTCCTCGTCCAGGTGAGGTGCCACAACCAGGGTTTCGACGTCCCCAGGGACAGTAATGTCCAGATCCGTGAGAACGACCTCGTCGACCAGACCCATGGTTTGCTGGTAGAGGGTGGCCCCTCCCGTTACCCAAACGGTGTCCGCTCCAATGTCTTTGGCGAGCTGCTCCGCCAGTTCAATCGCTTCTTCCACGCTGTGAACGACCTGAGCGTTTTCGGCAACATACCCTTCCTGGGTGGTGACCACAATGTTGGGCCGATCGGGCAGGGCTGCGGGGAGCGCTTCGAAAGAGGAACGCCCCATGATTACGGGGGCGCCCAAGGTGGACTGTTTGAAGTGTGTCAGGTCGGCGGGGACGCTCCACAACATCCCCTCCCCGTCGCCTAACACACCTCGGGAGTCTTGGGCCCATATGGAAACCAGTTTCATTGGTGCAGTTTTCCTTACAGTTACACCGACACTTGTGCGACTATCCGCGGGTGGTGCTCATAGTCTTTGATCTCGATGTCATCAAAATCGTAGCTGAACAGGTCCTGTGCGGGTACAAGCTCTAAGGTGGGGAAAGCGTAGGGTTCCCGGCTTAATTGGGTTTTCACCTGTTCAATGTGGTCCAGGTAGATGTGGGTGTCGCCGGATGTCCAAATGAACTCTCCGGGTTCCAAACCGGTTTGTTGCGCCAACATGTGGGTGAGCAAGGCGTAGGAGGCAATGTTGAAGGGGACCCCCAGGAACAGGTCTGCACTGCGCTGATACATTTGCAGGCTCAGTTTTCCGTCAGCCACGTAGGTTTGGAAGAAAGCGTGGCACGGTTGTAGAGCCATTTTGTCTAGTTCACCCACGTTCCATGCGGAGACAAGCATGCGGCGAGAGCCGGGGTCCTCTTTCAGTGTTTCCACCAGGGAAGAGAGCTGGTCAATGGTTTGCCCGTCCGCTTTCTGCCAGGCCCGCCACTGCACCCCGTAGATGGGGCCAAGTTCCCCGTCTTCTCCGGCCCACTCGTTCCAGATGCGGATACCGTTATCCTGCAGCCATTTCACGTTTGATTCCCCGCGGAGGAACCACAATAATTCACCTATTACGGACTTCAAATGTACCGACTTCGTGGTGATTACGGGGAAACCTTTGGACAGGTCGTAACGCAGTTGTCGGCCGAAAACGCTGAGGGTACCGGTTCCGGTCCTGTCACCCTTTTCTGTGCCGTGTTCTAGTACGTCGGCCAGCAGGTTTTCGTATTGGCGGTCGATGCGACTCATTGGTTCACTCCTGCGATGGTCACTGCCACTGGTGCGCCTGCAGCAACAGTGTGGGTAATCGTGCAGTTCCTGTCGATTGCTTTGCGTGCTCTTTGGTGGACCCTTTCTTGTTCTTCCGGGTCGAGGGCGGATAGGTCAACATCCAGGTCTACGAAGAACTCTGTGAAACGGTCATCTTCTTTCAGGTAGGTGGCGTCTATGGAGCCTTCTACCTGGTAATCATCACCCAGGGCGGCGGCGAACCGTGCTTCTGAGGAGAGCGTGTTGCATCCGAGCAACGCTAACTTTAGGAGTTCCCCTGGGGAGAATTCGCCTGGGCCGTAGCCAATTACAAGTTCCCCTCCCCGTTCGTTGCGGCCGACGTAGCGGCGGTCGCCAATACGCTGTGCGGTGATGGATTTGGGTACAGAGTTTGTGTTGCTCATGAAAACTTTCATTCCTCCGATGTGTTTTGGGTTCTCTAAGTGTTTCTTCTACCTCTAAGGCTAGGCTAGATTCATGCATACTTTGAAGCAGCTTGCTAAGAGTCACAACTTGGTGCCTTTGGAGCAGGAGGATGTTGATTGGCTCCAGATGCTCCTCAGCAGTTGGCAAATTTTGGCTGATTTAGCTTCGGCAGATCTTATTATGTGGCTGCCAACCCGGGATGGTCGGTTTGTTGCTGCCAGTTTGATTAGGCCCGCTACTGCAGCTACCGTCCACATTGACGACGTGGTGGGTTTGTATGCTTCTACCCACAGGGAGCATTTGTTGGGTGAGGCGTTGAAGGATTGTCGCGTGGTGGATGGGGATGGGGTCCAGTGGGCGGGGTTGTATTCGCTTTCTTTGTCCTGCGTGCCTGTTACTAGGCAGGGGCGCTGCTTCGCTGTGATCAGCCGGGAGGTAAACGTTGCTTCACCTGTTGGCTTGGGGGATGACCAGCATTGGGCGGTTGAGGTGGCGGACGTGTTGTCGGAGATGATTGCGCGGGGAGAGTATCCTTCGCCGGATGACTCTCATTTCCCTCAGACGGGGTTGCCGTCGGTGTTGGATGGTGCCATTTTGGTTGATGAGGACGGCACGGTGCGGGAGATCAGTCCGAACGGGAAGTCAGCTGTCCGGCGGCTGGGTTTGAGTCAGGATTTGGTGGGTAAGAGCCTAATTGAGGAATTTAGTCGGGTGGTGAGTTCCCAGGGGCAGGTTGATGAGGCGTTAGCGATGGTGGCGAAGGGGCGCGCGGGTTGGTGGTTGGATGTGGAGGCGAACAATTCAACTGTTTTGCTGCGGGCTGTGCCCCTGCGGCGGATGGGGGAACATTTGGGGGCGCTGCTGTTGATTCGGGATGTGACAGAGACTAGGCGGCGGGAAAAGCAGCTGATGAGTAAGGACGCGACAATTAGGGAGATTCACCATCGGGTGAAGAACAATTTGCAGACTGTTTCCGCATTATTGCGGATTCAGGAGCGGCGGTCGCAGTCTGAGGACGTGAAGGAAGCGTTGCGTGATGCGGGTCGGCGGGTTGAGTCGATCGCTACGGTGCATGACGCTTTGTCTTATAACGTGGATGAGGTCGTGGATTTCGATGAGGTGGCGGCCGACATTTTGACGATGGCGGTGCGGGTTGCTTCGGCTGGTCCAAGCATGGAGGTGGTGGTTTTGGGTGAATTCGGTGTTTTACCGGCGGAGCAGGCTTCGGCTTTAGCAACAGTGTTGACTGAGCTGGTTTCTAACTCTGCGGAGCATGCTTACGATCACCAGGGGGGGAAAGTTTGGGTTTCCGCAGTTAGGGAGGGGGAGCATTTGTTGGTGCGGGTGGAGGATGAGGGCGGGGGCACACCGGCGGATGCTTTAGCGTCAGGGTTGGGTACGAAGATTGTGAAGACTTTGGTGCGCGGTGAATTGATGGGGCGCATCGACTGGTCGGATAGGGAAGCGGGTGGAACCGTGGTTTCTTTAAGTTTCGCGCCCGCTTTGGGTGGGAAAAAGTCAGCGGGCGCGGCGAGCGCGGGCGGCACGACGTTTGAGTGAGCGTCGTTCTTCTTCGCTCATGCCACCCCAGACCCCGGAGTCTTGGTTTTTGGCCATGGCCCATTGCAGGCAGACCTCTTCCACTACACACGAGTCGCAAACAGCTTTTGCCCGTTTCACCTGCAGGATTGCAGGCCCAGTGTTCCCGATGGGAAAGAAAAGTTCTGGGTCTTCGTTCAGGCACGCAGCTTGGCTTCGCCAATCCATTCAGGGGCTCCTCTAAGTTCAACCGGGGTTGTTTGTCGGCTGAGAAACATTCCAATGTCTAAAGTGTGTGCCACCAGCGGATTCCTCGCAAGGTTTTGAAGTGTGATTCAAACTATTTGGGCTGTGGTAACTCTCACCTCTGGTGGCTTGTGGTCGTTGGAGTCACTTTTTTGGGGTTTCGTGAGGAGGAGCCTTAGTTCTTTTCCATCCCACCCTAACGCTAGATGAGGTGGGTAGGGGTGACCGGCCTGTGCCCATAGTGAGCCGCTGGGGTGTTGTTGTCGGAGGTGACGTAACACTTCGGGAGTGATGCTGGTGATGACCAGAGGCTGGCTACCCAGTTGGACGGTGGTAATTTGGCTGGGGGACAGTGTTTGGTAGGTGGGGATTGGGGTGGGTGTGTCGGTTATGTGGTAGCCGCCTGGATATCGCCTGGTGAAGCTGGTAAGTGGTTCTGCTACCTGTTGGTAGTGGGAGCGCAGCTCAGTCGCTATTTTTATTTGCGTTGTTGGGGTGGCGCCAACTTTTGTGAGTTGGGCGCGTACGGGCCCTTGGTCATGCCAACCGGTGAGGGTAACGCGCCCCCAGTGGGATGATGCTAGTTCTTGAGCTGCTTGGGTTGCGGTGCTGGTCCCGCTTCCTGTTGCGGGGAGGAGGGCGAGCAGTTCGGGTGGTAGTTGCGTTTTGTTGGCGGTTTGGGTTGGGAGCCGAAAAATGTGGAGGGGGAAGTTTTCGTGCAGTCGGCCGGGGCGAGTGTCGGTGGCCAGTAACCGTAGATGTCCAGTTGCCGCATGGTGCATCAGGTTGTTGAGCAGTTCTGTTAGTTGCATAGGGTTGGCGGAGTTCTGCCACGCGGCGACGGTTTTGGATAGTTCCGTGATTAGTACTTGGACCTTGGGCGGGTCTGGTTCGGTGAGTTTTTGGAGGGCGAAGATACTTTCTGTTTTTCCGTGGTTGGTGATCACAGCTCCGGCAAGGTGTGGGGGCACGGCTGGGGTTGGGGCTGCGGGGTGCAGCCAGAGTGTGGGCAGATTGTGGGTGGCTGCTGCAGTTAGTGCCAGTTCGGTTAGTTCGTTGCGGACGGCGGGGGGACCTAGGAACAGTGTTGGTTGGCCCGGTAGTTCCAGGGGGCGGACTTGGCCGTCGTAGGGGTCTTGGTAGACCCCTACCGTTTTGTCTGTTCTGGCCGTTTTGTGTGTTCTGGCCGTTTTGTGTGTTCTGGCGGTTTCGGCGGTGCTGGCTGGTGGCAGTGGGTCGGGTATCTGTTTGTTAAGGTTCCCGCTGTGGGTGGGGCCTTCGTGGATTCGGGTGGCTTCGTTTATGGCGTTAAGCCAACGCGGAAGGTCTTGGGTGAGCGCGGTTTGCATGGTCGTGTCTGCGAGGATTGCTCGGCCCGGGATGCGTGGCAGGCTGGCCGCTTGGGTGTTGCCTAGAACTTGTAGTGAGTCCTGTTCTTCGGTGACGCGCAGTGCTAATCGTAGGTCGAGGGCCGATTTCAGGTCGGTGGGTATGGTGCCGCCACTGCGTTGGGTTGCGGCAATCAGGTGCATTCCTAGGCTGCGGCCTTGGGTGGCAAGTACCGTGAGTTCTTGCAGGTAGTGGGGGAAGGTGTCTGCGAGGATTTTGAATTCGTCTACGACGACTACTAGGCGTGGTGGGGGGTGCTCGGTTTGGCGGGGGGAAGCCTTGTGTGCTTGATGCCAGTGGTCAACCGAACGGAAACCAGCGGTGGAGCACTTTTCTTTTCTTCTTTGTAGAAGGGCGGCGATAGATCTAAGCAGCCAGGGTGTTTCTTCTGGTTCCAGGTCAGTGACCAGGTGTTCAACGTGAGGCAGTGCCTGTAGGTGACCCAGCCCCGCCCCGCCTTTGTAGTCTGCAAGCACTATCTTTAGTTGGCTGGGGGGAAGAGCGAGCGCTAGGGATAGCACGAAGGTGGTGAGCAGTTCACTTTTTCCGGACCCTGTTCCCCCAATAACCAGAGCGTGGGGGCCAGATTTGGGTAGGTTCACTGTTGCTGGTCCTTCGTCGGTGACACCCACAGGAACGTCAAAGTTGGCTTCCCTCCATCTGGCTATCACGGTGCTTGCCTGGGGTGGCCCCACCAACTCGGTGAACGGCAGGTGGTTTGGCAGTGAACTTTTGGGTGCCAGCAGATGTTTCATGGTGCGCAGCCATGAGGGTCCCCCAACGGGGTGAGCGGGAAGCACGAGAGTGGAATGTACCGGGACATTTTTCATGCTTTGGACTGGATGAAACGTGGTGGTTGGCCCCACGGTTGGTCCCACGTGAGGAAAAATCTCCGTGTCTGTGCTGTCCTGGGAAGCAATCACCGCGTCGTGATCGGCCGTTTTGAGTTGGCCGGCTAGCCAGTAAGCGTAGTTTGGGGCGGAGCTCCCCAGCAGGGCAACTGTTTGTCCCAGCGGTATTTCTACCTTTTTGTTGGATCCGGGGCGTTGCAGCAGTTTCAGGCTCTGCCCTTCTTGATGCTTCCTTGGGTTTGTGTGCTGACTCTTCTTAGTGCCGAGAACAAGCATGAGGGCTGACTCGTTGAACTGGGTCCAGTAGCTCCAGTAGAAAAACCAGGCGAGCATCCCCATGACGGCCAGTGTCAGGAGGATCCAACCGAAAGCCTCTTTGCCGAAGATACGCCACAGGAAGAGCAATATCATTACGGGGAAAAAGAAGCGCGTCACTTTCCACACCCCGCCCAGCGTTCCCGAACTGCTTTTTGGGGCTGGGGGTGCTTGGCTGGGCCAGAAGACCCGTCTGGGACGGGGACGCACCTGCCACGTGCTCAGGCCCAGCATCAGACGCGAAGTTGGGGTTAGGGACACTGCCTTTTTGGAAAATAGCTGTCTTACAGTCCCAGGTTTCTCCGCTTGCCCCTCACCAGGAACGTAGATGCCAACGGGGTGTGATCTGAGTAAGCGTTTTGTTTCGGCAAGGTTCCCTGCCGACAATGTTCCGGTGTGGGGGCCAAGATGGGGGTCCGAGATGCCAGGCGTACCGGGTCCAACCAAAATTTTTTCACCCAAGGGCAGTACGGCACCCCGATCTGGCCCAGAAACACATTGCAGGTGGTAGGCACAGCGGAGTACTTGTTCTACAAGCTGTTCTTCCTCGGTTCCCATATTTCCCAGGTTCCCACGTTTTCACCCAACTCCACCGCCGGGTTCACTATCCTGGGGATAACCCTGACATGTAGACAGGTCAGATTGTTTGTGGAAGAAAGCAGCAGGAACGAAAACGACATGAGTGAAACCAGAAGCGGCGACGCTGAAGCGCCCGATTTTGCCGGGGAAGTTCCCCGGGAGGTCACCAAACGTTGGCGGGAGCTAACTGCTGCAGTGCGCAGGGCTCGCGTCGACTACTACGACAAAGATCAGCCCACTATTTCCGATGCGCAATACGACCAGTATTTCACCGAGCTGCAAGAACTTGAAGCGCGTTATCCCGCCCTGGCCACCAGCCAGTCACCAACCCAAAGTGTGGGGGGATCAGCCCAAGCTGTGTTCACTCCCGTGGCTCACGAACAACGAATGATGAGTTTGGACGACGTTTTCTCCCTGGAGGAAGTCACCACCTGGTACGACAGGGTGAACCGACTACTGGGAACCAGCGACGTTTCCGTTACCACCGAAATAAAAGTGGACGGGCTAGCCGTTAATCTGCGGTACGAGGGCGGCACACTGATGCAGGCATCGACCCGTGGTGACGGTTACGTGGGTGAAGATGTCACCGACAACGTGCTAACGATTGCTTCCATCCCGCACCGGCTGGCTGGACCAGGGCCCTTTCCTGACTTGCTGGAAGTGCGTGGTGAAGTTTATTTCCGGATCGCTGACTTTGAACAAGTGAACACCCACCGTGTGGAAACGGGGGAAGCACCTTTCGTTAATCCCCGCAATGCTGCCGCCGGCTCCCTGCGCCAGAAAGATCCTCAGGTCACCGCTAGCAGGCCCCTGTCCTTCTTAGCGCACGGTGTGGGAGCGCTACGCTGGCTACAACCACCAGTCCAGGCGCCCACCACCCAATCCCACTGGTACCAGCTCTTCACCCAGTGGGAACTACCCGTATCAGAACTGACGGCAGTAGCGCAGGGGCCCCAGGAATTAGCACAGGCAATAGAAACCATCGGTCAGGCACGTTCCAGTTTGGAACTGGGCATAGACGGAGTGGTTTTCAAAGTGGACAGTCTGGCGGACCAGGCGGCGCTGGGGGAAACTTCCCGTACCCCCCGCTGGGCCGTTGCCTACAAGTTCCCACCTGAAGAAGCGTTTACACGCCTGCTAGACATTCAGGTACAAGTGGGCCGCACCGGGCGGGTAACCCCGTTCGCCGTGTTCGAAAAAGTGTTGGTAGACGGATCAAACCTGCAGCACGCCACACTGCACAACGCTCAGGAAATTGCCCGCAAAGGAATCCTCATCGGCGACATGATCGTGGTGCGTAAAGCGGGCGACGTTATCCCAGAGGTCGTAGCCCCCGTGGTCGCGGACCGGGACGGAACAGAAAAACCTTTCCACATGCCCACCAACTGTCCCTCCTGCGGCACAACATTGGCCCCAGCAAAAGAGGGCGACGTAGATCTGCGTTGCCCCAATGCGGCCGGGTGCCCCGCACAAATAACGGAGCGGCTCATACACCTAGGCTCCCGGGGAGCCCTAGACATTGAAGGTTTAGGCAGTGAAGCAGCCATCGCCTTGACCCAACCGGAAGTCGGACGTGACAGCGCGGTTTTGGCGCTACTTTCAGGGAACAAAGTAAAACTAGAAGACGGAACCGAACTAGCCCTGAGTGCCGTGGAAGAGCTTTCCCACGGCGAACTGTTCGAGATGGCAGAAGAGTTGCTGCCCGGTCCACAAACCCCAGTGTTGAGCTCTGCCGCGGACCTTTTTGACCTGACCGCTGAGGATGTGCGCGACGTTTTCGTGTGGCGCCCAATCCGCAAGGGTGGCAACCCCACAGGCGATTTCCAAGCCGTACGCTACTTCTGGTCAGCTGCCTGGAAAAAGTCGGGAACCAAAATGATTCCAGACGAAAGTTCTCCCAGCAAAAACCTGCAAGAGATGTTGGGCCAACTCGAAGCCGCGAAAACCCAAACACTGTGGAGGTTCCTTGTTGCCTTATCTATTCGCCACGTCGGACCCACCGCGGCACAGGCCTTGGCTGCTAAATACCGCAGCGTGGAGGCAATCAGCCGCGCAACCGTGGAGGACCTGGCGGAAACGGATGGGGTGGGACAGGTAATTGCCGATTCCGTGTACAGCTGGTTCAGACAGGGATGGCACCAGGAAATAATCGATTCTTGGAAGGCGGCAGGCGTGGTCATGGACGACGGCCCACCCGAAGATCAGCAAACCCAGACACTTGCGGGAGTTACGGTCGTCATCAGCGGCACGATGCCCGGGTTTGGGCGGGAGGAAGCTAAGGAAGCGGTGGTCAAGCGTGGGGGGAAGGCGTCCTCGTCCGTGTCTAAACGCACCGATATCCTGGTCGCGGGGCCCGGCGCTGGTTCGAAAGTGAGTCGCGCTGAGGAGCTTGAAGTTCCCGTGGTAAGCGAAGATGAGTTTTCGTTGCTTTTGGAGGGCGGGTTAGAAGCTGTTTTGGGCTCCTAGACCACCCATTCCATAGGACGCAGAATGCGTTCTAATACGCGCACTGCTCGCGGGCGCCCTCTCCACTCAGTCAGGGTGAGAGGGCGAGCGGTAGTGAGGTCTTTTTCAAAGATTTGTACCATCGTTTCAGCGAAGCGGGGGGAATCAATTTGGACGGTAACCTCGTAGTTTCCCATCAGGGAGAGCCGGTCAAAGTTGGCGGTGCCAACAATGGAACGGTAGCCGTCCGCCGTCATTGTTTTAGCGTGGATCATGGCGTGCTGGTACAACCAGATCTCGACGCCCTCCTCTAAAAGTTTGCCGTAGTAGGGCCTGGCCACCCAGTCCGCCAGAATGTGGTTTGAATATTCGGGAATCAGGACCCGAACCCTCACACCGCGGCGGGCTGCTCGCACCAATGCGCGCATTATTTCCCTGTCGGGCACAAAGTAGGCGGTGGTGATGTCTAGCGTGTGCTTCGCACGGCGGAACATGTCCAAATATTGTCCGCGAACGGGGAAGAGCAGTTGAGAGGGCAGGTTGAAGGCTGCCGTGATCTGCTCGTCCCAGGGCAGTTCAGTAGTGTCGGGCAGAGCGGGCTGGGTGTGGGAGCGGTAGGTGTTCCAAAACTCCGCGAAACCGAGGCACAAAATGTTTACTGCTGGCCCGTTTATTCGGATGTGAGTGTCCCGCCATTCGCGTGCGAAATCGTCCCCAATGTTGAAGCCCCCAACAAAACCTATCTCGCAGTCGGTGACTAACAGTTTCCGGTGGGTGCGCCCAGTGTGACGCAGGTTTGCGGAGAACAGGCCTCTGCGAATGGCCGCAAGACGGCGCACGTGCAAGTTGGGGTGTTTGCGGAACACTTTGAAAAGGGGGTGAGCCAAGAATGATCCGAAGCCGTCATAAATGATGTAAACCTGGACCCCGCGATCAGCGGCCCGGTAGAGAGCCTGTTTGAACAGGCGCCCCGCACTGTCTGAACGCCACACGTAGGTTTCAAAGAAAACGGTGTCCGTCGCCTCGTCGATCGCATCGATCATGTCCCTGTAGAGAGTTTTTCCCTCGGTGTAGGTGGTGATCGTGTCCTTTGACACTTGAGTGTCTACGGGTGGCAGAGTGGGGAAACCCGGTTGGCCGCCAGGAACACGCTTTTTACGGAGAGAGTCGACGGCGTAAATAGTTGCCACTGCCCCCAACTGGGCTGTGATTAATGCTAGCGAACTGGCTTTAAGCGCTTTTTTGAGTAAACCAGACTTCGACTGCTGCTTTCTTGTGGAAACTTGTTTGTTGGCGGTACCCATGGCACCAGCCTAGCGCAGGACGGGGGTACAATCGGCGTATGACAAAAATTTCTAGAGAAGAGGTTGCGGAACTAGCCCAGGGTATCCGCATTGGTTTAAGGGAAGACGAGACGGGTGACTACGCTAAGCGCCTGTCGCAAATGGTGGCCGACCTGGAAGTCTTATGGGACGCTCCAGTGCAGGGGTTGCCGCCGACCTATTACGGGACTTCTTTAACTAATGTTATGCGACCCGACACGGTGGGTGAGGTCTTGGACCGTGACCGGGTGCTGGCGGCTGCGCCGGAAGAGGATGAGGGAATGTTTGAGGTCCCGCAGATACTGGAGGAAGACTGAATGAATAACTGGCTCACTAAAAGTGCCACAGAAATGGCTGCGGGACTAGCGGCCGGGGAAGTAACTGCCACACAGTTGGTGGAAGCGAGCTTAGAGCGGATTGCAGCAGTGAACCCGCAGTTGAACGCTTTCCTAGCTTTGGACCCACAGGGTGCGTTGGACACTGCCGCAGAGGTGGACCGGATTCGGGCGGAAGGTGGAGAGTTACATCCCTATGCAGGTGTTCCAGTGGCTGTGAAGGACAATATAGTCACCCAGGCGTTGGAAACTACAGCTGCTTCGAACATTCTGGCCGGTTGGGAACCACCCTACGACGCGACCGTGGTAGAACGTTTGCGAGAGGCACTGATCCCAGTGGTGGGCAAAACTAACCTGGATGAGTTTGCCATGGGGTCTTCCACAGCCACATCCGCTTTTGGGCCCACGTGGAACCCTTGGGGGGAGCAGCGGGTGCCCGGTGGGTCTGGGGGAGGGTCAGCAGCAGCGGTTGCCGCCTACTTGGTGCCATGGGCTTTAGGGACGGACACTGGGGGATCCATCCGCCAGCCGGGTGCTTTCACCGGCACCGTGGGGGTAAAACCAACCTATGGGGCAGTTTCGCGTCATGGAGCTGTAGCGTTGGCTTCGTCTTTGGATCAGATTGGCCCTGTGGCCAGGACTGTGCAGGACGCCGCTGCGCTGCAGGACATTATTTCGGGGCACGACCCTAAAGATGCGACCAGTTTGCCGCAAGAACCTTCCCAGATCGCTCAAGTTTTGGGTCAGAAAGGACCGGCTGAGGGCCCCACTTTGAAAGTGGGGGTCATTGAAGAGTTATCGACTGATGTGGACCAGGCGGTGGCGGCTGCCTTTCAAGGCACGGTCGATAAGTTAAGGGAAGCTGGAGCGCAGGTGGACACGGTGTCTTTGCCGGCACTGGAGTATGCCCCTGCCGTATATCAGGCTGTCATGTCCGCTGAAGCGTTCTCCAATTTAGGTCGCTTCGATGGGGTTCGTTTCGGCACCCGATACTTGGCTGAAGAGGGCCAACCAGAAACTGCTGAAACAATGACCACTTTGACCCGCGGCGAGGGTTTCGGTGATGAAGTGAAAAGACGCGTACTGTTTGGGGCATGGCTTTTATCCGCTGAACAGCACGAGATTTATCAGCAGGCTCTGCAAGCTCGCACCCTGGTGACCAGGGAGCTGTTGGAAGAGCTGGGCAAGGTGGACGTACTAATTTCGCCCACTGTACCTACGGTGGCTTGGCGCACCAGTGAGGAACCGCAGTACCGTTCCCAGCAGGATCGGGCGACTATCCCCGCGAACCTTGCTGGCGTTCCGGCTGTGACTGTGCCAAACGGGTTGGCGGATGGGTTGCCAACTGGCGTGGAGATCATGGCGGGGCGTGGGGAAGATCAGAAAATGTATCAGGTGGCAGCTCTTGTCGAGCAGTTGGTTGCGGGTGACGTGTCAGCGTTGCCGTGGGACCAGGTTGAGGAAGGTCAGTAAAAACAGTGAAACAGCTCAGTTACGATCAGGCTACAGCCCAATTTGACCCGGCTTTGGGTATTGAGGTTCACGTGGAGTTAGGGACCGACACCAAAGTTTACGATGCGGCCCCGAACCGTTTTGGGGGTGAACCGAACACCTTCATTACGGAAGCGTCTCTTGGCCTGCCCGGCGGGATGCCCGTGTTGAACGAGCAGGCGTTGGAGTCGGCTATTCGCCTGGGTTTGGCTTTGAATTGCAAGATTCCACAAACCACGTTTTTTGCGCGTAAGCACTACTTCTACCCGGATTTGCCGAAGGCTTACCAGATCACGCAGGCTGCTCATCCGATTGCCGAGGACGGATATGTGGATGTGGAGCTCTCCGATGGGGAAATCATCCGGGTGGAGATTGAGCGTGCCCACATTGAGGAGGACGCGGGCAAGAACACTCACGTGGGGGGTGCGCATGGCCGCATCCATGGTGCTGACCATTCTCTGGTGGATTACAACCGGTCGTCGGTGCCTCTGATTGAGATTGTGTCGCGCCCTATTACGGGTGTGGGGGCGAGGACCGCTGAGCTGGCTGCCGCCTACGTGCGGACGTTGCGGGATATTTTTCGTTCGCTGGGTATTTCTGAAGCGCGGATGGAGCGCGGTAACGTGCGGGCAGATGTGAATGTGTCCTTGCGGCCTAGTGAGAATGATCCGCTTGGTACCCGCACAGAAACGAAAAACTTGAACTCTTTCCGTTCCATTGAACGGGCTGTCACTTCGGAAGTTGCCCGCCAGGCTAGTGAGCTGAGTGCGGGACGGCAGATTGTGCAGGAAACGCGGCATTTCAACGACCAGGATGGTACGACCTATTCTGGTCGCCCCAAGTCGGATGCTGATGAGTATCGGTACTTCGTTGATCCGGATTTGCCGCCTGTTACACCTGACCCGGATTGGGTGCAGGAGTTGCGGGACAGCCTACCGGAGCTCCCCTCTGACCGGAGGCGTCGCTTGCATGAGGCTTGGGGATTTTCTGACCTGGAGATGCGTGACGTGGTTAATGCTGGTGCGTTGGATCAGATTGAGGCAACGGTCGCTGCTGGCGCTACTGCCGCTGCTGCCCGGAAGTGGTGGATGGGGGAACTGGCCCGTCACGCTAGGACAGAAGAGTTGGAGTTGGACCAGGTGCCGGTTACGCCAAGCCAGGTGGCACAGTTGGAAGATCTGATTGATCAGGGCCGGTTGAACGATAAGGTAGCCCGCCAGGTTCTGCAGGGTGTCCTTGCCGGTGAGGGCGACCCGGAAGAGATTGTGGTGGCACGTGGTTTGGAGGTTGTCTCTGACGATGGTGCTTTGGGTGCTGCCATAGCGAAAGTTATCGAAGATAACCCGGATGTTGTAGAACGAATTAAGGGCGGAAAAGTGGCTGCCATCGGCGCTTTGGTTGGGGGAGTCATGAAGGAAACCCGGGGCCAAGCGGATGCTGCCCGCGTCAAGGAACTGTTAGCGGAAGAGTTGGGGGTCGAATAGCCGTGCTACTCTCACCGTCGTACACAGCGTCTTACCGACTGCTGGTGGATCAGGAACTGACAGATGTGGCGGACATTGTAGAGGTTGTCAGTGAGGCGGACGCGGGCATCAAGGGTGTTGACGTGGCTGACTTTGAGGGAAATCAGATGCGGGTGGACATCACGTTGGATTTGAAAGATTCCAACCACCGGCGCAGGGTCCGCAAGTTATTGGAAGCCGCTGAAGGTGTGCGGGTGGAGCGGATCTCTGACCAAACGTTCCTGGACCATATTGGGGGCAAAATTAAGGTGGAGCCACGGGTTCCTTTGCGGGACCGAGATGATCTTTCTCGGGTTTACACTCCCGGTGTGGCTCGGGTGTGCGAAGCGATCCATGATATTCCTGCCAAGGCCCGTCTGCTCACGATGAAGGCGAACACGGTAGCTGTGGTCACGGACGGGACAGCCGTGTTGGGGCTCGGTGACATTGGGCCCGCCGCCGCTTTGCCCGTGATGGAAGGTAAAGCTGTCCTGTTCAAACATTTTGGCCGTGTGGATGCTTGGCCGGTTGTCTTGGACACGAAGGACACGGAAGAGATCATTTCTATTGTGAAGGCGATTGCTCCCGCCTATGGGGGAATCAACTTGGAGGACATTTCGGCCCCACGCTGTTTTGAGATTGAGCGCAGGCTGAAAGAGGAGCTGGATATTCCCGTTTTTCATGACGATCAGCATGGCACGGCAATAGTGGTGATGGCCGCTTTGCATAATGCTTTGAAGGTGGTGGGGAAAAACATGGAGGACGTGAAAATTGTGGTGGCGGGCGTGGGCGCCGCCGGTTCGGCAATCATGCGGATGCTTTTAGGGTCGGGGGCAACAGACATTGTTGGCTACGACCGTCAGGGTGCTTTGCATTTGGGTCGTGACTTGCAGGCCATGGACCCGGATCGGCGCTGGTTGGCGGAGAACACGAACGTGCACCAGCGCACGGGTAGCCTCAAAGAGGGTTTGGAGGGCGCGGACGTGTTCATTGGCGTTTCGCATGGGGGAATTTTGCGGGGTGAGGACGTGTCAGCGATGGCTGATGATGCGGTTGTGTTCGCTTTGGCTAACCCGCTACCGGAGGTGGACCCTATTGCTGCCCGTAAGCATGCCAAGGTGGTGGCGACGGGGCGTTCCGACTATCCGAACCAGATTAACAATGTGTTGGCTTTCCCAGGTTTGTTCCGGGGGGTCCTGGATGCGCATGCTACAGAGATAACGATGGAGGCCATGTTGGCTGCGGCTAAAGCCATCGCGGACGTGATTGCTCCCGACGAGCTTTCAGCCACCTACATTGTTCCGGGGGTGTTTGACCGGCGGGTGGCTCCAGCGGTTTCTCATGCGACCAGGAAAGCGCTGGTTGGTGCGCCCACAGCTGCGATAGTTGAGCAGGAGGACGCAAACTTAGAGCAGGACGAGACATTCCTGTAAGGTGTGCGTCCCGCCCTGCTCT
>CAYFPY010000025.1:0-15613 GCA_964345125.1 uncultured Actinomyces sp.
GTTAGCAACCAAACATGTTGGCTAAGAAAAGGGAACCGTGGCACTAAAACGAAAAACTGCAATGAACTTCGTTGGTACCACCCTTGCCACAATCCTCACGGCTTTTGGCCTATCGCTGGGTGTTGTCGGGCTGAGCACAGCCACCGCTTACGGTGTTGAGTCTGGTGGCGGGGCGGACGACCAGTTTGTCCTGCAACAACCCGAAGGGGCCGATGAGGACACAGCATGCAGCGCCATCAACGGGGGCAGCAACGCCAGCCTGACTGGTTCAACCCAACTGGCGGAAGTCGGTAACCCCGGAGTTTCCAGCCTGGGGAAAGCAGCCCTCATCGGTGGGGGAACCATGGTGGCTGGAATAGCCCTAATGGTGGGGCTCAAACGACGCGAGAATAAGGGTAGCTAGCACTCCCGTCGTCATATAACACAAAGTCTCCCAAGAACTGGCTTACCAAGCCTTAAAAATACCCAACCATACTGTGACGGTGAGGGCTACGATGAGTTAGCGGTTTCTACCTTTGCAGCAGTGGTGCAATATCGACCTCAGATGACACTCGGGGATTCTGCCTAAAGTCAGTGTCAAACAGCGCGTTTGCAAGGTTGATTAGCGTCGTGCACACGGGCGTTGCAACCTGCGAAAATGTTCCAAGAGATTCCATCATGACCAGTCCCTGTGGCACGTCTTCAGTGATATAGCGGGAGTTGACCTCGTGTGGCCCCTCGACCGAAGAATTCTCGGCGTAATCGAAAAATATTTCAATAGCAGGTCGTGGGTCGTCCGGGTCATTACGCTGCTTCGCCGCCTCAACGTAGCTCAGCGGTTCTAAGCCATACGCAGCAAGAATCGCCTGTTTTTCGGCGTCAAGTTTCTCAACCAGGTTCCAAACAGTCGGAGTAAACACCTCTTTATACATCCAATATTTACCGCCCGTTGCTTCTATGCGCGGCACTGACATCAGACCACCAACGGTATGCACAATTAAGTTAGGATTATGCAAGCCGGCAGCAATAACCGATTCAAGATAAATCCAATTATAGTCCAACTGATCAAGCAGCTCTTTAGCGTCAAAATCCCTATCTTGTTGATGCACAGCAACGTGGTTTGCGACATTTCGAAATGAAACCTGCACAGTCGCCGGCTTAACTATGCGGCAGTCAAGTGGAGAACTGGTAGCTTCAGCAACAATCAAACCCCTATTGGGAACATGTTTTTCGACAAGAGCCGAAGCAAGGTACCCAGGTTCGAAAAGAAGCACCTGTCCCGCTTTAAGGTTCGGTTCAAGCCGTTTAATAAGATCTTCGTGATAATTCGACTGTATAAAAACAATGATCAGCTCTTTGTCTTGAACAGCCTGCTCGATATTATCCGTAACAGCATGAAGCTTGGCCACCTTTGTCTGCCCGGCCTCGATCAGCGTGATCTCCTTGGCAGCAGCTACTTCATCAAAGTGAGCGTTATGTAGACTTTTTGAAGTTTTTGCGAGTGTAACCTCGTGACCCTTTATCGCCAGATCAGCAGCCGTAGCCGTGCCGCCATGCCCTGAACCTAGAACTGCAACTCTCATATCCTCACCCCTAAAGAATGCCTTGCACTAGAATATCAGAGGGTTAAAAATTACAGGTCCCGCCACCGATGCTTACCCGCTGATCAGGTCAAGAAAAGAGACACAGACATCATGAGCAACTACACGGTACTTATCTTGGGCAGCCTGCGCATCAGCGGCAAAGACACAAACTGCCAAGAAATCGAGCGAAACTGGGACGGCGAACAAAAAGGTCTGGGCCACCTCAAAAACTTGATCAACCAAGCGGACTACACGATGGCCACCTTGAGTCACCCCCTTGTCGACCCAATCAGTGGCGTGGCCCGAAAGCTTAAAGTCACGGACCAAACTGATTGGGCAGATCCCATCACCTGCCCATCCTTGCTACGTTTCCTCGGGATCGACGCTCTCAACCTAGTTGATTCACAACAGATCTTTGGCGATCACGGTCTGGATTCCACCAGGCGCGCCCTGAAGCAAGCAGGGATTGCCGTGATCCCACAAATAGGAACTGGCGAGGACGCCCAAGACCAAGCACTCCAGGTTTTTGTCCCCAACAAGGTCGGCGGCGGCTACGTCGAAGTGCTTGCCACATCCCACCGGCCACCAGACAAAGGCAGCGCTCTCAGCCGCCTCGTAATCCAGTTCACGGACAGCCAGGACAGCTCCAAGCACAGCCCGGATAGCCTCAGCGAAAGTAAGGCTGAGGGAGCGACCCTCAGGGTAGAAGCTGGACGGCAAACATTACACTGGGACACTTCGGCGACTGAACCTGGGGTGGCCCCCACACTTACCGACATCAGCCTTGGCCAAGCTCTGCACTTGGGCTCAGCTGGTATCCCTGCGGAAAATCCGCAGATTTCAGGTGCCCTGTTCGTCGACTTTCACCAAGCAGACGACCAGCACCCGGCTAGCGCCAGACTCTATCCATTGGCCAACAGCAAGCGCCAGGATAGTTTTGCTCCCAGACCTGCCAAGGCCGATGAAGTTGAAGCCATCTTACGTAGTCAGGGGATAAAACTGTCGGCCCGCAAAGCTCTCAGGCAAGGCTTGTTGCGGAAGGACCCCCTTGGGTACTACTTTCCCTTCACCCTCCCACAGAATCCAGAGCAGCAAGATTCTCACCAAGCTCTTCTTGACCGTGTTCTCAATGCAGTCTCGCCTACCTCAGAGTTCGCTTACGCACGGAACACTTATACCGAGCCTGAACTGTTTCCCCTCCGCTTGG
The DNA here is from genome assembly GCA_964345125.1 of uncultured Actinomyces sp. Lineage (GTDB taxonomy): Bacteria > Actinomycetota > Actinomycetes > Actinomycetales > Actinomycetaceae > Scrofimicrobium. The sequence goes on from CAYFPY010000025.1 coordinate 2,770, forward strand.
CTCACGCTAAAGACCGAAGAAATCTTTCAGTCCTCCTGCTCACGGAAGCAGCTGAACGTCTAGACGGTGCAACTACCACATGGATTGACAGGACGACCGCTATTTCTGATGTCGGCGACAAAAAACTTTTGTGGTGCATTGCAGGCATAACAGAATCCGGAATAGCAGGTCCTATTGTAGGAGATAAGGTTGCTACCTCCACACTTTTGCGTGACGCCAATGTTTCCGCACCCCAGTCTGCCAGCATCACCAATGCTGATGAAGGGATCGAATTCTACGAAACCCTGGGACGCCCAATCGTTATCAAACCCCAATTCGGGGCTTGGGCGCAAGGTGTGTCCGTTAACCTAAGTAAACCAAAAGAGATCGAGGAGGCTTTCGCGCGGGCAGAAAAATATGGCGCTGTCATGGCTGAAGAGTATATTCCGTTCACCCAAGAATTCCGATGTGTAACGAACCGTGACGAATGTGTGGCTGTCGTTGAGCGGATACTTCCCTTCGTTGTCGGAAACGGAGTGGCTACGGTTGAAGAGCTAATCAATCAGAAGAATCTTGACCGCAAGGAAGTTCCCTCGACCTACAACACGGCAATTCCCCGCGATGATGAGACCATTTCTGCTTTGGCCAGGCGCGGCCTCAGCCTTGACAGCATCCTCGCTGATGGCGAAGTGGTGACAGTGCGCGACGTGGGAGGTTTAAGCCAAGGGGGCGAACCCCGCCAATCGACCAAGACGTTGCCTGCTGGTATTACAGAACTCGCTGTCCGGGCCGCAAATGCGATACCTGGACTGGACTGGTGCGGGGTGGACATAGTCGTCGAGCCGGGTGGGAAAGCCTATGTGGTAGAGATAAATACTAACGCCGACATGACGGCTGCGCGCTTCCCTCACTACGGCAGTCCCGTGGACGTCGGAGCTGCGGCCTACACCAGGCGGCGAGACAGTAGCAGGCCGACCGTAGAGGGAGAACCTCCACACCTGATTGGTCTAAGCCCTGCTCCACAACTAGGTGAGGCTCTGGTATTTAGAGAAGGAACCACCCAAAACCGCCTACGAACCCTTCTGTCGATCTACCTAGAGCAAAACGGTTGGAGCAGCACACCACTGTCTCGTAGCGTCCAACAGTTCACTAAAGAAGGCAGCAAACCTCTTCTCCTCGCAAAAACCAAAACGAAGAATGATTTTTCTGCCATTATGCGGGTCATCAGCACGCACGCCAGGGTGCGGTTACTCTTGAGGAATGCGGAGATTCCCATTCCAAAAGCAGTACGCCGGAGGGGAGCAAGCATTGAGGCCGACGAGCGCTTCCAAAGGTCCGATGATCGGATCGTCCAATGGGGATACCGTTCGTGGACGGGAAAAAATGTGCTAGAGAACGGTGATCTGCCGACACACACCCCGAAAGGTGAACCCATCACCTACATCTCCCAGAGACTTCCGGCTGGTAAGCGCCTGACTGTGTACGCAACCCCCAGTGAACCAATAGCGGTAACAGCATCAGAGCCCGTGGATCAAGAACTGTTGGACTCCGCGACAGATCTGGCAGTCAAAGCTGTCCGCGCTATTCCAGGCTTACGTTGGGCCGCCGTCTCCATCGTCAAGCCTGATGGGCAGCAGAAAAAAGGTCGCAGCCTACTGGTGGAAGGCATGAGCATCGACCCAATGGTAAGGGCAGATGATCTTCTGATCGCCGGTGATTTTCCCCGCCTGTGGGACACCATCACAGAAGTGAAAACGGCTGACGCCTAGCGGACCTTGCGCTGCTCCTTCGGGGTTTGCGCCCAAGAAAGGAACTCGCTCAAGTCCAAACTGGACGCCGGCATTTGAGGTACGTCAGCATGGCTGACCAGCGGGTGATGCGGACGGTGAGCAACCTCATGTTCAGCGTAAAGTTCCTCATCAAGCTTCTCGCCCTCCCGCAAACCCGTGAACACAATCTCCACGTCCTTACCTGACAATGAGATCATCTGCTCCGCCACATCCAGAATGCGCACGGGCTCACCCATATCCAAAATAAGGACCTCACCAGGTTCCCCAATACCGCCCGCCTGCAAAACCAGTTGGCAAGCCTCCGGAATCGTCATGAAATACCGGGTGGCATCCGGGTGGGTCACTGTAAGAGGGCGTCCCTCCTCAATTAAGCGTTGGAACGTGGGAAGCATGGAACCGCGGGAACCAATCACATTCCCGAACCGCACAGACAAATAGCGCCTGTCCCCCGTTTCGTTTGGCCTGTCAGCTGACTTCCAAGCAGTCAAACGTTCAGCAATCAATTTTGAATAACCCAAAACACTCACCGGGTTCGCGGCCTTATCGGTAGAAACGTTCACAAACGTTTCCACCCCCACATTCTCCGCTGCTTCCAACACGTTTAAAGTGCCTTGCACATTGGTGCGCCAAGCTTCCTCGGGGTATTGCTCCAGCAGGGGTAAGTGTTTCAAAGCAGCTGCATGAAAGACAACTTCCGGTTGGTGTTCCTCAAAAATGCGGCCAATGGTCTCACGGTCACGAATGTCAGCTAAAACCACCGACCGGTCATTCAAAAGGCCGTGACCACTAATAGAAATTTCAGCCTGCTGTAAACCGGTCTCGTCCCGGTCCAACATAATCAACTGGGAAGGACCATGCTTATTTATCTCCACACACAGCTGAGAGCCAATGGAACCACCCGCCCCGGTAACCAACACTTTCTTCCCATTCAAATACTGCGCAATGTCCGAAACGTTAGTGCTCACCGCCGAACGGCCCAGCAGGTCCTCCACCTGCAAATCCCGCAACCGGTTTTCCTTGATGCCCTCACGGAGCAACTCGTCGATCGGGGGCATCAACATGACCTGTAAATTGCAGTCCCTTGCGGCCTTCCCCACCTTTTGCAGCACCTCCGGCGCCGGGTCCCCCAAAGCCACGACCAGGTGGGTAGCTCCCGTCCTCTTTTTCACCTCACACAAATCCGCCAAAGCGCCCCGCACTGGCACACCCGAAAGTTTCAGGTCCTTCTTTTCCCGGTCGTCATCTAAAAAAGCCACCGGATCGTAAAGGGAGTTGGTGTCCGTGACCAAACGCTTCGCCAAGGAAGATCCAACGTAGCCTGCACCAAAAATGATGACCGGCGCAGCGTCCTCCCCCGGACGGGAATGAGCCTCTATACCCATCCGCCACAAGTACCGGTAAGCCAACATCAAAACTAAAACTATCGGTAAAGCAATCGGCACCAAAGAACGTGACAAACCAGAAAATGAGGCAAGCGTGAAACTATACAACCACAGGGGCACAGCCACCAAAATGGTAGAAACAGTAACGTTTACAACGGATTCAAAAGAGCCCCAAACATGCCGCCCCCGATAAACCCGCAAGAAATGCCCCGACAACAACTGCAGTACGGAAGCAGCCACCACTAGCAAAAACACGGCTAACCAAGGAATCCGCGGAATCTGAAAATCGTAGCGAAGCAAGGCAGCCAACGCTAAACCAATCCACCACGCAGAAACGTCTAAGGTGTACCTTTCCCACCTTTTAGGTTCACGCATAAGCAGCCACCTTCACGCATCTACTTTCTGGGACTTGCCCTAAGACTACTGTCCGCCCCACGAACGGCCGTTGTCCAAACTAACCTGCAGTTCTGCGCCAGCCCACAACCACAACACGCCTTGCCCGCCAGAAGCTAACGCCACTTCACCAGGCGCTGCACGGAAATTTTCCTCACAGAAACTATTCGTCGTTTCTAAAGCAAGGTTTAGTTCAAACAGTTCAACACCCTGACAGTTATTGTCCCCCACGGCAGCAGCAACGAAACCGTCCCCAGTCGCAGTCAAAGCATCAATGCCAGAAATTTTCGCAGCCTCCGACCAGTTCTGCCCACCATCAGCAGTAGAGTACAGGGCACCTGACTGGCACACTAAACCAACATGATCAGAGTCAGCGGGAGCAAACCGGGCCACATCGCAAGGTGCCTCCACCTGGGCGCCACCCGGACTGTGAATAATGCGGGGATCCCCACCATCCGCATACCAAGAAGCGTCAAGAGTCTCACTGGCCCCATTCCACTGTCCACCGTAATCCCCGGAAGAAGCGGCCACAACAGAGTCGCAATTGTCTGCGTCAGCAGCAAACACAACCGCGTAACCGTCCTCCCCCGCCAACAGGCGTTGAGCGGAACTAGCGTTGCCCCCCACCCTTGACGGAGACCACGTGTCACCACCATCAGTGGTACTTTCCACCACAACATTCATATCGGGACAAGGGCCACTCAACGCTCTATACGCGGTAGAAGAATCCGCTGCAGCCAGCACCCTGGTGGCAGGGGGAACCACGGGTCCCTTCTGCGAATCACGGTCTGCGGACGTATCTTCCTCTTCCGGAACAGAAGGGACTCCTTCAGAAGACTGCGCTGACTGCTGCCAAGCAGCAGGATCATAACCGGGGGTTTCTCCAGCGTTGGGGACATTACCCCTCGTACTGCTGAACGAAACAAAAGCCACAAAAGCAGCGAAAACAGCCAGGGTAACAAGCGCGCCCAACGCGGCCGCCCCGCCAAACTTACCGGTAAACTTACCCATGCTCTCTACTCTCCGCCTCCAGATACCACATCACCGAAGCACTCCGCCAAATAGGTGGCGGCCTGCTCCACGGCTGGCACCAGCTGCTGCGCCGACAAAGCGTAGGCTGCCTCATCATGACCGTAGGGGTCCACAATGTCGTAATCAGGAACAGGGTCGCCTTGACCACGCTGCTGAGCCACCGCTGCAACTACCGCAGCGGGACGGTCATAACCTTGAGCGAGCAGCTCCTCAACATCTTCCTGGCGAACCGTCTGCGCTAAATGCCCAAACTCACGCAACGTGAAAATCTTGGTGTTCGCAGTTGGATCGAACTCCAAAACCTTACCGCGGTGATCCCTGGTGGCCACCAAAACAAGGTCCGCCGCCTGGACATCGGCCGCTTTTAGCTGCTGGCCAGAGTGCCCCATCAGTTCTGGGATCTCTAAGGACAAACCTATCCGCAGCTGCTGCCGAGGCACCCTACCGGAACGAACCGCTTTCACACCCCCACTGGTCACCGTGAAAATCTGGGGGTCCAAGCGTTTCCGTAAAAGGTACTCAGCGAGTGGGGAACGACAAATGTTTCCCGTGCAGACCGATAAAATTTGCATCAATACCTACCTGTGTCATCCCTACTTCTGCACGAATCTGAAAGCGCGCGGGGAAAACTTCTCCAAAGACGGGGCAACACCGCCTTCTTCCATTTCCTGCAGGTCCTCTTCACTCATCTGCTCAGCGGCCGCATCACGATAACCATAGTTGGCGTAACGGTAAGCATCTGGACCGTCAGGTGGCAGCATGGTGAGCACGATTCCAAGAATGTGTGCCTTTGCCACTTCCAACATTTCTAGCACCCCAGTCAGCTCTTGCTTACGGGTTTTCCCAGTGGCGGTGACCAGCAAAACGCCGTCAGTGAAGCGGGAAACCACAGCAGCGTCCGTCACGGGCAACGAGGGTGGGGCGTCAATAATGACAAAATCGAAATGCTTCTCTAAAGATTCGATCATGGTTTGCATCGCTTGAGAGCCGAGTAGCTCACTTGGGTTGGGGGGGATCCGGCCTGTAGGAAGAACAAACAACTGTTTCCTACCCCATTTTTGTAGCGCGTCAGCAAAGTTGACTTTGCCAATCAGCACGTCGGTCAAACCAACAGAACCTTCAATTCCCATGTACTGATCCAACCGAGGTTTCCGCAAATCGCCGTCAATCAGTGCCACCTTTGCGCCTGCCTCCGCCAACGTAATCGCCAGGTTAGAGGCAACCGTGGACTTACCTTCACCCGGCAACGAAGAGGTGATCACAATGCTCTGCGCCCCACCTTCCACGTCCAAAAACTGCAGGTTCGTCCGCAAAATACGGAACGGTTCCGCCCGCATGCTCCACGGGTCGCGCGCATCCAAAAGCGGAGCGTCTTTCGCATCCTCATCATCAGGGATGTCACCCAACACAGCCAGATCAGTAATGGCCGCCACGTCTGCCCTGGTGCGCACCTTTGTGTCCAACGTGTTCCGCAGAATTGCTGCACCAAAACCAAGCATGGCACCCAAAACGAAACCTAAAACCAGGTTACGCGTCGGGTTTGGGCTAATCGGCTTCGCTGGGATAGTCGCCGGGTTGATCACTTCCATGTGCACACGGCTGGGACCATCCGCAGGTTTCTCCAGCTGGTTTTCCACCACATCCGACAAGACTGCAGCCGTGGTGTTGGCTAACTGCGCCACCTTTTCCGGGTGAGCGGCGGTTGCCGTTATTTCAATAATGCTCGTATCCTCGGGAACATCAGCCGAAACATGTCTGGAAACTTCCTCGGGCGTGGGGTTTCCACCCAACTGGTTTGAAACCTCATCCGCTACAACGGCCGTTTCTGTCACGTCCACGTAAGAAGCAATAGCCCTCTGAGCATAAGTGGCGCCGGAAACAAGTTCACCGCTGGCCTGCTCCCCGGAGCTATTGAAAGAAACATAAACCACTGCCGTGGCTTTGTACACGGGTGCCTGGCGAACTGTCAGCAACCCTGCTGCCAACACCCCCACCAGTGTAATAATAAGGATTAGCAGCCAACTTTTCTTGGCTATCTGCAAATAGTCCCGCAGCTCCAAAGCTCTAGTCCCCTTCCTGGACAACGTGTGCGGACACCCGAATTAAGCCACAGTTCATTTACAATTCAAGTGCCAACATCTCAACCTACCGTGAGTTCACCAGTTATGGAACATTTTGGCAGAAAATTCTTGTGAGATGCGGCTAGCATCACTACTAGCGGTCAAACTTGTGCAAGGTTAGCAAACCTAGCCATTGCTCCCTGGAACACAACAGGAATGGTGGCAGTAGGTCCGTTCCGGTGCTTGGCCAGCAGGATATCGGCCTCCCCGGGACGGTCCTCCGGGTCGTAATAGTCGGGACGGTTCAGTAACAACACCACGTCGGCGTCTTGCTCCAATGAACCGGACTCCCGCAAATCAGCCAACATGGGTTTTTTGTCGGTCCGCTGCTCGGGGCCCCTATTTAGCTGGGCTACCGCCACCACGGGAACGTCCAGCTCTTTTGCTAGCAATTTGAAGGAACGGGAAAACTCTGAAACTTCCTGTTGGCGTGATTCCACTTTGCGGCCACTACTCATCAGCTGTAGATAGTCAATGACAACCAACGACAAACCGTGCTGCTGCTTTAGTCTTCGACATTTTGAACGGATCTCTGACATTGACATGTTCGGGGAGTCATCAATGAACAGGGGTGCATCTGAAATGTCCGCTATTTTTTGGGTGACCCTAGTCCAATCCTGATCCTGTAGTTCCCCGGAACGCATTTTCGACAACCACACGTCAGTTTCGGCTGATAGCAGGCGCATCGCAATTTCAGAACGCGACATTTCTAGGGAGAACAGGGCGGCCGGCTTCTGGTTGTGGATCGCTGCTGACCGACAAAAGTCTAAAGCGAGGGTGGATTTACCCATAGCGGGGCGGGCGGCCACAATCACCATTTGTCCTGGGTGGAGGCCTTGGGTCAACTTATCCAGATCGTAAAACCCGGTGGGCACGCCGGTCAGTTTCCCCTTGTTCTGAGCTATGTCGTTCAGTTCGTCCACAATGTCAACGGAAAGTTCCTTCAGGGAAACGTAGTCTTGGCCGTCCCGATTTTCGGCTATCGCGTGCACTTCCGCCTGCGCTGCGTCGACCAGGGAATCAACCTGTGAACCGTCTTGGGCATATCCCAGTTGAACAATTTTCGTTCCAACGTTGATGAGGCTGCGCAATATGGCTTGTTCCCGCACAATTTGGGCGTGGTAGTCCACGTTGGCCGTTGTCACGACGGAGGCGACCAAAGAGTGCAGGTAGGTTTCCCCACCTACCCGCTGCGCTTGCCCCACCCGGTTCAGTTCCGAGAAAACTGTAATTGGGTCCGCGGGTTCACCCTTTGCGTACAGTTCAAGGATTGTGTTATAAATCGTCTCATTTTGGGGTTTGTAGAAGTCTGAGCCTTTCAGGGTTTCTACCACTTCCCCTATCGCATCTTTGGAGAGCAGCATGGACCCAAGAACTGACTGTTCGGCCTCTAATGCCTGCGGTGGTACCCGGTCAAAAGAGTCGGCTGGCCCATCACTAAAGTTGTTCACTTACCCGTCCAATTCTGGTCAAATCTTTGTTTGGCTCGCGTCTGTATAGTAGACCGTCCTCCCGACAAGCAAAAACCTAAATGTGGGCAGAGTGTGGAAAAATATTGCTGGATAGCCGATGTCCCGTGGACAGGTTGTGGAAGGTCTTGGGGAGGGGTGCGGAAAACTTATTGCTACAATAAAACACCCCGCAAAGGGACAAATGGTCAACTCTGCACTAAGACGCGGAAGCTGCCGAAATAATCTAATCCACAACTCAATCCACAACTGTGCATAACCTACTGGGGAGGAAAATGGTGGACAACCAGGCTGAGTCTTCTCACCCAGCGGACCCCAACCTTCAACCCTCAACTGAAGGTTCACCGTCCGTTGGCTCTGAGAACTTCTCCACCAAAACAATCCTTGGTTTGGCACTTCCAGCACTGGGCGCCCTGGTCATAGAACCAACACTGATACTCATTGACTCTGCCATGGTCGGACACCTGGGGGTAGCGCCCCTGGCCGGACTCTCACTAGCATCCACCATCCTCATGACCCTGGTCGGCGTCTTCGTTTTCCTGGCCTACTCCACCACCGCCCTGACCAGCCAATCGTTAGGCGCCGGCAAACGGGACCGGGCAATCCACTACGGTGTACAAGCCGTGTGGCTCGCAGCCAGCCTGGGGGCAATAATCATGATCACCCTCATGCTGACCGCACCCACCCTGGTGCGGTGGATGGGTGCCGACCCCGAAGTCATGCCGCAAGCGATCGCCTACCTGCGTGGGGGCGCTCCCGGCATGATTGGGATGCTAATGGTGTTGGCTGCCACGGGGGCTCTGCGTGGTTTGCTGGACATGCGCACCCCCCTGTATGTGGTCGCTGCTGGCGCGGTGGTGAACGTGGGCCTGAATTTCCTGCTCATCTACGCTTTGGGACTGAACATCCTGGGTGCCGGTATGGCTTTGTCGATAACGCAGACTTTCATGGGGGTGGCGCTGACGTGGGCTCTGTTGCGTCACGCGCGGGGCCATTCGGTGTCGTACCGTCCCTCTGTCGCTGGGTTGTGGGAATCCATTTTGGAGGGCGCCCCCCTGTTCGTGCGTACCATTTCGCTGCGGGTGGCCCTGTTGGCAACAGTTTCTTTGGCCGCCCTGGGGGGAACCGCCATGTTGGCAGCCCACCAGGTGGTCAACTCTTTGTGGAACTGGTCAGCGTTCATTTTGGATGCCCTAGCAATCGCAGCCCAATCGCTAGTTGGTGTTGCGGTGGGGGCCGCTAACTCGCAGGCAACCAGAGCCCTGATTCGGAAATTGTCCCTGTGGGGGGTTGGGGCCGGAGTCGTGTTGGGACTTGTTTTCGCTGCCGCCTCCCCCTGGCTGCCCACCCTGTTCGGTTCCGACCCGACCATGCACATGGTTGCAAGCAGAGGCTTGCTTGTAGCCGCACTGTTCATGCCTTTGGGGGGCTTGGTTTTCCTGTTGGACGGTGCCCTGATCGGTGCAGGCCAGGGACGCTACCTAGCTGTCATGGGTGTGGTGACACTTGTTGTGTACCTTCCCCTGCTGGCTGCATTGCACATGTGGATCACAAACAATCAGCCCTTAGACGGGGCGCAACAGACAGTGGCTTTCATGTGGTTGTGGTTCGCGTTTGCTGGCTGGTTCATGGCTGCCCGCGCGATCGCTAACTCAGCGCGAGCCTTCAGCCCGAAACTGGAACGCCCTCGCCAATAATCTGCTACTCGTCGCAACAAATGTGACGGGATGAACTGGGAGAGGGCGGGAAAGGCGTGGATACTGCCACGCGGACACGGTATTGTGGAACATTGCAATATCCTCCTGCCACGGATAGGCCGTGGCCGAGATAGACCATAGGAGGTGGGGATTAATTGCGTCCATATGAATTAATGATCATCCTGGATCCCACAATCGAAGAGCGATCTGTTGGATCTTCCATGGAAAAAATTCTGAGCCAAGTAACCGCCGACGGCGGTACGGTAGATAACCTGGATGTGTGGGGGAAACGCGTCCTCGCTTACGAAATCAATAAGCACGACGAAGGTATCTACGTGGTAGCCAACATGACTACCACCCCCGCAATGGCTTCCGAAATTGACCGCCAACTGCGCCTCAACGAATCTGTGCTACGCACCAAGCTGCTACGCACCGACGACAAATAACGGCCCGGCATGTCGAACACAATCATCACAGTTGTGGGAAACCTGGGCGCTGACCCAGATCTGAGCTACGTGCGTGACGGTTTAGCCGTCGTGAACTTCACCGTTGGCTCCACTCCCCGCAAGTTCGATAGGAACACTAACCAGTGGGTTGACGGAGAAACATTGTGGCTGCGGTGCACCGCATGGAGGGACATGGCAGAAAACATTGCCGAATCCCTCACGAAAGGTACACGCGTCATAGTGCAGGGCCGTCTGGTACAACGCTCGTTCACTCCACGTGACGGGGGCGAACAACGCACCGTCATCGAATTGGAAGTGGAAGAGGTCGGACCCGCCTTACGTTATGCGAAAGCGCAAGTGAGCCGCACGCCCCGCCAAGGTGGGGGAAGCCAAGGTGGTGGAGGTTCCTTCGGTTCCAACAACTATGGCGGAAACGCCCAAGATTCCAGTTCAGGGGGGAACGACTTCTCCCAGGGCGGGTTCGGAGGCCCAACAGGTGGCCAAGCCGGCGATCCGTGGGGGGCACCAGGCAACTCACAGTTCGATGATGCGCCACCATTCTGACCGGCACTGAAACTACAACAGACTATTATTTTCCAAGGAGATAAACATGGCGAGGCCACAACTTCGCAAGCCCATGAAGAGAAAAATTGGGCCAATCCGCACCGTGCAGGTGGGAGAAATTGATTACAAAGACATTGCTCTGCTGCGTAAGTTCATTTCAGACAGAGGAAAAATCCGTGCACGCCGCGTAACAGGCGTGTCCGTGCAGGACCAAAGGAAGCTAGCTAAAGCCATCAAGAACGCTAGAGAAATGGCGCTACTTCCCTACTCGTCAACCGGACGCTAAGGAAAGGAGCAGACCTTATGGCAACGAAACTAATCCTAAACAGGGACATCGACAACCTTGGCGCAGCCGGGGAAGTCGTCGAAGTTAAAGACGGTTTTGCTCGCAACTACCTGCTTCCCCGCGGCTACGCCGTGCGGTGGACGCGCGGCGCACAGAGGCACATCGACAAAACTGTTGAGCAACTCCGGAAAGCAGAAATCGCTTCCGTGGAAGAGGCTACCGCGCTACGTGAACGCATCGAAGAAGCTGAGGCAATCCAAATTGCTGCCACCACAGGGGCCGCTGGGCGCCTGTTCGGCGCAGTTACCGCCCGCCAGCTTGCAGCCGCTTTAGCTGAGAAGTTCGCAGTACCATTTGATCCCCGCAACATCGACTTTGCGGGCCCCATCAAATCGACAGGCAACTACGAAATGACCATCAAACTGTTTGGTGACATTTCAGCTAAAACAAGTGTTGAGGTTGTTTCCGACCAGGACTAACTCAAGTCCATTAGTTACAACCGTAAGAAGGCCATTCCCCTTTCAAGGGGAGTGGCCTTCTACTATTTTAACCGTGCACACTCCCCGCCAACCGGCAGATATCAATCAATGACTTTGGGCGTACTCCAACAGGGTGTCATCTTTGAATGCTTGACGCAGTTCGTCCATACCCTGCGGATCGAGCACAATAATCGACTGACCATCAGCGGATGTTCCTGGCCCTTCCGTGGGGGCAGTAACGAAGTAGAGATCAGCAGCCCGTAATCCACGCAAACTGGGGGCCAAGCTAACCACATAACTACCCTTAAGGTCCTCGCTGACAGTCAGGAAAGGGGACACTTCCTCAATTACATCCAGCACTGTGCCTGGACTTGTCATCGTTTCCTTACTAAGCAACTGGCTGGCTGCACCCTTCAGGTAAGCCTGCTGGTTACGTACCCTCTGATAGTCACCATCACCAAAATTTTTCCTGGCACGGACAAACGCTAACGCTTCCTCCCCCTGCAAGGTGATCTGTCCCTTCTGGAAATCATGGCCCCCGGAAGAGAACGTGTTCTGGTTCGTCACAGTCACCCCACCCAGGGAGTCCGTCAGTCCCTTGAACCCATTGAAATCAATAACCGCAACATGGTCTATGCGGGTGTCTAGCAGGTCCTCCAACGTTTGCACAGTCAAAGGCACCCCGCCGTAAGCCAGGGCAGCGTTCACCTTGTTATCCCCATAGCCCGGAATATCCACCCACGAGTCACGCATAATTGAAACAATAACAATCGACTCCCGATCCTCCGGTATGCGCGCCACCATGATCGTGTCAGAACGGCTATCAGCGGGGCCCGTCATCACGCCCTCATCAACTTCACCGCGAGTGTCGGAACCAATAAGCAGAATTGTTTCCGAATTGTCATCCGCAGCTGGACGCGTCTGCTCATCCGGGAACGCCGCCTCAATGGTCGCTGTGCCCCGGTCAAAAGTTGAAGTAGCCTGCCAAACAAACCAGGCTGCGGCAGCCGCTAAACCAACCGCTAACGCTGTCATCACAATCAGGGTTATGACCAGTGTCCGTTTGGGTTTAGACATGCTGGCCAACCAGCCCTTGCCACCCTTGGAACGACCAGACTTCGCCTTGCCCGACTTGGATCGCCGGGGCCCAGATGTACCAGCTGCACGGGATGTGCCAGCTGCGCCGGATTTGCCAGCTGCGCCGGAT
>CAYFPY010000026.1:0-14624 GCA_964345125.1 uncultured Actinomyces sp.
AAATTTGTTGTCCTTCGCCAGATCATGCGGGTCCCCAGCAGCCACCACACTGCCCTGATCCAAAATGACAACCTGGTCCGCCTGTAATGCGGACTCCAACCTGTGGGTGACCTCAATGACAGTGGCTGAAGGGGCAGCATTCTTGATGGCAGCGCGAATATCCCGTTCCAGTTCAGGGTTCAAATTAGCGGTGAACTCATCCAACACCAACACCTGCGGATCCATCAACAAGGCCCGCGCAAGCGTCAAGCGCTGCACCTGACCGCCAGACAGGCTGGCACCCTCCGAACCGACCGGGGTGTCTAAACTCTGCGGCATAGACCGCACCTCTTCGTCAAGATGCACATTGGCGAGAGCATCCCACAGGGCATCTTCACTTGCAGCAGGTGCCCCCAGCAACAAGTTCTCCCGAATGGAAGTGTTCAACAGCTGCGACTTTTGGGAAACAGCGACAACACGTGAACGCAAAGAGTCCAGAGTGAACTCACTCAAAGCCCGGCCGCCAACAGACACACTCCCAGTGGTGGGGTCGTCATAGCGCAACAACAACTGGATCGCAGTGCTCTTCCCGGAACCCGAAGGGCCCACAAACACAGTGTGAGAACCCGCAGGCACGGTCAAAGATAAACCCTCCACAGCGTAAACATCATTGCCCCCGTAGCTGTAACTCACGTCCTCGTAAACAACGTCGCCCACATCCTGCAGGATCACTGGACCATCAACCACCTGTGCGGGGGTGTGGCTTATATGCCACAGGCGCCTAGCCGCCGCAAACGAATGATCCAAATAGGAAGCTGCATCTTCCACGCCGCGGGGTCCCTCAAAAAGGCGAAGCGAACCCGCTGCTAAAGCCACCACCACAGCTGGCGCTAAACCAGCGTTCAAAGCGCTGAACGTTACGCCAATCATGGAAATCAGCATCAAGGACATGTTGGAACCGCGCCGGAAAGCAGCCCAGAACTTAGGGGTAAACGCCGAACGGGAAATCTGCTCACCGTAGGTGTCGGCCTGATCTAACCGCTCCTGCTGCCTGCCGTAGCTAACCACTTCCTCCACACCAAAAACAGAGTCAGTCAGGTTGTGCGCCAAATCTCGCCGCAAACTAAGCGTCTCGCTTGTTTTCCGCATCGAAGAACGTAACCCAACAAACGGGACCACCGCTAACGCTAAGAACAAAGCCACCGCCGGCACAGCCGCAACCGACCAACCCACGCTGGCGCCAGTCACCAACACAATGGTGGTGGGAACAACAACAGCCGAAACGACAGGGGCGAACGTGTGAGCATAAACAACTTCAATCCGGTCCACGTCTCGAGTCAAACTCGTAAGCACGTCGCCCGAACGCGACTTCGACACCACCGCGGGTGCCTGCGGCCACAGGGCAGAAAAGGAAGCGGTGCGCAACAACTCTAACGCTTTGAAAGCTACGTAGTGGCCGCTGATCTGCTCCAAATAGTAGGCGCTCGCCTTGGCTACAGCCACCACAAAAATCCACACAAACAAAGGTTTGGGGGCCGCGCCCTGATCCAGAACCGCCACAACGGCGCCAGCAGCCAAACCGAACAGGACCACATCCAACGTCAGATTGACTAACCGCAGCAAGGTGGAAAGCAGCAGGGGAGGATGCACAGGCCTAGTTATGCCTGTAAGCCAACGCAACAACTGGGGGAAAGATGGTTCTTGGGTGCTCATCGGGCGTCACCTGCCAACTGGGCCTGAGGCACGCTTGTCTGAGCTTCCACGTGCCCGTCTTGCATAACGTAAGTCCGGTCGGCAATCGACAACAAACTGGGACGGTGCGTAACCATCAGCACAGTCCACCGGTCATCCAACGCCCCAAGCGCCTTGATTAGCCTTTCCTCAGAAGCCGCGTCAATCTGAGAAGTGGGTTCATCCAACAAAAGTATCTTCCGCCCAGAAAGTAGGGCGCGAGCCAAGGAGAGCCGCTGGGCTTGACCACCAGAAATTAGTCCCCCGCCCTCGCCAATGTCCGTATCCAACCCTGCTGGCATGCCGCGCACCTCGTCGGCGATTTCAGCTGTTTCCAACGCCTGCCACAGCTCATCTTCAGTAGCGTCAGGGTTGGCAAGACGAAGGTTGTCAGCCACGGTGCCCGTGAACATCCACGTCCGTTGGGAAACTGTGGCTGACTGGGCACGCAATTCTTCCACAGACAGGTCAGTCGAATTGTGCTCACCCAGCCACATGTCACCAGCCTGTAAAGGAAGTGTGCCACGCAGCAAAGATAGGAGCGTGGATTTCCCAGCCCCACTGCGGCCAATAATTGCTGCCTTCGTGCCCGAAGGAACCTGCAAATCCAGGTCGGTCAGCACAGGGCCACGGCCATAATCATGATTCACACCGGCCAGGACAACACCCCCGCCGCTACTGGGAGCACCCCCAAACCAAGTTGCCGTGTCAGCGCCGGACTCCTCACCGGGAGCGGGCGCTGGGGAAGCGGCCAACTCTTTCGCTTCAGCCACCTCAGCCAGGTAGGTGCGGATCCGACGTTGGGAAGCCATCCCGCCCATCCCAATGTAGAAAAAGCCGGCCACCTGCACCAAAGGTTCCACCAACAACGTGGTTAGCAGCATGATGGCAATAGCGTGGGTCACGGTCAGGTTGCCGGCCTGCACCTGCCACACGCTCAGCCCAGCCGCAGCGAAAATCATCAGCAAAGAAAATAGGCCATCCAAAACAATGATCACCATTTGGTTCCCAGCCAACAGTTTCATGATGGCGCCGCGGTTCTTCTCCCCGGCCTCCCGCAACTGCTGTTCCACCCGGGGACCAGCACCCATCAGGCGAATCAGAACCAGATTGCGGATCGCATCCAAATACTTCCCAGACAAAATGGCCCGTTCCTTCCGGGAATTAGCGGAAGTTTTCCTGAAAATGGCCATGAACAGGCCGATGAGGATTGGGATGAGGGCGAACAGGACCATCAGGGAAACCCCGATAAGAACATTGAAAGCAACCGCAATATAAGCCCCCGTGAGCAGCGGGATGCTGATGGCAGCCAGGGTGGCACCCAAATAGACTTGGCGGTATTCGGTCAATCTCTCCGCGTTGTCCGTCATAAGAGTAATCAACTGGCTGGCATCCCCTTCAGGGTCCGTGTTGTCCGGTAGGGATGGGGAAGTGAACGTCTCGTTCAACAGGCGCCTTCGCACCTCCTTCTCCTCAGTGCGGGCTGCGACCCCACCGTAAAGAACCTCACCGAAAGCGAAAACCCCAGCCAGCACAGCGGTTGAAATAGGTAAAACAAGATGCCGGGCAGAAAGGGGATGGGAAGTGCCGGCAGCAATGTGGTTTCCGATCAGGTCAGCCATGGACACCAGTGTGATCACCACAAAAAGGGCTGCCACCAGGCGGGCAGCTGCCACCAGTTTTGTGTCCCTGCGCCCCTTGGCGCTAATTGGGCTAATCTTGGCCTTTTTGGCTTCTTCAGGCTGACGCAGGTCTGCCATGACCCCCTCCATCTTTAGGTAAGGCTAACCTTAGCTAAATGTTGGGGCTGGGTCTACGGGCCGCCTCTACACTTCGAGCACGGAAGCGATCTGGGAGGCGGTGCGGCGAAGGTTAGCTGCGGCAGTGCGCGGGTCGCGGGCCTTTTTCCGGGACACAGGCCCGGATTGGATGGGGAACACAGCCAAAAACGCAGACGGGTCTCCACTTTCCGGCTTGGGGAGAACCAGGGGAACACTCCCGGCTAACAAGATGGTAGGAACATCGTATTTACCGGCCAGTTGGGCCACACCAGAGGGGACCTTACCGTGCGAGGTTTGCTCGTCAAACTTCCCCTCACCCGTGATAACCAAATCAGCTTTCGCCAAATGCCCCTCTAAACCAGTCCAGGCAGCCGTTGCCACAAACCCGTTGACTAACGGTGCTCCCAAAGCAAGCAGGGCAGCGCCAAGGCCACCCGCAGCTCCGCCACCAGGTACCTGCAAAACGTCCTGACCACTAGCTTTGGACAGCGCGCGCCCCAACGTTGTTAGCAACAAATCAGCGTGGGACACCTGTGAACTGTTCAAACCTTTTTGGGGCCCAAACGTGGGGGCTGCCCCACTTGGACCAACAAGAGGGTGCGAAACGTCCGTCCACGCAGTTAGTTTGAAAGGTAAGCGGGGAAGGGTCACCAGGCGGGTGTCATCCAACAGGGGATTCCGTCCGGGCTGGTGAGTAATCGGTGTGCCCCGCAAGTTGCGTAGCCGAGCCCCCAAAGCAAGCAGCAACCCAGCCCCACCATCCGTGGTGCCAGTGCCACCCAGGCTGATAATAACTTCCTTCACCCCGAACTGTTCATGAGCTTTCCAAGCGGCTTGGCCCAGCCCGTAGGTGGAAGCCGTGCTGTATAACCCTGGAACCTGCTTTGGGTCAGCGGGTAAACCCACCACCGAAGCGCTTTCAATGACAGCCAGATTCTGTTGGCGTTCAACCAGCAGTGGCACGTTTACCAAGTTCCCCAACAGGTCCACCACGCGCACACTCCGCTTTTCGCCGATCCCTGCAGCCAGCAAAGCGTGAATAGTTCCCTCACCACCATCGGCGATGGGTACCGCAGTGGCTCTCCAGCGGGGTGAACCGGAGGTGAAGCCTTGGGCAACCGCTTCACCCGCCTGCAGTGAAGACAAAGATCCCTTGAAAGAGTCCAGGGCCGCGACCAACAACTTCTGGCTCATACTGGTTCCTGACTCGTTAGTGTGGCTGTCCCTGCTATGTCCACCGCGGCGTCGGGGAGCCGCTGGCGCATAACTTCAATGGCCTGCGGGTTCTCATCCACCAGAACATACCTGCGGCCCAACTGCTCGCAAGCTGCCCCTGTCGTCCCAGAACCAGCGAAAAAATCTAGCACCCAATCCCCGGGAAGTGACGAAGCGGCCACTATGCGACGCAGTATGCCCACCGGCTTTTGTGTGGCGTATCCCGTTTTCTCCTTGCCTGTCGGAGACACAATGGTGTGCCACCAAACGTCGGTTGGTAGTTTTCCGCGCTCTGCTTTTTCGGGGGTCACCAGCCCCGGAGCCATATACGGTTCACGATCCACCTCTTCAGAGTTGAAAAAGTAGTTCTTCGGATCCTTCACGTAAACCAGAATCGTGTCGTGCTTAGCCGGCCAACGCTTCTTGGTGCGGGCCCCATAGTCGTAAGCCCAAATGATTTCGTTCAGGAAAGACTCGCGCCCAAACAGGCCATCCAACAGGACTTTAGCGTAGTGGACCTCCCGGTAATCCAAATGCAAGTAGAGAGTTCCACTAGGCTTCAGCAGTCGCCAAGCCTCCTGCAAGCGTGGTTCCAGAAACGCCCAATAGTCCGCGAAACTGTCGTCGTAGGAAGTCAGTTGGGTGCGCATCATCTCGTAGGTTTTGCCTTGGAAACCGACCTGACTGTGGCTTCCCACAGCACTGTCCGCCCCAGAGTTAGCGTTAGTGCGTTTGGCTTGGGTGGTGGTACGAACCTGTTTGCGACCCGTGTTGAAAGGGGGATCCAAATAGATCAGTTGGAAACTCGCATCAGGCAGCGTGGCAATGTACTCCAAGTTCTCCCCCTGCACAATGAGGTTGGGGTCGCCAGCCTGATCCACTTTAGTTTCCATGCCACCACTGTAGCGGCAATAGTTTCCCAAACAGGGAACCTGCGAACAAAACAGCAAAAACTCAACTTCCCGTTCCGGTGGGGACTCGTGCGCATTTTAGGGTAAAGTCTTGAAAGAACTTCGACCGTGGAGGCAGAAAACAATGGCAAACCCAGTACTTAACAGGCTAGAAGGAAAATGGGAGGGCACAGGCGCTGTCCAATACCAGCCAACACCCTTCGATAGGACCAGCGAGGACTCCTTCCTGCAAGCGCAGGAAGCCTACTACGGTCCGGCAGCAACACCCACGCAAATGGGCAGGATGACCTACGACGATGTCATCATGCGCACAGCGCAAGGCTTCGGCGTTCTGCTGACAATGGCCGTCGGGTCCTGGTTCCTGTCGGCCGCTTTCCCCCAGTTAGCGGGAGGGCTTGTACTGGTTGGTTTCCTAGTCGGGTTGGGCCTAGTGTTCGCCAACGTCTTCTCCAAGAAGGTGCGTCCAGGCCTGGTGATAGCGTACGCAGCGGCAGAAGGGGTGGCTCTTGGATCCCTGTCGCAGGTCACCAACGCGATCATGCCAGGCATCGTTATCCAAGCGGTTGTGGGTACCTTCGCAGTTTTCGGCGTGACGCTAGCCCTGTTTGCTTCAGGTAAGGTTCGTAACTCCCCGAAACTAATGAAATTCGCCCTCATCTCCATCATCGGCCTTATCGTTACTCGCCTGGTGCTATGGGGGCTAACGCTTGCGGGCATCCCAATGACGGGTCCAAACGAACCGACCATATTCGGTGTCTCACTGGGTCTGCTGTTAGGGCTGTTTGCTGTTTTCGTTGGGGCAATCGCGCTGATCGGTGACTTTGACCAGATTCAACGGGGAGTGCGAAATGGGGCTCCCGCCAAAGATGCGTGGCTTTCCGCCTTTGGTCTGATGGTCACCATCATTTGGTTGTATGTGGAAATTCTTAATATACTGGCCAGGACTTATTCTTCTGACTAGTGGAGCGGGACGAAAACATGGAAAATGTTACGGCTACCGGTGGTTTTGGTGAAAAACCGGTTTTGGAGTTTAGTGGCCAGGCGCCAACAGACCTGGAGATCCAGGTGTTGGTGGAGGGTGACGGACCGGTGATTGAAGCTGGCGACGTCATTGCTTGCGACTATTTAGGGCAAGTGTGGGATGGGAACGTTTTCGACAACTCTTACGACCGTGGTGAACCCTTAGAGTTCCAAATCGGGGTGGGGATGGTCATCTCTGGCTGGGACAGCGGGCTGATTGGTCAGAGGGTTGGCTCCAGAGTGTTGCTCTCCATTCCCGCTGAGCTTGGTTACGGTGACCGGGGTGTGCCGCAGGCCGGTATTGCCGGTGGGGACACTTTGGTGTTCGTCACGGACATTGCTGCAAAACTTTCCTAAAGTTCCCCGAATATTTGGTTTTCGGGGCGGCTGCTCGCCTCAGGCTGGGCGGGGGCAGCTGAACCCGTTGAACCCGTGGTTGCAGTACCCCTGCGGGTTCCAATGCAGGTACGCCTGGTGGTAGTCCTCCGCTAGGTGAAAACTGGGTGCTGGCGGGGCGTGCAACTGTGTCGCTATGGCGGGTAGGCCCGCTGCAACCAGTTTCTTTTCGTACGCGTCCTTCATTTCTTGTGCGAGGACGAACTGGGCGTCGGTGGTGGTCCAAATGGCGCTGCGATACTGGGAGCCAATGTCGTTACCCTGCCTGTTGATTTGGGTGGGATCGTGGTTCTCAAAGTAGATGCCCACGATTGCTCCAGTTGAAACTTCTTCCGGGTCGTAGACTACGCGCACAGTTTCAGCGTGGCCGGTGTTGCCCATACCCACCTGTGCGTAGGTGGGGTTGGGTGTTGTTCCCCCCATGTAGCCGACCGCGGTTGCTTTCACGCCGGGGGTTTGCCAGAAGATCCTTTCGACCCCCCAGAAGCAGCCGGCTGCGAGAAAAATCTCTTCCTGACCGCTTGCTAACGCATGGTCCAGTGGGGTTCCAAGAATCGGATGTTCAGTTACCTGGTTGTTTGTTTTAGTTTCCACTTCGTTCCTCTTCCTGCCCCCGCTGTCCCGTCTGGACTACCTGCTTTTGGGTCTGTTGGGGCGGGACCTGACCCGCGGGACAGCTTTCAGATAATCTTAAGCCATGGTGACCGGTCGATAGCAAGCTTCCGGGGGTTGTTGGAAGCCCGCACCGGTATTGGAAGAGGATGGTAGACATGGCGCAGCCTGGTGGTTCTGGGAATGCTGGGGGTGGGGGGCGCACTGGTGTGAACAGTTGCGGCCCGGACGAGGTAAGGGACCAAGTAAGTTGGCCGCTGCGCGTAACGGCAGCCTGGGCTTGGCGTTTCCTGGTGGTCACTGCCGCTATCGCTTTGATAGTGCTGGGGCTAAACTACGTGAGATCTTTGGTTATAGCGCTCCTGGTAGCACTGTTGTTGGCTTTGCTTTTGTTGCCTCTGGTTAACTTTTTGAAAACAAAACTGAAAATGGGGCGAACACTCGCAGCCATAGTGGGACTGCTTGTTGGGTTGGCGCTGGTTGTGGTGCTGGTGGGGGTCGCCGCCGTTGAACTGGTTGCGGAGCTACCCTATTTGACGTCCCAAACAATGGTTGGTTTTGATCGGCTGGTTGATTGGGTGGCTTCTGGTCCGCTGGGTTATGACTCTTCGCAGGTAGTGGAGTTCATGTCCAATCTGCAGAACGACCTGTTTGGTTTGTTGAAGTCTCACGGGTCAGCGATAGCGTCCGAAGCTTGGCTGCTGGCGTCTTCCGCCCTGTCCATTGCAGCCAGCAGCTTGATTATGATTTTTGTGCTCTACTTCGTGTTGCGTGAGGGAAGAAGCATGTGGATATCCATGCTGCGCATGCTACCCAAGCAGTGGCGCGAACCAGCAGATGAGGCCGCCATAAGGGGCTGGGTTACCGTCGGTTCGTACGTGCGCACGCAGGTGAAAGTGGCAGCAATTGATGCTGTGGGAATTGGTTTGGGTGCCCTTTTCCTTGGTTTGCCTGCAGTGCTGCCAATAACTGTTTTGGTTTTCTTATCCGCTTTCATACCGGTTTTGGGGGCTTTCGTTTCCGGGTTTGTTGCGATCATGATTGCGTTGGTGAACAACGGGATCGGCACGGCTGCCATCATGCTGGTGATAGTTCTGGCAGTGCAGCAAATTGAAAGTAACGTGCTGCAGCCGTGGCTGATGTCGAAAGCAGTGGCGCTGCACCCTGTTCCCGTGGTGTTAGCTGTGGTTGCCGGCAGCGCGCTGGCGGGGATCCCTGGAGCGGTCTTCTCGGTACCGTTGTTGGCGTTTTTGAATGTGGCAATAAAGTACCTGCAAGGCTACGACACCTACCCGGAGTTAGCTACAGATCCGGGAAGGCCGGGGGGACCGCCGGGAGGTTTGGCGGATGAAGTTCGCGAGTCCTACGGTAACGTTGCTTTGGTGGGCAGCGCCGCCGCGCAGCACGACCCGGAGCAGCACGACCCTGGGCAGCAGCTCCCTGGCTCTAAAGACCCGGGGGCTGGGGACCGCAAATCGAAAAAACGTGGACGGAAAAAGAACCACAAACCGCGGTAGTAGGTTAACCTTCGTAAGGGTGAACCTGCAGGATCTCCACATCCAGCGTGGCTCCAGTGGGGGTTTCGAAGGCTACGGTTTCCCCCTGTTTGGCACCTATTATTGCTTTACCGAGGGGAGCGGTGGGGGAGTAGACCTCAACGTTCAGATCGGTGCCTGCGTCGCGGCTGGCTAACAGGAAGGTTTCCTCATCGCCATCAACGTTGGCTGTGATCACCATTCCCGGCGCAACCACCCCGTCATCTTCGGGGACCTGTCCAACCTGTGCGTCCTCCAAAAGCTGTTCCAGTTGGATGATGCGCGTTTCGTTCATGGATTGTTCTTCACGGGCAGCCTGGTAACCCCCGTTTTCGCTGAGGTCACCCTCTTGCCTGGCCAATTCGATCAGGCTGGCAATGCGGGGGCGATCAACGTTACTGCGCTGTTCCAGTTCCTCCGTGAGACGGTCGTACTGCGTTTGGGTTAACCAAGTGTTCTTACTCATGGGCTACATCCTATCTGGGTTCACAGAACAGCAAAATATGCTGCCACACATTGACTGGCCCAGGCTAGCACTGTGAACAGGTGGAAAATTTCGTGGAACCCGAACCAGTTGGGCCACGGGTCCGGTTTTTTTAGTGCGTATGCCAGTGCCCCAAGCGTGTAGAGGACGCCACCAGCAAAAATGAGCCACACAAGGACAGGGCCCCCTTTCACCCACAGCTCCGGCAGGTACCAGACGGCTGTCCACCCCAACGCCACGTAAATTAGGGTCGTCAACCAGCGTGGGGCAGATAGCCACAGCATGTTGATGGCGATTCCCAGGAAAGCTCCCACCCACACCACCGTGAGCAGGATGTCGCGCGAGGGTGGCTGCAGGACTCCAACTGCGATGGGAGTGTAGGTCCCGGCGATCAGGAGAAAAATGTTGGAATGGTCCATGCGCCGCAACAGTTTTGTCATGGGCGGGTTCCAATAGAACAGGTGGTAGGCAGCAGAAACGCTGAACAGTATGAAAGAGGCCGCCAAATACACGCTGGTAGCCCACTTCAGGGAGGTTGTGGGGGCTAAAACTACAAGGACGATGGAGGCCGCTAGCGATAGGGGGGCAGCAATGAAGTGGATCCAGCCCCGCAGCTTGGGTTTCTTAGCGATGGGGTGACCGGGGATCCACTCGATGGGTTGAAGTGAAGCTATGCGCATATCGTTCCTTTCGGTGGTTAACGCTACCCCATTTTTGGGTGGTGCCAGCACCCTTGTTTGGCGGTGAAAGGGTGAGGTTTCGGATAAGATCAGTTCATGAGTAACAGTGGTGTTTGGCCCACCAACCCGAAACTTTTGTACGAACTGTACGAATACAGGTTGGCGCGCGCCTTGAAGCGGGAAGTGATGCCGCACCACGTGGGGGTAATACTTGATGGGAACCGGCGGTGGGCGAAAGCTTTTGGATCATCCGCCATGGCGGGACATCAGGCGGGGGCGTATAAGGTTAGCGAGTTCTTGGGGTGGGCCCGCGAGATTGGTGTGCAGGTGGTTACCCTATGGATGCTTTCAACCGACAATTTGGCGCGGGATGAAACTGAGATAGCTGAGCTGCTGGAAATAATTGCTTCCCTGGTGGAACAGTTGGCTGAATCGGGGGATTATGAGGTGGCTGTGGTGGGAGACCTGTCTTTGGTTCCAGATAGGTTCGCTGAGCGGGTGACTGCTGCTGTGGAAGGATCCTCGTCTCCGGAGGGTGCGTTACGGGTGAACGTGGCCGTAGGTTATGGGGGCCGGCAGGAGCTGGTGGATGCTGTGCGCTCTCTACTGATGGAAGCAGCGGATGAGGGCGGGTCTTTAGAGCAACTGGCGGAAAGTTTAAGCCACGAAGATATCACTGCACATTTATACACGAAAGGTCTGCCTGATCCGGATCTGATCATCCGCACCTCGGGGGAGCAGCGGCTCTCCGGGTTCTTGCTGTGGCAGTCAGCCCACTCTGAATACTACTTTTGTGAAACGTATTGGCCCGATTTTCGGAAGGTCGACTTTTTGCGGGCGCTGCGTTCCTACACGCAAAGGGAACGGCGGATGGGCAAGTAGCCTAGTTTTCTTCCAGTTCGGTCGTTTGCGTAACCTGTCCTGTGGCTTCTGCTACCTGTTTGGTTGCTTCCTCCAAAATGCTGCGACACCGGGCAGCTAGCGCTTCGCCGCGTTGCCACAGTTTCAAGGTCTCCTCCAAGGGGGCCGACCCGCTTTCCAGGGCTGTTACAACCTCTTTGAGCTCCTCTTTCGCCGCTTCGTAGTCGAGTGTTTGTGGGTCTGGCAGGGTCTGGTCGTTTGGGTCAGAGCTGTCTGCATTGTTTTGGCTCATGGGGCCTCCTCTTGCGTTGGAATGTTACTGGAAGTTGCTGTGTTAGTTGCTGCCTCCGCGTTTGGGTCGGGGTGAAGAAACGTGCCTTCCGGGTTTGCCTCCACCACTTTGGAGACGAAAGTGCCGCTGGCAAGCATGCCTTCCAGCAGTGCGCCTGGTTGCAGTTCCTCAGCTTCGCGTACCACCTTGCCGGTGGGGGTGCGCATGATGGCGTACCCCCTGTGCAAAGTTGCGGTGGGCGACAGCGCGGTTAGGGTGGCGCTCAGTCCCGCCACTTGGGTTTCTTGACGTGACAGGTAGGAGGTAACTGATTGGCGTAAACGGTCCGTAGCCCGGTCTAACCCTGCCAGCTGGTTATCAATGGTTGCCGTGGGACTTTGCAGGACGGGACGCGAAGTGAGCAGGTCCACCACCTCCCGTTCACGGGTGAGTATCCGAGTAAACGCGGATGCCGCCAACATACGCAGATGCGCCACTTCCCGCATTTCTTCCAGGTAGTCGGGAACAGCGCGCCTGGCAGCATCCGTAGGTGTGGAAGCACGATAGTCGGCGACCAAGTCAAGAAGTGGTGCGTCGCCCTCATGCCCAATTGCTGACACCAACGGGGTCCGGCAAGCTGCGGCGACTCGCACCAGGTGCTCATCAGAAAACGGAAGCAGATCCTCCACGGAACCACCACCGCGAGCCACAATGATTACATCAACTTCCTGCTCAGCGTCCAAACGTTCAATCGCATCCGAAACTTCAGCCACCGCATATTGTCCCTGCACTGCCACCTCGTGAACAACGAAACGGATCGACGGCCAACGTTTCGCAGCGTTCACCAACACGTCATCCTTCGCTTTAGCGTCGCGTCCGCACACCAAACCAATTTTCCGCGGTAGGAAAGGTAAGGGCACCTTCCGGCTAGCTTCAAATAACCCTTCCGCAGCCAACTGTTTCCGCAATTGTTCAATCTGGGCAAGCAGGGAACCTATACCCTGCAAACGGATATCGCTGGCCCGCAGGGATAGTTGCCCCCGCTGCTCCCAAAAGTTTGGTTTCACCTTCACCACTACGCGGGCGCCCTCATCAAAACCTGGCCCCACCCTAGCGACCAGGTTCCCAAACGCGGTGACAGTCATGGACACGTCCTCAGCAACGTCACGTAACGTAAAAAACGCCATTTTAGTGGCGCCACGCGAACGGTACTCCACCACCTGCCCCTCCACCCACATCTCCGACATACGGTCAATGTAGCGACGCATGTTGGCACTCAACAGTCGCAGCGGCCAAGGATTAGCAAACGTTGTCTCCGCGGCAGTTGCAGGCAGATCGGCACCAGGAACGTGGGCAGCAGAATCATTCATCACCACCCCATCTTGCCAGAAACCCCCGACAAACCACCACGAACCAGGCCCGCAAGAGCTGACTGTGAGCACAAGGGGCCTATATTCCGCGGCTGTTTCCCGGTAGGTTGGAACCATGAGTGATGTGAGTACTTTAGATTCAAAGAAAGTTCTTCTTGCTGCCCCCCGCGGTTACTGCGCTGGGGTGGACCGGGCCGTGGAAGCCGTGGAACGGGCCCTCGAAGCCCACGGTTCACCCGTGTACGTGCGCAAAGAAATTGTTCACAACAAGTACGTAGTAGACACGTTGAGTGAACGCGGAGCGATCTTCGTGGAAGAAGTCGACGAAATCCCAGAAGGTTCCCTAACCGTTTTCTCCGCCCACGGGGTTTCCCCCCAAGTCCACAAAGATGCGGCAGCTCGGAACCTACGCACCATCGACGCCACGTGCCCCCTGGTCACAAAAGTCCACCGGGAAGCGGTACGTTTCGCCAAACAGGACTACGACATCATCCTCATCGGTCACGTCGGCCACGAAGAAGTAGAAGGCACATACGGGGAGGCCCCCGACCACATCCAAAT
The DNA here is from genome assembly GCA_964345125.1 of uncultured Actinomyces sp. GTDB lineage: Bacteria > Actinomycetota > Actinomycetes > Actinomycetales > Actinomycetaceae > Scrofimicrobium. The sequence continues at coordinate 13,408 of CAYFPY010000026.1, forward strand.
AGTTGGCACCCCAGACGAAGTGGACCAAGTGGAAGTGCGTGACCCCGACAAAGTGATGTGGATATCGCAAACCACACTTAGCGTCGACGAAACTTTAGAAACTGTTGACAGGCTACGCGAACGGTTCCCGAACCTAATGGACCCGCCCTCAGACGACATTTGCTACGCCACCCAAAACAGGCAGGAAGCCGTCAAAGCGATTGCTCCACGAGCCGACGTAGTCATCGTTGTTGGCTCAGAGAACTCCTCTAACTCCGTGCGACTAGCAGAGGTTGCCCTGGATGCGGGTGTACCCGCCTCCTACCTAGTGGACTATGCCAGCGAAATGGACCCAGCATGGTTCGAGGGCGTCAACAAAGTGGGCGTCACTTCCGGGGCTTCCGTTCCCGAGATTCTGGTGCGTGAGGTCCTCCAACAACTGTCTGACTGGGGATTCACCGGTATTGAGCACGTGGAAACACAGGTGGAGACCATCACCTTCGCCCTTCCCCGCAACCTGAAACAAGACCTGGTTGAAAAGGGAATCGTCTCTAAAGAGACCCGCGGGCGTGAAGCATCTCCCGAACACACCCGCTAACATAAGCACGGAAACTGGCGTTAAGGTAACGCAACCCACCCCAATATGAAGGTGACCCGCTGCCAATCAGGGCCGCAGCAACCTAGAATGTAGGGCGTGTCTTTAACTATTGGAATCGCGGGACTGCCCAACGTGGGTAAGTCAACCCTGTTTAACGCCCTCACCCGAGCAACCGTTCTAGCGGCGAACTACCCGTTCGCCACCATTGAACCGAATGTGGGCATCGTGCCCCTGCCCGACCCCCGGCTGAATCGGCTTGCCGAAATCTTTGGGTCAGAAAAGATCCTGCCTGCCACCGTATCCTTCGTGGACATTGCGGGCATTGTGCGCGGAGCCTCCGAAGGGGAGGGCCTGGGTAACCAGTTCCTCGCCAACATTAGGGAGGCCGACGCCATCTGCCTGGTCACCCGCGTCTTCGCTGACAGCGACGTGGTGCATGTTGACGGGAAAGTGTCCCCCGCTGACGACATTGAAACCATCACTACAGAACTGATGCTCGCCGACCTGCAAACCATTGAGAAACAGATACCCCGCCTCGAAAAAGAGGTGCGGGGCGACAAAGACATGCAACCCGTGCTCGACACAGCGCTTGCGGCCCAAGAACTGTTGGGGGAAGGCAAGCTGCTGTCCGGACCGGAGG
>CAYFPY010000027.1:0-14424 GCA_964345125.1 uncultured Actinomyces sp.
CATCGATAGCTCTGCGCGCAAGATTGTAGATACGGTGCAGCGTGCTGGTGCCACAGTCGTTGGCCCAGTTCCACTACCAACCGAGAAGAACGTTTTCGTTGTTATTCGGTCGCCGCATAAATACAAGGACAGCCGCGAGCAGTTTGAGATGCGTACCCACAAGCGGCTTATAGACATCATTGATCCAACCCCCCAGGCCGTTGATTCGCTTATGCGACTCGACCTGCCCGCGGACGTGAACATCGAAATTAAGCTCTGAGGACATCTGAAATGACAACTGACACCAAACAGGCGGGCAAGGCAGTTAAGGCTTTGCTTGGTCGTAAATTGGGCATGACCCAGGTGTGGGACGACGAAGGAAACGTCGTTCCCCTGACTGTCGTGCAGGTCGGCACGAACGTCGTCACTCAGGTGCGAACAATTGAGGACGACGGCTACGCAGCCGTTCAAATAGGTTTTGAGGACATTGATCCTCGGCGGGTGACTAAGCCGATGCTTGGTCACTTTGAGAAAGCCGGTGTGACCCCTAAACGTCACCTGACGGAGTTCCGCACTTCTGATGCGCAGGACTACCAGTTGGGTCAAGAGTTGGACGCCACTGTTTTTGAAGAGGGCGCCACTGTGGACGTATCTGGCCAAAGTAAAGGCAAGGGGTTTGCTGGCGCAATGAAGCGGCACGGTTTTGGCGGTGGACCCGCCTCCCATGGTGCGCACAAGATCCACCGTAAGGCTGGGTCTATTGGTGGCGCAGCTACGCCGGGCCGCGTGTTCAAAGGCCAGAAAATGGCTGGACGTATGGGTGGGGACAAACGCACCGTCCAGAACCTCACAGTTCAGGCAGTGGACACCGAAAGGGGTTTGCTGTTGATTAAGGGTGCCGTTCCTGGTGCCCGTAATTCTGTGGTGATCGTCCGAACAGCTGTGAAGGGAGCATGACCATGGCAGTGAAGACGGATCAAACAAAAGTTGACCGTGAAGTTAAGGTTCGGGACGCTTCGGGCAAGGAAACCAATGCGGTTGTTGTTTTGCCTGGCAGCATCTTTGATGTGGCGTTGAATGTGCCTTTGATCCACCAGGTCGTTGAAGCGCAGCGTGCGGCACGTCGTGCGGGCACGGCGGCAACGAAAACGCGTGCAATGGTTTCTGGTGGTGGGAAGAAACCGTGGCGGCAGAAGGGAACGGGCCGGGCAAGGCATGGCTCTATCCGAGCACCGCAGTGGAAGGGTGGGGGCATTGTTCATGGCCCACAGCCACGCAGTTATAACCAGCGAACCCCGAAAAAGATGACGGCTGGTGCTTTGCGTTCAGCACTGTCTGACAGGGCTCGCAAAGATGCGATCTACGTTTTCTCTTCGGTTGTGGAGGGCGAGAAACCTTCAACTAAGGCCGCTTTGGAAACGTTGGGCGCACTGGACGTTGCGGGGCAAACCCTGGTGGTTGTTGACCGTGACCAGGACGATGTTTTGGTGGCTCGTAAGAGTTATGGGAACATTCCAAAAACCAAGGTCGTGGAGGTCGGGCAGCTCGCGGTTTACGACGTTATGAAGGCCGACCAGTTGGCATTCACTTCGGCTGCGTTGGACAGCTATGTTGAGCGTGTTCGTAATTCGCGTGGCTGGAACGAATCGGGCGCGGACGCTAAGGCTGCTGCCCCAGCTAAAGAAGCCTCGGAAGATAAGGGTAAGGCGGCTGGCAAAGCCGACACGTCGGACCTGAAAGAGGACAAAGCGAAGAAGGATTCTGGTCAAGCCGAAAAGAAGGTTGAGAAGGCTAAGGAAGAATCCGCTAAGGACGCCAAGGAACCAAAAACTACTGGTTCACAGAAAAAGAAGGAGGATGAAGCCAAATGAGCACACTCGTTCCTTCAAAGAACCCTCGGGACATAATTCTGCGTCCAGTTGTAACGGAGAAGTCTTCTTTGCTCCAGGATCAGGGAAAATACACCTTTGAGGTAGATCCGCGTGCTAACAAGACAGAGATCAAGGCCGCTATTGAACAGATTTTCGGTGTGGATGTTAAGAAGGTAGCCACACAGAACCGGAAGGGGAAAACGTTCCGTCGCCGTGATGGTGTTGGTAAACGTAAGGATGTGAAGCGGGCTATTGTTACGCTTCGTTCCGGGTCGATCGATATCTTCGGCAATTCTGGTATTTGAGTCGGAGAGGTAGAAAGAGAACATGGCTATTCGTAAATACAAGCCGACGACGCCTGGTCGTCGACACGGCAGTGTCTCCGATTTTGAGGAGATCACGCGGGGTACACCCGAAAAGTCGTTGGTTCGGCCTATCACTAAAACTGGTGGCCGGAACTCCTACGGGCGGATCACCTCTCGGCGGCGCGGTGGTGGACACAAGCGCGCCTATCGCGTGATCGATTTTGCGCGCAAGGGTAAAGATGGTGTTTCGGCGAAGGTTGCTCAGATTGAGTACGATCCGAACCGTACGGCCAACATTGCACTCTTACACTATTCGGATGGGGAGAAACGGTACATTATTGCCCCCGAAGGGTTGAAGGTTGGTTCCACCGTAGAGTCGGGACCAAAGGCTGACATCAAACCGGGGAACGCACTGCCGATGAGGAACATCCCACTTGGTACTGTGTTGCACGCTGTCGAACTTAACCCTGGTCAGGGCGCGAAGTTTGCAAGGGGTGCCGGATCTTCGGTGCAACTTGTAGCCAAAGAGGGAAGGTTCGCCCAGTTAAGGTTGCCAAGCGGCGAGATTCGTAACGTGGATCTTGATTGCCGCGCAACGGTAGGTTCTGTCGGTAACGCTTCGCAAGGCAACGTTGATCTTGGCAAGGCTGGTCGTTCCCGCTGGAAGGGACGCCGTCCGAAGGTCCGCGGTGTTGCAATGAACCCTGTGGATCACCCACATGGTGGTGGTGAAGGCCGCACCTCTGGTGGGCGCCACCCGGTGAGCCCTTGGGGTAAACCGGAGGGTCGCACTCGTAAACCTAATAAAGCTAGCAACAAACACATTGTGCGCCGCCGCCGTTCAGGTAAGAAGCGCTGATAGGGGATATGTAGATGCCACGTAGTTTGAAAAAGGGGCCTTACGTTGACCCCAGCTTGCAAAAGAAAATTGATAAGCAGATCGAGTCCGGCAGTAAACAGGTCATTAAGACTTGGTCACGCAGGTCGATGATCACTCCTGATTTCTTGGGCCTAACTTTCGCGGTGCACGACGGACGTCGTCACGTGCCTGTGTTTGTAACGGAGTCCATGGTGGGTCACAAGTTGGGTGAATTCGCGCCAACTCGCACGTTCCGTGGCCATTTGAACGATGATCGCAAGGGTCGGCGCCAGTAGGCTGCCTGAAGAGAAGTGAGGACCAAAGAAATGGAAGCCAAGGCGCACGCGCGTTATGTTCGCGTCACGCCCCAGAAGGCGCGCAGGATCGTAAATGAGATCCGTAACAAGCCCGTACTGGCAGCCGCTGACATGTTGCAATTTGCTCCGCAGCGGGTGGCACGTGACGTGCAGAAACTTCTGTTCAGCGCGGTTGCCAACATTGAGGAACTGGCAGCAGATCTGGGCGAAAGCGTACAGGAGTCGGACCTGTGGGTTGTTGAAGCCTACGTTGATGAGGGGCCGACTATGAAGAGGTTCCGCCCTCGGGCCCAGGGAAGTGCGGGTGCCATTATGAAGCGGACCAGTCACATAACGGTGATTGTTGGAACTAAAGATGAAGGAGGGGATCGCTAGATGGGCCAGAAGGTAAATCCCACTGGTTTCCGCCTGGGGATCACCACAAACCACAGGTCACGGTGGTTCGCTGATTCCACCACTAAAGGGCAGCGCTACCGGGACTATGTAGCTGAAGATGTAAAGATCCGTGACGTCCTTGAAGAAGGCCTGGAAAGGGCCGGTATCTCCAAGGTTGAGATTGAGCGGACGAGGGATCGGGTACGTGTTGACCTGCATGCGGCACGTCCAGGGATTGTTATTGGGCGACGTGGCGCGGAAGCAGACCGGTTGCGGAAGGATTTAGAGAAGCTCACCGGTAAGCAGGTGCAGCTCAACATTCGGGAAGTGAAAAACCCGGAGATTGACGCCCAGCTTGTGGCTCAAGGAGTTGCCGAGCAGCTTGCTGCACGCGTATCTTTCCGGCGTGCCATGCGTAAGGCTATTCAGTCAGCGCAGCGGGCCGGTGCAGAAGGTATCCGCATTCAGGTGTCAGGACGCTTGGGCGGTGCTGAAATGTCTCGCTCCGAGTTTTACCGTGAAGGTCGTGTGCCTTTGCAGACACTGCGGGCAAACATCGACTTTGGACGCTACGAAGCTCACACCACATTCGGCCGTATTGGCGTGAAGGTGTGGATCTATAAGGGCGACTTGACCGAAACCGAGTTCGAGCAGATGCAAGTCGAACAGGCAGGTCGGGGACCCGGTGGTCGCGGAGACCGTCGTGGTGGAGGCCGACGCGGACAGCGTGGCCCTCGCTCCAATAAGGGGCGCTCCACTAGGGACGGAGATACGTCTCGTGAAGAAAGCACAGGCCAAAATGCCCCCGCCGCGGAGACCGCTGAAGCAGTGGCTCCCGCAGAGGCAGAAGCGGCCCCAACAACTGGAACGGAGGCCTGAGTTAGATGCTCATTCCTCGTCGAGTAAAATTCCGTAAGCAGCACCGACCTTCCCGCAGGGGCTTGGCAACTCGCGGTACTGAACTTGCCTTCGGTGACTACGGAATTCAGGCACTTGAGGGCGCCTACCTGTCGAACAGGCAGATTGAGGCCGCTCGTATTGCAATGACTCGTCACATCAAACGTGGTGGGAAAGTGTGGATCACAATTTTCCCTGACCGCCCTCTTACCAAGAAACCAGCAGAAACACGCATGGGTTCCGGTAAAGGTTCACCAGAGTCCTGGGTGGCTCCAGTGAAGCCAGGTCGTATCATGTTTGAACTTGGTGGCGTTGATGAAGAGCTGGCGCGTGAAGCTATGAGCCGAGCCCAGCACAAGCTACCAATGAAAACTCGTTTTGTGGTTCGTGAAGGGGCTGAGAACTGATGGCTAAAGACATCTTAACAACGGCTGACCTTGACGCCATGGACACTGCTCAATTAGCCAAAGAGCTGGAGCGCAACAAGGAAGAATTGTTCAACTTGAGGTTCTCCCAGGCAGTTGGTGCTTTGGATGATTCAGGTCGAATGAAATTGGTGCGTCGCAACATTGCTCGCATTTACACGATTGCGCGTGAGAGGGAACTGGGTTTCCGCACCGCACCAGGTAGTGAGGAATAGGTAGATGACCCAGTCAACTGAAACTGTTGAACGTAATCAACGTAAGGTGCGCCGGGGATTGGTCTCCAGCGACAAAATGGACAAAACCGTTGTGGTGGTGTTGGAAGACCGTTTCAAACACCCCCTGTATGGGAAGGTCCAGCGCAAAGCTAAAAAAGTGCAGGCGCACGATGAAAATAACGAATGCGGCGTGGGTGACCTGGTCCGCATCATGGAAACCCGACCACTGTCCCGCACCAAGCGGTGGCGCGTGGTTGAGATTCTAGAAAAAGCGAAATAATCCGTTCGGCAAGGCTCTACTGCCACTGGGGTGGTAGGGAACCAGCACGACGACAGGAGTCATAAGACATGATCCAGCAGGAGTCGCAACTGAAAGTTGCTGACAACACGGGAGCCAAGGAAATCCTGGCTGTCCGTGTTCTCGGCGGTTCTGGTCGACGTTACGCGGGTATTGGCGACACTATTGTGGCCACCGTGAAAGATGCTATCCCCGGCGGGAACGTCAAAAAGGGGGAATTGGTAAAGGCCGTTGTGGTGCGGACTAAAAAGCCTTCGCGCCGCCCGGATGGTTCCTACATCCGGTTTGATGAGAACGCTGCCGTTATCCTAAAAGACGATGGGGAGCCACGCGGTACGCGTATTTTTGGCCCCGTTGGTCGTGAGTTACGGGACAAGCGTTTCATGCGTGTTGTTTCGTTAGCGCCGGAGGTGATCTGATGGCTGCCAAAATCCGTAAAGGTGACCTGGTAGAAGTCATTCGTGGACGTAGTTCGGATGACAAAAAGTTGGCAAACCGGAACGCGCGACGTGAGGAGCAGGGTCTTGACCCGCTGGCTCCCGGTGATAAAGGTAAACAGGGGCGGGTCATCGATGTGAACCCTTCCGCTGGCACCGTGACTGTTGAGGGCGTGAACCTGAAAACCAGGCACGTTCGTCAGGGTCAGGGCGGCCAGGAAGGTGGGATCATGACCATCGAAGCGCCAATTGACGTTTCCAAGGTCGCTCTGGTTGATCCAGCCACTAAGAAGCCCGTACGAGTTGGCTTCCGCGAAGAGGAAGTTAACCGCGACGGTAAACAGAAGACTGTCCGTGTGCGCGTGGCCCGAGGGGGAACACGCCGTGGCATTGAGCCCGGTAAGGAGCTAGACGCATGAAACCCCGTTTGAAAGAAAAATATCAAAACGAGGTCCGCGAAGAGATTCAGAAAGAGTTTGACCTGAAAAACCCAATGCAGGTTGGTAAACCTGTGAAGGTTGTTGTCAACATGGGGGTGGGCGCGGCTGCGCAGGACTCCAAAGCTCTGGACGGCGCGTTGACTGACTTGGCTGCGATTACCGGTCAGAAGCCCCGGATTAACCGCGCTAAGAAGTCTATTGCACAGTTCAAGTTGCGCGAGGGCCAACCTATTGGCGCCTCAGTGACGCTGCGCGGTGACAGGATGTGGGAATTTTTGGACCGGCTTATGACTACGGCGCTGCCACGTATTCGCGACTTCCGCGGGTTGAGTGCCAGGCAGTTCGATGGTCATGGGAACTACACTTTTGGTCTTACGGAACAGTCCATGTTCCACGAAATTGATGTCGATAAGATTGATCGCGTGCGCGGTATGGACGTGACGGTCGTGACTTCCGCGGATACTGATGATGAGGGTCGGGCAATCTTGAGGAAACTCGGATTCCCGTTTAAAGAGGATTAAGGAAAGATGGCGAAAACATCTCTAAGAGTTAAAGCGGCTCGTAAACCGAAGTTTGCGGTGCGGGCCTACACTAGGTGCAGCCGGTGCGGTCGACCAAAATCGGTTTACCGCAAGTTTGGTTTGTGCCGTATTTGCTTGCGGGAACTTGCCCTGAAGGGTGAGCTTCCTGGGGTGACAAAGAGTAGCTGGTAATACTTATGACGAAGGTCCAGGAGCGGCAATGGTTCTTGGAAACCCCGTCAGGGAAGGGCCTTGCCCCAAATGACAATGACTGATCCAATCGCAGACATGCTGACACGTCTGCGGAACGCGAGCCAGGCTCAACACGAGTCTGTTTCGATGCCCTACTCCAAACTGAAGGACGCGATTGCGCAGATCCTGCAGGAAGAGGGCTACATTAGTGCCGTTGAAGTTGAGGACGCTCGGGTCGGGAAGACCTTGAAGATGGATTTGAAGTACGGCAGCCAGCGTCAACGTGCCATTACGGGTTTGAAAAGAGTATCCAAACCTGGTTTACGTGTGTACGCAAAATCTACTGAATTGCCCCAGGTTCGTGGTGGTTTGGGTGTGGCCATTTTGTCCACATCTTCTGGACTGCTGACTGACCGACAGGCTTCCGACAAAGGTGTGGGTGGGGAAGTCCTCGCCTACGTCTGGTAAGGGGGAAGCATAATGTCACGGATAGGAAAGCAGCCGATCGAATTAGGTTCGGGTGTTGAAGTTAAGGTGGAAGGCCAGGTTGTTACGGTGAAGGGTCCGAAGGGCACTTTGACCGTCGAGCTTCCCGAACCAATTACAGCAAAGGTGGAGGGCACCGAGGTTCTGGTCGAGCGTCCGAACGACGAGCGGGATTCAAGGGCCCTGCATGGCCTGGCCCGCACCCTCGTGTTTAACGCGGTTGAGGGCGTAACGAATGGTTACACTAAAACCTTGGAAGTTGTAGGTACCGGATACAGGGCGATCCCTAAGGGAAGCGGCATCGAGTTCTCATTGGGCTTTTCTCACCCGGTGGTGGTGGAAGCTCCTGAGGGCATCGAGTTTGAGGTTCCTTCCCAGTCGGAAGTGATCATCAAAGGTATTGATAAGCAGCTTGTCGGCGAAACGGCCGCGAACATTCAGAAACTGCGCAAACCTGAGCCTTATAAGGGTAAGGGTATCCGCTACAAGGGTCAGATTGTCCGCTTGAAGGCTGGAAAGGCCGGTGCGTAATGTCTTACACCATTAAAGGTAAAGGTAAACGGGTCGCAAAGATCCGGAGGCACCAGAGGGTGCGTCAGAACGTCAGCGGAACGGCTGCTCGTCCTCGGCTAGTGGCAACTCGCTCTAACCGGCACATGTTTGTGCAGGTAGTGGATGACACGACTGGAAAAACACTGGTTTGGGCCTCCACCATGGAACCCGAACTGCGTGCTGCTGAAGGCGCAAAGAAAGATAAGGCACACAAAGTGGGTACCCTGGTGGCCCAGCGTGCCAAAGAGGCAGGGATCGAAACCGTTGTTTTTGACCGTGCTGGAAACAAGTATCACGGACGCGTCGCTGCTGTGGCTGACGGCGCTCGCGAGGGCGGGCTGATCCTGTGAGCGCGACGAAGGAAAGAGAGCAAGTGATGACTGCACAGCAGCAGGATAAGAACACTTCGGACAGCTCCGGACGCCAAGGCCGCGACGGGGACCGAAGAGGTCGCGGCGGTCGCCGTGACAACCGTCGGGATGACCGCAACCAGTATTTGGAGCGTGTCATCGGCATCAACCGGGTTTCTAAGGTGGTGAAAGGTGGGCGTCGTTTCTCGTTCACCGCGTTGGTCGTTGTTGGTGACGGTGAAGGAACTGTTGGCGTGGGCTACGGGAAAGCAAAAGAGGTCCCCGCAGCTATTGCCAAGGGTGTGGAGGAAGCGAAGAAAAACTTTTTCCGAGTTCCGATGATTCGGCGCACAATACCTCACCTGGTTGAGGGCGTGGATGCTGCGGGCATTGTCCTGCTCCGTCCCGCATCGCCCGGTACCGGTGTTATTGCCGGTGGACCCGTGCGTGCCGTATTGGAATGCGCCGGTATCCACGATGTTCTCACCAAGTCTTTGGGCTCTGCGAATTCGTTGAACATTGTTCGGGCGACGGTTGCAGCTCTGAAGCAGTTGGAAGGGCCAGAAGAGGTCGCGATTAGGCGGGGACTTCCAGTGGAGCGGGTCGCTCCCAGTGCCATGCTTGCAGCGCAGGCTGAAGGAAGAGCTGAGCAGAAAGAGGATCAGCAGGACGAAGCTGATTCGGGCGCTAAGGATGCGGCGACGGAGGTGGCTGAGTAATGTCTCAGTTGGAAATCACGTTGAAAAGATCCGCTATCGGTCAGCAGAAGAAAATGCGTGAAACTTTGAAGACTTTGGGTCTGTCAAAGGTGGGGCAGAAGGTTGTTCGCCCCGATTCTCCTGCCTTGCGTGGTGGTATTAATGCTGTTTCTCATCTAGTTGAGGTTAAGGAGGTCGGAGAGTAATGGCTAAAAGCAAGAAAACTGTTTCCCGACCAGCTGAGGGTGAGGTTGTAAAACTGCACCACTTAGCTCCTGCCAAGGGAGCTAAGAAAGCTAGGACCCGGGTGGGTCGTGGTGAAGGTTCGAAGGGTAAAACAGCCGGTAGAGGTACGAAGGGTACCAAGGCACGCGGTCAGGTTCCTGCAGGTTTCGAGGGTGGGCAGATGCCTCTGCATATGCGCCTACCGAAACTTCGCGGCTTCAAGAATCCGATGAAGATTGGCTACCAGGTTGTCAATGTTGGTTCCTTGGCTGAGGCTTTCCCGCAGGGAGGCCAGGTCACGGTTGAGAATTTGGTGGAGCAGGGCCTTGTCCGCAAGGGGGAGCCCGTGAAAGTTTTGGGGACGGGAGACATTTCGGTCCCCATGGAGCTTGTTGTTGACAAGTGGTCGGCAGCTGCTGAAGAGAAAATTACGGCAGCAGGCGGTACACTGAAGACTCTTTAGGGTGTGTGGGTTGGCCCCGAACTTGGTTCGGGGCCAACCAGCTCCCACTTTCTATGTTTCAGCTTTCGGTGTTCACCGGTAGGCTGGGCTAGATTGTTGCGTGTCCTACTTTAGGATGACGCTAAGTTGACCAGGAGGAAGTTTGTTACAAGCATTTGGTCAGGCATTCAAAACCCCTGACTTACGCAGAAAGATACTATTCTCTCTGCTTGTTATGGCGCTGTATAGGTTGGGCACATACGTGCCCACTCCCGGCGTTTCTGCGCGCAACGTTAACGCTTGTTTAGCGCAGCAGGATCAGACTTCTTTGTTGGACATGTTCAACCTGTTTTCAGGTGGGGCACTTCTGCAGTTGTCGGTGTTTGCTTTGGGCATTATGCCCTACATTACGGCCTCGATTATCATCCAGGTTTTGCGGGTTGCGGTTCCCCGGCTGCAGGATTTGCATTTAGAGGGGCAGACCGGCCAGGCAACCTTGACGCAGTACACGCGGTACTTGACGATCTTCTTGGCGATTTTGCAGTCGACCACCATGGTGTCCATGGCAGTGTCGGGCAACATGTTCCCCGGCTGTACTGAAGAAGCGATACCAAACGGGTCGTTCGGTGTGTACCTGTTCATGGTTCTGGTTATGACTGCGGGTAGTACAGTCATCATGTGGATGGGGGAACTGATAACTGAACGCGGTGTCGGTAACGGTATGTCACTGCTGATTTTCACCTCCATCGTGGCCACGATGCCTGCCCAGTTGTGGGACATTGGCGTGACTGGCGGCTGGATGAAGGCCCTGATCATTGTTGGCCTGATCCTACTGGTGACTGTTGCGGTCGTTTATGTTGAGCAGTCGCAGCGGCGAATACCTGTGCAGTACGCGAAGCGTATGGTGGGCCGACGTACCTATGGGGGTACCACCACGTACATTCCTTTGAAGATCAACATGGCTGGCGTCATTCCAGTTATTTTTGCTACTTCAATCATGGCGTTCCCGAATTTGCTGGCTCAGTTTGGTCAGCCGGATGACAGGTGGGTCGAGTGGATAATCACCACGTTCGATCAGCAGTCCTTCTGGTTCCTGGTTATTGAGGCTGTTCTAATTTTTGCTTTCGCATTCTTTTACACTTCAATTACTTTCAATCCGGACGAGATTGCCGACAACATGAAACGGTACGGCGGTTTCATTCCGGGTTACAGGGCGGGACGCCCCACGGCGGAGTACTTGAAGTATGTGATCACGCGCATCACTACGGTAGGCGCTCTCTACCTGGTAGTAATTGCTATTCTGCCCACGATAGCCATGATGCCTTTGAACCTAGCAGCAACACAGATGCCCTTTGGGGGGACAACCCTGCTGATTATGGTCGGTGTCGGTTTGCAGACGGTCAAAGAGATCAACTCGCAACTGCAGCAGCACCACTATGAAGGGTTCCTGAAGTGACGGCTCTGATCTTATTGGGTCCCCCCGGAGTGGGGAAGGGAACACAGGCGGCCTGGCTTTCTAAATATTTGGGTGTTCCAACAATTTCTACGGGTGAAATTTTCCGTGCGAATATTGCTGAGCAGACGGAGTTGGGAGCGCTCGCCCAGCGTTACATGGACAAAGGTGAATTTGTTCCCGACTCTGTGACCACACCGATGGTGGCAACGCGCCTAGCAACACCCGACGTTGATAACGGCTTTATCCTAGATGGGTATCCGCGCAAGATTGAGCAAGCGCACGCTTTGCGGGACATGCTAGTGGCCCGCGGTGTGCCTTTGGATCTGGTGTTGGAACTTTCAGCACCGGAAGACGAGCTGATTAGGCGCTTGGAGGGGCGGGCGACCCAGGAGGGCCGGGCAGATGATTCAGCGGAGGTTTATCGCCGCCGTCTGGAGATTTATCGCCAACAGACTGAGCCAATTGCCACCTACTATGCTGACCAGGATCTGTTAGAGGTAGTGGATGCACAACCTGCAATTCCCCAGGTTCAAGAAGCAATTGCGAAAGTGCTCAAGGAGCGTTCTTTGGAAGCGGCTGGAGAGTAGTATTGGCGGGACCTATTCCAAAAACCGCGCAGGAGATTGAGGCTATGCGCCGTGCGGGCCAGATAGTCGCGCGCACCATGGACAAGTTAGTCTCCTCGGTCGAGCCGGGCATGACCACGGCCGATCTGGACCAGATTGCCTATCGCGAAATAACTTCGCAGGGGGCCGAACCCAACTTCTTGCATTATCAAGGGTTTCCAGCATCCGTTTGCATTTCTGTGAACGAAGAAGTGGTGCATGGTATTCCGGGGCAGAGGGTCGTGGCTGCGGGGGACGTGATCTCGTTTGACTGTGGTGCGATGGTGGAACACGATGGCGCCCAGTGGCACGCGGATTCGGCTACGACGGTTATAGTCCCGGATCCAGAGGGGACGGTCCCGGTGGAGGAGATGAAGCGAAGGGAACAGCTTCTGCTGGTTACCCAAAAGGCTTTGTGGGCCGGCATCGCCGCCGCAGCTACCGCTAAACGGCTGGGCGAGATCGGTTCGGCGATTGAACTTTCAGTCTTGGGTAGTGCCGAGCGTTTGGAGTTTGTGCCAGAGCTAGTTGAAGGCTACACCGGGCACGGTATCGGTCGGGAACTGCACGAACCTCCAACGGTTTATAACTACCGGACCAGGTCAAAGGGGCCGCGCATACCTTCTGGTTCTGTTTTGTGTATTGAACCCATGGTTACGATTGGTGATGCGGCAACCGAAGTGATGCCGGATGACTGGACAGTGGTGACACTGACCAATAACGTGTCTGCACATTTTGAACATACTGTCGCTATAACGGATGAGGGAATCAGTGTCTTGACGGCCACTGATGCGGGTGTCGCAGGGTTGGAGCCCTACGAGATCGTGCCGGTACGTGAGTTCGCTAACTAGAGGGGCCTTGTAGCTGTTGCCTTGGGTAACACTGCAGTAGGCTGATGCTTTGGGCATACTCTGTTCATGGTACGAGTGTCGGTTAAAAGGTTAGCGGAGGATATGGCAAAAAAAGACGGCGTAATTGAAGTCGAAGGCACGGTCGTAGAAGCGTTGCCGAACGCAATGTTTCGTGTCGAACTGGAAAACGGTCACATTGTATTGGCACACATTTCCGGCAAGATGCGGCAACACTACATTCGTATCCTCCAAGATGACCGGGTCGTGGTTGAACTAAGTCCCTACGACTTGTCTCGTGGACGAATTGTTTACCGTTACAAGTAGTTGATCGGCCGCGGACAAGACGGTTAGTCAAGTCGGGCCCTAGATGGCACCATCACGTGCTTACTGAGGAATTGCAATGAAAGTTAAACCAAGTGTCAAGAAGATCTGTGACAAGTGCAAGGTGATTCGTCGCCACGGCACCATCATGGTGATCTGCGAGAACCCACGCCACAAACAGCGGCAGGGCTAGTAGCGGAAGATAGTTAGCGTCCCACTGACCAGCAGTGCTGGAACCCCCGGTTCGAGGGCCGGGGCCAAACTGGGTTAGGTGATCCGGTGCGGTGGGTGGGGCGACAGCCCTCGGAATTAGATGGAGTAGAGATTATGGCACGTATAGCTGGCGTCGATCTTCCCCGCGATAAGCGGATCGAAGTGGCGCTTACTTACATTTACGGCGTGGGTCGTACCCGCGCCCAGGAAGCATTGGAAGCTACTGGCATAAGCCCAGACCTGCGTGTTCGTGACGCTTCGGAGGAGCAGCTGGTTGCCCTTCGGCAGTACATAGACGCAAATTTCCAGGTTGAGGGTGACTTGCGCAGGGAGATCCAGGCCGATATTCGCCGGAAGATTGAGATCGGCAGCTACAAGGGTAGCCGCCACCGGCATGGTCTGCCCGTGCGGGGTCAGCGCACCAAGACAAATGCGCGTACCCGTAAGGGACCAAAGCGTACAGTTGCTGGTAAGAAGAAATAAGGCTCGGGAAGTTTCCCAGTAGGAAATTAGGAGAAAAGCATAATGGCTCAAAAAACCCGCGCCACCGCCTCGCGTAAGTCCCGGCGGAAAGATCGGCGCAACGTGACCCATGGTCGCGCATATATTCGTTCGACGTTTAACAACACAATCATTTCTATTACGGACCCGGTGGGTGAAGTCATTGCTTCGTCATCTGCCGGTGAGGTTGGGTTTAAAGGTAGTCGCAAATCAACCCCTTTCGCGGCGCAGATGGCTGCTGAGGCAGCTGCCCGTACGGCCCAGGAAATGGGTATGAAGAAGGTTGACGTGTACGTTAAGGGACCCGGTAGTGGGCGCGAAACTGCTATTCGCGCTTTGGGTGCCGCCGGACTTGAGGTGGGTTCCATTCAGGACGTTACACCTCAGGCTTTCAACGGCTGCAGGCCTCCGAAGAGGCGTCGCGGCTAGTTAATTTTCGTGGGAGCTTAATCCGAGGTTCCCACAACATTGAATCTGCAGGAATTCGGCTAAAGCCCATTTCGGTGGGCTCCGGCTCGGCGTCATATAGTGGGCGCCGGGAAGAAAGGACTCAAACGTGCTAATTGCACAGCGACCAATCCTGACTGAAGAAG
>CAYFPY010000028.1:0-11373 GCA_964345125.1 uncultured Actinomyces sp.
CTGTTTTGGGTGTGGGAGTACATGGCGGCCCCAACAATTCCTGCAGTGTTACGTAGCTGTGCGGGAACTAGTTCGGCGCGTAGTTGGATGCGTGGTAGGAACTTGTCGTGGTGCTTGGATACGCCCCCTCCCACAACGATCAGGTCGGGTGCGACGAGTAACTGTACTGCCTCGTAATATTTCTGCAGGCGTTTAGCCCACCTCTTCCAGCTGAGTTCTTCGCGTTTCCTTTGGGCTGAGGAAGCGCGTGTTTCGGCATCCACGCCATCAATTTCGATGTGCCCCAACTCGGTGTTGGGTACCAGAATATGGTTACGCAGCAGTGCCGTGCCTATGCCCGTGCCAAGCGTTGTAACCAGAACGGTTCCCTCCTCATTTTTGGCTGCGCCGAAGTGGCTTTCTGCCACGCCTGCTGCATCCGCATCGTTGATCATGGTCACAGGACGTCCCAGGGATGCGGCGAACATCTCCTGCGCTTCGGTGCCCACCCACGATTGATCCAGGTGGGCAACGAATGTTACTGTGCCTTGAACAATGGGAGCAGGTAGGGCGATACCCAGCGGGATGTTCGTGGGTGCGGCCAAGTCACGAATAACGTTTGCCACCACCTCAATAACCGATGTTGGATTGCCGGGTTTGGGGGTGGGGTAGCGGACCCTCTCGCCGACAAGTTCCCCTTTGGACAGGTCCACCAGACCACCTTTGATTCCCGTTCCCCCAATGTCGATACCCACAGCGAGGTCCTGGGGCCCAGGGGCAGAGTCCATCACTGCTCTTCCGTAGAAAGTGACGGATAGGTGAGGACGTCTGCCCCGTCACTAGTGACTGCAATCGTGTGTTCGAACTGGGCGGTGCGCTTCCTATCTTTGGTGACCACGGTCCACCCGTCCTCCCAAATCTCCCAATCGATTGTGCCCACGGTGAGCATCGGCTCCACGGTGAAAACCATGCCCTCTTCCATGATTTGAGAGTGGGCGGGAGCAGCATCATAGTGGGGGATGATCAGACCAGAGTGGAACGCTTCCCCAACGCCATGTCCCGTGTAGTCTTTTACGACGCCCAGACCGTGACGTTTGGCGTAGGCGCTGATAACCTTCCCAATCACATTTATGGGGCGACCGGGTTTGATAGCGTTTATGCCCCGCCACATGGCCGCTTCCGTGTGTTCGATTAGGTTGGCTGACTCAACATCAGTTTCACCCGCTACGAACATGCCGCAAGTGTCACCGTGGACTCCATCCAGGTAGGCAGTGACGTCAATGTTAACGATGTCGCCTTCTTCCAGCGGCCGGTCGTCGGGGATGCCGTGGCAAATCACTTCATTGATGGACGTGCAGCAAGATTTCGGGAAACCCATGTAGCCCAGTGTTGACGGGTAGGCGCCGGCTTCTACCAGGTAGGAGTGAATGGCCCTGTCTATTTCGTCCCCGGTTACCCCTGGTTTGACCAGAGACCCCCCGTAGGCGAGGGCGTCGGCAGCCACTGTGCCCGCTTTGCGGATCCGTTCAATAACTTCGGGCGTTTTCACGTCCGATGTGGTCACTACTTCTGGCCCAGAGTGGAACATATATTCCGGTTTGGCGATGTTTTTGGGAACTTTCAACATTGGCGAGATCTGTCCGGGCACCAGTTTGTTTCTGCTCATAAATCCTTTCAGTAGGGCTGGCCTACCAGTCCTCAACATGGGGAGACTCTACTCTTGTCTATAATTTTTCTGTGTGGGGAACTCTCCATCCGCTACCGCGGTGTGGTAGGCGGTGGCCGCACTTTCAAGTTCTTCCCCCAGTTCGGCGAAACGGTGAACAAAAGAGGGCGTCCATTCGGTCATTCCAGCCATGTCGGACCATACCAGCACTTGGCCATCACAGTTGGGGCCGGCACCGATCCCGATCGTGGGGATGTCCAAAGCGGCTGTAACCTTGGTAGCCGTGTTAGATGGAACCATTTCCAAAACCACGCTGAAAGCCCCAGCTTCTTGAAGCGCCAGAGCGTCGTCAACCAGTTTTTGAGCCTGGTCTCCACGTCCTTGCAGGCGGGGGCCACTCAAGGCGTGTTCGGACTGGGGGGTGTACCCCAGGTGCCCCATGACGGGAATGCCTCCAGAAACCAGTGCTTTTACGATGTGAGCCTGGGTTGTACCACCCTCAAGTTTCACTGCCTGCGCTCCTGCCTTCATTAGGGCCACAGCGGATTCGAAAGCCAAGTTGGCGTCTAGCTCATAGGTGCCAAAGGGAAGATCAGCCACCACGAAAGTGTTCTTGGCAGAACGGGCGACAGCACCTGTTGCCCTCACCATGTCTGAAATTTCAACCTGCAGGGTCCCCGGATATCCCAGCATTACGTTCCCAATAGAATCCCCGACCAGCAGCATGTCAATGCCTGCACGCTCAAAGATTGGGGCCGTCACTGAGTCATAGGCGGTTAACATAGACAGTTTCCTGCCCTCAGTTTTTGCGGCCACCACATCGGAAACCCGCAAACGCTTACGTGGCGTTGCTTTCATTGTTGGGCCCTTTCAGCTCGATTTCCTCTCACCTGACCTGCTTCCCATTTTGTCACAGTTGCTTCTCGGGTGGTTTCGCGCACAGAAAACACCAAACTCTGGGCCCTAGTCCCCAAGTTAGGTTTGGCCAACTAAAGTGGGTGGAAGGAAAACTGCGAACGGGGAAGGAAGTGCGATGTCACCATCGCCAGCGAACCAAATGGAAGAGCTGAACAGTCAAGAGATTGACCCCACCCAACACGAACAGGTGCAGCGCTGGGTGCAAGGAACACTTGAAGTGATCCGACAACATGACGACATCCAACTTTTAAAGGAAGATCGGCCCCTCATTTTAGGGGACAGCTCCGCCCTCACACAGGCAAATAGGCGCATCGGCTCACTGGAGCCTCAAGACCGGGCTGGTGCGGGGGCGACACTGGGGGCGGCACGCAAACAGATCAACGATGCGTACACACAAAAAGAGGCTGAACTGCAAGATCAGGCCGAACAAAGAGCGTTGGTGGCTGAAGGTGTTGACGTCACACTCCCGACTGGACGCACGCCAGTGGGTGCCCGGCATCCGCTGGAGTTGCTCATCGAGCAGATCGAAGATTTCTTCCTCAACATGGGGTGGGAGATCGGAGATGGACCAGAAGTGGAACACGAGTGGTTCAACTTCGACGCTCTTAACTTTGACGCAGACCACCCTGCACGTCAGATGCAAGACACTTTCTACGTTGACGGTACAACGGTAGGGGGGAGCGAAGACACCGATGGTGCCCTTGTCCTGCGAACCCACACCTCACCCGTGCAGGCTCGCGCCCTACTGGAACGGGGGGCACCCCTGTATTTGGCGGTCCCCGGCAAAGTTTTCCGGTCGGACGCCCTCGATTCCACCCACACACCTGTTTTCCACCAGGTGGAGGGACTGGCTGTTGACAAAGGGCTGACAATGGCAGACCTGAAAGGCACGTTGGACCACTTCGCTAAAGCCATGTTTGGGCCCGAAGCTAAAACACGTCTGCGCCCTTCCTTCTTCCCTTTCACCGAACCAAGCGCAGAAATGGACCTCTGGTTCCCCCAAAAAAAGGGTGGTCCGGGATGGATTGAGTGGGGAGGGTGCGGAATGGTCGACCCAAACGTGCTGATCGCTTGCGGACTTGACCCACAGGAATACACGGGGTTTGCGTTTGGCATGGGGCTGGAACGGACCGTGATGTTGCAGCACGGCATTTCGGACATGCATGACATTGTTGAGGGCGATGAACGTTTCTCTCGCCAGTTTGGTTTGTTTGGAAAGGGGAATTAGAGGATGCCACATCTTTCGCTGTCTTGGCTTGCAAGGCACGTTGAGTTGCCTGCTGATGTCACGATTGAGCAAGTTGCTGACGATCTTGTCCGTGTGGGTTTTGAGGAGGAGAAGATTCAAGAGGCCGCCGTGACCGGGCCCCTTGTCGCCGGGAGGGTGCTGAGCTATGAGGTCGAGGAGCACAGCAACGGAAAATCAGTGCGCTACTGCCGGGTTGACGTGGGAGAACATAATGATGAGCCCGGGCAGGGAGCTGAAACCGCGGATGTGGCAAGCCGAGGAATAGTGTGTGGTGCCCACAATTTTGAGGTGGGCGACACCGTGGTGGTTTCTCTACCCGGAACCGTGCTTCCGGGGCCGTTTCCTATAGCGTCCCGGAAGACTTACGGTCATGTTTCAGATGGGATGATCGTGTCGGAACGCGAGTTGGGGTTAGGGGAGGACCACGACGGGATTATTGTTTTGGATCCAGAGGTTTTCGGTGATCTGCCAGAACCTGGCGCTGAAATGATCACCGCTCTCGGCTTAGGTGAAAAAGTTCTTGAGGTGAATGTTACGCCGGATAGGGGGTACGCTTTCGCGGTTCGTGGTCTGGCTCGTGAGTATGCTTTGGCGACCGGTGCTGAGTTCACTGATCCAGGGTTGCTGGAAGCTGTGCCTGATGGGCTGTTGGCAGAAAGTTCCGCGGGCTTCAGTGTGCGGGTCGATCCGGAAGCGGCTGAGGAAGGCAGGCCGGCTTGCAGCCGTTTTGTGACCAGAGTTGTGAGGGGGATAGACCCGGCGGCACAGACACCGGCTTGGATGAAGACACTGTTGGAACAGGCGGGAATGCGTCCCATCTCGCTGCCGGTGGATGTCACTAACTTTGTCATGTTGGATTTGGGGCAACCGTTGCACGCTTACGATCTGCGTGCCGTGGCTGAACCTTTTGTTGTGCGAAGGGCAGAACGGGGAGAGGTCTTTGAGACGTTGGACGGACAGTCCCACGTTCTAGAGGCGGATGAACTGGTCATTACGGACTCTCCGCAGGGACAGGAAGGTTCTCGGATTGTGGGTTTGGCTGGTGTGATGGGGGGCCTAAATTCCGAGGTGCAGAACGACACAACGGATGTGGTGATAGAGGCGGCTAACTTTGACCCGGTCCTGATTGCCCGTTCGGCACGCAGACACCGTCTTCATTCAGAAGCGTCCAAACGGTTTGAGAGGGGCGTGGACCCTCAGCTACCGGCAGTTGCGGCCGCCAGAGCTGCTGAGCTTCTTGCAGAATATGGTGGGGGTACGGTTGATCCTGCCGGTTTTGACTTTGACGTTGTGCAGCCCTTGCCTGCGGTGAGTATGCCTGTGGGGGAACCGCGCCGACTGATTGGGGTTGACTATTCGCCAGAGCGCATAGGGGAGCTACTGGAGTCCATCGGTTGCACAGTCCGGTTCGAAGATGATGAGGTGGTGGCAGTCCCGCCTTCTTGGCGGCCGGACCTGGTGGGCCCGGCTCACCTGGTGGAGGAAATTGCTCGGCTGGACGGGTTTGATCGCATCCCATCTCGTTTGCCGATCTCCACGGGGTCTACCGGTTTGAGTGCGCTGCAAAAAGTGCGCCGGCGAACCAGTGCGACCTTGGCTGTTGAGGGATTGGTAGAGGTAAAGTCTTATCCGTTTGTGGGCGCCGCCCACGACCGTATGGGACTGCCTGAACATGACGAGCGGCGGAATGCGCTGCGGTTGCGGAACCCGTTGGCGGACGATGCCCCTTGGTTGCGGACGTCATTGTTGGACTCTCTGCTGGGCGTCGCTGAAAGAAATGCTTCTCGGGGCCTTTCTCCGGTGGCTTTGTTTGAACTTGGGCAGGTTGCCACGCCTGAAGGGACGACCCCCGCAGAGCTGATTGGGGTTGAGCGCGCGCCCTCACCCGAGGAACTGGCGACGCTGCAGGCGGGGGTGCCGAAGCAGCCAATGAAGGTGGCGGGAGTGATCGGTGGGCCTTTCGCACCCAGGGGAGCCCAGCAGCTATTAGAAGGGGCTGAGGCCCCGCTGGGTTGGGGGTGGGCGGATGCTATCGGGCTGGCGCGCAGCGTTGGCAGTGCCAACGGTGTGCGTATCGAGACCAGCCGAACATGGGTTCCGCCCGAAACCCCAAAGCTTCGAGGGGCCCCTGTCCCAGAGTCGGTGGCTGATCCGCAAGATACTGCACCGTTTCATCCGGGTCGTTGTGCCACTCTGTTCGTGCGTTCAGGTCGCAGTTTCGAAGTGGTCGGATACGCCGGGGAACTTCACCCCAGGGTGGTGAAGGAATTTGGGTTGCCGAAAGGCAGTTCGGCGTTCGAGTTGGATCTGAAGTTGGTGGCAGAACTGGTCAAAGCCCAGCCAGTGCAGGTGAAACCGGTTTCGACGTACCCGCCCGTCAAAGAAGATTTAGCAATTGTGGTGCAGGACCATGTTCCGGCAGCCAATGTGGAGATGGTGCTGAAGAGGGCGGCTGGTCCCCTGCTGGAGTCAGCACAGTTATTCGACGTCTACCAGGGGGAACAGGTACCTCTGGGACATAAATCCTTGGCTTACGCGCTGGTTTTCCGTTCTTCGGAGAAGACTTTGGGTACGGAGGATGTGCAGGAGCTGCGCCAGAAGATCATTGCTTCTTTGGCGAAGACCTTGGACGCAGCAATTCGGGGGGACTGAACAACGGTTCGCAGAGGTACACACTCTGAGACGTTCCGGTAATTTATCCGCTATTGTGTATGATTATTCAGTAGTAGGAGAGGGAGGGCGGAATGTCCCAAGGAGCGCCACGCACGCGAGCTGCCAGACTCGAGCTCATAAGCACAATCATTGCTCAGGAACCAATTAGCTCTCAGAAAGAACTACAGGAGGCATTGGCACAACGCGGGGTTAAGACTGGCCAGGCCACCTTGTCTAGAGATCTGACAACACTGCGGGCAACGAAGGTACGTACAGCGTTGGGCGTTGCTATCTACTCCGTTCCCGACAATGAGGGGCTGCACCACACTGAGCCAGACCCGGAGAACTCACGTCTGTCGCGCTGGTGTCAAGATCTTCTAATAGCGGCAGACTACGCCCAGAACCTGCTGGTTGTCCGCACCCCGATTGGGGCTGCCAACCTGCTGGGGGCAGCCATTGACAGCTCTCGCCTGCCGGGAGTCGTAGGAACCATTGCCGGCGACGATACTATCCTGGTTGTCTGCGTAGACAGTGCAGCCGCCAATGAAACCCAGGAGCTACTGCTCCGCCTTGCTGCCGGCCAAGAAACGCTGGAGGAGCTTTGAGCATCCCCCGCCACACTTTGAACAAACAATGGATTTACGAACTAGGAGAATGAACAGAGAATGAGTGCCAATAAAGACAGGGTCGTGCTCGCCTATTCAGGTGGCTTGGACACTTCCGTCGCTATCGGGTGGATAAACGAAATGACGGGCGCGGACGTTGTCGCGGTCGCCGTGGACGTGGGCCAGGGTGGGGAAGACCTGGAAGTCATTCGCCAACGGGCGCTTGACTGCGGTGCTGTGGATGCTTACGTAGCAGATGCCCGGGATGAGTTTGCGGAAGAGTATGCCATGCCGGCACTGAAGGCAAACGGGTTGTACCAGCGCAGCTATCCTCTAGTTTCAGCCCTATCACGCCCACTAATTGCCAAACACTTGGTCAAAGCTGCCAGACAGTTTGATGCTAACACCGTCTCCCACGGGTCCACCGGTAAAGGGAACGACCAGGTTCGGTTCGAGGTTTCTGTCGCTTCGATAGCACCCGATCTGTCGATCGTGGCACCCGTGCGTGACCTGGCGTTGACCAGGGATGTAGCAATCGAATACGCAGAGAAGCACGACTTACCGATCGAAACAACGAAGAGTAACCCGTTCTCAATTGACCAAAATGTGTGGGGAAGGGCCATCGAAACAGGTTTCCTGGAAGATATTTGGAACGGCCCCACCAAGGATGTCTACAATTACACGGATGATCCCACCTACCCGCCTCTACCCGACGAGTTGATCATCACGTTTGAAAAGGGTGTGCCCGTAGCGATAGACGGTCGCCCAGTTACCCCTCTGCAGGCTATAGAGGAGCTGAACCGCAGAGCGGGGGCGCAGGGTGTTGGCAGGATCGACATCGTTGAAGACCGCCTAGTTGGGATCAAGTCGCGTGAGATTTACGAGGCTCCCGGTGCAATGGCGCTGCTAGCAGCCCACCAGGAGTTGGAGAATGTGACAGTCGAGCGGGAGCAGGCACGGTTCAAACACCTGGTTGAGCAAAGATGGTCTGAACTTGTATATGACGGACACTGGTTCTCCCCCTTGAAGAAATCGCTGGATTCGTTCATTGACGACACGCAAGAATATGTGTCGGGGGATGTGCGCATGGTTCTGCATGGTGGTCGCGCAACGGTAACGGGACGTAAATCGGACACTTCTCTTTATGACTTTGGTTTGGCGACCTACGACACGGGGGACACGTTCGACCAGTCTCACGCTAAAGGGTTCATTGAACTCTTTGGTATGTCCTCTAAACTCGCGGCGGCACGTGACGACCGTTTCGGCAAAGGTATTTCCCTGTGACTTCAGGGAAAGAGACATCCAGCGGGGGATTGTGGGGAGGTCGATTCAGTTCCGGGCCAGCCAGAGAGCTGGCCGAGTTGAGCGTGTCCACACACTTCGATTGGCGACTAGCTTCGGATGACATTGCGGGTTCACGAGCTCACGCTCGGGCCCTTTTTGCCGTTGACCTCCTCAGCGCAGAACAGTTGGAAAACATGTTAGTGGCTCTGGACCAGCTGGAGAAGGACGTTCTTTCAGGGAGCTTCCAGCCCCGTTTGGACGATGAAGATGTGCACACCGCCCTGGAAAGGGGACTGTTGGAGCGTGCTGGAGCTGATTTGGGAGGGCGGTTACGTGCGGGACGGTCCCGCAACGATCAGATCGCAACCCTAACCAGGCGCTATCTGCGGCGCCAATCTCGGGAAATTGCCCGAAAAACTCTGGTTGTCGTGGATGCTCTGGTAGAGCAGGCGGCGCGGTCAGGATCCGCGATCATGCCTGGACGAACCCATCTGCAGCATGCTCAACCTGTTTTAGTGGCGCACCATTTGCTAGCTCACGCTTGGGCGTTATTGCGCGATGTTGAACGCCTGCAGGATTGGGACAAACGAGCGGACGTGTCGGCGTATGGGGCGGGCGCCCTCGCTGGAAACACGTTGGGCATGAGCCCAGAATCAATTGGTGCTGAACTCGGTTTCAGCCAAGTTTTTGACAACTCGATCGATGCTACTGCGGCGCGAGACGTGATGGTCGAACTTTTGTTTGTCCTCGCCCTCATCAGCGTTGACCTGTCCTCTTTGGCTGAAGAGATAATCATCTGGAACACGGTTGAATTCGACTACGTCACTTTGGATGATGCTTACTCAACAGGATCGTCGATCATGCCGCAGAAGAAGAATCCAGACATTGCTGAGCTGGCCCGCGGGAAGTCGGGGCGGCTGATCGGCGATCTCACGGGGTTGCTAGCTACATTGAAAGGTCTGCCACTGGCATACAACCGGGACCTGCAAGAAGATAAGGAACCCGTGTTCGACGCTATAGACAACCTGCAGATTTTGCTACCCGCGTTTTCGGGAATGGTTAGCACGATGCAATTCAATTTTGAGCGCATGGACTACTTGGCCCCGCGAGGTTTCGCTTTGGCTACCGATGTTGCTGAATGGTTAGTCAAGAAGGGTGTACCCTTCCGCGAAGCTCATGAAGTGGCTGGTGCAGCGGTCCAATATTGTGAGAGAAAAGAAATTGACCTATTCGACCTGGAAGAGGGCGACCTGGGCAACATTTCTGCTCACTTGGATCCGGGTGTCTTGCAGGTTCTCAGTGCCCCTGGATCGGTTGCAGCTCGCGACAGTCGAGGTGGAACAGCACCCGAAAGTGTCGAGGAACAACTTAGGAAGGTTCGCGAAGTTAGGATGGAAGCCGGCCAGTGGGCCACTAGTTAACCAGGGGCTGACTCAGCCAATGGTCGACTAAACGGACAGATAAAGACATGATGACGGTAGGAGTAGACGCACAGTGAGCGAACTCATTGACGAGCTGAAATGGCGTGGGCTGGTTGCGCAGCACACTGATATGGAGCAGCTGGAGGCGGCATTCTCGGAGGGGCCCGTAACTTTCTATTGTGGGTTTGATCCGACGGCACCGTCTTTGCATCACGGTCACCTGGTTCAACTTCTGTTGATGCGTCATCTCCAAAATGCGGGTCATCGCCCGCTGGCACTGGTCGGTGGTGCCACAGGGCTTATTGGTGATCCACGTGAAGTGGGGGAGCGCTCCATGCAGTCCACCGATGTGGTGGAAAAGTGGGTGGAGAAGCTCAGGAAGCAAATTGAACGATTCTTGGACTTTGACGAGGACGCCGAGAACTCCGCCCGCATCGTGAACAACCTGGAGTGGACGGGACCACTGTCAGCCATTGAGTTCCTACGTGAAATTGGCAAACATTTCCGGTTGGGAACCATGCTGTCCAAGGACGTGGTGGCACGCAGATTAGAATCAGACGAGGGCATCTCGTACACCGAATTTTCTTACCAGATTTTGCAGGCGCACGACTTTTTAGAGCTTAATAAGCGCTACGGGTGTACGTTGCAAACTGGGGGCAACGATCAGTGGGGGAATCTGATAGGTGGTGTCGACTATATCCGGAAAACATCCGGGAATCCCGTTCACGTCATGACCACACCGGTTGTCACCAAGGCGGACGGAACCAAGTTTGGGAAATCAACCGGAGGGGCTATCTGGCTGGACCCGGAACTGCTGAGTCCTTACGATTTTTACCAGTTCTGGTTGCAGACAGCAGATGAAGATGTAGTGAAGATGCTGAAGGTTTTCACGTTCCGCAACCGCGAGGAAATAGAGGACCTGGCACAGCAAGTTTCTTCTGAACCACATCTTCGCGCAGCCCAGAAAGCCTTGGCAGCCGACGTTACTGCCCTGGTGCACGGGGAAGCCGAGTTGGAGCGCGTGCTCGGTGCGACGGAAGCCATCTGGGGCAAGGGGGACCTGTGGACTAGTGATGGGCCAACATTGGCGGCAGCCGCGGAGAACCTTGCGCGAGCGGACATTACTTTGGGAGAGTCCACGGTTGTAGATGCGGCGGTTGCAGCGGGATTGGTGGGGGGAAGAGGGGCCGCTCGCAGGCTGATTGAGTCCAATGGGCTTTCAGTTAATGGGGTGAAGGTCGCAGACCCTGAAATGATCCTAGGCGCGGAGCATGTCTTGCCGGCCGGTTTTGTTCTCTTGCGCAAGGGGCGCAGAAACTTGGCTGCAGCCTGGCCGATTGGCTAGAAACACCCGAACCAGGGTGCGGTGATTGCCTTGCAAACACAGGGAATCCGGGTAGGCACCTTGACCTGGAATAGCAGGTGTCATAGACTGTTAATCCGCCGCAGTTGAGGATTCAAACCCCAAGGTGTAGATCTGCCAGAGGATCTAGAAGGTCTTTTGGAGTCATCTGACTTGGGAAGTTGGTCCGAAGCGGCAACATAAATGCCCTTGTTTTTGGGGTGTTGTTTGTGAACTTGATAGTGTACGTTATTTGT
>CAYFPY010000029.1:0-11178 GCA_964345125.1 uncultured Actinomyces sp.
TTTAGAGGTCTTCTAGGAAATCCGCTGGTGGAATGAAGAAGTTGTTCCCAGTTTCTGCAGTAGAGAAGTCCAGGATCTCGTCGTACTTGCCAGGGGGATCGCCGATGAACATGCGGCGAATCATTTCCTCTGTGATCTCTAGGTCACCGGCGTAGGCAATGAAGTAGGTTCCGAACTCCTTTTCTCCGGGAGCGCCAAATGGCATGTTGTCCCGCAGGATGTCTTGTTCTTTCCCGTCTGGACCTTCGATAGTGTTCAGAGTCTTGTGGGATTTCTGGGCATCCCCTTCTGCGTCGGGTAGTTCCCGGTTTTCCAGTTTGGTGCGCCCAACAATTGCCTCTTGACGCTCAACTGTTAGGTCGTCCCACGTATCCAGTGTGTGCATGTACTTTTGGACAGTCAGGTAGCTACCGGCCGCCCACAGGGGCTCCCGGTCACCAATCAGGGCGGCCTCTTCTTTACCTTGCCCAATTGGGTTGGCGGTGCCATCTACGAAGCCGAGCAGGTCACGGGCATCGAAGTAACGGAAGCTCTGTACTTCATCAACAACGGTCACCAGCCCTTCCAGGTCGTCGAGAATAATCTTTTCCAGTTCGAAACACAGGTCCTGCCTGTTGGCGCGGATGTGGAAGAAAAGGTCACCGGGTGTGGACACTGCCGTGTGTTTATTTCCTTGAACTTCCACGAACGGGTGCAACTGGGCAGGTATGGGGGCATCCGTCAGGTCAGGCCACAACTCAGCTCCAATGCCAACCACCGCCGTGGTGGCAAAGTCGGGGTCTCGGAAGTTGACGTCCTTAACTAGGTCACCAAAACCAGCGAGGAACTCTTTTATGTCGGCGGCAGTTGCGTTGTCGTTCACTGTCACTGTCAAAAAGATGGCTGCGGGCGACAGGGGAGCCAAAACGGCTTGTGGCTCCGTGTAGTCGCCAGGCTGGATAACGCTCATTGGTAGTTCACTTCTTTCGTGTATTTGCTGAAAATGCTTTCCTGACGATTCTACAGTTGTTCTCCGACAGATTTGCGGAATCTGTCTTGCCTACCCCAGCGGGCCGAAGAGCCACACTGTGAGACGCGAGGAAAACTGGTGAGGCAAGCCTTTATTATTGGATTGTGCATAACCCACAGGAACTCGTTTTTATTGTCTCGGTACTGGTACCGGGGCGTGCGGCTCCTGCTGTCTGACAGATGGTCCGCACGCCTATACCCCGCTTCTGGCCCGCGGGGTTTTTTGTTGGGTACAGGTATTGCGAGAGGACGGAGACTTAGGAATGACACGCAACGGTAACGAGAATGCTGAACGGGAGCAGACTTCGACTGTCACCATGACGGGGGCGGAAGCAATTGTTCGCTCCCTAGAGGAACTGGGTGTGGAGGAAGTGTTCGGAATGCCCGGTGGGGCAATCCTTCCCACTTTTGATCCGCTGATGGATTCGAAGATCCGGCACATCCTCATTAGACACGAGCAGGGGGCGGGTCACGCTGCGGAGGGCTACGCAATTTCCAGTGGCAAGGTTGGTTGCGCCATTGTGACGTCGGGGCCCGCAGCCATGAACACCATGACTGCGCTTGCCAACGCCTACTTGGATTCGGTACCGATCGTCATTATCACGGGTCAGGTGGGGGCGAACCTTATCGGCACTGACGCTTTCCAGGAGGCCGACGTGGTGGGGGCTTCCATGCCGGTTTCTAAACACTCCTTTTTGGTGACGGACGCCCAAGAGATCCCTTCCCGGATTGCAGAAGCGTTCAAAATTGCGGCAACCGGTCGTCCCGGCCCGGTGCTTGTTGACATCACGAAAACAGCACAGACTGAGGAACTTGAGTTTTCTTGGCCTCCCAAAATGGACATCCCGGGTTTCTGGGAGCCAGGACGCCCCTCCAATAAACAGATTCGGGCCGCTGCGAAAGCTATTGCGGAAGCAGACGCTCCGGTTCTCTACGTCGGTGGGGGTGTGATCAGGGGCGATGCGTCAGAGAACCTGATGGAACTGGTGAAAATAACGGATGCTCCCGTGGTTACCACTTTGACTGGCAAGGGGGCAGTCCCAGATTCGGATCCCCACAACCTGGGGATGCCAGGCATGCATGGGACAGTCGCGGCTGTGGGTGCACTGCAAAGGGCCGATCTGCTGATCACCTTGGGCGCACGGTTCGACGACCGGGTCACCGGACAGTTGGACTCCTTTGCTCCCCGCGCCAAAGTTGTCCACGTTGATATAGACCCGGCCGAAATCTCAAAGAACAGGCACGCTGACGTTCCAATTGTGGGGGATCTGAACCGGGTTTTGGAAGGCTTGAACAAGGAGCTACCTAAAGTTCTGCCCGACAATTATCGGGAGGACCTGTCTGGCTGGTGGCGGTATTTGAACCGCTTGCGGGACTCCTATCCCCTTGGTTGGTCTGACCCCGAGCCGGGCCTGTTGGCTCCCCAACAGGTTTTGACTCGCATTTCTGCGCTGTCCGGTCCAGACGCGGTTTATGCCACGGGGGTGGGTCAGCACCAAATGTGGGCGGCCCAGTTCTTACGTATAGAGAAGCCGCGCCGTTTCGTGTCCTCTTCCGGTTTGGGGACGATGGGTTTCGGTTTGCCCTCTGGTATCGGTGCGAAGGTTTCCAACCCGGATGATGTGGTGTGGGTGATTGATGGTGACGGGTCTTTCCAAATGACGTTGCAGGAGTTAGCTACTGCAGTGACTAACGGTATTCCCGTGAAGATCGCCCTCATCAATAACACGGTTTTGGGAATGGTGCGCCAATGGCAGAACCTGTTCTACAACGAACGCTACTCGTACACGGATTTAACTCATGGGGAGGATAACGCGGAGCAGGTGCCAGATTTTGTGGCTTTAGCGCAGGCGTATTCGATTCCTGCCCGGAGGGTTAACAAGGAGGAGGACGTGGATGAGGCCATTGAATGGGCTCTGTCCATAAACGACTCTCCGGTGCTGATTGATTTCCGGGTTTCAAAGGATGAGATGGTGTGGCCGATGGTGGCTGCTGGAGTTTCCAATGATGATATTCGTTATGCCCGCGGTATGGCCCCAATCTGGTCGGAGGATGATTAATCGTGGCTGAAATGTTGCACACGTTGACGGTGCTGGTAGAAAACAAGCCTGGTGTTCTCACCAGGGTGGCGGGTCTGTTTGCTCGGCGTTCTTTCAACATTAAGTCGCTCACCGTGGGGGAAACTGAGCGTGCCGACATTTCTCGGATGACGATTATTGTCGATGCGGAGTCGGTCCCGTTGGAGCAGGTGACTAAGCAGCTAAACAAGTTGGTGAACGTTCTGAAAATTGTGGAACTAGAACCTGAAGAGTCGGTGGAGCGGCGCCTGTTGTTGCTGAAGGTGACGGCCAACGAGAAGACGCGCACCCCGGTGTTGCAGATTGTGGATTTGTTCCGCGCGCATGTTGTTGACGTGACGAAGGATGTTGTTGTGGTGGAGTCCGTGGGTTCACGTTCTAAATTGGAGGCTCTGTTGGAGGCGCTTGAACCGTACGGCGTCAGGGAAATCGTACAATCGGGGGCAGTGGCCATTTCGCGTGGCACCAAGTCCCTCACCGATCAAATAAAGGAGAAATAGGCTGTGGCTGAAATGTTTTACGAGGACGATGCGGATTTGGATCTGATCCGCTCGAAGAAGGTTGCGATCATTGGGTACGGTTCTCAGGGCCACGCTCACGCGTTGAACTTGAAGGAATCTGGGGTGGATGTTGTTGTCGGGTTGCGTCCCGGTTCAGCCTCTTGGGAGAAAGCTGAGGCTGCGGGTCTGGAAGTTGCCGCCGTGGCTGATGCGGTGTCCCAGGGTGATGTGGTGATGATTCTGGTTCCGGACCAGGATCAGCGCGGCCTGTATGCGGATGTGATTGAGCCTAACCTGAAGCCGGATGCGGCCCTGTTTTTCGCGCATGGTTTCAACGTACGTTTCGGTTACATTGATCCCGGTGAGGCCCACGATATTTGCATGGTGGCTCCGAAGGGGCCGGGCCACAAGGTTCGTGAGGCCTATGAGGAAGGGATTGGGATTCCCGCGATTGTGGCTGTGGAACAGGACGCTTCGGGTCAGGCTTGGCCTTTGGCTCTTTCCTATGCGAAAGCGATCGGCTCTACCCGGGCGGGTGTCATTTCGACCACGTTCACGGAGGAAGCGGAGACCGACCTATTTGGGGAGCAGGCCGTCCTTTGTGGGGGCGTTTCCAGTTTGATCCAAAATGGTTTCGAGGTGCTCACGGAAGCGGGTTACCAGCCGGAGATCGCCTATTTTGAGGTCCTACACGAGCTGAAGCTGATTGTGGACCTGATTTACGAGGGTGGTATTACGAAGCAGCGTTGGTCCATTTCGGATACTGCTGAGTATGGCGACTATGTTTCTGGTCCCCGCGTGATTGATGAGCGGGTGAAGGAGAACATGAAGGCCGTGTTGGCGGACATTCAGGATGGTACGTTCGCTAAGCGTTTCATTGCTGATCAGGATGAGGGTGGGCAGGAGTTCAAGGCCTTGCGCACTGAGGGTGAGTCCCACCCAATTGAGGCCACCGGTCAGGCTCTGCGTTCCAAGTTTGGTTGGACCCAGGGTGACAGTGACTACGTCGACGGTTCAGCGGCCCGCTGATGGTACTGAGGGTTGCCACCATTCCTGGTGATGGTATTGGACCTGAAGTTACGGGTGCGGCCGTAGAAGTTTTGTCTACGGTTTTGCGGGAAGCGGGTCATGAGCTGCAGGTAACCGAGTTTGATTTCGGTGCCGACCGCTACTTGCGGGACGGTCACGTGCTGGATGAGGCCGATGTGGCTGCCTTGTCGCAGTTTGATTCGATCATTTTGGGCGCCATTGGGGACCCGCGTGTGAAACCGGGCATTTTGGAGCGCGGCCTTCTTTTGAAGCTCCGTTTCGACTTTGACCAGTACGTGAATTTGCGTCCCGCTAAACATTTCCCCGGTGTGGCTTCACCGTTGGCTGACCCGGAGGGCATCGACTTCGTGGTGGTCCGTGAAGGTACGGAAGGCCTCTATGTCGGCAACGGCGGGAAAATGCGTGTTGGTACAGAACATGAGGTGGCTACCGAAGTGTCTGTGAATACTGCGTTCGCGGTGCGCCGAGTGGTTCGTTACGCGTTTAATTTGGCGCAGTCTCGGCCCGCGAAGAAGCTAACTTTGGTGCACAAAACCAACGTGTTAGTTCATGCAGGTTCCCTGTGGGACCGGGTGGTGGAAGAGGTAGCTAAGGACTACCCGGACATTGCCGTGGAGTACCAGCATGTGGATGCGGCAACGATCCACCTGCTGACCCGCCCCCAGTCTTTCGACGTGATTGTCACCGATAACCTGTTTGGTGACATCATCACGGATGAGGCCGGAGCCATTACGGGTGGGATTGGTTTAGCGGCTTCAGGCAACATCAATCCTGAGGGGAATTTCCCGTCCATGTTTGAGCCCGTGCACGGTTCAGCACCCGATATTGTTGGGCAGGGGATCGCGGATCCGATCGCAGCGATTGGTTCCATTGAACTACTGTTACGCTCACGCGATTTGGCGGAAGAAGCGGACCGGGTGGCCGCTGCCATTGATGCCGACATGCGTTGGCGCGCAGAAAACCCGGTGGAGGCCGCCAATCGGTCCACGCAGCAGATCACCGAAGCTGTGATGGCCGCCCTCGGCCAGTAGGTGGCAGACAGTAGTTAGTACAAAAACATAGTAGTTAGCGAAAAGGAAGTGGAGGTTGGTCATGGCTGGAAATGATGGGGAGCTATCAGCTCTTGGACAAGAGGTGGCGAACCAGGTGTTGCCGCAGGCAGATGTGGCTGCCCAGCGTTTCCCGGTGACGACCAACAACCACCCTACTTCTGAGGAAGATTTTCAACGCGCCATGACAGATCTGCGTTTTGGTGAGGTGTTCGGTGACTACATGGCCACCATGGACTGGGTGGAAGGGGAGGGGTGGACTGACCGGAAGGTGGAACCTTTTGGGCCATTGGACCTGTCCCCAGCCGCTGCGGTGCTGCACTATTCGCAAGAGATTTTCGAGGGCCTGAAAGCGTTCAGGTGGCAGGATGGTTCAATTTGGACGTTCCGCCCAGGTTTCAACGCTGCCCGCTTCAACCATTCAGCTCGGCGTATGGCAATGCCGGAAGTGGCGTTGGATGATTTCATTGGTTCCCTGGTGCAGGTGGTTCGCTGTGATAAACGCTGGGTACCAACCGAAGATACGGCAAGCCTGTATTTGCGGCCCTTCATGGTTGCTTCTGAACCGTTCTTGGGTATCAGAGTTGCTAAAGAGCACCTATACGCCGTGATTTCATCCCCCGTCGGTTCCTTTTTCAAGGACGGGTTGAACCCAGTTTCCATTTATGTGACCACGGATTTTCATCGGGCGGGCCCGGGGGGTACTGGCGCAGCAAAAACTGGTGGCAACTACGCTTCTTCGCTGCTTCCTCAACTGTTGGCACACGAAAAGGGTTATGAGCAGGTGTGCTACTTGGACGCGAAAACTGCCACCAACTTGGAAGAGTTGGGTGGGATGAACATGTTTGTTGTCCGTAAGGACGGCACGGTGCAAACCCCGAAACTGACAGGGACCATTTTGGAGGGCGGTACCCGCGGCGCCATCATTCAGCTTTTGCAGGACCAGAACACTCCCGTGGAAGAGGTGACGCTGCCGTTAGCGCAGGTGGTGGCCGACATTGAAAGTGGCGACATCACTGAACTTTTCGCTTGCGGCACCGCCGCTTTGGTGACACCTATTGGGCGCCTTGGTGGGGAAGGTTTTGACCTGACTATTCCGGGCACCCAGGTGTCTGCAGAACTGTATGAACAGTTGGCGGGGATCCAGCGGGGGACGGCCCCCGACCCACACGGTTGGATGTACCAACTGGCTTAGGGAACGGAACACTGCGCCACTACGCCGTGTCCTTCAAGCAGTGCGGGCCCGTCCTCGTCCAGTAGGAAAGCCGCTTGCCCTTGGGTTAGTGACAGTTCACCTGTTCGGGTGACCACTTTGGTTTCCCCAGAAAGTGCTACCAGCACTCGGGGACCTAAACCGGTTAGTGGCAGTGGATCTTGGGCACCTGGGGAGCCAACCTGGGCGACGGTCAGTTCAAAATCTTCGACGGGGGAGCGGAAGCGGTGAATGCCCGGCACGGGGTATTCTGCTGCGATGCGCAGGGGTGGGAACCCGTCAAATTGGGCTGTGTCCATGAATAGGTCCACGTCCACGTGTTTGTTGGTCAGACCGGCCCGGACCACGTTGTCGGAGTTAGCCATGATCTCCAAACCTAAACCCCGCTGGTAGGAGTGCACAACGCCGGACGGAGTGAACAGGGTTTCCCCGGGTTCTAACCGCACGTGGTTCATTAGGAATGCGACCAGTATTCCTGGGTCACCGGGGAAGGATTGGTGCAGGTTCACCATCGCTTCGTCTATCAGGGGTTCTGGTGATGTTCCACTGTCTAACCGTTGTTGGCAGGCTGCCACGAACTGTTCTACCTGGCTTTCGGTGGGCCCAGTGTCGGGGTTCATCACCCATTGGACCACGGGCCGCACCCCGCGCCCTTTGGCTAGCAGTAGGCGCCGCGCCAGTTTCCGCGCCAGGGGAGCATCCAGCCCTTCTAGGCGTTCTTTCGCTTCCCGGCGCACCACGAATCCGGCTAGAACGTCGAATTGGGTGATGGCGTAAAGCATTTCGGGTTTGTGTGTGGCATCTTTGAACACCCGTTGGCGGGCATCTAACGCAACACCGCTGGTCTGTTCTTCCCGGTAGCCTTCCCGGGCTTGGCGGCTGTTTGGGTGGACCTGCAGGGACAGGGGGATTTGGGGTGCTATAAGTTTCACCAGGTAGGGCAGTTCATCGCCCAGGATGAGGCGGCTGGATGCCCCCAAGTATTCTTGGGGGTGCTGATTTATTTGGGTCCGCAGGTCACCTGTTCCTTTAGGGCCACCATCACTGGCACTTGCGTCCAGTAGGGCAGAGCCTAGTGGATGCGCGCCGAACCACAGTTCCGCAACCGGCTTGTCACCGCTTTCTTCGCCTAAAAAGTTGGGGATGAGGGTGGGGGAGCCCCAGTCGTGGTTCTTGGCGATACCTGTCAGGCGGTGCATGCCCCTATCTTCCCCTATTTGGGTCGTGGCATCACTAGGGACACGTCCCGCACTGCCCCTTCGGAGGCGGAGGTGGCTGTCATCCCGTACAGTTTCAGGGCGTCTGAGACTTTCCGATCCCGATCTTTGGGGGTCCAGGGGTGTTCCCGTTTCAGTTGTGCTTCACGCCTTTTGTAGATCTCTTCGTCGGATACGTCCAGGTGGAGTAGGCGTTCGTTGACGTCGATAACTATTTTGTCGCCGTCCTCAATTAGGGCAATTAGTCCGCCGTGTGCCGCTTCTGGGGAGATGTGGCCAATGGAGATGCCGGAGGTACCTCCTGAGAAGCGTCCGTCCGTTATTAGTGCCACCTCTTTACCTAGGCCGCGTCCTTTTATGAATGAGGTCGGGTACAGCATTTCTTGCATTCCCGGTCCGCCGGAGGGACCTTCGTAGCGGATCACCACCACGTCGCCGGGCTCCACAGTTTTGTTGAGGATCTTGTCGATCGCTTCGTCTTGGGATTCCATGACGCGCGCCCGCCCTTCGAAGTGGAACAGGGAGGGGTCGATACCAGCCGATTTGATGATGGCCCCGTTGGGTGCCAGGTTGCCGTACAGCACGGTTAGCCCACCGGATTCTAGGTATGCGTGTTCCACGTCGCGGATGCACCCACCTGCTGCGTCGGTGTCCAGGTCTACCCACTGGTTGTCAGTGGAGAAGGCTTCCGTGGTGCGTTTGTTGCCGGGGGCTGCTTTGAACAGTTCTAACGCTTGTTCGGAGGCTTTGTCGCTGCGAATGTCCCATTCGTCCAGCCAGCTTTGCAGGTCGGGGGAAAAAACGCTGTGGACATTGGTGGCCAGAAGGCCTGCCCGGTTCAGTTCCCCCAGCAGCGCGGGCACTCCGCCTGCGCGGTGAACATCTTCCATGTGGTAGTCGTTGTGGTTGGGTGCAACCATTGACAGGGTGGGGATGGAATCGCCTACTTCCCCAATGTCGGTCAGGTCGAAGTCAATTTTCCCTTCCCGTGCGGCAGCCAGGATGTGTAGCACCGTGTTGGAGGACCCTCCCATTGCCATGTCCAGGGACATGGCGTTGCGGAACGCGTCCTTGTTAGCCACGCTGCGCGGCAGGACCGAGTCATCTTCCTGGTTGTAGTACTTGTCGGCCATTTTCACTATTTCGTGGCCGGCACGGATGAACAGGTCTTTGCGTGCCACGTGGGTGGCTAGGGTGGATCCGTTGCCAGGTAGGGATAAACCTAAAGCTTCGGTTAGGCAGTTCATGGAGTTAGCGGTGAACATGCCGGAGCACGATCCGCAGGTGGGGCACGCCAGTTTTTCTAGGCGCAGCAGCTCTTCGTCGGAGATGGACTCGTCGGCCGTGGCGTTCATGACGGTGATCAGGTTGCCATGACCCGTTTCGGAGTCCCCGATGATGGCGTCTGCCGGGATGTCTTTTCCGGCTTCCATTGGCCCGCCGGAGACGAAGATGGCTGGAATGTTCAGACGCATGGCGGCGATGAGCATTCCGGGAGTGATTTTGTCACAGTTGGAAATGCAAACCATGGCGTCTGCTTGGTGTGCTTGCACCATGTATTCCACGGAGTCTGCGATCACTTCGCGGGAGGGTAGGGAGTAGAGCATCCCGTCGTGTCCCATGGCGATCCCATCGTCAACTGCGATCGTGTTGAACTCTTTAGCTACACCCCCGGCCTCTTCAATGGCTTCGGAAACAAGTTTGCCCATGTCCCGCAGGTGTACGTGTCCGGGAACGAACTCAACGAAGGAGTTAACTACCGCAATGATGGGTTTACCGAAGTCGTCGTCGGTCATTCCTGTTGCCCGCCACAGTGAGCGGGCTCCCGCCATGTTGCGGCCCTGCGTTGTGGTTGCGCTGCGCAGTGTGCGTGCCATTATGTTCTTCCTCCTGCTTTCAGTGGGCCCTATTCTACGCACCCAACCTGCCCAGACCATCCCCCAGCCACAGACTGGAAGCTTCCGCGACACTAGGGCCATTGCGTATGCTGAACCTATGCATGGAGAATATAAAGAGCCAGGAGCCAAACTGGTTGCAGTTGACACGCAGATCGCTGACAACCAGATTGAGCGGATCCAAATATCGGGTGACTTTTTCGCTGAGCCGGATGATGTTATTTTCCGCATTCAAGACGCTTTGGTCGGTTTACCGGCAGACGCTACCGGCAGTGACATAGCTAAGAAAATTGAAGAAACTCTCCGCCCCGAGGACGTGCTGTTTGGGGTCAGTCCCCACGGCATTGGCGTGGCGTATAGGCGGGCCATTGGCGCAGCCATCGACTGGGATGACATAGATTTTGAGGTGATTCACGGCCCGAAAGTTTCCCCGGTGGTTAACGTTGCGTTAGATGAGACTCTGGTGGAGGACGTGGCGGCGGGGCGCCGTAAACCGTTTATGCGGATCTGGGAGTGGGACAGTCCCCAAATTGTGATCGGTTCTTTCCAGTCTTACGAAAACGAGATTGATTCCCAGGGCGTGGAAAAGCATGGGATCACGGTTTCGCGCCGGATTTCTGGTGGGGGTGCCATGTTCATGGAACCGGGTAACTCCATCACTTTCTCACTGGTTGTTCCCACAGCTTTGGTTGATGGTTTAAGTTTCCAGGATTCCTACCCGTTTTTGGATCAGTGGGTGATGTCTGCCTTAGCGAAAGTGGGGGTGGACGCAACGTACGTGCCGTTGAACGACATTGCTTCCAGTGTCGGCAAAATTGGTGGTGCTGCTCAGAAACGGTACGCGAATGGCTACATGGTGCATCACGTGACCATGGCTTACGACATTGACGCACAGAAAATGATGGAATGCCTGCGGATCGGGCGGGAAAAGGTGCGGGATAAGGGTTTGCGCTCCGCGGCGAAGCGGGTGGATCCGATGCGTTCCCAAACAGGGATGGAACGTGAGGAAATAATAGACGTGTTCTTAGAGGAGTTCGCCAACCAGTATGGGGCCAGCCCAGGCCAGATTACCGATGAGGACGTAGCCGCAGCCAAGCAGCGCGCTGAGGAGAAGTTCTCCACCGAGGAGTGGGTGCACAGGGTGCCCTAAGTTTGACAGGGTGCCCTA
>CAYFPY010000030.1:0-8631 GCA_964345125.1 uncultured Actinomyces sp.
TGCCAGCTGCGCCGGATTTGCCAGCTGCGCCGGATGTGCTTGCGGCAGAATCACCCCCGCTGCGACCCGCAGAAACAGCCTTCTCCACATCCGGCTCAGTGGACCCATCCGAGCGCAATGAACCACGCGACGGGAAAGGGAAATCATCCATTTACATATCCTCCAGATCGGAACTGGAACCGCCTAGCATAAACCGCAAATAACTCCTCCATACTAGCGAATTTACAGAGGGGTTTCCCTCAAAAGCAGGAAGATACCAGCCGGTCAGCCACCCGACTGGTCGGATCCGCCCGCACCCCCATCCGGGGGACCAGTAGGCTGTTCCACCGGTGGCGCAGGCTCAGGCTCCGGTTCGGGCTGCGGCTCAGGTTCCGGTTCCGGTTCCGGTTCCGGTACCGGCTGCGGCTCAGGTGAAGGCGACGGGTTTGGGTTAACCGGGAGTGGAGTTTGTTTCACCGGTTCCGGTTTCACCAGCCAATCAAAGTCTGTCTTCTTCATGTCTTCTGTAACCAACAGCATGAAAGCCAACCAAATATCCGCCGGCCAGTCCCCACCGTGAACACTAGGAATAGCGCCAATCGAAGGTAAACTAAGCT
Organism: uncultured Actinomyces sp.; assembly: GCA_964345125.1. GTDB lineage: Bacteria > Actinomycetota > Actinomycetes > Actinomycetales > Actinomycetaceae > Scrofimicrobium. The sequence continues at coordinate 597 of CAYFPY010000030.1, forward strand.
CTTCACCATCAGGCCCAACGTTATACATCGACACAGAAGCCGTTATCTGCGGAATAAAGCCTGCAAACTGCGCTGACTTATAATCCTCCGAAGTTCCCGTTTTCCCCCCCACGTTGAAACCCAAAGTGCCAACCTGGGAAGCAGTACCACCCTGACTCACCGGCGCCTTCAAAGCCGGAAGCATCTGAGTAACCGTCTCTGCAGGAAAAACTCTCTCCTCCCCGAACGAGGCTTCATACACCAGGTTCTCCTGCGAATCCTCCACCGACCGAACAATATGTGGGGTCATGCGGACACCACCATTAGCCAACGTAGAAAATGCGTGCGTTAAATCAATGTTATGCACAGAAACGAAACCCAAAACGTTCAACAACGTTGATTCCAACCCGGGACTATCCTCCGGAATACCCGCTTCCACCAAGGTTTCCTCAAACGTTTTCGGTCCAATCACCTCATTCAAAGCCACGTAGGCAGTGTTTGAAGAAACACCGGTCGCGTCAATGAGATTGATAGACCCAAACGAAATATTGTTGATGTTCTCCACCGGCTTTGCCAATCCCGCAAACGATTGGGGAGAGTTACCGTTGAACCTATTCTGCAACGAGCCGCCCTCCTCCAAATAGGGAATCAAAGCGAAAGGTTTCAAAACAGAACCAGCCATAGCAGTCTCCTGCGTCACCGAGTTAATCTGCCTTTCCTGGTAGTCACCACCCGCATACTCCGCAATAATTTCCCCGGTCTCGTTATCTACAGCCGACAGCGCAACACGCACACTATCCGCCGTGTCGTCAGGCAACTCCTTCACAGCGTTGATCGCTGCCTTCTGCACCTTCGGATCGATCGTAGTAGTAATCCGATACCCCCCGGACATGATCTCTTCTTCCGTGAAATGCCCCTGCTCAATCAGTTCCACACGAGTCTGTTCCAACAGGTAGCCCTGCCACCCCTTCAAAGACTCATCAGCAGAACCTGGCTCCACAGTTTCGGGGAACTCCTGCTCATCAGCCACGTCCTGGGGGATCCACCCGTCCTCCACCATCAAATCCAGCACTCGATTCCACCGGCTCTCAGCCTGCACCGGATCAACGGCCGGGTCCCAAGCACTCGGCGCAGGAAGAATACCCGCCAACAAAGCAGCCTGAGACAGGGTCAGATCCTCCGCAGGCACATCAAAATATGCGTAGGCAGCGGCCTCAATACCGTAGGAGTTCCGCCCAAAATAGATCGTGTTCAAATAGTTAGAAAGAATCTCGTCCTTCGACTGGGAACGGTTAATTTTCAGCGCAATCAGCGCCTCGTTCATCTTGTCCAGATACCCCTTATCTTTCGCACCCAAATAATAGTTATCCACATACTGCTGCGACAGTGTGGAAGCACCCTGACGGTCCCCACCCCGCAGGTTGTTCAAGAAAGCACGCAAAATGCCCCGCACATCCACACCCGGGTTCGTGTAAAACGTCCTGTCCTCCGAAGCAACAACAGCGTAAGGAACATAGTCCGGTAGCGTATCGATCTCAACAATCGTCCGATTGACCTCAGAGAAGCGACCCAACTCAGTTTCGGAATCGTTGTAATAAACGACGGTCGTCTGCGCTAACGCGAACTCGCTCGGTGAAGGAACCTTCACCGAAGCGTACGCAATCAAGAACGCCCCCGCCCCAACAATTACCGTCCCCAAAAATACAAAAACCGCGCCCAAAGACAAACGTTTCGGCCACGACATTTTTCGTTTCCCACCCGCCGTCTTCCCCGCTATCGCTTTACGTGCCTTGCGGTGCTTACCCCCCACCCCAACAGCAGCGTTCTCACCGGGAGCACCCCTCACCTCGTCCCAACTGGGAGCAGTCGGAACCTCAGCAGGCTCCGACTCCGGCGGCGCAGGCGGTGGAGAAGCGGCCGCGGACCCACCAGACTCTTCAACCTGCCGATGCCTCGCAGCTCGCGAACCCAATGGGTGCGGCGACAAACCACGTGCCCCACCATAATCCGCGTCCGACTCACCAGTCATAATGCTCCCAACACTAAACGCCACCCAAACCGGGTGACACTGCCAAACAGCCTAAACTGTCCTCGCTCCTAGAATAAACCACGCCACCAAGCACTGCGCCCCTGAAGTTCACCAACACGCGACTAATCGGCACCATTTTCCTGCCACCAAGCCAACAGCCGCCGCTCAGCCTCCTGGCGGCCCACCAACCCCTCCTCCATACGCAAATCCAACAAAAACTGATAAGCCTTCCCCACCTGAGGTGAGGGCCCTAAACCCAAAAGTTCCATGATCTGTTTCCCATCCAATTCTGGGCGCAAACTATCCAACTCCTCCTGCTCCTGCAGGGCGGCAATCCGCTCCTCCAAATCTTCATATGCCGCACGCAAGAACTCTGCCTTACGGCGGTTCTGCGTAGTAATATCCGCCTTCGTCAGCCTATGCAAGCGTTCCAACTGATCCCCAGCATCCACCACATACCGCCGCACAGCCGCATCCGACCAGTTCTGCTCCCCATAACCATGAAAACGCAAATGGCCCGCCACCAAATTAGTTACCGCCCGAGTCGTTGCCTTATCAAAACGTAACTTGTTCATCCGCTTCTCCGTGATCCGAGCCCCCACCACCTCATGATGATGAAACGTCACCTTGCGCCCCTCAAACCTGCGGGTCTGCGGCTTCCCAATATCATGCATCAACGCGGCGAAACGCAAAACAAAATCAGGACCGGGAACCGGCCCATCCGGACCCGACTCCAAATCAATCGCCTGTTCCAAAACCGTCAGCGTGTGCTCATAAATATCCTTATGCCGACCATGCTCATCCACCGTTTCCTGCAACAAAGCCAACTCTGGAATAACCCAATCCACGGCACCCGTGTGCACCAAAATTTCTAAACCCCGCCGCGGATAGCGGCCCACCATCAACTTCTCCAACTCCACCCGAATCCGCTCCGCTGAGACAATCTCCAACCGCGAAGCTTCCTGGGTCATAGCCGCCATAACATCCGGATCAACATCAATACCCAACTGGGAAGCGAAACGAGCGGCACGCATGATCCGCAACGGATCATCCCGAAAAGACTGCAACGCCGAAACTGGGGTACGTAGCACACCCCCAGCCAAATCCTCCAACCCCCCAAAAGGATCAACCAACGCCAAAGCCGGCAACCGCAAAGCCATCGCATTAACCGTGAAATCCCGTCGCGACAGGTCGCCCTCCAAAGTGTCCCCAAAAGACACCTCCGGTTTACGCGACTCCTCCACATACTCCTCAGACCGGTAGGTGGTGACTTCCACCACCAAACCCCCCTTGCGCGCAGCTAGCGTCCCAAAATCGCGGCCCACATCCCACACCTTGGCACCCCACTTCTTGAAAACCCTCTCCGTAACCTCCGGACGGGCAGAAGTCGTCAAATCAAAATCCTGCGCCTCCACCCCCAAAAAAGCGTCCCGCACAGGGCCACCCACCAAAGCCAACTCTTCGCCCTCATCCGCAAAAAGCTGCGCCAAATCAAACAGGTCCGCAGGAAACGACTCCGCAGCCACCAAGCCACGCTGCAGCAACGCCGGCACGTCACCCGCACCCACCAGATCCAACGATCCCATATCTGCTCCGCCCAACCTTTCACCTGTTCGCAAATCACCTGTTCGCAAAGCCCACCCACACAAGGTACTACAAGTAGGAACCCGACCCACCTAAAAGCGAAGGGTCGAACTCAATGTCAGTACACCCTAAACTGGGGGTATGCACACCGTCCACAGACCCAACCCGGAAAATAGGCCCATACCAAGGGCATCTGCCTTCCGGTTGCGGTCCGTGCTGCCCAGCCGCCCCCGAACAAAACCTACAGTCCACGAAACCTCCGCCGGAGGTCTGTGCATCAAAGTGGAAAATAACGAACCCTACGTTGCCGTCATCATGCGCCGAAACAGGCGGAACCAAATCGAATGGTGCCTACCCAAAGGCCACGTAGAAACGGGTGAAACAATGGTGCAAGCAGCAATTAGGGAAATAGCGGAAGAAACAGGTGTCACCGGACAGATGATCTGCCACATCAACTCCGTTGAATACCGCTTCACCGGACGCTCCGCGCACATCAACAAAAAAGTGCACCACTACCTGCTGAGCTACCTCCACGGCGAAATCACCGCCGAACACGACCCGGACCAAGAAGCTGAAGACGCCACCTGGATGCCCCTGAAAAAAGCGGTCCACCTGCTCACCTACGACAACGAACGGGAAGTGGCACGCCAAACTCTGAACCTGCTCTACTCGGAGGGTGCGGATGACACAAAATAGGGCACGGGTCCGCCGTCAAACAAGCATCTCCCTCCTGTTCGCCCTCCTCCTGGGCCTCCTCCTACTCAACACGACCGCCGATGCCGCCGCGCCACCACCGGCTCTGACCATCCAAAACATCTCCCCCGGGATAGTCACCGACCAAGAGAAGGTGAGCGTCCGCGTCCACGTCGCAAACCTCGACACCTCCGCAACAAGCAACATCAAACTGGGAGCGTTCGTGCGGGCAGACCCCTTCCAAACGTTCGAGGGCGTCGAACAGTTCCTCGAAAATGGGGCTGACGACGGCTGGTCCGCCGGTGAACATGTCCTCACCAAAAACCAACTCAAACAAGCAGGTACCGCAAAAGGTGTGAACATCAACCTGCGAATCAAATTAGAAGACACCCCCCTGTGGAACCCCGACGCTTGGGGAAGCTACGGGGTGACCGTCCAATTAAACGGGCCACAACCCGTCAAAGACCAAAGTATCTTCCTTTGGTACCCACCCGACTCCACCGGGAAAGTCCACGTCAACGGCCTTACCAACACCGGATCCGCAACACTGGGCACCACCGTCGCCCTACCTGCCCCCGAAATTGAGCAAAACATCACCGAAACCACCAACTGGTCTAAGCACAACGAAATACTGGTGCTACCCGCCGCAAATTCCTCCCCCGGACTGCTCGCTGCCACCGACCAAACGGAACTCTACGAAACTGCAATAGCGTCAAGAGAACTATCCGAACCCACCAAAGACGTTGCCCGCGAAAAACAGATTGACCTGGTCGAAGACACCCTCATCGCTGAAAGTTCCTGGTGGAACGCTAACCTGCTCGGAAACACTCCCGGACAAAAACTGATTCTACAAGGCCCCCCACCGGCTCAACTTTTTGCGGCCTCCCTAGCAACAACATCCAAATTTTCCATGGTGTCCCACAACCCTGGAGTTGGCTACGTCAACAAAACGGTACTGACAGACTGCCAAGAAATCACCAACACCATGAACACCGCCACCAAAACTGGGGCGGAAGAATTCCAAGTGAAGCAGAAACTACGAGCCGCCACTGCCCTTGCTGCCACAAGTGACCACAACGGCGAAAACTACGTCCACTTCTCCGCCCTCAACGCACCCGAAGACAAACTAGAAAACCGGTTAGACACCGTTTTCGACGTGCCCTGGGTACAACCCGCCACGCTCCAAGAAACCTTGGCAGCCACCCCTTCCGCCACGTTCGCCACAAACGCGCCCTCCGCCCTCACCCCAGAACTAAAAGACACACAAAAAATACTGCAACCGCTAGCAGAAGGTTACGACCACGCTCACCAAATATCCCGGTCAACTGACGAACCCGAACAGCTGCTGAAACAGGTCGATGCGATCGTTCTGCCCGCCACCCAAAGCAACATTTCCACTAAGGAAAGAAAAAAACTGGTTAAGCAGGCTCTCAAAGATCTTGAAACAGCGATAAACGTGGTAGAAATTGCCCCAACCTCCACGATCAACATGATGAACTACAAAGCGGACCTGCCACTACTTCTAACCAACGTCAGCGAAACCGGAATCAACGTGGAAGTCACGCTTATCCCCGCCGACGACAGGCTCCAACCCGGTAGTCCCGTAACCACGCGGATCCCCGCAGAAGGTACCGTCGACGTCGCCCTTCCCATGACCGCTGTCGGCACAGGCAACATCGACGTTACCGCGATTGTCACCACCAGCGACGGTGTCGAGTTGGACAGGAGAACCGACATTCACGTGCGCCTACGCGCAGGAGTGGAAGATACGCTTACGGTCGTCATCGGCGCAGTTTTGGTAGGCTTGTTTGGTTTAGGTTTGGTGCGTTCCTTACGAAAAAACAGGAGGAAGCGTCCAACCGGTGAAATACCTGATCCCGCAAGCGAGGCTGAAAAGAAATGACGGAAACCCCTACGGGCGGAAGCCCCGACGAGGAACCTAAGGCCCCACACGAGGGCGAAGATGAGGCACTGCACCCCAAGCAGGTAACCCTGCTTCGCTCTTCCGCCCTCATGGCATCAGGCACCCTAATTTCGCGCCTGCTTGGGTTTGTTCGCTCCGCTCTACTAGTCGCAGCAATCGGAGTTACCGCGGGAACTGCCGCCTCGTTTTCCGTCGCCAACGCCCTACCCAACATGATTTACAATCTGCTGGCCGCCGGGGTGATCGACGCCATTTTGATTCCCCAAATTGTGAGCGCCCTGAAACGAGGGCGGGCAGGGAACATTTACGTCAACAAACTGCTCACCCTTGCCGGGACGTTACTGTTCGGTTTGACGCTACTAACCTTGGTGGCAAGCCCGCTCATCATCACAATCCTGGCCTCCGACCTGGCTCCTGCAGAACGCAGTTTAGCGGTCTCCTTCGCGTGGATCTGTATCCCCCAAATCTTTTTCTACGGAATCTACAATCTGCTGGGCGAACTGCTCATTGCGCGCGGCATTTTTGGTCCGTACATGTGGGCGCCGGTAGTGAACAACGTGATCGGCATAGCCACACTGAGCTTCTACCTGAAAGTTTGGGGACCCGCCGGTGAAGTGCTACCGGCAACGGAGGTTTCGACAACCCAAATGTATTTCCTGGGTGGTACCGCCACTTTGGGCGTGGTGTTGCAAGCCTTAGTCCTGCTGATACCGCTGCGGAAAGCCCAACTGAAGCTGCGCTTGAACTTCAAGTTTCGGGGTACCGATTTCGGTTCAGCCTCACAGGTTGCTAAATGGGCGTTCCTGACCCTGCTGGTCAGCCAGCTTGGTGTGATCTCCACCTACCAGATAATTACCAGGGCCGACCGGTTCACGACAGACACCGAGGTGCTCGTAGCTGGAACGCAGGCTTACCAGTACGCGTTCATGGTTTTCATGGTTCCCCAGTCGCTGGTGGCAGTCACTTTAGCTACCGCCATTTTCACGCGTCTGGCAAACAGTGTCGCCGAGAACAATTTGGGTGAAGCCGCTGACCACTATGAAAGTGGAGTGCGGCTAATCAGCATGCTGTCCAGCGTGGCAGCCGCTATTTTGTTGGTTGCCTCAATGCCTGTCATGCAGCTGTTGATGCCCACATTCGGCTCAGAGTCGTCAGCCCTTTATGGAAACGTTTTAGTTGCCTTGGCACTTAGTTTACCTTTTGTTGGTTTAGTGGTGATGTCGCAGAGAGCATTTTTCGCCCTGGAGAACGCCCGGCCCGTGTTCCTGTCCGTCATTCCCCCAACTATTGCGCAGATCATTGTGGGGTGGAGTATTTACTTCACGTTGGAAGCACAGTGGTGGACCATTGGTGCAGCAGGAGCAGAAACAGTTGGACGAATCATCCAAGGAATTATCAGCCTACTGTGGCTAGGCACAGTCCTCCCCCACATTTCCCCGAAACGTATTCTTCGCAACTTTGGGCGCTCCCTGTTCGCCATGGCAGTAGCAGCACTTGTCGGTTGGGGAGTGATGTCCGTACTTTCCCCCATCAGCCCCGAGGTGTCTGCAGCGGGTAGAGTAACTGACGCACTGTTGAAACTGATTGTCGTCTCCCTGGTCATACTGGTTGTTTACTTTGGGATACTACGTTTCATTGACCCGGAAGGTTTCCGATCAGCCGTGGTTGCCGTGACGGCTCGGATACGCCCCGGCCGCGGCCCACAAGTCACCGAAAAGGAAGAAGCGGGACCGGCATCTATCACCGAAGTGGCGCTTCCAGAACTTAATGTGGAAGCGGAAGTTGCGGGAAGCTTCGGCACAAGCTTGACTGATCCGAATATCGTT
>CAYFPY010000031.1:0-7443 GCA_964345125.1 uncultured Actinomyces sp.
CCGGGCCACAACAGGCCGGGCCACAACACGCACAGACCGGCGAAGACAGCCAAATTGTTTTGTGTGAAGATCTGACGGACGCTAACGCACCAGATGGTGAGGCAACCTTGCGTGCCCTGCAGCACTTGCGGTTGGACCCCAAATGGCAGGAGAAAACTTTCGTAAGAGCGGGGGACGTGCGGGAAGAACGCTATTACATTCCCGGCCAGCCCGATCCGCAGCTGTTGCGCCTCACCCAGGGAATCCCCGGCGGTCGGCCACAGCGAGTTTCCTCCTCTGTCAGTGCGTTCGTGGGTGTTTGCGAGGGCGAACTGACCCCCGCCCAAGTGTTACCAGTTATCGCGGACTTGTTGGGTGAGGAAGAGAGTCAAGTAACCAGAGAAATCCGACAAGTCTTGCCGGAGTTGCTGCGCAGCGGGGTCCTGGAAATAGTGGTGTAGCGGACGATTGGCTCGGGGCGCCGCGCGGTTGGAACTTGACCGGGGTGGGGTGGCTCGTTATATCGTCAGCGGTAGAGTGGAACAGATCCACAGGCCCTCCTAGCTACCTTGTGACAAGTTTTGTGCATGTTAAGGTTGGGCAGAAGCAATGCGTAGAACACTACGTGAAGTTGTAGGGATAAGTTACAAGGACGGTGTTGCCGGAGTGAAGCTGGTAATAGTGGAGTCTCCCGCGAAAGCGAAGACGATTCGGGGATATTTAGGGGACGAGTACCAGGTGGAAGCCTCGGTTGGGCATGTTCGTGACCTCCCCACCCCATCGAAGTTACCGAAGAACATGAAGTCGGGGCCCTACTCCCGGTTCGCGGTGAACGTGGAAGAGAACTTTAAGCCTTACTACATGGTTCATCCGGATAAGAAGAAGCGGGTCTCGGAACTGCGCGCTGCCTTGAAGGAAGCTGACGAGCTTTATCTGGCAACGGATGAGGACCGTGAGGGTGAAGCAATAGCTTGGCATTTGCTGGAAGTGTTGAAACCGAAGGTTCCGGTCAAGCGCATGGTGTTCCACGAGATCACCCAGGAAGCTATTACTGCGGCTTTGGAAAACACTCGGGACATTGACGAGGATTTGGTGGACGCCCAGGAAACCAGGCGGGTGCTTGATCGGCTGTTCGGTTACGAAGTGTCCCCAGTTTTGTGGAAGAAAGTGGCACCTTCCCTTTCGGCGGGGCGCGTCCAGTCGGTGGCGACACGACTTGTGGTGGAGCGGGAACAGCAGCGGATGGCTCACATTAGCGCTGAATACTGGTCGCTGGAGTCCACTGTCAGTGCTGGCGGCGGTGACGATGACGTTTTCACTGTGAAAATAGACCGTTTGGATGATTCTCCAGTTGCTGCTTCCGCTGATTTCACGGACCGGGGTGAATTGAAAGAAAGGGCCGTTAAGGCTGGCACGTACGTTATTGATGGTGAGGTGGCTCAGAAACTGGCTGAAGCCCTGTCGGGGGTTAAAGGGGAGGTGACGGCAGTGGAGTCGCGGCCCTATAAGCGGCGTCCAGCGGCCCCTTTCACCACTTCCACGTTGCAGCAGGAAGCGTCCCGCAAACTGAAGTGGAACGCGGCGACGACCATGCGGACCGCTCAGGGACTGTATGAGGGCGGGTATATCACCTATATGAGGACGGATTCAGCTCACCTGTCCGGGCAGGCTTTGGCCGCTGCCCGCAAAGCGGCAGTTGGCAGGTATGGTCCCGATAGTGTTCCAGAGAAACCACGCGTGTATGCGAAGGTGGCGAAGGGTGCTCAGGAAGCCCACGAGGCTATTCGCCCCTCGGGGGAGACGTTCACGGACCCAGCTTCTTTGACGGGGAAGGTTTCAGCTCAGCAGCTAGCTTTGTACCGTCTGATTTATCAGCGCACTGTTGCTTCGCAAATGAAGGATGCGGTGGGGTACACCGCCACCGTGAAGGTGGAGTTACCTCTTTCCGCACCTGTGGCAGGCTTTTCGACGGTAACCGGCTCTACGGCAGGAACGGTGATCACCGATCCCGGTTTCCAGCGTTTGTATAAGGAAAGCCGGGGTGCGGGGGCGAAGAAGAATAAGAAAGCCACCCAGGATGCTGCTGATTTGCCGCAGGTCGAGGAAGGTCAGCAGGTGGTTGAGAAGGTTACTTTACCTGACGACCACAGAACGACCCCGCCGGGACGTTACACGGAAGCTACTTTGGTGAAGGCTATGGAGGAGTTGGGGATTGGTAGGCCTTCCACCTATGCTGCCACGATGCAAACAATCAGCGACCGCGGATACATTATGCACCGCGGTCAGTACCTGATTCCTACGTGGCTCGCGTTCTCGGTGACTCGACTTTTGGTGGAAAACTTGGCGGAGTTAGTGGACTACCAGTTCACAGCTGAGATGGAAGCGGACCTGGACCGTATTGCGGCTGGCGAAGCGGAGGGTAACCACTGGCTGTCCCAATTTTATTTTGGGGATGAGGAAACTCGGAAGAAGTTTGGTGAGGACGGTTTGGATCCGTCTTTGGCTAGCCACGGGTTGGCTCACGTGGTGGAAAATTTGGGTGACATTGATGCTCGCGCGGTGAACTCTGTCGAGGTGGCGCCGAACATTGTGTTGCGTTCGGGTCGGTGGGGACCGTACTTGGAGACCAGTGATGAGCGGCGGGTGTCTGTGCCGCACAGTATCGCTCCTGATGAGATGACGCCCCAGGTTGCGCAGCAGTTGTTGGACGAGTCCGCGGCGGATGGGCGGGTGATTGGGGTAAACCCAGAAAATGGGCGAACCATTGTCGCCAAGAATGGGCGGTTTGGTCCCTACGTTATGGAGCAGCTCCCCGAACCTGAACAGGAAGAGGGGAAAAAGAAACCGAAGTCGAAAACTACTGTGAAACCTAAAACGGCTTCTCTGTTTAAGGACATGGACTTGGCGACAGTCACGTTGGAGGAGGCGCTGCAGCTTTTGTCTCTTCCGCGGGAGGTGGGGGTGGACCCGGAAACGGGAGAGCCCATCACTGCGCAGAATGGTCCGTACGGACCGTATCTGAAGAAGGGGCGGGACACCCGCCCTCTTCCCGATGAGCCGGCCCTTTTCTCCGTCACGTTGGAGGAGGCGCTGCAGCTGTATTCCCAGCCGAAACAGCGGCGAGGTCGCGGTGCGGTAGCAACGTCTTTGCGGGAGTTTGGGGAAGATCCAGTTACAGGTAAACCGGTCGTGGCTAAGGACGGACGGTTTGGTCCCTACGTTACGGATGGAACTACGAACGCTTCGATCCCCCGAAGTGAAACGGTGGAGGATCTGACTGCGGAGCGTGCTTACACGCTGCTTGCGGACCGGCGGGATAAGGAGCCCGCCAAGAAGAAGCCGGCTAAGAAGGCGCCGGCGAAGAAAACTACTGCAGCTCAGCGCAACAAAACTGCTAGAACCGTGAAGAAAAAAACGAAGTGAACGATCCTGTAGTTGCTCTTGCCGCCCTGTTCAAGCAAGGTAAATTTTCCCCACCTGACCAGCAGTTGGGGCAGGTTGATGCCGGGGTCACCCGGGGGTGGTTCGTAACGTTTGAGGGCGGGGATGGTAGCGGGAAAAGTACGCAGCTGCGACTGCTAACGGAAGCGCTCAACGAGGAGGGGGCACCCGTCCTTTCCACTCGGGAACCGGGTGGGACCGAGCTGGGGGCGGAGTTGCGAGAACTCTTGCAACATGGCCCAACAGACATAGACCCACGCACGGAAGCCCTGCTGTATGCGGCTGACCGGGCGTACCACGTTTCCACCTTGGTTAGGCCAGCGTTGGCTTCGGGGTTCACGGTTTTTTCTGATAGGTATATTGATTCCTCCGTCGCTTATCAGGGGGCGGCCCGGGACTTGGGTGTGGAAGAAGTTGAGCAGCTTTCCCTGTGGGCTACAGAAGGTTTTCAGCCCGATGTTACGGTTTTAATTGATTTGCCTCCCACTGTTGGGTTGGGGCGGGACGGTGCCGCTTTGGACCGGATGGAAAGCGCGGGAGCGAAATTTCACGAGCAGGTGCGCGAGCAGTACCTGGGTTTAGCGGAAGCGAACCCGCAACGGTTCCTGGTGGTTGACGGGCACGGTTCAGTTGAAGAAGTGTTTGAGCGGATTGCGGGAAGCCTCGCAGGTCGCCTACTGACGGGTGTGGAACCATGAGTCCGGCCGACAAGGCCGTGTGGGATCGGCTGATAGGGCAAGAAGCAGCGGTTGCAGCCTTGCAGGCAGCAGCATTGGAGGGGCAGGAAAGTGCAACCAACCTTGAAGCGTCACGTCAAGCGCTTAGCCACGCTTGGCTCTTCACGGGGCCAGCAGGTTCTGGCCGTTCCACGGCTGCCCGCGCGTTAGCAGCTGCTTTGCAGTGCACCGGGTGGGATGGGGATGTGCCTGGCAGTGTTCCGGGTTGCGGGGAATGTAAGGCGTGCCGCACGGTCCTGGGGGGCACACATCCCGATGTTTCCGTGAAAACTACGGATAAAGTTATTTTCAAAAAAGACGATGTGCGTTCTTGGGTGCAGGAAGCGTACGACAGTCCTATCAGTGGCGCGTGGCGCATCATGATTGTCGAAGATGCGGACCGAATGTCTGAAGAGGCGAGCAACGTCCTCCTTAAAAGCATTGAAGAACCAGCTGACCGTACCATTTGGATGCTGTGCGCCCCCAGTGCAGCTGACCTGTTGCCCACCATCCAGTCCCGGTGCCGGTCACTGAATTTGCGGACACCCCCAGCGCAGGTGGTGGCTGACTACCTGGTGGATGCGGAAGGGGTGGGCGAGGACGCCGCGTTGCGGGCTGCGACACTCGCACAATCTCATGTGGGCGTGGCCCGAGCCATGTTGCGTGACCCTGATCTGAGGGAACAGCGTAAAGCCCTGTTCACCATGCCTTTGCAGGCGCGTAGCGTCAGTGGTGCGGTGGTGGTGGCTCACCGGATGGAACAGAGAGCCACCCAGATAGCGAAAGAGCGCACCGAGCGGGTCAACGAACAGGAAAGGGCTGACTTGCTCGCTTCCATCGGTGTACGTGAGGGGGAGGCCGTTCCCAGGCAGTTGCGGGGCTTGGTCCGAGATTTGGAGGATGACCAGAAACGGCGTGGAACCAGAGCATTGGCGGATGCGTTGGATTTAGCTTTGGTGGATTTGACCGGTTTTTATCGGGATATTTTAGCGACCCAACTGGGGGCGGGTGAACGCGTCGTGAACGTTGACTTGGTTCCAGAGATTCAAGAAAGGGCAGCTTCGTCCTCCCCCCAAGAGGTACTGGCTGCGGTAGACGCGGTGGCACTGGCGCGGGAGCGGCTCCAAACAAACATGGCTGTAAAATTGGTTTTGGAGGCCCTCATTATTTCCCTTGCTGAACCACAGTTGGCAGCCAACTACATTCCCGTCTAGGGCGGGACACCGGAGAGGCATGACGCAAATGACGCCACAAACAAACAATTCCCCAAACCTTCGCAGTAGGGGGCGAACCCTGATGGTGGTTGGTGCTGCCACGGCCCTCGTACTTGCCGCATGCACCGGAGGGGACGCTGGAGGGCAAAGCAAGTTGGAAGACCTGGGTGCACAGGCACAGTCAGGGGGCCAGACACTCATGCCGCGGGAGGCAGCTCCTGAAGGGTTCACGGATTATTACCAGCAGAAAGTGCAATGGCGACAATGCGAAGCTGACGAAATCGTTGAACAAATGATGCCTGAACCTGAAGATTTGGAAAACTATGAATGCACCAGTTTCGTAGCGCCCCTGAACTGGGATGAACCAGACAGTGACCCGGTGGAACTAGTTATGGGCAGATACGTGGCGGCAGGCAGGGATGCTCCCGCACTGTTTTACAACCTGGGTGGCCCAGGCGGTGCCGCTGTACAGTCGCTCAGCTCAGTGGTGGCGCACCAGCTGCCAGAAAAGTTGGCAAGAACGTTTCAAATAGTTGGTTTAGATCCCCGCGGTGTGGGGGGCTCCACTCCGGTACGGTGCTACACCGACGAGGAACGCGACGCAGAAGCCGAACGCGAAGTGGACCTGTCCGACAAGTCCGGACAGCAGAAAGCTGACTACTACGCGGCCGAAGTGGAAAAGCTAGCGGAAAAGTGTCAAGAAAATAGTGGGGAAATCCTTGGCTACGTGGACACGGACTCCGCGACGCGTGATTTTGACTTAGCTAGAGCACTGCTTGAGCAGGACAAGCTGAACATGGTGGGCTATTCCTACGGCACTCTGCTAGTAGCAACCTACGCTCAGGAGTTCCCACACCGGGCGGGAAGACTGGTCCTCGATGGGCCTGTCGACCCGACGGTTGGGGGTGACGAACTAGCTGCCCTCCAGTTGGAGGGGATGGAAAATTCCCTATACCACTGGATAGAGTATTGCCAGGCGGGCATTAGCTGTCCCCTTGATGGGGACTTGGAGGACGGCAAGAAGCAGATGATTGACTTACTTGCCCAAATTGAAGACGCACCCCTCCCAACGGCAGATCCCGACAGGATGCTGAACGTATCTCAAGCAGTCACAGGCGTGGTGGGCTCTCTCTACCGAGAAGACACATACCCACTGCTCACGCAGGTGGTCGCCACAGCCATGGAGGGGGACGGTTCCGGTTTGCAGTTCGTCGCTGATTTTTACAGAGGACGCCAGATGGACGGAACTTACGACAATGGGGAAGATGCATTTTTTGCGGTGAACGCACTGGACTACGAACCGTCAGGAACCGTCGATGAATGGGAAGCTAACGGCATTGCCTTAGCAGAAGAGTTCCCAGTCCTTGGGGAGGGATATGGTTTTGGTTCCGCCGGCTTAGAGCAGTGGCCTTACGAAAGTAGGAAAGTCCGCAGCCAACTAGCAGCCCCCCAAGCGCCGCCACTACTGATCATTGGCACAACAAATGATCCTGCCACGCCCTATGTAATGGCAGAAGGGCTTGCGGACCAGTTGGTGACTTCCGTTTTGGTTACTGTGGAGGGTTGGAGCCATGGTGCTTACACTAAGGACGCAGACAAGTGCGTTGTCGACGTGGTGGACGCATTCCTGTTGGATGGTGTTGTGCCGGTTGATGGTTTGGTCTGTGAGTAGGTGACCTGTGGTGGTTGCCCCATTTCTTGGGGTTCGATCTAGCGAGCCGGTCGGTTATACTTGGTTGTTGCACGCCACCTTAGCTCAGTCGGTAGAGCGATTCACTCGTAATGAATAGGCCGCGGGTTCAATTCCCGCAGGTGGCTCCATTTTAAAATCTGTACGCAATCGCTGTTGAACATGTAGTCTGTTGCTAGCGAGTGCCTAGGGTGCAAGCAGTTTTCTATTTTTTTGGATTTTGACTGCCAGAAAGCCGAACAATTTAAGGAAAATATGAGTAAGACGACCAGAGCGTTATCCGGGTTGATACCGCAAGCGATGACGCGTAAGAAAGCGTCAGCTGTGGTGGGGGCTACCGCCATTGCGTTCTTGACCAGTGCCGGGATGGCTACCGTTGCTTCCGCGCAGGAGTTGCCCCCGG
>CAYFPY010000032.1:0-7246 GCA_964345125.1 uncultured Actinomyces sp.
CATGACCTCCCCTTCGGCCTCTATGCTTTCGGGAGTCCACACACCAACGCATTGGGCTCCTTCGGCGCTATCTGACCCGGAGCAAGCCGCCAGACTACCAGCAGCCAAGAGTGCTGTTCCGGCCAAGATCCCGAACTTTTTCATCTTCTTCATTTTGCACCTATCTTGCCCAAGAGAACCTGGGCCACTAGCTAAACTTCAAATGACAATAGTACCTGAGAAGTGCGTGCCACCCTCTGGACGAGAACGAAACCCAGAAATTGAGACCAAACTGAAGCTTAACGTCTCTACGCGTGGGGAACCTTAGTCTAGGCGCTGCAATGCGTGCTCCAAAAAGATGCGTGTTGTTGACGTTAACCGAAACGGTGCCTGACAAAATGGAAATGTCTCCTGACGACATCACAAAGCAAAGGAAGGCTGCGTTTTGGCACATATTGCTCCGGCCCCCCACACGACCACTGCTGACCAGCTTGTTCCGAAAACCAATGTTGTCGTGCTCTCCGGAATCCTCATTTCACTTTTCGTTGCAGGATCTTTGTGGGACCTGTCTATTTCGCAAGCCCTCTACTCTCCCGGCAACCGACTGGGGACCTTCCTAGCTGCCTACGGTGAGATTCCGGCCTTTTTAGCCTGGGCAAGCAGTGGCACGCTGTTTTTTATGGGCCGTAATGTGTGGACTGTTCCTGTTCTGCGTATCCTGCAGGGCTTTGTCGGAGTGGTCTCGGTGGGGGTAGCTTTTGTCGGCGGCACCGTGATCCCCCTAGATTACGGTGATTTGTCACTGTTTTGGACAGCGCCGGTGGCTCTGGTTCTAGTTGGCGGTGTCGTAGCGACAACGTGGAACTTAGGTCGGGAAGTTGACGACGCTTTCGTGACTCGTGTGGCAGTCGTACTGTTCCTGGTACCTTTTTTGGAAATGATTATCGTGGGCGTCGTAAAAATTTTCTGGGAGAGGCCGCGGATGCGGATGCTTACAGAAACCGAGGGTGCTGCATTCATGTCCTGGTGGCAGCCTGGATACCCCCAGCGAGAAATGTTACTTGAGCAAGGGGTGCTTGGTGAGGAGTTCAAATCATTCCCGTCCGGCCACACTTCCAATGCTGCCACCCTGATGCTGCTCACTGCTTGGGCCGCTCTGTCGGCAAAGCTACGACGACGAGTTTCTTGGCTTTTTTGGTTAGGTGCTGCTTGGGCTTTTCTTGTTGCCTTTTCCCGGCTTACTATGGGCGCGCATTTCTTGACCGACACTGTTGCTGGCTTCTCAGTCACCTTTCTGGTGCTATTAGCGGTCTATGCGGCCGCTTTTCAACGAGCACCTGACCAACATTAGTGGTTCCACATCCTCGGGACTCAAGCGCTGTCCCCAGAACGTTTGGCTCTAGCTATTTTCCGCGAGTGTCGAGATTAGTCTTGCTTTTTGGACTACGTTTTGGGAGACGTGATGGAGCAGACGGAACCGGCACAGCATCCAGCGGCGAATGGGCAGGATTCTACTTGTTTGAGGGGGTTTACCCTGCCAGGACGGCCTGCCTCTAGTGACCTACCCTTGCACCCCTGGCTGGAACGGTTCTGTTCTCATCTGGCAGACGTTGTAGTGGGTGAGGCTGCCGCAACAACTCTTACCGGAATGGGTCCTTCCTCTTCTTCGCAAACCTTCGTGATCCTACCACTATGGGCGTGGTCGACCGCGAAGACAGGTGTGGGAAGAAAAGGGAAGCATTACCTGCTTCCGATGCGGGTGGTCTGGTCTGGTTCACCAGTTGTTCCTGTGGCCGACCGGCCAACGCGTATCGCTTGGAGGGCGGCAGGTTTGGGGCACTTTCGTTCTGGCATGCTTCACCTGCGCTACCGCCAAAACGTGGGGAGGGTGGAGTACGAGTTCGAGGGCGATGCTCTCCTTGGGAGCACGGGATCACTAGCTCCCGACCCTGCTTTCGAATTTCATCTAAGTGCATTGCTGGAAAAGGGCGTAACGGGGTGGTGGCGGGCCGTGGAAATGCTGAAGGCGCCCACATTACAAGCAGTGCGAGAAGTGGTTTACGCGCTATCTAATGAGACCCTGCGACGGGAGCCGTTCCCCCCTCCTTTGTTGGATTCCTTGGAAATAGAGGAGGTTCGAGACGCACTCTTCTTTCGTCCTGGAGCCCGTTCCGGCCGGTCTGCAGTCTTTCGTTTACTACACAAAGCGCTAGAACCAGACACTTTCGTGCGGGTCGATCCTCTCGCTTTTTTTGCAAAAAACATTAAAAGGGACGCTTGGGATGAGGTACGAAGAAATATGAAGGACTCACAACGTTTTGGTTCGGTGTTACGTACGATCGCTCATGAACGCCAGCCAGCTTCGTTGGAGGAGCTTCTTTCGTGCCACCGGATCTCCTTTGGTGAAGCCGCGCAGCCGTCCAAGAAAGATGTGTTTCTTTCGCTTACGTTGGGGGCGTCCACAAACTCAGCAAGCGTTTCCTACCTGGACGTCTTGCGTCCCGACCTTCAAGGCAGGGAAAACGGCAATCAGTTCACACGCGACACGCATCTGGTGGCAGACCTGCACCGATTGCTCTATTTCTCGCCATTGCGCTCTTTTGCTGACTGGGACTCAATCCGCCAATCCCTAAACGCTAGCTATGAGCTTGGGAGGAAGCCGGCCGTTTCTCACCTGTCTTCGCTCCGCAACGAACCTAGTTTGAGGGATGTCTGTAAACTATACGGCTTGGTGCTAGACGCTGACGAGCAAGCAGACGCTGCCGATGCTCTGGAGCTGGTCAGGCAGCGTCTGCAAGAGGAATATCCTCTCGAGGGTTGGAGCCCCTGGGTGTTCCTGTACCTTTTACTTGCCCAAGTCTTGCCACCCGGCGAAGACTAGTATTCCCGCCGTCGCATAAGAATTGAGCCGCCTGCCACAACTAAGCCCAGTCCCATGAGGCCCGCCGAGACGGAGGCTCCTGTCTTGGCAAGTGGTACCTGCCGCCCTTCGGGCCGGAAAGCATTCCAAAGGTCCAGATCTTCAACCTTTGACCCCGTATAGAGGGACGTTGCTGTTGCGGTTGCTTCATTTCGGTGTTCACTACCGGGGTTCACTCCCAGCAGGCTTCCGCTGCAAGAAACAGTTTCTTTGGGCTGCAAGACTATTTTATCGAGCTCCTCCGCGCACGTTAGGGCTTCCACGTGTCCACTACCCCGTAGCGTTCTGTCTGAGAGTTCCAACTTGTGAAGGGGCACGTCGCCCTCGTTTTTGATCAGGAAGCTCAGCTCCTGCTCGGAAGAATCCATTTTCAAAGCTTCTTCTGCACTATCCCTATCACCCGACACCTCGCCGGATTGCGTGTCGAATTTCTCCAGCGAGATTTGGGGGTTTTCTGGTGTTTCGGTCGCAACCTCATTTGCTGGACGTTCCTGACCATTGTGCTGCTCGCCCATAGTGTTGATGATTGTTCCGGGACGGATCCTTTCCATCTGTACGTAGATTTCCCAGCCTTGCTCTGTTCCCAGCTGCTCGTTGATCAGGCGAAGGTAGTTGCCGTTTGCTTCCACCCTTAGCACCCCGTCAGAATCCGTCACCTTGAAAAAGTTCTCTCCCTCCCGATCTCCTTGCCGACTTCCTTGGTCTTGCGCCAAAATGTCACCTGCCCCAGCTACCAGCTGATCGCCCTCGTAAAGGTCGGTTGTTGCTAATACCTGCCAGCTTCCCGTGTACCTGTCTGCCACTTGGTCGTAGTTGTCCACCAGGCTCCATTCACTGGTGGGATAGGCGCGGTTTGCTGGTAGCACGGAACTACTCAGTCGATAGTTAAACACTTCTCTCAAGGGAATTTCGGTACCGTTCACCGAAGCTCCTCCAACCTCAACTGACACGTCTTTAGAGGGTGAAATGTTTTTAAGCTCATTGGAGACCACCTGGGTCCGTTTCACCAGGTTTTCTAGATTCTGCTCAGCAACATTCTTGATGACCTTGCCATCCGCTGCATTCTTCACGGTGGCAGTCAAATAAACATAGTACTTTTTCCCTAACAGCGACTGGTCGATGGTAGCGTCCTGCGATGCATCAATGGCTGACCGTGCGTACTTGGCCAAATCTAGAGGCTGTGGGTCTCCAGCTATGGTTTGACCACCAGGGAGCACCGTGTCCACCTGTTTAGCGAAAATGTAAGCCTTAGAATCCAGCACCTGCACATTGAATTTCTCTGTCACATTTTCGCCGCTTTCCTGCTGGAACACGCGGATATCTTCCGCCTTTAGGTCCACAAATTTTGCATCAAAGTGGTCAACTAGCCCGAGTTTGTGGACGTCATACGCCAAACGACTGCGTGCCGGTTGAGCGTCTAGAGTGAGCCTGTAGGTTATGCGGTCGCCGGAGACCACAACCTTGCCATCTATATCTGTACAGTTCGTATAGCTACCCTCCTCGTAATCACATTTGAGATCCTCCTTTACAGGTTCGAAACGGGGAATCTCTACGCTAGGTTTTGGGGTTGGCGTTCGACTCTCATTCACCACTTGCTCAGCCGAGTTTGTAAGAGCTACGCCAGGCTGTGCTTCAGGTGAGACAAACCCCGAGACTGTGATCGTCAGATTGCGTTCCCCTACGTTATTTAGCACCCAGTCAGGTGCGAATGAAACAACGAACTTGTGGTTTGAATCGTCCCACTCCACCTGGTAGCGATCTCTGCTGATTACACCCTCACTGCCAACCACCTGCAAGGTGGTTTTTTCCGGGTCAAACAAAGGGTCATACGTGTCTTCAATCCCGAAGAAATTTAGATCGTGCTGCAATTGTTTGGGAAGGCCCATATCAACGCTCAGTTCGTATTTTATCTTCTGCCCCGGAAACACCATGGTCTTGTCAATTGACTGGTCTTTCCCACCTTGGCTGATCTCCCCTTTTACCTTCTTGTTGGGGTGGGGATTCCAAACAAAAATGGCTGGTTCGTTTGTCATACCGACCTCTCCGTTCCACTTCTGGCTCCCAGAGTTCCTTACCTCAATCCTCTGCCCGCTCGTATCTGTTTCTGCCGAGAACGGGCGCATGTGTCCAAGCACTACTAGTTTCATTTGAGTTTCTCTAGGTTGGGAACCTGTTCGTTCAAGAAACCCCTTTTGGGCGGTTGCAATAGTTCTGTGCCCCTTCTTCGTTATTGCAAACAGGTGCGTCACATCTTTCCCATCCGCATACACCCAGACGTGCTCCTCATCTATGTTGGTGAAATCGACATACTTCTCAGCCTGGGACCAATCATCCTCCATGGAGTACGAGGACAGGTTCTGCGCTAAATCTCTTGGGATATGGCCGTTCACTACTGCCCCCACAGGTTCCTCATGCAGAAGTACCTGACCGTCACTGCCCACGTTGTTCGTCCAATCAGGGTCGGCCGCCACCAGTGCGCCTTCCTTGTCCACCACCCAGACTTTGTCTTGTTTGGGCACAACCTTCTCTACCTTTTTCCGGTTCCCGTCCACACACTCTTGCTCATAGCAGGCAGCCGCCTTATCCGGCAAGTCTCCCCCTTTTCCTGTCGCCAAGACGTATGTGGGAACGTTCAGCGTGTAGTCAGCAGTGGTGTCGAACGACTTGGGGAGGGTGACTTTTGCAGTGACCACCACCTGTCCCTTTTGGGACCTGTCTATATCCACCACCACATTTTTCGCTGGGAGGGCCTTTCCCTCCTGGGTGAATACCTGCACGGCTTTGGGACTATCTGAATCGGGACTCCCAACAGAGACCTGGTCCGTTTCGACCAGGTCCCTAATCACGAACTCCCGGTAGCCAGCGGCGTTCATCTCGACCTGCGCTATGTACCCCATTCCAGCCGCCAACCTAGTTTTCGGGTCCAGCTGCTTACCGGTCTGGTCAGAGACCAGCACTTTCTTCGGTGCCGGTACACTGACCGACCATGACTCCTGCGGATCATCGCGCCCAGGGAGTTCCACTTTTTTGCTTAGGTTCTTCTGCTTTTTGATGGTCACATCAAACCAATACTCTCCACTAGGCCAGGTGCTAAAACCAAAATCGTTCGGCTTGAACTCTGGTGACACGTGGCTCCCCCGGTTGGTTGCCGACTTAGTTTTCGACACTTCTTTTGCCCCCGTGGTGGCATTACCTGCCCAGTTTAGAGTTGTCTGCACCTGTAGTGACTCTTCGGGGCTGGCTGACGAACTGGGGGTCAAGGTGATCTTGTCCCGTACCGGCGCTGTGGTACCGGCAACAGAAAAGGTTCCCTGCGCTTCGGTCTTCACCTTCAGTTGGTAGCTGGGGTTGGCTGGCTGGTTGTATTTCAACACCACGCAGACTCGCCTTTCTCGCGGACCGCTCTCAGCGTAGGCAAGCTGATAGACGTAATCGTGGTAGCCGCTCTTATCGCCTGTCTTTGCTTGCAGCCCCACATTGAGTTTTCCCCAACCGCTCTGCAGGCTGTTACGAAGAGCATGGTTGTTGCCCGGGGCACCGTCGTAGGGCATCTTCCCTTTACCTGTACCCAGGTCGTCCCCTAGAAAGGTTCCCACCAGAACAATCCGGTAATCCGACCGCTTTCCCCCATGTTTTGCTATCGCCTTAGTGGTTGCCTGATAGCAGACACCGCCATTAGGAGCCTTGTTGCTCGCACTGGTTCCCTCCTGGGCGCCCGGACCATTTATAAAAAAATTACGCAGCCGCGCTGAAGTGATAGGGCTAGAAGACCACCCGCCCCATTTGGTCATCTGGGTAAACGCACTACCGCTACGCGTTTTATTGTCGTGGGCCCACCAGCGGAACGACATGCCGCTACCAGGCCCCCCATAATTTCCTCCTGCCTCCCCAGCACCAGCCCCTTCATCGGCGTAACTTAGCGTGGTTGGTACAAGCAGGGCCCCCAGTATGAAAACTATTAGGAGCATCAGCGGGACTCTGCTAAAAAGATGTTCTTCTTTCGAACGCATGATCGACCTCATTCTGTTGGTTCACTCAACAAACCATCATGCGAACCAAAACAGAGGTGACCAGGACATCCTGGGGAAACTCCTGCCTGGGGGCAGAACCAGTACACCTGTTAGCCCAACTAAATATTACCTACCTTCGGTGAAGGTAGAGCACCCGCGCTCCTTGGCATCTTCGCGTGCTTTCTTCAGCGTCCAGTTGCGGTCTGCCCTGTATTCCACTGAACCGCCGTCTGGGCAATCCTGTGCAGTCCCCACAACGTTTCGCTCAGCGGCATCTTCTGCCTTCTTCGCCTCGCGCTCCCGCCGTTCCTTCTCCTTCTCTTCCCTTTCTTCCTCC
>CAYFPY010000033.1:0-7065 GCA_964345125.1 uncultured Actinomyces sp.
CCCGCGACCCTCACCTTGGCAAGGTGATGCTCTACCAGCTGAGCTACATCCGCATACGATCAGAGTTACTCTATCATCTAGGCAGATGACATCCAAAATTGGTGCTAACTGCTGCGAAATCTGTCACGGAACTGGGCTAGTCCTGCCCGGGTCTGTCGTTTTAGGGAGCGGCTTTTCTTCAAGAACCGGTACACTAGCACATTGACCGGAATGTCCACCGCAGGAGCAACCTCTGTTAGTCCGGGAGCAAACCCTGACTTAAAAGTGGTTAGGTGATCAAGTTCAGGGTACTCTTCGGACCCCACCCCCATCAGATCCATGAACTTGTATCCCTCATTCGCCAGCTCGACCCCCGACTGGACAAGGATCTGGCGAGGAGCCCCTATCTCCAGGCCACGCGGCGATGAGGAGGCGTACAAATAGTTGGCATACTCCCCTTGCAAGGTGACTATGGCCCAGCCGACAAGGTGGCCTTCTTCCCTCGCCGTAAAAAGGCGCGCATGCCCATGCCCTAACTGTTGTAACAGATTCTGGTACACGCCAATATCCCAGATCTGGAACCCCTGCCTGGCCGCAGTTTCCTGCAACAAAGCGTGGTACTCGCGGAAGCTTGACTGCCCCAGACTTGTTTCATCGGCGATGGTAAGCGGGTGACGTCGCAAATCACTACGGACCTGAGTGCGTCTCCTCTTTTTCAAGCCTGCAATGAGGCTGTCTAAGTCCTTCTGGAGCACCATCTCTACAGTCCTGTCGTAGGCAACCAGCTGTAGAGGATGCTCCCCCGGAGTTTCCTTCGAAAACAAGTGCAAACGCAAGAAAGCGGTTAGTGGCCACTTCTTTTTCGCCCAGTCGCGGAGAGCCACGGCCACCAGGTTCTCATTCTGTGGAGTCGGCGGGATTAACCAGACCGGACCCCCGTTAGCAGCAAGGAAATGAAACCCATGGTACGGATACCGCGTAAGACAGACCAGTGCGCTTGGTGTGTCCGCAACACTGACCAGGTAGCAGCCCAGATACTGCCGTCCAGGAAAGGTCTCCAGGTATCTCCCCCACACAGAAGTCTGCTCTATGGGGACTCTCACGCCAGCAGAGTCCGCGAGCTGTTGTCCCCGTGCCTCAGAAATGCTGGCTATACGGATTTCCTTAGCTTCCTTCATTTTGCCCCCCAAGACTTCTACAACGAGATAGCGTTGCACGACAGGATCTTATTGACCATAGGGTACACCCTTTTTCCTCGCGGTGACGGCGCGCCCTAAAGCATTGGCAAGGAAGTCTTCGTACAGTGAAATTGTGCAAGAAGACATCCGGCCAAGTACCGTACCAGCATCAGCCTCTCCAGAGCCACCACAAGAGTTCACGGACGCCCTACTTACCTTCCGTAAAGCACTGATTGACGCCAGTTTGGGAATCAAAGAAATCCGGGCACCGCAAGGGTTAGCACCATGGTCGGCGGCCGTAGAACTCACCGCGGCCGAAGGTAACCCGGAAGGCATTCGGGCCGTGCTAATAGTACTGTATGACCCCAAACAAGAAGAACTCTGGGGTGGCCCGCTTCGCCTAGTCGGCAGGGGAATTTTCCCATTGGAGGATGAACAGGCAGCAGACCCCCTCCTTGGCACCGTCGTTTGGCAAACGTTGACAGAGGAACTAGAGCACAGTTCAAGTTCGCTTCCCGTTGGCACCGTAACCGTTGAAACTACCGAATCCTTTGGCGGCCTGCACCTGACAGGTGCCACAGCCACCGCTGAAATGCGGTGCTCCTGGACGCCCCTAACGTTCGATTTGGCTCCACAGCTACAAGCCTGGTCACAGGTGATCCTAAAAAATTCGGGGTTACTACCGAAGGGCTCCCGCTGGGCTGGGGGTGAGAATGGTTAGCTCACCGCTCTTAATAGACAGGGAACAGGACTTTATTGAAGCCAGCGAAGCACTGGCGCAATTGAGTGGGCCGGTCGCTATCGATACGGAACGCGCTCAAGGCTACCGCTACGGCTTCTCGCCCCAACTTGTGCAAATTCGGAAGAGCACTGGCCCCACCTATCTGTTCGACTTGCAGACCCTCCCCTCCCTCGCACCGCTCGCAGAATCCGTCAAAGATACCTGGCTGTTACACGCTGCCGACCAAGATCTGTTCCACTTAAGCAGGTCAGGGTTGGAAACAGACCTTGTTTTTGACACGGAGATCGCAGCTAGGCTGATCGGATTGACCTCGTACTCACTGTCTTCAATCACCCAAGAACTCCTGGGCATCGAGCTGGAGAAAAATCATCAGAAGGAAGACTGGTCAACCCGCCCCTTGCCCCGCAGTTGGCAGAACTATGCCGCTTCCGATGTGGCAAATCTACACGAACTCCGACAGGTACTGGAGACGAAGTTAAACGAACTTGGCAGAACAGAATGGGCCAACCAGGAGTTTAGCCACTTGTTGGCAAACCCACTACAACCAAAAGAGAAATCCTGGCAGGATCTAAAGGGTTTCAACCGCCTCAAGAACAGAGAACAAATGGCTGTTGCCCGGAGCCTGTGGAACCTTCGCGAAGAGTTAGGCCAACAACTGGACTTAGCCCCTGGCAGAATCCTAACAAACAGGGCCATCATTGACGCCTCTATTGCTTTACCGAAATCGAAATCTGCCATACAGCAGATCCCCGACTTCCGCCGCCCTCAAGCAAGGAAGCACCGTGACAAATGGTGGAAAGCGATCTCTGGAGCAATTCCCCTGGACGCCGAAGATATGGAGCAAATCGAACAGAGGCGACGCTCCGACCAAGGACCGCCAGCCGCCTCCATGTGGAAAAGGTTAGACACCGACGCTTGGGAAAGATTAAGTGAAATTAGGTTACTAGTAGAAAAAGCGGCAGAGACCGTCGAGTTAGAACCGGAAGTGGTGCTGGAGCCCAAAGTGCAGCGGCTAGCAACCTGGGAACCTCCCCAGACTCCCCTGGATACGAGGCTAAAGGATGCCGGGGCACGTCCCTGGCAGCGAGAGCTGCTGGCCAGTGTGACCCGCTAGCTCAGAGGCATTGATCGCCTAGCTGACACCCAACCCTAATCGCTGTTTAGCGGAAGCCACGATCCCCGCAGAGTCCATCCCAAATCTTTCAAGCAAAGCAACCCGATTGTCGTGGTAAACAAACTGCTTCGGAACGCCCTTCACGGTCACATTTGCCAGCCCACGTTCCCCGGCTAAGCGGCTTATTTCGCTGCCAACGCCACCGCTGACGACACCGTCTTCAACACTAATGATGGCGTCGAAAGGAGAGGCAAAGTCGAGAAGATGCTCGGAGACAGGGAGCACCCAGCGGGGGTCGACAACCGTGACATTGACACCTTGAAGCCCCAGCTCTTCACCGGCTTTTACTGCCTCACTAACCAACGCGCCCACAGCAACAATGAGTACCGAGGGGCCCTCTTTCTCAGACTCGTACATTATGTCCAACCCATTCCCTTGGCGCACAGCCTCCAGGTCAGGCCCCGGTTCGCCTTTCGGATACCGCAACAGGGTGGGTCCGTCCTTAATGTTTGTTGCTTCTCGTAGTCCTTCCCTCAACCTCGCTGCATCCCTGGGCGCAAAGACACGTAACTTAGGCACCATGGCGGCAAGGGATAGATCCCACATGCCATTGTGCGAAGGGCCGTCGTCCCCCGTGATCCCAGCCCTATCCAGCACTATCGTCACAGGCGAGTCGTGCAGGGAAACGTCCAGCAGTAGCTGATCGAACGCTCTGTTCATAAAGGTTGAATACACACAAACCACCGGGTGCGCCCCAGCAAACGCCATGCCTGCCGCTGCTGTGAAAGCATGTTGTTCTGCTATCCCCACGTCTATCACCCTGTCGGGGAAAGCAGTTGCCAGGGGCTGCAGACCAACAGGAGCAAGCATTGCCGCAGTTATTCCAACCAGAGACTCGTCCGCACTGGCAAGCGAGACTAACTCTTCAGCAAACACTTTTGTCCACCCAAAACGTTTCGGCGCAACGGGAAGGCCTGTTTCAGGATGGATTTGCCCCACAGCATGGAAACGATCAGCAAGGTCCGTCTCTGCCGGTATGTAGCCCCTCCCTTTCTGCGTGCTTACGTGAACCAACACGGGCTCGCCGTAGTTCTTAGCACGCTCCAAAGTTAGCTCCAGTGCAACCTGGTCGTGCCCATCTACGGGCCCCATGTATTTGATGCCTAGGTCCTGAAAGAGCGCCTGCGGAGCCAAAACGTCCTTGATACCAGTTTTGAGGCCGTGGAGTGCCTCAAAGGTTCTCTTGCCTACCTCACCCATCCCCATCAGGGTGCTCTTTCCTCTAGCAAGAGTTTCTTCATACTCTGAAGAAGTGCGTAAAGCATCCAAACGATGGGCAAGCCGCCCAACAGTCGGGGCATAGGAACGCCCATTATCATTCACTACGATCACAAACGGCCTTGGCTCTTCGTCCTCAGCAATGTTGTTCAGCGCCTCCCAAGACATTCCCCCAGTTAGGGCACCGTCCCCTATAATCGCCACCGTTGCGCTTTTATCTCCGCTGCGCAACTTTTGCATAGACACCCCGTCAGCCCATGAAAGTGCAGTGGAAGCGTGCGAGTTCTCCACCACATCATGCTCCGATTCAGCACGATCAGGGTAGCCGGACAGTCCACCATCGGTGCGCAGTCCCGTAAAATCTTGTCTTCCTGTCACCAGCTTGTGCACATAGGTTTGGTGTCCCGTATCCCACACCAGAGTGTCTTTCGGCGAATCAAAAACCCTGTGCAAAGCCAATGTCAGTTCCACAACTCCTAGGTTCGGACCTAGATGTCCCCCAGTTTTCGCCACAGCCTTTATCAAAAATTCTCTTATTTCGGCAGAAAGGTCGACTAGCTGCGTGGGGGTGAGATAATTCAGGTCGCGAGGCGTTTTGATCCCGTAAAGAAGGGGGAAGTCAACTTCATTTGGAACGGTCATACCCCTATTCTACCGGAGGTGATCTCTGGAGGATACTGGCCGCTAGAATATAAGGGCTACGAACGTTAGGAGGTGCACATGTTCACCAAACAAGAACCGTACGGAACGTGGAAGTCACCGGTGACTCCAGCCAACTTCACGGAACGAAACGTTGCCATCAGCCAGCTCCGGTTTGATGGTCTGGACGTGTACTGGGTGGAAGACAACCCTCACAGGCTCGGTAGGTCGGTCCTGCTGCGTAGAGATGCCCTGGGACAAACCACGGAAGCTTTACCGCTTCTAGAGGGAAGCCGCCTACTGCACGTAGCAACCAACGTCTACGGCAGGGGCGGACGTGCATACGCGGCGAAGGACGGACAGCTCGTTGTCTCTGATGGAACTGATAACCGAGTCTACGGATTTCGGGTGAGTGACAGGCACCGGCGCCTAGTCCCCTTGACCCCCCTCGACGGTTCCTTTTATGGTGATTTTGAAATAGATCTTGAGCGAGGCCTAGTGTACGCCGTGCGAGAGGAGCACCCACCTGGCGGCGAAGCTCCCCTTCATGCAATTGTTGCTATACCCCTCGACGGTTCCGCGGCACGTAAATCGCAAAACATCGCAGTAACGTTCCAAGGCCCTGATTTCGTTGCTGCCCCAACTCTTTCCCCTGATGGAAAGAAGCTCGCCTGGCTATCATGGGACCACCCTCACATGCCTTGGGACCAGTCCGAACTTCAAGTGGGGTTTCTGGCTGCCGATGGTGTTGTCACCTCCTCTTTTCCACTGGTGGCACATAGTGGTGTTAGTGCCTACGAGCCCCGGTGGACTCAGGTAGGCGACTTGCTGCATATTGATGACTCGACCGGCTGGCCGAACCTTTATCGCACGGAAGGTTTCGCCCGCCTCTCTCAGGACAACATCACCGAATGGGGAACAGAACTCCGGACACGCGCGCTTCACCCTGGACCACGAGCCTTTTCGCAACCTCACTGGCAACTTGGGCAGCATTCTTACGCGGTCCTGGACGAAACCCACCTGGTTTGCTCCTGGCGGGAAGGTGGGCAGTGGCATATTGGCACACTTCGAATCGACAACGGGCAGCTAGAAGAATGGCATTTAGGTTGGAAACCAGCTGGTAACGTCTCCGCCCAGCACGGACGCGTTGTCTTCTTGGCTGACGCTCCCACCAAGGTCCCCAGTATCGTGGAAGTTTCCGATGGTTCCGCTAAACTGCTTCGCCCCTCCACCGAGGATCGTATCGCGCAGGAATCAATCTCATCGGGGAAACTCGTTGAATGGGCCAACAGTGACGGACAAGCCGTGCATGGCGTCTTCTACGCCCCGCGAAACGAGGACTACGCACCCTTAGCGGGAACAAAGCCTCCCTTGCTGGTTCTGGTAAACCCTGTTCCAACAACCGCTTCCGACCCTAGCTGGGACTTGGGGGTTCAGTTTTGGACAACTCGCGGGTTCGCGGTCCTGCAGGTGAACCCCCACGGGTCGACAGGGTGGGGGGCGGAGTACACAGCGGCCCTTGAGGGCAAGTGGGGTGTGTTGGATGTGGACGATTGTGTTAGTGGCGCCCAACATCTGGTGGACGAGGGTACGGTGGACCCAGAAAAAGTTGCCATCATGGGACGATCCATGGGTGGAACAACCGTGCTTAAAGCCTTGGAAACCGCGAATATCTTTTCGGCCGGGGTTATCCAATCGGGAATAACGGACCTGCGACAGCTTGCGCACGAAACCAGCAAATTCGAGTCCTTTTACCCGTACACCCTTTTGGGGGCTTCGGATCTAGAAGATCCAGTTTGGGACGAAAGGAACCCAACAAATCACTTGGACAAAGTCACTACTCCCCTGCTGCTACTCACCGGCGGTAAT
The DNA here is from genome assembly GCA_964345125.1 of uncultured Actinomyces sp. GTDB lineage: Bacteria > Actinomycetota > Actinomycetes > Actinomycetales > Actinomycetaceae > Scrofimicrobium. The sequence continues at coordinate 6,800 of CAYFPY010000033.1, forward strand.
GACGAGATAGCCCCTTCTGAAGGGGCTGAACACGTCTACGAAACGCTGCGCGACAATGGTGTCCCCGTAGCTTTAGAGATCTACCCGGAAGAGGGACATACGTTTCTTCACGATAGAGCCATTGTCCGCTCCCAAGAAGCAAAACTGGCGTTCTTTGGCGCCATCTGGGGTTTGGCAACTAAACCAAAGGAATCACTTGAGATAGCTAACTTCCCCGAAACCACGGAGCCGAAGCACTGAGAGAATAAAAGCACTGAGAGAATAAA
>CAYFPY010000034.1:0-6823 GCA_964345125.1 uncultured Actinomyces sp.
TCAGCCGCGACAGCAACGAAGACGAATAAGAAGAGTCAGGATCAAGTTTCCTTGCCGTTGGAACTCCGATACTAGGGGGTTCCAACGGCAAGATTGTTTCTAGAGTGCTAGTGGGCACCTGTCGCTAGTGCAGTGCGGTTCGCTGTTAGTTGCGGGTTGTGGTCTCCTCAGCAATTTCGATGCGGAGCCCTAGGGCCATGGCTACCGCATCGAGGAAATCTGTGCTGGTTACAAACCATTCCTTGTCCACTTGATCTCGCCGGTGCGGCAGGCGCCGGGGGTTCGTGTGGCCCGCTGTTTCCAGTAGCCTACGAAAATGGGCTTCCGTGGCTTTAGCTTGTCCGGGATCAGTGGTGTAGGCCCTTACCACCACGAGGGGCTCCGGTAAGTGGGAGGCAGTAGTTTCTTCTTGGTCTCTGATTTGCTGGCCCAGGTCGGTGGCATGGCCAACTTTGATTAGCGTGGTTCCCAGGTCTGGGTTCATTGGTGACTCCAGGTACCAGCCGTAGGAGAAGGCGTATATTCCTTCCTTACCGTCCAATTTGTGTATTTTTTTATCAACGGGCTCCGTGGGAACTTTGAGCTCCTGTTGTGGCGGGGACAGTTTCTGAGGAATTGCTGGTGTCTGGTGTGCGGCTTCACTTGTGTTTGGTTGTGCTTGTGAGAGCAGGTGGTTTAGGTCGTCCAGCCTTTGGTTGAGTATCGTTTCAGCTTCTTTGCTTAGCCCTGAGATGTCACTACGCAGTAGAGCGGCAATTGAATCTCTTGTTTCTCGGACGCTTATGGCAGCCGTGGGGTATCGGCCTTCGAGGATAGCGTTGATGGTTTGCCGATAGCTGTAAATGAATCCTTCCGTCACTACGTCCAACTCTTTTGCTACTTCGGGAATCGGCATACCTTTTTGGATGTGGAGGCGGAACACATCGCCTAGTTTGGTGGTGTCGCGGGCCAGCAGCATCTCAAGTTCCTGCTCGGGTGTGGCTGGGGCGGGCACTGCTGGGTCTGTTGGGGGAGTAACTTCTGTTCGGCCTGCCACTTTCGGTTCTTCACGTCTCGGTTCCCCTTGTGCCTGTGTTCTGGGAGCGTTGGCAGCGCTGCGCCGTGCCGGTGTGGCTGGTGGGGCGCTAGGAGGGGAGGGCGGAGGGGTTGGGCGCGAGCTTGTGGGTGCGGCCTTGGGGACCCTGTAGGGGTCATTGTTCGTACTCATGTTTATAATCTAGTTGTTTTTGTCCAATTTTGCTTGGCCATGGCTGAAAGATAAAGGTTGGTCGGGGATGTTTGCTTTGAAAAGGTAGCTCAGTGTCAAGTTAGAGTCTTGCAGTGAGTGGGAACCAGCAGTAGACTGGCTTAGGTTAGGCTACCCTAACTTACTCACTAGTTCGCCGTAGGCGGCACCAAGTGAGTCTGGGCCCGATGGTCTCAGACTGGACAACGAACGAGGGAGAAAGAAGTGTCGCGTTTGCTACCAGGAAAATCTATAAATCTGTCCGTGCTCGCGCTGGCGACCACCACCTTACTTGCCCTGTCAGGCTGTTCTGCAGAGCCAGGTGGGGAAGGTGCAGATGAAATGGAACAGTCAGCTGAAGTGAGACAGGCCGCTGAGGACACTGCAGACGAAAGCTGTGATTTGCCACGGACAGTCACGGACCTTGATGGCAACGAGGTAACTGTCGATTCCCTTGATTCTGTGGTGGTCACGGATAATCGTGCTTTTGGGATTCTCAACTCCTGGGGTGTCACACCGAAGGCCGCGCCGCGGGCCATCATGTCTAAGAACAACCCGTGGCATGACGACGAAAATATCTTGGACTTGGGATCTCACACCGAACCTGACTTGGACGTCCTGGTAGAGGCCGATCCCACCATTGTTTTGAATGGCTACCGGTACGCAGAACAGGAAGAGGCAGTAAAAAAGGCTGCTCCTGATGCGGCCTTCGTCAACTTGCAGAGTGACTTAGGGCCAGCTGAGTATTCAGTGCAGCAGGTTGAACTACTTGGTGAAATTTTCTGCAAGCAGAATGAAGCTCAAGAGCTGTTAGAAGAGTTCGATCAGAAAGTAACGGAAACAAAGCAGGCGTACAATCCAGAGATGACAGTCATGGGTGTCGTCACCAGCGCTAACGAAATCAGGTACGCGAACCCTGTTGACGGGCGCGGTGCAAGCATATTCTTCTCTTTGCTGGATCTGACACCAGCGTTGGAGGAACAAGGGTCGACCAACCACCAGGGGGACGACATTTCAATTGAGGCGATAGCACAATCCGACCCTGATTTTTTCCTAGTGATGGACAGGGATGCTGCTACTGGGGAGGGGGAGGACACTACCCCCGCACTGGAGCTCATTGAAGGTTCTGCCTCTCTGGCCGATGTCACAGCTGTAAAGAAGAACGCCATATATGTGATGCCGGCTGACTATTACTTGACTGAAGACATTTACGCTTACATGGATGTCTTGGACGGTCTGAAAAAGGCTTTTGAGGCACAGGACTCACGGTAAAATCGATGATGGTTACCGCTTCACCTGCAACCTTGGTGGGAGTGCACAACGAGAGGGAGAGGCCGTCCAGCAAAGGACGCCGGGTCCTCCCTGTTCTACTTGCCCTCCTCTTCACGGTTGCGCTAATAGTGTTGTCACTATTTGTCGGTGTTGCTGATGTGACTGACACTGCCGGTGGGGGCAGTGCGTTCCTGTGGATAACTAGGGTGCCTAGGACGGTGGCGCTGGTTCTGTCGGGAGCTTCTATGGCCATGGCGGGACTCATCATGCAGCTGCTCACGCAAAACAGGTTCGTTGAGCCCACGACAGTTGGAACAGCAGAGTGGGCTGGCCTAGGTTTGCTTTTGGTGTATGTCCTGTACCCAAGTGCGGGAATCACGACCAAAATGGTGGTGGCGATAGTTTTCGCTTTTTTGGGCACCATGATTTTCTTTGGTTTTCTGCAGAGAGTCAAACTGCGATCTTCCTTGATTGTGCCAATAATTGGCATCATGTTTGGCGCTGTGGTGGGTGCGGTGTCCACCTTTCTAGCAGTTCGTTTCGACCTGCTGCAAACGCTTGGCACCTGGTTCGCTGGCCGCTTTACAGGCATAGAAGTCGGTCGCTACGAGCTGTTGTGGGTGGTGGCAGTCGTCAGTATTGCCGTTGTTTTCCTAGCGGACCGTTTTACGGTCGCTGGTTTAGGGAAAGAAATAGCGACGAACGTGGGCTTGAACTATGAGGGCGTTGTTCTTCTGGGTGTTGGATTGGTGGCGGTCACGACGGGCGCGGTGACCGTGGTTGTTGGAATGCTCCCGTTCCTTGGGTTGATCGTCCCAAACCTGGTGTCCATGATCCGGGGGGATAATTTGCGTAGCAACATTTTGTGGGTCTTCCTCGTCGGCGTTTGGGTAGTGGTTATCAGCGATATTGTGGGTCGCGTTATCATCGCCCCTTTCGAAGTGCCCGTTTCTTTGGTTTTAGGGGTTCTTGGTGCGGTTGCTTTCGTAATTATGCTCCTGCGGTCTAGGAGGGCCAATGGCCTCTGAAGCTTTGCTGCAAGTCCGCCCCTTGCAAAGAATAGAGGCGGGGGCCGACCAGCCTAAGGCAGCAAAAAACGTGTCCAAGATCCCTCCTAGGAAGACAACAGTTTTCGCCACCGAGTCTTCCCAGAAGCGGTACTTCTTAGTCCTTGGCTTGTTGACCATGGGAGTACTAATTGTGGGTTACTTGCTTCTAACCTGGGGGAATTCCCACCCCTTCCTCTCAGAAAAATGGTGGCGTGTTTCCCAAATGCGTTTGGCAGCTTTGGCTGTGATGGGAATCGTCACGTTTGCCCAAAGTCTGGCAACGATAACTTTTCAAACGGTGACCAATAACAGGATCCTTACGCCCTCAATCATGGGCTTTGAGTCCTTGTTCATTCTCACCCAAACAGCCCTGATCTATTTCTTAGGTGTGGGAGGTGAATCGTGGTCTCCCACGGTCGTGTTTCTGGCCCAAACGGGGATGATGGTTCTAGCGGCAGTTCTCCTTTACAGTTGGTTGTTGTCCGGGCACATGGGAAATCTGCACGTGATGCTGCTTGTGGGAATTGTTATTGGCACCGGACTGGCCGCTCTTTCTACCTTTATGCAGCGGATGCTAGACCCAAATGAGTTTGACGTTTTGCGTGCCCGCCTGTTTGCAAATATTGGTAGTGCTAAAGCAGAGCTGATCCCCATGGCAGCGGGCATCGCGGTAGTGGCAGGTGTAGCCATCTGGATTATGGGACGCAGGCTCGATGTGCTGAGCTTAGGGAAGCAGACTTCTACGAACCTGGGTTTCAGCCACAAGCGGCATGTCATGATTTTCCTAACTTTGGTGGCGGCTCTAACGGCTGTGTCCACCGCGTTAGTGGGGCCCATGACTTTCTTGGGGTTCTTGATCGCGTCGCTGACCTACACGATTGTGGACACGTATGACCACCGCAGGTTGTTCCCTATCGCCTGGCTTCTGGGAATGATCATTCTTGGCAGCGCATATTTCCTTCTGAAGCACGTGTTCCAAATGGTTGATGCCGTGATGATTATTGTTGAGCTACTTGGTGGCTTGACCTTCCTTATCGTTGTCCTTCGGAAAGGGCATCTGTGATCCGGCTAGAGGAAGTCTCTAAGAGGTACTCCAAGGACACCACTATTGGCCCCGTCACCCTTGATTTAGATTCGGGTGGCATCATTGCTCTGGTCGGTCCGAATGGGGCAGGAAAATCTACTCTTCTAACAATGATGGGGCGTTTGCTCACTCCAACCAGTGGGAGAATTTTTGTGGGGGAGTTAGACGTGCAGAAGTCACCTTCCCGCGAGGTGGCCAAGAAGGTTGCCATTTTACGTCAAGAGAACCATTTTGTTACCCGGTTGACTGTGAGGCAACTGGTCAGTTTTGGTAGGTTTCCCTATTCGGGAGGGCGCCTGACTGAGGTGGATGAGGAGTTCATTGACCAGGCTATAGATTTTTTGAATCTGCAATCTCTGGAGGATAGGTTCCTTGACGAACTTTCAGGTGGGCAGAGGCAGCGAGCCTATGTTGCCATGGTTTTGGCTCAGGACACTGACTATCTACTGCTTGATGAGCCCTTGAACAACTTGGATGCAGAACATTCCGTGCAGATGATGACGCAACTGTCCAAGGCTTCACGTGAGTTGGGACGAACCATTGTGATCGTTTTGCACGACATTAACTTTGCGGCGGCTTACGCCGACTACATTGTTGCGATGGAGGATGGGAAGGTCGCCGTTGCGGGTCCCCCTGAAGAGATCATTCAAAGCGACGTTCTAACGAAAGTGTTCCGGACTCCCGTGACGGTCGTGGATGGGCCAACAGGGAAATTTGCGGTCTATCATCGCCCCTAATGGTAGGGTGCTGAAAGAAATTGGAGGCGGGAATGGAGGAGTATCGACTACCGCCAACCCCAAAACATCCACTTGTGGCCGTAGCAGCACTAATATCTGTTACTACTGTTTCTGCGTTGGGTATGAGCATCCCCAATGTGGCTATGCCTCTAATTTCAGATACTTTCGGCGTTTCTGTGTCGCAAACCCAGTGGGTTTCTTTGGCCTTCCTCCTTTTCAGTTCTTTGTTTATGGTTCCCCTTGGTCTAGTGGCTGACTCGGTGGGACGTGTTCGAATACTTTTGGCGGGGATAGCGGTTTTTGTCTTGTCTGCTCTGGTCGCTGGGCTGGCGCCGAACATTGTGGTTTTGGTTGCTGCAAGAGCGGTGATGGGAGTCGGGGGCGGGGCAATGACCACCCTCCCCGTAGCTTTGGTGCGCCAAACCGTTGCACCGGACAAGATCGGAAGAACCATGGGTGTCATTGGTTCCTCGATGGCTGCAGGTTGGGCTTTGGGTCCTGCTGTTGGTGGTTTGTTGGCCGCTTCGTTTGGCTGGCCTTCAGTCTTTTTTGTTTTGGTTCCGTTGGGGGTGGCAGCTTTCGGTCTGATCGTGTGGGCACTGCCGCGTGCTCAGGGAGGCGCCGGGTTAGAACTGCATGCGGACCCTATTGGTCTGCTAATCCTGGCGGTTGCTTTGGGATCGTATGCAGTGGGATTAACTATTTCTCCGTTTGGGTTGGCAGGTACTTTAGGTTTAACGGTGTTCGGCGCAGTTATGCTGATAGTTTTTGTGCTGGTGGAACTCAGGGTGCCTCACCCACTGGTTGATTTTCGACTGCTTGCCCGGGTTCGTGTATATCCGGGGTTGGTAACTGCTTTCCTTGCCTCGACAATCATGATGACCTTCACTGTCATTCCTCCGTTCTACCTGGCCAGAGGGTTGGAGTTAGGCGCGCAGGAAGTGGGTGTAGTGATGGCCGTTGGTCCGGCCGTTGGGATTCTTTCAGGCGTGCCTGCGGGCAGGCTTGTTGAGCGTTTCGGTTCGCGCCCAGTGTTTATTGCGGGTCTCGCGGGTTTGGCTGTGGCCGCAGCCAGCTTCGCTGTTCTGCCGAGCATTCTGGGGCTAACAGGCTTCCTGGTATCCGCTATTTTACTGACGCCAGGGAATCAGATGTTCATGGCGGCGAATAACACTGCCGTGATGGCCCGTTCAGGAATCTCTCACCAGGGGGCAGTTTCGGGCGTGTTGAACTTATTTCGAAATCTCGGATCAATCACAGGAATGGCGGTTGCCGCTTCCTTATTTGACCTCATGGCAATGCGTAACCCGGGGCCTGCTGGGGCAGTGCAAGGCTTGCAGGTCACTTTCGCGGTCGCGTCGGTAGTTGGCCTTGTGGCACTAACAATTGCAGTCACTACGGGCAGAAATAAGACTAAAGCCTAAAAAGCAGTGAACATTCTGTCCGCCATGCGGGC
>CAYFPY010000035.1:0-5490 GCA_964345125.1 uncultured Actinomyces sp.
CCTGGGGGAACTCTGATCAACCACCGGTGGGGTGGGACCAAGTTCAGCAAGGAACACTTGCGGGGAAGTTCGTTGGGGTGGCTCGCTTGTGAAAACGCTACGCAACGGCGCACAGGGACCAATTGTTGAAAAGTGGGACCGCTTGGGCAGAGCTCTTGAAGTTGAGCTCTACGCAGTGCGTGACGACTTACTACCCTTCCCCTTGGCTGGAAATAAAATCCGGAAAATCCAGGCTGAACTAGAAGACCTGCCGCAGGGCACCGATGTCATCGTTACGAATGGTGCCGTGAACTCTAACCATTGTCGTACAGTGGCTCTCTTGGCGGCGCAGCATGGCTTGCAGTGCCACCTGGTGCTCCACGGCGACCGGAAAGCGGAGGAAGAAAGTGGGTTTGCATTTGGCTTCCTGAAGGAAACCGGGGCGACCTTTGATGTGGGAACCCCTGAGACGATTCCGGAACGTATTTTTGCCAAAACTGCAGAGTGTGCATCAAAGGGTTTGGGGGTGCACGTTATTGCAGGAGGGGGGCACACGCGCGCAGGTGCTGTGGCAACAAAGGAAGCAGCTGGTGAAGTCTTCGCAAACCTTGACGTTGATCAAGTGTTTGTAGCTTCGGGGACGGGAGCTACTCAGGGCGGAATAGTTGCGGGCAGTGAGCAGAGCAGAAGTAAACCAGAGGTAGTGGGGGTTTCCATAGCGCGTGACACTTCAAGGGGTGTGGGCCCGGTTGTTGAAGCTGCTCGATGGGCTGGGGTGTCGGACCCACAAGTAGTATTTTTAGACGAATACAGAGCGGGAGGCTACGGCAAGTACGACGCGAGCATCGACGATGCAGTTCGGCTGGCCTGGTCCTATGGGATTCCGATGGACAGAACTTACACTGGAAAAGCGTTCGCTGCCCTTTTGGACTTCAAGCGCCGTTCGCGTTTAGGTGAGCGGGTCCTTTTCTGGCATACAGGGGGCCTTGCTCAGTCTCTGGCGGAGTTCAACACAAATTGAGTTACTGGAAGTGACAGGTTGGTTATGGCTGATAAATTACGAGTCCTTGTACTTGGTACTAGCACCGGAGCGGAAGAGGCTATCCGGTACATGCAGGATCAAGGCCACTACGTTGTTATAACGGATTTTGATGACAACAATGACCACCCTGCTAAGCAGCTGGCAGATGCAGTTAAGCAAGTGAGCACAGAGGATCTTGGCCAGTTGGAAAGTCTCTGTCAAGAGGAGAACATTACAGCGGTGTTCTCTGGGGTGAACGAACGGAACATGAAGTCTGCAATCCACCTATCTGAGCGTTTTGGTCTCCCGTACTTCTGTAACAGGAAGCAGTGGGATCAGCTCATGGATAAGGAACAGTTTCGCGCACTCAGTGACAAAGTAGGTATGCCCGCACCGGAAACTTACTTTACGGGCACTTTGGACGAGCTTGATAAGGCAGGCATCGACCCGAAGGTTCCGTGCGTCGTGAAACCGGTGGACAACAGTAGTCTGCGAGGCATTACGATCTGTAGGCGGCTCACGGAGCTGCCCGCCGCCTTTCAGGAAGCGGCAGCGGCCTCCAGCCAGGGGCGGATCATCATTGAAGAGTATGTGGAGGGTAATGAATTTACCGCCTCCTATGTTGTGGTGAATGGAGAGTCCGCCATGAGCACGGTTGACGACCGCCTTCCGTTAAAGCTGCCTGGCATGACAACGAGCTATCCCGCAATTCGGGTTTATCCCGGCAAAGCAGCGAAAGAAATCAAGGACCAGTTGGACGGACCGGTACAAGAAATGGCTCGGGAAGTGGGGCTGGAGAACTGCTGCCTTTTTGTTCAGGGTTTCCAGAATGGGGACAGGGTGGCAGTGTTTGAAGCTGGTTTGAGGCTGGCGGGGGAAACGCCTTACCGTTTCTTAGAAGAGGTGAATGGTGCGAACCAGCTTCTGCATTTAGTTGATTCCTCGATAGGCACGGCAGGATCCCACCCTATCGAGAATGAAGACCCGTTTCTTGGGGGGAAGATTGCTTCCATCCACTCGTTTATAGGGAATGGGGGAACTATCGCTGAAATAAAGGGACTCAGAGAGGCCCTCGAGAACACTCCGCAAGTGCTGGTTCACGAAGTGCGGCATGGTGAGGGGGAGACGATCCCCACGGATGGTTCCTTGAGACAAATCGTCGTCCGCTTTATCCTGGTGTGCGAAGACGAGCAGGAGCTTATAGAGGTAAGTCGTTACTTGAACGACCAGGTACAGGTTTTGGACCGTGATGGAAATTCTCTCGTTTACAAGCCGGACCCGGTTACTTTGATTGGGGGTACAGATGACTGAGGCAAAAGGCCGCCAACCTGGGACTATCCCACAGCCGGTTCCAGTCTGCGGCGCAGACAAGGACAAGATTGCAGAACTTTTTCCCCTGTTGAATCAGCGGCAACGATGGCAGCTAGCGGATCTTGTAAAAGAGCATAACCTGCCGTCAGCTAATGCCAAGCTTGAGCGAGTTCAACCGCGCAGGAGCTTCTACACCAGGATTGGGAAGCGCATTATTGACGTAGCGGTCTCATCGGTGGCGCTAATCGTTACTCTGCCTGTGACGGGGGCGGTGCTCTTAGCTGTAGGACTAACTTCGGGCAGACCCGTTGTGTTCACCCAAGAACGCACGGGAAAGGATGGCAGGCCCTTTACTTTGGTCAAGCCCCGCACTATGCGTGATGAGCGTGATGCGGAGGGGCGCCCTCTATTGGGTAAGCACCGGGTGACCAAGGTGGGGAAGGTTCTGCGGCGCACATCTTTGGATGAGTTGTTGAACTTTTGGAGTGTCCTAAAAGGGGACATGTCGCTGATTGGCCCAAGGCCTCTTCTTCCCGAGTATTTAGATCGGTATTCGGATCGGCACAGACAACGCTTAGCTGTGCGTCCCGGCTTGAACTGCCCTTCTTTGGATAGAGATGCCGACTTGAACGACTACAACGTACAGTTTGAAAATGATGTTTGGTACGTTGCCAATGTTTCTTTGGGTACCGATCTTAGAATGGTTCTGAGTACGGTGAGATCCCTCTTTGAAACAAACACGGGAACAGTCCGCTCTGCTTCAACTCGTGGTTCCTTTTTAGGCTATGACCCTGAAGGTAGAGTGGTGACGTCGCATACCGTACCGCTACGCCTTCTGAAACAGATAATTGCGGAGCACAATCTGGCTGACGTGGCCGAAGAGAAGGTGCTTTCCAATTAAGGTAATTGTTACGGGCGCTGGCGGGGTATTGGGCACTCACGTCGTCCGCAATCTGTTGGACCAGGGGTATGAGGTCGTTGCGGTTAGTTCCCAGGATCCGCAGTACCTTAAGTCACGCTGGTTAGAAGGTGTGCCGGCAGGTCGAACACAGGAAGTTGAGCAGCGCTTACAATTGCTGGACGCAGACGAAGTTCTTTCTCAGAAATGGCCAGGCGGGAACGTGTCCGTTGTTCACTGCGCTTTTCCACGCAATGCTAGCGGCAAAGGTTTGGCTCAGTGGTTTGATTTTCACCGTAAGTTCTGTCAGAAAGCCGCCGAAGAACAGGTGGAAACTTTCATTAACGTGTCCTCTCAGAGCGTGTATGCACCTGATCGGACATCACCAGCCGAGGAAACGGATCTCGTGAGCTGTCAGGACCGTTACGCTACTGCCAAATACTCGGGTGAGGTGATCGCACAGGCGATCTTGGCTGAGGATGTGTTGGTTAACGCTCGTGTTGCCAGCCTGATAGGACCGGAATATCCCGAACGTGTACTGAACCGTTTTATTGAAAGGGCCCTAGTGGGAGAAACTCTGGAAGTTGATTCCCCCAAACGGATTTTTGATTTTATGGACGTGCGTGATGCTGCAGCGGGCCTAGCTGCGATCCTCAAGCGCAACCGCGATACGGATGTTCCAGTCGTCAATGTGGGCGGAAGCCAGCCAATGTTTTTGGTTGACATCGCGAAGGCGGTGGCAGAAACGACCGCGAATAACATGGGAGTTCAGCCCGTTTCAGTGGGGGTTAGGGATGATGGGTTAGATTCCGATCAGACGGTGCTTTCATCGGCTCTCAAAGTCCAGGTTTTACGTGAAACTTTTTCCTTTGAACCGGCGCACACACTGCTGTCGACCATCGAGTGGATCTTGAGGGAGAGGGACTAGGAAGAAGACGTTCTGTCGGAGCGCAGGTAGCTAACCACAGATAGTCCCATGGCGATCGCAATAAAATAGAGGGTGTACGTATAGGGTTTGGAGAAAAGTTGTCCCGTGGTGTTGGCGTAAAGCAGGTAGAACCCTTGAAGTGCTAGGGAAGCACCAACAGCCGTTAACACAGATGGCGGGGCTCCGATTCGCAGGCCCGTCCGCAGTGCCTTAAGTGTTATCGCTAGGCTGATGAGAGCGGCACTCAGGTAGAGAAAGGTGCCGACAACCCCTGTTTCGTATAGTGAACCAAGGATTTGGTTATGGGCGATTTCTCGGGTTGTTCCACTGGCGTAAGTGTATTCGAACGTGCGCCACCCTTTTCCAAACCAGGGGTTCTCTTGCCAACCATGGAAGGCTTTTTCCCAAAGCTGCAGCCGCCCACTTGCTGCATCGTCAAGATCAGTTTGCTTGAAAGTGTTCAAGAGCCGACTAATCGCCCCTTTCCCATCAGATGCTTCTCTAAATGAGAATGCGACGAGTGCGCCAAGGACCGCCAGCGCGGGGAACACCATTTTTACTGAGCTTTTCCCACGGAAAATTACGAGCAACACGACCGCTGTTAGCGTCGCGTAAATCAGTGGACCGCGAACCCCTGCTAGGACGACCCCTAAATAGAACGAGCCTGTCAGGACTCTGAGCATGGTACTGCTTTTGTTAGCCCCGTTACGAACCAGCGTTTCTGTAAGCGAAATTAGGAACCCTAAAGCCAGTAGTACCGCATTTTGTGATCTGTTGGGAGTAAGCGCATCGCGGTAGTCCAGAGTGACGGTGCTTTCTGGAAAAAAGCGTGGAGCCACCGACGATGTATATAGGTCGGGGAGTAGGAAGAACAGGAACGTTGCCGCAAGGTGTACAGACAGTAGAAGCAGAAGTGCTCTTAGGGCGTTCTCACTCCACCCACTAGTTGTGCTTAAGAAAGCGGCTAAAGCAATCGTGCCTACATACAGGAGCATCTGCAGTACGGACAGCGTGGGGGGAAGCACTGCGGTAAAGTAGCCGGTCAAGGTCACGAGGGCCAATCCCAGCCACAGCAACCACACGCCCTGCAGGTGAGATTTTTTACCGCCACCTCCGTTTAGCAGGTAGAGCACGGTCAACCCTGAACCTAAAATGAACGTGACACTGTTAATAGTTCCAGGTAGCACTGTTCCCATGACGGGGTAGACAAAAATTAGGGCGAAGAAGAAGGTTAATAAACCTGAGTGACGATTCGGCAGGTCTTCCGTGTCCGAAGACTTGGCTTGCGGAGCCTTCCGCAAGTAGCTCACTGTCGCCACTTATGCTCCCGTCTTCTGGTTTGCCTGGTACCCT
>CAYFPY010000036.1:0-4424 GCA_964345125.1 uncultured Actinomyces sp.
GGTCAAGGGGTCGCAGGTTCAAATCCTGTCAGCCCGACGAATGTGGCCTTGACCTGTTACAGAAAACAGATCAAGGCCACAAAGCTTTTAGGAAAGATCTGAACCTAGTCCCCAATTCTTGGTTCTGCGAAAGCCTCCCCTTCTTCTTCCGGATCAGCGATGGCAATAGCCAGGTTAGTGTCGGCCCATCCCTCGACAGGATCCTGTTTCACACCAGGTGTGCTGGAAAGCCTACGCTCAGTAACCTTTGCGAGGCCCGCAACAAGCAGACAGAGTCCAACGTAGATTGATCCGATGACCATGGAGGCCGGGATAATGGGCGTATCGAATTGTGTTTGGGTTCCAATGAACTTTGCGTAATAGAGCAGCTCCTGGAACGTGATGATGAACCCGAGAGAAGTGTCTTTTAGAACTACCACTAGCTGGGAGATTATGACAGGCAGCATGGAACGAAAGGCCTGCGGTAAGAGAATGTAGCTCATCACTTGCGTTTTTCTGAGGCCAACTGCGTATCCGGCTTCTGACTGCCCTCTGGGGATAGCCAAAATCCCAGCACGCAGCGCTTCAGCGAGGACGGACCCGTTGTAAAGAACCAGTGCGACTACGACTGAGATGTAGGGGGTGATCCCCTTGATCCCGATTGAAGGCAGTCCGTAATACATGAGCATCATGAAAATGAGGACTGGCACAGCACGGAATGCCTCCAGTAGCCATACGGTTGGAATCCGTATCCAGGAATGATCGGACAAACGCCCTACCGCCATCAGGACGCCTACTATGAGGGAACCTACCGACGCTACGGCAAACGCACTTAGTGTGGTTAACATATGGGAGAAGATTTTCCCCCACACTTGTGGAAGTGTAAACACATGCCATTTCTGGGCAGAAAACTGTCCTGTCACGACCAGCCGGTAAACGAAATACGCCACTAGGGCTCCGACAACGGCCACAGTTGCGAAGGCTGCAAGACGGTAGCGGGCTCTGGCCATTGGGCCAGGGACATCGTAGAGTTGTGTTGCAACAGACATTAGGCAAACTCCATCCGTTTTTCAAGGTATCGCTGAATGACGGCTAGGACCATGACCAATGCAATGAATATTCCCGCCACCCACAAGAGACCGGGTAGTAATGGTTCAGAGCGTTCTGACAGGTAAGCACGTATTGCCCCAGCTTCCATCACGGAGAACCCAGCGGCGACGGTGGTGTTCTTCAGCAAAGCAATCAGAACGGTCATCAGCGGTGGGATCATAGATTTGCCGGCTTGGGGCAAGATAATGAACCTCAGGGTTTGACCAAAGGTAAAACCCAAGCTCCGACCAGCTTCAATTTCGCCGATAGGTACAGTACTGATACCGGAGCGCACTACCTCAGCAACATAGGTACCCGTGTAGATTCCTAACGCTAAGATGGCTAGCTGGGTGTATGACAGTCCCGACCCGAAAGACCCTTTAGGGAATAGCTTCGGGTAGCCAAAAGCGAAGAAAAAGAAAATGAGAGTCAGGGGAGTGTTTCTGACCGTGTTTACGTAGAATGTTCCTACCATCCGCATGATTGGTACCGGAGATATGCGCATGGAACCCGCACCAAACCCCAGAATAAGCGCCAAAACGGCTCCACCTGCAAAAAGTATCAAGGTTGCTTTGAAGCCGGCAAGGAACAAGTCACTGTTGTCTAGTAAGACATTCATGCATTCTGCCCTATCTAACTGAAACCAGAATTTTCAGTTGGCTGATAAAGGTTAGGTGGGCGGCTGGTTATGTAGCCACCCACCTAACCCGACGTCCTTAGTTAGTTGCTATTGCGTGCTCTTAGTAGTCATCTACCGCTGGTTGATCCACGGCAGTGCCTGACTTGCCAAGAGTGTTCTCGTAAATTGCTGTCCAGACGTTGCTCTGCTCCGTGAGGATCTCGTTCAAGTAGTGACGCAGGGCATCATCGTCCTTAGGCACGCCAATTCCGTAGAGTTCTTCTGTGAAAGGCTCACCCACGACCTTTAGGTTCTCAGGATCTTCAGACGCATAACCGAGCAGGATAGCCTCGTCAGTTGTTACCGCGTCGACTTGTCCGTCTTTCATAGCGTCAACACATTGAGAGTAGGTCTCGAATTCCACAGTCTTGGTGTCTTTGAAGTTATCTTTGATGTTCTGGATGGGGGTAGACCCAGTGGCTGAGCAAACGGTCTTACCCGCGAGGTCATCCTCTGAATTGATGTCTTCGTTGTCTTGCATGACCAACAGGCCTTGACCCGTTACGAAGTAGGGCCCAGAAAACCCAACTTCTTCCTTCCGTTTGTCCGTGATCGAGTAGGTTCCCACGTAGATGTCAATGTCGCCGTTTACCAGAGCTTGCTCGCGGTTGGCGGAGGGTATGGCTACGAATTCAATCTGGTCTTCTCCGAAGCCGGTTGCGGCAGCCATCCATCGAGCCACGTCAACATCGAAGCCAGTACGTTCTTCGGTGACCGCATCCCTGAAGCCTAGTCCCGGCTGGTCCTCTTTGACACCAACCCGAAGCTTTCCTTCTTCCTTAGCTGACACGATCGTAGGCGAATCCGACAGGTCAAATTCTTCTACCACTACGACCTCATCGGGTAGGTGGGCGGCAGCCCCACCATCTTCACCTCCGCCGCCTTCATCTGACGAACAGGCAGAGAGGGAAAGCCCTCCCAACAGGAGGGCGGATGCGAACGCTATTCCTTTTCTAATTTTCATGGTTCTCCTTGTTTGTTAGGCGTGCTGCGCACGCACAGTTGGAATTGGCTAGCTGCCAATAATCTTGGACAGAAAATCTTTTGCGCGATCGGACTTGGGATTGTTGAAAAATTCTTCCGGCGTCCCTTCCTCCACAATCTGGCCGTCAGCCATGAAGACAATCCTGTCTGCCGCTTTTTTGGCGAATCCCATCTCGTGGGTAACAACAATCATTGTCATTCCCTCCCGGGCCAGCTCAACCATGACATCGAGTACCTCGTTGATCATTTCGGGGTCAAGAGCGGACGTGGGCTCGTCAAAGAGCATTACCTTAGGGCGCATAGCAAGCGCTCGTGCAATCGCGGCCCTCTGTTGTTGTCCCCCTGAGAGCTGGGCGGGGTACTTGTCGGCTTGAGCTCCCACACCCACCCTGTCCAGCAAGGCGCGTGCCACTTTCTCCGCTTCAGCCTTGTTTTCTTTCTTGACTTTAATCGGAGCTAGTGTCACGTTTTCGAGAATCGTTTTGTGGGAAAAGAGGTTGAACGATTGGAATACCATCCCAACATCTGTGCGTAACTCCGCTAGACCCTTCCCCTCTTCCGGCAAGGGATCTCCGGCTAGATAAATTGTGCCCTCATCGATGGTCTCCAGCCGGTTTATCGTTCGACACAGGGTCGACTTGCCTGAGCCAGAGGGGCCAACTAGAAGAACGACCTCGCCTTTGTTTACTTTCAGGTTGATGTCGGTAAGAGCCTGGAACTCTCCATAAAACTTGTCTACACCGTCGATATGGATCAGGGGGCCAGCGTTGTCGTCTTCGGCAAGCGCTTCAGGATCAGTAAGCAGGAACTCATCAGTGTGCTCACCGGTGGTAACTTCGTTGGCCATCTGTACCTCAGCTTTCTGCGAGTTTTGACTATTCAGTCTGCTGTAGTCCTAATGTGTGGTCAGGATGCCTTTATCCCGTCCGGAGCAATCTTCCACCGTTGGTAAGATTGAATTGATACTAAAGGAAACGCAACTGATCAGTAAGTTGTTGCGCATAATGAAACTAAAGCTGCGCGTAGTGCTAAAGTTGGTTACGAAATGGCTACGAAATATCGGAACTCAACAAACCACCAGCTGACCAGATCCTGGACCGGCCGAGAGCTAGGGGACCTGGGTAAGTCACCGGTCAGCGCCGATCCTTTCCTCCCGCGGCTGAAGTTAACCAACCCCCGCCTGCAGGAAGGGCCCTACATTCGATTGGCCTGGTTCAAAGACCTCTACTTCCTCCACGCCAACCTCCCCCCTGGAAGACTCGTTTTACCGCCGGCCCGCAGATGGTGTTTCTTGAGCTTGATTCAAATATCGGGGGGCCAAACGTGGCTGGCGCCAGCCACCGGAACAGTCAGACGTAATCAAGGTCTAAGAGTGGTTCCGCCTGGCCAACAACCGATAGTTCTGCAAACCTACGAGGAGAGCACCGAACTGCTGGTTGTTTCCGCTGCGGCCCAGATAATTCCGGACGTTGATATGCCGCTTACCTCGACTAACACACGAGGCAACCTTGATTTCGAACAGCTTGCACCCCTGCTAGCTTTCGCAAAACGAGCAGCTCGAACTCGACGAGGAGAAGGTGAGCGTATGGGCGTCCTAAACGAGGTTGCCGAAAAAGTTGCACAGGGCTTGTTCTCTCTTATGCTGGCAGAGGGACATACCGGTTCCGGGCCTTTTGCCACAGCAATGCGTACC
>CAYFPY010000037.1:0-3999 GCA_964345125.1 uncultured Actinomyces sp.
ATGAGGCGTAAGTACAGCAACACGCATGCTTGCCCTTCCCTGCAAACGTGTGCCTCCCTCAAGTAATCGTCGAGACTTCGCCATCAGGATCCTCGTTTCCATGCCCAGTAAGGAACAGCAACACCCGTTCTTAGAAAGAGGTATCTGACACCGTGTTTCCACCCTAACCTGAGAGATTTAGATAGGGTAAGCCCCTGCTTGACCAACGGATGTCGCACATTTGCAAGGCTCAGCCGAACTTGTTCAATGTAGGGCCGTCCGGGAAGCCGCCAAGAATAGTTATCTTTAACCGCCCTGTTAAGCTCGTTCAAAGTCCAGTGCGTTAGAAACTGTTCTGAGTAAGCTTGGGGATATGCTTTCTTTTTGCGGTTTAGCTCAGTCAAGAACTGGATGGTTTGCTCTGCAGCGTCCCACCTTATGCTCCTACTAGCTGACCCCACCACGGTCCAGTAGGTATACCAGACGGACTGGCTAACCGCTACGCTGCTTGCTAGCCTAAACAACTCCATATTCCATAAGGTGTCCTCGCTGACCTTTACATTTTCAGGGAACGCAACTCTTTGCGCCAATTCTCTTTTCACAGCACGTGCCACTGGCCCATTCTTTATTTTCGAATTTCCGTATCTGAATATACTCGAGGCTGCTCCCTTAAGCAGGAACTCGTCCCTTAGAGTTGCGACAGATTCGTCCGTGAATAATGCAAATCTTTGCGCGCACTCCCAGCCCTTGGCATCATAACTTGATTCATCCTGCAGGTAGCCCATAATCACATCTGGGTTGGAGTGGTCATGGATCCGCTTGATATCTCTTGTCACGCAAGGTGTTACTTCGTCGTCTGCATCCAGGTACAGAACGTATTCCCCCCTGACGTGAGAGGTGCCTAAATTTCTAGCAACTGAAACTCCAGAATTTGGAATTGTCAGAAGACGAACGCCGGACTGTTCTTGAAGCCCGTCCAAGATTTGGACGACAGCTCGATCTGTAGAACCATCATCTACGACGATCATTTCCCAATCGTCGTGGCTTTGGCTGAATACACTTGCCAAGCAGGCTTGTAAACGTTCCGGGGGTGGGTTGAACACCGGGATCACGACGCTGACCAGTGGTCTTTTGAGGTTGGCTTCTTCCCCTGTAGCTGGCAAAGTAATCACAGCTTGAACACCTCATCTTATTTCCCATCGTAAACATCTGCGTTACGCTGACCTGGCAACTGTTAGCTCCCACCTGCCCGTAGTTTCCCTAAGGTAATAGCGTAAGATAATCAGTGTAGCAAGCCTGCCATTTTTCAGGCCCTAACTACAACGTGATTTTTAGAAATGAGAGCGCATAAGTAGCCCATGTCTTCCAACTCTGGCCTGAGAAACTTCGCGCGGGGAAGTGCTGTGACCCTGGTGGGGCAGTTCTTCAGCGTCGGCATTTCTCTGGTTTCTATTGTGGTGTTGTCACGCCTGCTGCCCCCTTCAGATTTTGGTTTGGTGGCGATGGTGGGTGTGGTGACCACCTTGGGGACGATCCTGCGAGACATGGGGCTATCTGTTTCTGCCTTACGGGTCCCAACCCTCACTGACCAACAGGCGTCTAACCTGTTCTGGATCAACGTGGTGATGAGCATTGTTACTGCCACCCTGGTGGCACTCAGCGGTCCCATTTTGGTGCAAATCTATTCTGAGCCCCGGTTGGCGCCGATAACCCCCGTGTTGGCACTATCGCTTCTCTTCGGTGGTTTGCAGGCGCAGGTCCAGGTGCAGTTGTCGCGGGCTCACCGTTTCACAACTTTAGCTTTGATCAATGCGGGGGCCGCAGCTTTCGGTTTGGTTGTGGCTATCGCGGCTGCGTTGGCTGGCATGGGGTATTGGGCGCTTGTACTACAGACAGTAGTGACAATTGCTACTGAACTAGTGGCAAAGGTGATTGCTTCCCGCTGGGTCCCCCTGCGCCCTCGTCGTCTTGCTGGCACGAAAGTGCTGGCCGTATCCGGCGGGGATCTCGCGGCGGGCAGCATTGTGCAGTATTTTGCGAACAATGCGGCCACATTCATGATTGGGGTGAGGATGGGGGCCGCGGATGTGGGTGTGTATAACCGCGGCTACCAGCTGGTTCAGTTACCCATCCAATTCTTGACGCCCCTACGTAACGTGGCTGTTCCAACATTGATGAGGGCGAAAAAGAAAGGGGAGGACACAAAGAAGCAGCTACTACAAATCCAATCGTTTGTGGGCATGTGGATAACGTTGACGCTGGTGGTGGCAGCCGCGATTGCTCCCACCCTGTTCCGGGTGGTGCTGGGCGCTGACTGGGAGCCGGCAGCTCCCCTGTTCCGCATCCTCGCAATTGGCGGTGTAGCTTTGGGTCTGTCTCAAGTGAGTAACTGGGCGTTCCTAGTTGAAGGTTCTACCCGGGAACTTTTGAAGTACAACCTGATCTCCAAACCAATGACCACTGCGTTCATTGTTGTTGGTGCGCTGATTTCTTTAGAAGCCACCGCTGTCGGGTTGTCACTGGGTCTAGTGGCCAGCTGGGTGTTGAATGTTTGGTGGTTGGAACGCACCGCGAACCTGCCGGGCAAGGAGTTCTACCTCAATGCCCTACGCATAGTGTTGGCAGGTGGATTGTCCCTGGGGATAACGCTGCTTGTGAATACAGTGCTGCCGGCGAATGTTCTGGTTATGCTCACGGCCCCAGCGCTTCTGTCTGCCGCCTTGTTCTTTGCCCTACTTGCCACCACCAAGAAGGGGCGCCGTGAGATCACTTGGGCTTTCAACGCCATCACCAGCCTGGTGAAGGGACGTGGGTTTGGGAAGCTTGGAAAATAGGTACGACCAGCCCACTAAAGCACGGGTCTGATAGCGGCAAGCGCTTGGTCCAGGTAGGCTGCGTACTCCTGCTGCAAGGACTGTAACTTGTCATTAAACTGGGGCTGATCCACCTGTAGCTTCTTACCTGAAGGCAGGTCTGGATCTTCCACCAGATCGAATCCAAAGTGGATTTGCAAAGTGTCGAATCGAGTGGTCATCGATTTGCGGTCTGTGCGCTCCACGACATGGTAAGGCTGGTCGAACAGCAGTGCGAACACTGCCGCATGGAATGAGTCCCCAATGACTTCTTCCGCCCCATCTAGCAGCCCAAGGAAGTCTCGCGGACCGGCAGCGAAGTATTCCAGCATGTCTTTACGCATCAACACCACGGGGACAAGCCCTTTTTTCTTTGCATACCCGAATACTTCATCCCACACTTGTTGAGGGTAATCGCCCAGCAGGTAAATGAAAATGTATGGCTGATCGGGGGCCATAGTAGTTCGAGCCAGGTTCCGCCAGTGTTCTGCAGGGAGCGACATGGTGGGGTCCAGTATTACTGGGGCGTGCCTACCGGTTAGTTCCTCGATAATCTGGGCGCCACTGAATTCCCGAACGGATAAAGAAGCAAAATTGTTGAGGGCGGAAGCAAACTCCTTTTGCCTGGCCGCCTCCACATCTGTCACCCCAAAACTGGGAGAGATAGCGATGCGGCGGTGTGGTTCAACGAAGTCAGCGAACTCTGCCCCTCCCCTGTGTATGCGGTATGAGTTCCAAATCTGGTCACTGCCAACCAGGGCCGCATCGTACTTTTGCCCTAAAGACTGCAACTGTTTTTCACTCCACACCCGCCTAGTGGGAATTAGCCGGTCGAACTCCGCAAAGTTCTTGTACTTCTTAGAGATCTCTCCACGTAAACCCAAATTGTGCCCCACCTTTAAAGCCAAGTCCCGCACGGTCTGTTGAGGGTAGTTAGTCTTCACAATCAGGGTTTCAGGCCGCCAACCCCGTTCGAACAGGTTGCGTGTAACCGCATAGTTCTGTAAACGGTTCCCGTAGTTGAATAGGCCGTACAAGGTGATAATGGCGGCAGTTGGCTGCGCGGTCATGCATTGGCTCCTAGGATAGAGATTGTTGCAGTGCAACGGTGTTAGGGTACCAGGCAAACCAGAAGACGGGAGCATAAGTGGCGACAGTGAGCTACTTG
>CAYFPY010000038.1:0-3651 GCA_964345125.1 uncultured Actinomyces sp.
GCGGGGGTTAAGAGTAGGGCTCCAAGCTCAGTGCGTACACCACAGGTTTACCTGTTTCTTTCGTGGCTGTCAGATCAACTGCGGTGGTCAGGCGCCACTCGCCGGTCTCGTCGGGATCCAAAATGGTTTGTGTTACCAAAGCCCACCGGTTCGCACCCTCCGGCAGGGAAGCGTCGGCAAGATCTTGGGCGTCAGGATTTTCGTTGAAGTTAAGCAGTAGGGGATCCCGGGCGGCCTGGTCGATGCGGATCCACTCGTGCTCCGCCCAGTACCTCCCCAACGCGTTCTCCCAATACGACTCATCCTTCGTGGCCAGGCTGCGCTCAGCCAATGTTTCGAACCTGTCGTAAGCCGCTAACTCCACCAAACGGAAAACCTCCCTCCGCACAGCAGCCCGCAGCGCTGCCGTGTTCACCCCGAAGTCAATGGTGCCATCGGCACGCTGCCCAAACGCCGTCTCGTTAGCAGCGTCAATCTCACTAGCAGTATCCAAGTCGGAACTGGGCGCATCGTCCTCGTTCGGTGACAACATCGCTTCCCACTCATCCACCAAAGAAGAATCAACCGAAGCCAACAGTTGACGCAACCAAGCCAGCAAAGCCACCACCTCGTCGGTGTGCAAATGCTCCGGCAACACCTGCCGCAAAGCCCTATAAACGTCCGACAGGTAACGCAACACCACACCCTCCGCGTTCACCAGTTTGTAGCGGGCAACCAGCCCCGAAAAATTCAAACCCTCCTCCAACATTTCCCGCAACACAGACTTCGGGGACGGTTGGCGATGCTTCACCCACGGGTTCGTTTCAGAAAAAACCTCAAAAGCCGGGAAAATTGTTTCAGCCAAAGGGGTGGGCCACGAAATCTCCTCCACCAAGTCGCGGCGCGTCTCAAAATCAACGCCCTCATCCCGCAACGTTTGGAACGCCTGGTCCCGCGCCATCCGTTGCTGAGCAAACAAAAGGGGACGCGGATCTTCCATCACCGACTCAATCACCGAAACGGCATCCACCAAAAAGGTGGGGCTGTCCGGATCCAACAAATCCAACACCGCCAAAGCAAACGGCGCCAACGGCTGGTTGAGAGCAAAATCGTCCGGCAACTCCCCCGTAGCAGCAATCGTGGTGGTGCGGCCATCAACAGCAGGTTCTGCCAGAGGCACCCGCTCAACCAAACCGGCCTGCACCAAGGAACGGTAAATGTCCCCCAAATTACGCAAATGAGGGTTCGTGTCCTCCGTGAAAGAAACACTGCCACTGGGACCCTGCTCAGCTAAACGCAACAGGTGACCCTCCGGATCACCCGGACGTTGCAACACGTTCAACACCAAAGCGTGAGAAGTGTGGAAACGGGGGTGCAACTGTTCAGCGGAACTGGTGCGTAAACGTTCAAACGTGTCCTTCGTCCACGTCACTTCGCCCTTCTGCTGTCCCTTTTTTGGGGCACCAGGGCGCTTGCGGGCCAACTTTTTCTGTTTCTTCTCATCCGCCTCCTCCTGGGCGGCTGTGAGGCGGGCTTGGTGTTTCATTTTCTCCAACTCGTCCTGCGACGAAATGGCAAGCACGTTACCTACCGGGTCGAAACCGGGGCGCCCCGCCCGGCCCGCAATCTGGTGGAACTCCCGGGCCGACAGGTGGCGGGAACGGTTACCATCAAACTTCACTAAAGAGGTGAACAGCACGGTGCGGATTGGGACGTTGATGCCCACCCCCAACGTGTCCGTACCTGAAATGACCTGCAACAAACCCAAACCAGCCAACCGTTCCACCAAGCGCCGGTAGCGGGGAATCATGCCCGCGTGGTGAACACCAATTCCTTGCAGCAGTAGTTCCCGCAACGTTTTCCCAAAACCGCGTCCCAGTTCTTGGCCGGCTAACACGTCGCGGATTTCCCGTTTCTGTTCCTTACCTATTTGCAGAGTTTTCGCCAAGTTCTCCGCCGTGTTTACCGCATCATTTTGGGTGAAGTGAACAATGTAAACCGGGCTGTCACCTTCCTGTATTAGGCGCTGGACGACGGGGGTCAGTTCGTCGAAAACATAATCAAACTCTAAAGGAACCGGGCGTTTCGCGTTGTGCAGCAGGGAAGTGGCGCGGCCTGTGCGTTCCGCCAGTTCTTCTTGCAAGTCTTCAGTGTCGCCCAACGTGGCTGATAACAACACAAACTGGGGGCGCGAAAGCTCTAAGAGGGGGATACGCCAAGCCCAACCACGCTGTGGGTCCCCGTAGAAATGGAACTCGTCCATCACCACCAGGTCCGCGTCCAAATCGTCGCCCTCCCGCAGCGCCTGATTCGCTAAAATCTCAGCCGTGCAACAAATGATGGGGGCGTCCGCATTCAAAGAAATGTCCCCGGTTACCATGCCCACGTTCTCTGCCCCGAAAACTTCAACCAGGTCAAAAAACTTCTCTGACACCAACGCTTTCAACGGGGCCGTGTAGTAAGAGCGGCCAGACCTAGCTAAAGAAATGAAATGCCCCGCCAATGCGATCATGGACTTGCCGGAACCAGTTGGGGTTTGCCCAATCACGTGGTTACCGGAAAGCAGTTCCAGCAGCGCTTCTTCCTGGTGGGGATACAAAGGGCGGCCCGACGCTTCGGCCCAGGAGGTGAACGCGTCATACAACGCGTCCTCGTCCTCATTCAAACCAGCATCGTCCAGTCGGTCCAGCTCAGCATTCAATTTCGCAGACATGGGTTCATCTTCCCATGGATGGCGATGGGACTGGCCCGGTGAGCCCACAAAAATTGGTGAGGGCGAGCTAGGATTGTGCTATGCGCATCATAAGATTCTCAGACGGCGACTCGCCTAAGTACGGTTTCCTGAAAGACGGTTCGACCCGAATTTTTGTTTTGCGGGGTGACCCACTATTTTCCCCGATCGAAGCGACGGGGGAAGTGTTTGAACTGGATGAGGTTCGCCCACTTTCACCCGTAATTCCCCGTTCCAAGGTGGTTGGGGTGGGGCGGAACTATCGCGCTCACGTTGAAGAGATGGACGCGGAAGTTCCCGAAGAGCCCGTACTGTTCATCAAACCAAACACGTCGGTCACAGGTCCCGATGACCCCATTATTTTGCCGCCCTGGTCCCACCACGTGGAACCGGAAGGGGAGCTGGCGGTCGTCATCAAAACAATCGCGAAAGATGTGCCGGTGGAGCGTGTTGATGACGTTATTTTCGGGTACACGATCGCTAACGATGTGACGGCCCGCGACAAGCAACGTCAAGATGGGCAGTGGACGCGGGGTAAAGGTTTTGACTCCTCCTGCCCCCTGGGACCGTGGATCGTGGTAGACCCAGACTTGGATGTGGATGACCTGGCACTGACCACCACCGTTGATGGGCAGGTCCGTCAGGAAGACAACACGGGTTCCATGATTTTCCCGGTGCGGGAACTGGTTGCTTTCGCTTCCCAAGTGTTCACACTGCTACCCGGGGACGTGATTCTGACGGGAACCCCCGCCGGTGTTGCTCCCGTTCACCCCGGTGACCGGGTGGATGTCACCATTGAAGGCATCGGTACCCTGTCCAACCCGGTGGTGCGCCGCTAGCCAAAGGCCGAGCGGCAAGAAGGGTCGTAGTAGAAGTCGATGGTGGTGCTCATGTGTTTTAACCGGTTCCGGGAGCGGCTTTATTCCCTGGAGTTGAGTTTC
>CAYFPY010000039.1:0-3597 GCA_964345125.1 uncultured Actinomyces sp.
CCCGTGTTGCCGCCGTGAGAGGGCGGTGTCCTAGGCCACTAGACGATGGGGGCCTTCAGACCTACCACGGAGTTACCAAGGTAAGCCGCTGGGGTACTAGGACTCGAACCTAGACTAAATGAACCAGAATCACTCGTGCTGCCGATTACACCATACCCCACTGGTACTGCTGCTCCCCCAAGACAAACACTTCGGAGGCAGCAGACACCAACTTTACCGTAAGGCCCTATGGTCACTCAAATACTGGCACCGTCGACTGTCTCACACCCACCAGCAACGACCAGGCCAGAACCGAACTGCAACCAGCCAAAACTGGCACAGCCCTAAATCAGACCTAGAAGGTGAACGCTTTCAAGCGCTCAATGGTTGCGTCTTTGCCCATGATTTCCATGGACTCAAACAGGGGTGGGGACACTCGCCTACCACTTAGCGCCACCCGGGCCGGTCCGTATGCGAAGCGGGGTTTGAGCCCCATGTCTTCCACCAGTGTTTTGCTGAGCACCTGTTGGATTTGTTCAGCTTCGAATTGCCCCTCTTCTAAGCCTTCCAAAGCGGTCACGGTTGCTTCCAGCACGGCGGGCGCGTCCTCTTTCAGGGTTTTGCGCGCGTCCTCTTCCACTTCCACGCCAACTTCCCCGTTGAACAGGAATGCCAGCATTGGGGAGGCTTCTGCCAGTAGTTGCACCCTGGTTTGCACCAGTGGAGCCGCTTTGATTAGCACTTCTTGTTCACTGTCAGTCAGGTCTGCGAAGTTGTCTGCGCTGAGTAACCCATCTTTGTGCAGGAACGGCACGATGCGCTGGGTGAAGTCGTGTTCTTCCAGTCCCCTGATGTGGGTGGCGTTGATGGCGGTCGCCTTTTTCACGTCGAAGCGGGCAGGGTTGGGGTTCACGTCCACCACGTCGAAGGCTCCCACCATTTCTTCCATGGTGAAAATGTCCTCGTCGGGACTGATCGCCCACCCCAGCAGCGCCAGGTAGTTCAGTAGCCCTTCGGGGGTCATCCCGTTGTCCCGGTGCAGCAGCAGGTTTGATTCGGGGTCCCGTTTGGACAGTTTCTTGTTGCCTTGCCCCATCACGTAGGGCAGGTGCCCGTAGGTGGGGATCTGGTCGGCGATACCCAGTTCGACGAGGGCGCGCATCATCACAATTTGGCGGGGTGTGGAAGAAAGTAGGTCTTCACCGCGCAGCACGTGCGTGATTTTCATGAGGGCGTCATCGACCGGGTTCACCAGCGTGTATAGGGGGTGTCCGTTGGCCCGCACGATCACATAGTCGGGTATTGACCCACCTTTGAAGGTCACTTCCCCCCGAATTTGGTCATCAAAACTGATGTCCTCCTCGGGCATCCTCATCCGGATGACGGGTTCGCGGCCTTGCGCGCGGTATTCCGCTTTTTGTTCTTCCGTGAGGTCCCGGTCGTAACCGTCGTACCCCAGTTTGGGGTTGCGTCCGGCAGCTTTGTGGCGTTCTTCCACTTCTTCTGGGGTGGAGAACGATTCGTAGGCGTATCCGGCTTCCACCAGTTTTTTCACCACGTCTGCGTAAATGTCGTAGCGTTCGGATTGGCGGTAGGGACCGTAGTCCCCTCCCACCCCTTCGCCCTCATCCCAATCCAAACCTAACCATTCGAGCGATTCGATGATTTGGTCGAAACTTTCTTCGGAATCGCGCGCCTGGTCGGTGTCTTCCAGGCGGAACACGAATGTTCCCCCTACGTGCCGGGCGTAGGCCCAGTTGAACAGGCAGGTGCGCACCATTCCCACGTGGGGTGTCCCTGTTGGGGAGGGGCAGAAACGGACTCGAACTTTTTCTTCCACGGCAGCGCCAGTGTTGGTGGCGTCTATATCTTTTGTAATCATGATGGTTCAAGGTTACCCGCGAATCGTTAACACTTGTAATAATGGACCCAGTGAACGCAGCGCCGCGTCAGGAAAGGACCGGGACCATGGCATTGAAACAGCCGACGGAAGCAGATCTTTTAGCAGCACGCACCCACAAGTGGACTGGGGTTACCACACAAGATGGTGATCCAACTACGGCAGCGTGGGTGGCGGAAATGGATTTTGGGACGGCCCCCGTTATTGAGGAGCGTCTAATCAAAGCAATCCGGGACGGTTTTATGGGCTATTTGCCGCTGTGGGCGGGGCCGGAGTCAGCCCAAGCTTTCACCCGCTTCGCGGAGCGTCGTTACGGTTGGGTGGTTGAACCGGAGTGGGTGCGTCCCGCCCGCACCATTTTGACCGCCCTGCACACCACTATCGCTGAGCTAACCCCGCCTGGTAGCCCTGTGATTGTGCCGACCCCTTCTTACATGCCGTTTCTAACTATCCCTTTGGGTTATGACCGGGAGGTTATTGAGGTCCCTTCTTTGCATGATCCCAACGCCACCACCCCCGAGGATGCGTGGTCCCTCAATTTGGAGGGCATTGAGGCTGGTTTGGAGGCTGGTGCGGGCCTGATTGTGTTGTCGAACCCGTGGAATCCCACGGGAAGGGTGCTCACTGTTGAGGAGATGCGCGCCTTGCATGACCTGGTTGATGAGTATGATGCCCTTATTTTTGCTGATGAGGTGTGGGCTCCCCTAGTTTTGGGGGATCCTGCTTCGTTTGTGTCTTATTCTTCGCTCGGTCCCACTTATGCGGCTCACACGGTGACGGCCCATTCGGCTTCTAAGGGGTGGAACATTGCTGGTTTGAACGCTGCCCAGATTGTGTTGCCTGATGAGGATCTAAGGAACCTGTGGGATAAGCGGGCGGCGGCACCCACTTCGGGCACGTGTGGTTTGGGTGTGGTGGGCGCCCTGGCCGCTTACACGGAGGGGGACGAGTGGATAGCCCAGGTCCTTTCCCAGGTGAACACGAACTTAGACCAGTTGGAAGCAGCCATTGCTGGCACCAACGTGGATTATTTCCGTCCCGAAGGCACCTATTTGGCTTGGATTGGTTTTGATGATTACGACCTGGACCGCAGGCCCGTGGAGGTGTTGCGCGAGGACCACGGCGTTTCCGTCAACGATGGGGAGACTTTGGGTGCCCCTTACCGCAACTGGATCCGCGTCAACGCTGCCGCCGCCAACGAGCCTTGGCAGAAGGTGGTTGCAGCCATCGGTGCCCTAGCCCGCGGTGAGGAGTAGCCCCTGACACCCGCTCTTTTAGTGCACTGCGTTCTTGGTCACGGGGAAACGGGACACTGGGGGTAGCACTTTGGTGATTGCTGTACCCATTTCTTGGATGCCACCGTCCCGGAAAGCAGAAGCCATGAAAGCCTCCGCCTGCTGTGGGTTTAGGCGTTCTTCCTCAACGATCGCTTTGAGTTCAATTTCTTTGCGTTTACCGACGTAGTTGCGCCATTCTTCATCCAGAGCGCTGTCAGCACTGACACTGTCAACGAAGTCTTCGATCAGGTCACTTTTGTTACGCAGGGTGGGGCTGGACTTAACCGTTCGGGTGATTTCGGCCCGGATTTCTTTATCGTCACCGTCACCGCGTTCGTCGAGGTATTTTTGCACGAGCATCAAGATGTAGTCGACGTTGACTTCCCCCTCGGCGCGCTCACCGCGGTCACGGGTGTCTCCGGCTCCGGTAAGTCCACCTTG
>CAYFPY010000040.1:0-3421 GCA_964345125.1 uncultured Actinomyces sp.
TGGAAGGGTGTTGTCTTGCGTATTGCTGTGGTTGCTTTAGGCAAAATTGGTTTACCTTTGGCTGTTCAGTTCGCTGACGCCGGCCACGAAGTGGTAGGGGTGGATGTTAGTCAGGAAACGGTGGACGCGGTGAACGCGGCGCGTGAACCTTTCCCAGGGGAGGCGCACCTGCAGGAGAAACTGAGCGAGTTGGTGCCCGCGGGGCGCTTGCGGGCCACCACTGACTATGGGCAGGCCATCCCGGATGCGGATGCGATTGTTCTGGTTGTGCCCCTGTTCGTGGATGATGAGACTTGGGAACCAGATTTTGCGTGGATGGATCAGGCAACCCGTTCTTTGGCGGAACATTTGACGTCGAACACGTTGATTTCGTATGAGACAACGCTGCCTGTGGGGACGACACGGGGCCGGTGGAAACCAATGATCGAAGAAGTTTCGGGTCTGAAAGAGGGCGACGATTTCCATCTGGTGTTCAGTCCTGAACGAGTGTTGACGGGGCGGGTGTTTGAGGACCTGCGGAAGTATCCGAAACTGGTGGGTGGCCTGACGGAACAGGGTACGCAGTTGGGCATTGACTTTTACAACCAGGTGCTGACTTTCGATGAGCGCCCTGACTTGCCGCACCCGAATGGGGTTTGGGACATGGGGAGTGCGGAAGCGTCAGAGATGGCCAAACTGGCGGAGACAACCTATCGGGATGTGAACATTGGGTTGGCGAACCAGTTCGCCGTTTACGCAGATAAGGAAGGCATTGACATTAAGGCTGTGATTGAGGCGTGCAACAGCCAGCCTTACAGTCACATTCACCAGCCCGGCATTGCGGTAGGTGGACACTGTATTCCCGTGTATCCACGCTTGTATTTGTCGACGGATCCGGATGCTTCAGTGGTGCGCACGGCTAGGCAGTTCAACGCGGGAATGCCCGCATACGTGGTGGGACGTGTGGAGGACACGCTTGGTTCGTTGGAGGGCGTGGACGTGGTGGTTCTGGGAGCTTCTTACCGTGGGGGTGTGAAGGAAACAGCATTTTCGGGTATTTTTGAAACGGTGAAACAGTTACGGGAACGCGGCGCGAACGTGCGTGTGCACGACCCCATGTTCTCCCAGGAGGAGTTGGCGGACTTTGGTTGGCAGCCTTACGAACTTGGCGAACCCGCGGATGTGGTGATTGTGCAGGCCGATCACCGGGACTATGCGCAAGTGTCGCCTGCAGATTTCCCGGGTGTGAAACTTCTTTTTGATGGTCGCGGTGTCACCGACCCGCAGTTGTGGACTGGTGTTCCCCGCCTGGTGATTGGAGCAAAGCATGACTAATCCTGCTCAAGATTTCATTCCGCCTGCTAAACCGATTATTGGTGAGGACGAAATAGCTGCTGTTAGCGACGTGATGCGCACGGGAATGGTGGCTCAAGGCCCGCAGGTAGCAGCGTTTGAGGAAGAGTTCTCCAACGTGTTGGTGCCCGGCACCCAAAGTGTTGCGGTTAATTCGGGCACTTCCGCTTTACACATTGCTTTGCTGGCTGCTGGCATTGGCGCAGAAAAGTATGGTGCCGGTGAGCGGGTGGAGGTGATTGTCCCTTCTTTCACTTTTGCTGCGACCGCTAACTCGGTGGCTTTGGCGGGGGCAACCCCCGTGTTCGTGGATATTGAACCGGACTATTTCACTCTTGACCCGGAGGCTGTGCGGGCGGGCATCACCCCGCAAACTAGGGCGATAATGCCTGTTCACCTTTACGGTCACCCAGCTTTGATGGGTGAGTTGGTGCAGATTGCCCAGGAAAATGATTTGGTGATAATTGAGGATGCCGCGCAGGCTCACGGCGCTAGTTTGGGCGGAACCTTCGTGGGGGACTTTGGTTTGGCGGCAGCTTTCTCTTTGTATCCGACAAAGAACATGACGTCGGGTGAGGGCGGCATGATCACTACTTCTGATTCGGAGTTGGCACGCCGAGCCGCTATCTTGCGGAATCAGGGGATGGCTGTCCAGTACCAGAATGAGTTGGTGGGTTTGAACAACCGGATGACTGACATTCATGCGGCGATTGGCCGGGTTCAGTTGCAGAAGTTGCCGGCTTGGACAAAAACTAGGCAGGCTAACGCAGCATTTTTGACGGATAACTTAGAAGGTGTTGTTACGCCGAAGGTCGCGGATGGTGCGGAGCATGTTTATCACCAGTACACGGTGCGGGTGGAAGATGACCGTGATGGGTTCGTGGAGGCCCTGAAGCAGGAATACGGGGTGGGTAGCGGCGTTTACTATCCCATACCTAACCATCGGTTGCCTTCTTTGGAACGGTTTGCCCCCGACCTGGTGTTACCTGAAACTGAGTTGGCGGCGGCGCAAGTTGTATCTTTGCCGGTTCACCCTTCCCTGTCGCAAGGCGATTTGGAGCGTATTGTGGTTGCCGTGAACACCGTAGCGAAAGCGGGGTCCTAATTTCATGAGCAGTAACATCCGTTTAGGGGTGCTCGGTTTAGGTTCCATGGGCCGTCACCATGTGCGCAATGCTCGGGCGATCGATGGTTTTGAGTTGGTCGCGGTGGCTGACCCGAACGGGGACCGTTTTGACGCAGCGGGCGACTTGCCGGTTCTGGAGGACGTCGACGCCCTCATTAGTACAGGTATTGATGCAGCGATCGTCGCGACTCCCACCGCTTACCATGAAGAGGCAGCCCTGAAACTGGCGGCGGCAGGTGTGCACACCCTTATCGAGAAACCTCTGTCGTTTTCCGTGGAGTCAGGTAAGAAGATTGCAGCTGCTTTTGAGCAGGCGGGGCTGGTTGGCGCCGTTGGGTACGTTGAACGCAGTAACCCAGCATTGGTGGAAATGCGTAAACGGATCTTGGAAGGCCAGTTGGGGGAGATCTATCAGGTGGTGACACGCAGGCAGTCCCCTTTTCCAGACCGAATAAGTGATGTGGGGGTGGTGAAGGACCTAGCAACGCATGACGTGGATTTAGCTGCGTGGATCGCGGGTTCTGACTACGACCTGGTGTTCGCCCAGACCGCACACCGCAGCGGGCGGGAACATGAAGACATGGTTACCGTGTCCGGCCGGTTCAAGAACGGGGTGTTAGTTTCTAACCTGGTGAACTGGCTGACCCCATTCAAGGAACGCCTCACCATAGTCACGGGTGAGCATGGTGCGTTGGTTGCTGACACGGCAATGGGGGACCTGACCTTCTACGAAAATGGTTCTTTCCCGGTCCAATGGGACCAGGTGGCGGCCTTCAGGGGCGTGTCAGAAGGTGAAATGACGCGCTACGCCCTGCAAAAACGGGAACCGTTAGCCGTTGAGCAAGAGAACTTTCGGGATGCCATTTTGGGACTACCCAACAACCACGTCACCATGGAACAGGGGCTGCAGGCTCTGCGCGTCACGGAAGCGATACTGCAGTCGGCCAGTAGCGGACAGAGCGT
>CAYFPY010000041.1:0-3168 GCA_964345125.1 uncultured Actinomyces sp.
TAGCTCGCCGGGCTCATAACCCGGAGGTCGGAGGTTCAAATCCTCCCCCCGCTACTAAAAAGAAGGGCCTGGTCACACACGACCAGGCCCTTCTTCGTGTTGATCACCGTCGTTGGCGTCCTCTTCTCTTGAGGCACGCACGCAGGCGGGGGAGCGCGATGGCACTGTGCACCAGTGCATCACTCAGCGCATCAATCAGTGCGCAACCCAATGCGCAACAATGCGGGCCCAACTGGTGGACGGAGTGCTCGTAGCGTAGGGACGTGGGGCACAATTGAGTATGGACACAATAGCCATAGTGCACGAGCCTGAGAACAACCGTTTTGTAGCAGTTGAGGGCGACCAGAGGGCTGGCTACGTCAGGTACAGGGTCAAAGATGACGTGATAGACCTGTACAGCACGGAAGTGGACCCTAAGTTCGAGGGGCGCGGAGTCGGGGGGCGTTTGGCGGCGGCCGGCTTCCAGTACGCTCGCGAAAAGGAATATCGGACTAAAATGTCCTGCTGGTTCCAAGAAGGGTGGGCCAAGAGACACCCGGAGGTCAACGATCTGGTATCTGACGAGGCCGCACAGCCCGAGGTCGTGGTGTTGGGCGAATCGTTGGTTGACCTACTGGTGGAGGCCGGGCAGGACGGTGCGCTTCCCGTTGGTGTTCCAGGTGGGTCGCCTGCAAATGTGGCTGTGACTCTGAGCCGACTGGGGATACGCGTTGACTTGGCTACGTGGATAGGCCAGGACGAATACGGCCGGCAGGTTGCGGCGCATCTGGCTGAATCTCACGTCCGCCTGACAGAAAGCAGCGACCGGGCAGATTCTACTTCAACGGCGCAAACAGTTTTGGCCGAGGACGGGTCTGCCACATACACCTTCAACTTAGAGTGGGCGCCGGCCGAACCCATTGAGGTTCCCGCAAGCGCCCAGGTGGTGCACACGGGTTCTCTTGCCGCAGTCTTACAGCCGGGGGCTGCCGCTGTTCTTTCGGCGTTCCGAAAAGCTCGCGGAACGGCCCTTTTGACCTACGACCCGAACGTGCGTTCCGCCCTGATGGGCACCCCTTCACAGGCATTGCCGCACATTGAAGCATTCGTGAAGGACGCTGACGTGGTGAAAGTGTCGGAAGAGGATTTGGAGTGGTTGTATCCAGGGGTGGATGCCCGCCAGACTGCCAAGGACTGGGTGGACAAGTTCCGGATGCCTTTACTGGTTTTAACGGAGGGACCTAAGGGTGCCTTGGCGTGGACACGGGGCGGTGCACATGCAGACTTTGAGGCCCAGCCTGTGACCGTCGTGGATACGGTGGGGGCAGGGGATTCATTTATGGGTGGGCTGATTGATGCCCTGTGGCGGCGGGAACTCACCGGCAGCTTGGCACGACAAAAGATTGCGGAACTGGATGAGGCTGAGCTGGGCACCTTGTTGAGCGAGGCCACGCGGATCGCTGACGTCGTTGTGCAAAGGCGGGGAGCTAACCCACCCTGGAAATCCGAGCTGGTGTAGCCACGAGGCCCGAAGACTTTCGCCGCCTCAGGAACCGGACCTCCATCTTCTCCAGTCGGGGGCACTAGGCACCTCCGACGCACTTCGGCACTTTCCTGTGGCTTGAATTGCAATGATAAGGTAAAATGGCCCCCCTGTGGGGCACAAAATATGTTTCGCCCCAGCAAGGAGAGATGCAATGAACGATATCGACTGGATGCAGGTAGCGGAGACCGCGGGTAAAGCGGCCTTAGTTATCCTCATAACGTGGGCTTTGGCAACGCTCGTGAAGTGGCTGATTAAAAAGCTGGTGGACAAGGTACCGGCTCTGCAGAAGCAGGGTGCGGATGGGCAGTCCATAGGTAAGTCTTTAGGTACTGTGGGCTCGTCCCTTGTTTGGCTATTCGGTTTGGTAGCACTGTTGGAAGTTTTTTCTTTCACCAACGTCCTCACCCCCGTGGAGGGGCTGCTCCAAGACGTAATGGGGTACTTGCCTAACCTGATTGGGGCTGGCCTGCTCTTCTTCATTGGTCTTGTCCTGGCTCGGATAGTGCGGCAGCTGGTTGAGGCCGCTCTTGGAATGGTGAACTTCGGTGGGTTGCTGAACAAAGCTAAGAAGGTGGACGCTAAGGTCACCGGTGATGGTGTAACCGTTGAGCAGGATTCCGTTGAGGTTGTGAATGCTAACTCGATGCAGATCGCGAAGGTACTGGCGAACATTCTTTTCGGGATCATTCTTCTATTCGTGACGATTGCGTCTTTGCAGGTTCTGGGTATCTCTGCCATATCGCAACCAGCCGAACAGATGGTCGCGGTCCTGCTCAATGCAATTCCAGCAATTGTTGCCGCGGGATTGCTGCTAGCTATCGGTTACTTCATCGCGAAAATCGTGGGGGATATTCTGGAGGGCGTCCTGGAAGGGTTGGCTGTTGATAAGACCTTAGCCAAGGTTGGATTAGAGCCCAAAGATACGACTTCCTCGCAAATAATTACGCGCGTAGTGCAGGTTGCCATCATGGTGTTCTTCGGGGTGATGGCAGCGCGAGTGCTGGACTTCCCACAGGTGAGCCAACTACTAACTGAGATCCTCAACCTTGGTGGTCGCGTCGTCTTTGGTGCAGCGATCATCGCGGCAGGGTTCCTGATCACGAAGATCATTACCACTGCCATGGGTGAGGGAACAATGACGAACATCGTTCGTTATGCGACCTTGGGCCTGTTTATCGCGATGGGCTTGCAGTTCATGGGTATTGCAAACTCGATCATCACTTTGGCGTTTGGTTCCATTGTTGTTGGTGCTGCATTGGCTGCAGCCTTGGCTTTCGGTTTGGGTGGCCGTGATGCGGCAGCCCGCACGCTTAACAAATTGGAGAAGCAGGAGTAGCAATCCTGGTTTCCCCCTCTCCTTTTCTCTTAGGGCACCAGTTTCAGCACATTGGCACCTAAGATGAACGTGGATGGGAACTATAAACTGCTAAAAGGAACCGTTGTGGCCAAAAGGACTAGTTGTGAACGGCCACAGCGGTTCCTTTTGTGCACAACTGTTCCTTTTGCGAGGTGAGGCCGGGTCAACCTGCAGTGCGGAAACGAAGGCGCTCCGAGTATTTTCTGGGAAGCGGCTGGAGTTCCCCCGGTGGGCTAGGATCTGCACGGGCTGGGGGTACTGAGCTGGTGGGCTGCTGAGCTGGTGG
>CAYFPY010000042.1:0-2984 GCA_964345125.1 uncultured Actinomyces sp.
CCCAGAGGCGTTCACCGTGCTGTACCAGGATGGGACAGCAGAGATCATTCCCGTAGAGCCTGGGGCCAACGCCACCACCCGCCAAGCCTACGGCCCCGACGAGCCCATAGTCTCCATGGAATTCGGCTTTTACTCAATGGCCTTCCTGACCGAGTCCGGCTCCGTCTACCGTTCCTATTTTGACAGCGACCTGGTTAAGATTGACTTTCCCGAAAAAGACTTTGTTCACGTATGTCCCTCAGCCGCGAGCACGTTCGCGTTAGACACCGAGGGGCAAATTTGGGTCGCTGAAGACGAGGAATCTACCGCCAAAGTACTGAGCGTAAACGATGACAACCCCGCGGCCCTCATGATTGAGTGCGCACCTTTCAGCTACAGCGGCAGTAGTTGGGCAGCACCAGAGATGCGCATCTTCGGTGTTTTCGAGGATGGGAGTGCACGACAGTACCTATCGCCCTTAACGGGCGTAACGGTCGAACGCCCCAGCTGGTACCACATCACTGACACTATCGGCGCGCCACTAACCCCGCAAGACAACGCCATTACCGTGGATAGCTATCTGGTTTTACTGAACACCGGGCAGGTCCTACCACTCGTTGACGATGGAGACCGAGGTTTTATTAAGGATGCTACCCCGGTCCCTGAGTCTCTAGAAGTAGCGCGCCTCGTCGGCGTCCCCATCCCCACCGAGTGAATCTACCAACGGGCAGACACCCCTAAACAGTGACCTAGGTTACACTGGGGCGAGCCGGGAAAACCCTTGTGAAACCGAAAAAAACGACGCAAGGGAGCTCTCAATGGAAGAGTAGACACAGACCCTAGGTGCCGGCCCACTATTGGGTATAGCGGTCGCGGCCATCGCCCTGATCCTAGTTCTGATCATCCAATTCAAACTGCACGCGTTCCTCACGCTAGTAGTAGTCTCCGCACTAACAGCCCTAGTTGCTGGAATACCAATCGTGGAAGTTCCAGAAGTCATGATCAGCGACTTCGGGGGGGGGGGGGACACTAGGCAGCGTAGCCTTACTGGTCGCACTGGGAGCCATGCTAGGGCGCCTAATAGATGCCTCCGGAGGCGCAAAAGCGTTAGCCGACAAACTAATCGACATGGTCGGTCCAGAAAAAGCGCCCCTCGCGTTAGGTGCGGCCTCCCTGCTGCTCGGCTTCCCAGTATTCTTCGACGCTGGGCTAATCATGATGCTTCCCATCGTGTTTGCAGTAGCCAAACACGATAGCTGAAGAAGCTGGGGGGGGGACGCAGGTACACGCCGGTGGGCCAGCCCCTGCACCGCCTCCGGCTGCATTGATTCAGGCAAAAAAGAAGGGCCTAGAAAAATCTAGGCCCTTCCGACGGCTCAATGGCCGTGGAGAAATCATTGCGCTCACACACGGAGCGCCTTATTGAGAAACAGTTCCCTTTCAGAATACCCCACCAGGCACGCACCGTCTAGCAAATCAGAACAGACATTGAAACAGGCAATGCACAGATAACGTTCTGTAGTTGCGACCCTAATGCACTACAACTTGTAGCCTTCGTAGACTTTGGGGCCACGCACAGTCGCATCAGCGCCGCCATCAATAAAGATGTTCTGCGCGGTGATATGCGTGTTCTGCGGTGAGGTGAGGAAAGCAAGCAGCTCCGCCACCGCCACGGCCTCCATGGGGCCATTCAAAGGCATGGGAACCCCCTGCAACACGGCAGCACGTCCCTCTGGGGTAGCCATCATTTCAGCAGTCATGGGAGTGATCACCGCACCGGGACTCACCGCGTTCAAAGGAATACCGGCACCGGCCCAATCCTCCGTAATAGCGGCAGCCCTCATCCACTCCGCAATCGCCCGCTTCGAAGACGAGTACAACTGGTGCGGGGTGCCCGCCTCCATCAGTTCCTCAGAACGTCTCGAAGCACCGTCCTCATCACCCGACAACATCAAATCAAGAAGCTCCTGATCAATTGGCTGCAAACTCGAATAAGATGCAACAAACGCCACGCGCGGAGCATCAGACTTCAACAGCAAGTGGCGCAAACCCTCCATGGTGGCCTTCGCACCAAAAAAGTTCACCTTCGGAGTCAAAGGGCCAACCGCCCCCACACCCGCCACCGCCAGGATCGCATCCAACCCATCCGGGGCTGCTGCTTCCACATCTTTAATCATCTGCGCTCGACCCTCGGGCGTTGACACGTCAGCCGTGATTTCTGCGCCCTTCAAATCCACGCCAATAACCTTGTTGCCTTGGCTTTCCAACAGCTCTTTCGTTGCTTTACCAATACCGGATCCAGCTCCGGTCACCAGGTAGGTTCTTGTCATTTTCTCTCCTCATCTAGTTTGATCCCCGCTAACCACACTAACAGTTTCCCCACCCGGAACGTGTCAAGAAACTGTGGTTCCCTTCGGAGTTAACAAAAAGACAGCCACCGCCACCAACGTAATCAGAACCGCCCCAACAACACCCCCAAACTGCAACGAATCAGTGAAAGCGCCCGCGCCCTGCACAGCCAACTCGGGCATCCCCAACTCGTTGGCGATAGCGGCAGTGGCCCCAGCGTTACCCGCCTGATCCTCACTGACACCACCCATGATCATCGCTGAACCCACAGCCAAAGAGCCCATACCCACACCAACCACTTGCGGTACACATGTACTGGAAGTGGAGGGGGGCAAACAAGAGGGCAAGACGTGCCCCGCCTCACACCTAGATCTGCTTTGCTTATGCAGGCTAGGTGGGCTAGCATTTATGACGTTAGCGAATTACACCACTCGCTAACAAACCACCCCGTTGGTTAACTACCCCGTTAACCAACATCCCCGGCGCAGTGCGTGTCTGGGCTTGACCCCACGCACTGCGCCACTCCTTTACTCATTTGCCTTTTTCTCTGTGCCTTTTCCTCTGTGCTTTTTCCTCTGTGCCTTTTTCTCTGCGCCTTTTTGCTGCCGCCCCTAGTCCTCTACGTGCGCGAAAGTCTGATCGACGATATCCACAGC
>CAYFPY010000043.1:0-2823 GCA_964345125.1 uncultured Actinomyces sp.
GTCGCCATCGCGTGCGGACTGGCGGGAGTGGCACGGCTTGCACATCGAGCGCAGGTTCGACTCGTCGTGGGTGCCGCCGTGCTCGAGCGGAATCACGTGGTGGACCTCGTCCACGGGCATGTACCGGCCACGGGCCAGGCAGTCCTCGCATAGCGGGTGGGCGTCGACGTAGGCCGCGCGGATCTTTCGCCAGCGGTGGTCGTAGCGGCGGTTGATCTTCGGGTCGCGCTGGTACTTCCGGTAGCGGGCATCATCTTCCTTGGCATGTGCCGGGCAGAATCTGGTGTCGGTCAGCTCAGGGCAGGCCGGGTGAGAGCATGGTCGCTGAGGTTTTCTCGGCACCGCGCTCACCGCCTTCCAGAAATGGTTTGACCCCCAGACGGGCTACCAAGATTCGTCTGGGGGTCGGGACCTACTTTCCAACCACTTACATCATGCGACAGGCAATCACTGGAAGTCATACCCTGTTTGCGACACTTATGCGCGCGAACGCATTAGCCCCTGCCAGATGTGCCGGGAAATCTACGTGAACAGATAATTGCGGCGGGCAAGGGGTACTGAAAGCCCGGGCCCTTTACCCAGA
The DNA here is from genome assembly GCA_964345125.1 of uncultured Actinomyces sp. GTDB lineage: Bacteria > Actinomycetota > Actinomycetes > Actinomycetales > Actinomycetaceae > Scrofimicrobium. The sequence continues at coordinate 584 of CAYFPY010000043.1, forward strand.
ACGGTCGCTGGCTGACCACTACAACCCGCTGGCTATGGACCCCAGCCTGGTGGCAGCACACAACAAGTTAGACCGGGTGGTCGACAAAGCGTTCGGAGCAAAAAAAGCATTGGCAACCAACGAAAAGCGGCAAGCAATACTATTCCAACGCTACCAAGAGCTAACAGCCGCTGAAGAAAAGACTGTGGGAAAGTAGTGCCGCAAACAGGTCTGCACAATCAACAGAAACCTCCGCTCCCCCGTGTTATTCTCAACACATGACGCAAAACTATGTGGTTGCACCGGAAACGGCACCAAAACCTACAAATGGAAAGATATGGGTGGCGCTGGCCGGTGTCCTGGCCCTAGTAGCAGTAGTTGGGGGTGCTGGCTGGTGGTTTCTGGTAGGAAGAGATGGGGGCGCAGAAGAGCTTGGAACTGAATCCGCGATCGCCGCCGGAAAGAAGCGAGCATCCCACTTAGCCGACAACGACCCGGAAATAGCGGAATCACAAGACGTTTACGGCCCCGGACTCTTCACATACAACGGTGAAGAAACCGAAGAAGGTGAAGAGGGCGCTGCTTTCGCGGATCAAGTGTTAGTAGAACTAGCGGAAGATGCCGACTTCACAGTCATTGAAGAGGCCGCCCAGAACATCGATGCCACCATTGTTGGGGTAAACGACTACACACGCATCTACCAGCTCCGGTTAAACGTCAATGTTGCCCCCGATATAGGGATGCGCGAACAACTGCTAGCCAAGCTGCGCGACGTGGAAGGCATCTCAAATGCCAGACCCAATCCAGTCGTATCCTTGCAGCCACCAGCCACCAAGAAAGTGGAGGAAACGCCAGAACTGCCCGCCGATTGGGGAACACAAACAGCAGGTGCACCTCTGATTCACAACTACAACGAGCAGAACACTCTGACAGAAGTCGCCGTCGGCGTCGTGCAAGGTCCTGGCGCGACTAAGACGGAGGAAGAAAGCCAAATAAGTATGCTGGCACCTAACGCTGACCTGCGGACCATTCCGCCACGCGACGAGGAAACGGAGCGGGAACGCGAGCGAGAAAATGTTCCCACGGGACTGTACGAAGCGGTAGGTGAACTTACATACCTTATCGAAGAAGGGGCAGGGGACGGTCCGCGGGTAATCGCTGTTGATCTATCAGTAGATGATGATAAAGAGGAGCAACAAGAAGAATCCCTAGAAGAAACCACAGACTTTTTGGGGGAACAACTACTCAACCTAGTGCAGAAAGACGACGTAGACTTCCTGCTCGTTACCGAAGCGAATGACCTCTGGTCTTTGCTGAGCGAGAAATACCCCAACGAACTAGGCGACCGCATAATCACAGTAGGGTCCTATGAGCCCACGCCTGAAGGAGGGCACGGCGTATCCGCAGACTCCAGTCCGCACGCCGACCTACTGGCAGCCAGTCAGCTGGCAGGCGCAACGGACACAGAAAACCAAGAGAAGGGGCAGCTAACCGGCGCCTCGGCAGCGGCCTCCCACGTAGCAGCAGGGGCGACCGTGCTTTGGGGGATCAACGATCAACTCTCCGCTGCACAGGTTAAACAGATCCTACGGGCCACCGGAACGCTCACCCCCACGCTGACATGGGAAGACCAAAAAGGCAGCGAGGAAGCAGAAGCCGTTCCAACACTGAACATACCCGCCGCAATGTACGCAGCCATCCACACCAAAGGTAAAGACGGGGCAGATGCCGACGCGTTGCTCGACGAAGTTTTCGCTTCCGACCTGCCGCCCCTGCTCCAAGGGTCTTGGTGCCCAGCCGATCAGATGGATGAAGACTCACCCGAATGCCTTGATCTGGAAGCGGCCACCTACCGCTCAGAAGGTCCAAAATTAAAACCAAATGAGGACGACAGTGTGCTCACTGCGGTAGATGAAGGAGGGTCCACAGGCCTAACCTCTACCCTCGAACTTTGTCTTGACGGTGACTGCGAGGAAAAAGAAAACATTGTCCAACTCACCTACTACCCACCAGGAAGCGAATGGGAATGTGTACAAACCCCAGACGCCGCCGGATGTGACCCGACACAGATAAAACAGTTCAACGCCAAGAACAAGCAGGGGCTGATCCCCCACGACACTGGTTGGCCGCGCCTAGTACAGCACTACTACAAAGATGGCACCCTCCAGCAAAGCGAGCCCCTTTTGCTGAACCTCTCCGCCAAGGCCGACCATCCTGAACTACCCAAAAGCTTGGTAACAACCGGCCTAGAATCACCACCC
>CAYFPY010000044.1:0-2726 GCA_964345125.1 uncultured Actinomyces sp.
TACTACGGGGCCATGAAACCGCCGTCAATGTAAAGTTCAGAACCCGTGACATAGGAGGCATCGTCGCTAGCCAAGTAGGCTGCGCCCGCCGCGATTTCCTCCGGGCGGCCCCACCGGCCCATCGGAGTAGAGGAAACAATCAAGTCATCAACAGGTGTTCCCTTGAGTGGAGTTGTCAAAGCAGTTTCCACGAAGCCAGGGTGAATTGAATTCACCCGCACGCCCTCTTTCGCCCAATTCAACGCCACGTTCTTCGTCAACGTGCGCACACCACCCTTAGCGGCATGGTAAGCCGGGTTCTGCCCAAACCCACCACTGGCACCAAAAATGGAACTGATGTTGATCACAGACCCATTACCAGACGCCTTCAACGCCTCCCCCGCGTGGCGCATCCCCAGATACACGCCAGTCAGGTCGATGGCGATCGTCTTATCCCACTCCTCAATAACCTGGTCGTTAATATCCCCATCGTCGCCCAACCCCGCGTTGTTAACCAGAATGTTCAAGCCACCAAACTCTTCCACGGCCACGTTTACCGCCTGGATCAGTCCCCCGGGGCGTATTCTTCACCGGTACTATTCTCGTAAATCTCGGCGGTAGTGAGAGAACCAAGATTCGTACCGTTGGCATGCACCGTGTTCACCGAAGTAACCACCTGGCGCAAATACACGCCCTCCTGGTCATTAAAAGCGATAGGTGCACCCACGAACTCCGCTGGATTGTCGACTGGGCTCAGTTCAAACACAAGATCCGGGTCGGGTATTCCAGCGAGTTCCGGATCAAATACTACGGTGACTTCTCCGTCGGAGAATGTTACGTCCTGTACTGCCTGGGCCAGAAGAACCCCGTCGCCTGCTCGCTCGTCCAGATAGCTACTAAAAGCCTCTACTACTTCTTCATCACTAGGAAGTGAAACATTGGACCCACCTGGTTCGGGCTGGGGTTAAGTTTCTTCCTCGGGTAAGTGTTCCAGTTCCTCCACCTCCACCTCCAACCCCACAGGAGGTGGAGGTGGAGGGGCAGGAGCATCGTGTTCGCACTTCGGAGCTAAAATGTTCCCCACCCACCCTAAAAGGAAGACCACTCCGGTCACAATCCAAGCTGTTTTCCTGTACTCGTCGTAGCCTTCCAGCGGTCGGCCGAACTCATCTTTCTGGACGCCAGCAAGGGTGAAGAATAAGTCAACCAGGAACCAAATGCCCAAACCCCCAAACGTCACGAGTTTAAGTATCCCAGTCCCTATCTTTCCAAGATAGAACCGGTCAGCACCAAAAAGCCCCAAGAAAAGGGACAAGAGCCAGGTAACGACGAATGACTTTTGCGTGTGAATCGGCGAGGTGGAAATCATGAGGTCCCTCCGGCTTGGGGATTGCAATTATTGGGGTAGTTGAGTCACCAAGCCAAGGCTTGCTGGCCAGTCCACCGGGTAGTAGGACTGCCACACTGACCGGAAACTCAACTGCACAGCTCCTGCTTAGTGTAACAGCAAACTGCCCCTCAGGCTCGCCTCCTAATAGTTTAGACCTTGGCCGTGCGGGTGGAAGTTGCGAGTGTTGTACTGGTTCTGGGGTGTCTTGCCGGGGAGCAAAAACAGTACGAACAGGGCAATCCAACCGATCACCAACACCAGCCAGAGCAGCAACAGCCAAGGACTGAGCCCCGCGTTCCTGAGTCTTCTGGCACCCACCGCCAATGTTGGAAGTAAAGTTGCGGCTGACAGCGCCCAACCTAGGAACTCGAATAGCTTACCAATTCCCTGAGGCTCAACCGTAATTACACCGTCAACCTGAACGATCTCTCCTGTTGAGGACACTACTAACTGGAGGAGAACGGAAATTACCCAAAAAAACAATGCCGGCCACCAGTATTGGCTGCGGCTAGCTTCTCCTTTAAAGTTCACATAGTTCTTGAAAAACCCCTTCAACGCCTGAGCAAAGGTAGCCCCGTAAATCAGGCCGGTAACGTCACCTGTGCTGCCCCCGACTACTGGCTCGTTGGGCGTGCCTGGGCCTGCCTGCCCAGGAAAGGTGTGTCCAGGATACTGGCCCGGCTGTTGCCCACCGTGTTGGCCGTGCGGTGAGGGTTGTTGCCCAGGCCCCCACCCTTGGTTCACATTGCCTTCCTGGGGTCCTGGCTGCCCTTGGTTCGTCCCGTGCTTAGGCTGATAAGGGAACTTTTCGGTATTTTCTGACATATGGCACACTCCGTGTTGGTTGATAGGGTTCCTGTCGCTGGCACCCCGTTATCCTCTGAGATAGCTTAACCCAACGGTCGCACCAAATGCCATAACAGAGCTAGATCAGCAAGACTTTTCGTGCGCCTTGTGCGCAAAGTGGGCCCCACCTGCACATTTATGCACTGTGAAATAGCCCCTAGACCTAAACCTTTCGTTAATACTTAGGCATTAAAACCTAGGCGTTAGGGTTCACCAGAATCTTCACATGCTGCTCATTGTTATTGATCAGCTGGTCAAAACCCTCCGAAACTAGCTCATCCAAAGCGATCTTGGCTGTGATAAACGGAGCCAAATCGATCTTACCTTCCTGAACCAGTTTGATTGTTTCCTCATGGTCGTTCGCGTAACCAATGGTGCCGCGCAAATCGATCTCTTTCAGCACCAGGTTAGGCATGTCCAGCACCACGGGGACGGAACTGCACTCAAAACCTACGTCCGCGCCTACCACACCCAGGATGGCGCGATGGATGACGCCCTTATCGCAACCGTG
>CAYFPY010000045.1:0-2560 GCA_964345125.1 uncultured Actinomyces sp.
TCCGGGGACGACATTAATATCCGCTGGTCAGCAGCCGACATAAACAAAACCTTTCGTCAAAATCCTCACGCTAACTCTGAGGAACGGACGGAGCATTGGTCTATTAATGAGTTTACGGCTTCGCTACTCAATTAGGGCCTTGCTCAATAGTGAGATGGGCCGAAAAGGCTCTACGGCTACTCCAATGGCACTCACAGCTGGATCCACAGCGGGGCTAACGTTCAAAGCCAGATTTATTTGGGAACTTCTGTTCCAAAGCATTAAGTATCACCCGTTGCGCTGCGCTGGAATCCCCTTCAAACTTGTCATTTAAACACAATTGCGGCTGCTTTCCAGTCAATACAACCTGCTCAGCAGCCTGTACCCTGCCTGGGCTCAAAGGATAATAACGTCCCACACCTTTATGGCTGGCTGGGGCGTAGTTACCGGACGCTAGGTGCCACATGCGCGCGTAATACAGAGGGGAAACCTCTTCCCTGGTGCGGAACACTGCTTCACGCGCCTCTTCCACATCCTCAGGTGCAGCGGCAAACGCTTCTTCCACCACCGATTTCAAGTAGGGGTGCGCCACATGGGAGTTAAGAATGGGTGGAATGCCACGGGATGCTCCATGTAGAAGAGGTCGCCAACGTGTCCTATCTACCAGCAAACTGGGAATGGCCTTCATGAAATTCTTCATGTATTGCTTCTTGGTGAAGTTGTCATTTATCAAGCCTGAAGAGTGGAGTGCCGCGTGATTGTGTTCGGTATCCTTGGTTAGAAGCACTGGAGCGTTCAGGAGTCGGGGCAGCCCTTCTTTGAAATAGAACTCAGGCGTGATTCGATTTGTCAGGAAAGTATCATCGTTGAAGTAGACGAACCGCTCAGCTAGTCCTGGTATCGCATGCAACCTCGACTCAACAGAATGAGAGTTGAACGTGGGGTAGCCCAGGCCAACCAACTCTTCCGCGTTCCACGTGCGCAGCCTGGGATGTTTCGTGTTCACCCATTTGGGAACAGCCCCCGAATGCACCAAGTGCACTCTGTTAACCCAAGGTGCATACGTCTGAATCGAGCGGAACCAGTAGGGCAGGAAACCCCAATCCCGGAACCGTGTATCGAAACTGACTAGTTCCCCACCAGTTCTGCTTTCAAACGCCTTTTTACGCGCCTGCTGCCATGAATCGTCGGCCTCGTTCACCCATGTCAAGACAAAATCGACGGGTTCAGTCATGGTCTGTCCTCTCCCGAAACAAGTTTATTCAGGCCATCGGCTAGCTTCTTTGCTAGTGGCCCAAACGTGTAATTCTCTATGACGTGCTGCCTGCCCCTTGCAGCCATAGAGTCCCGTTCCTGTTGGGAGGTTTCCGCCATCTGGACCATCGCAGCCCCAAAGCCCTCAACGTCACCAGCTTCCACAAACAACCCAGCATCTGCTTCAGCTATGGGACTATTCGGTGTACTCCCCGACCAGAGGGTGGGCATCCCAGATGCCATGTACATGGACAGTTTGTTGGGGCTAATCCCGTATTTGAAGACATCCAGATCAGGTAGGGCCGCGACACAGGCGTCAGCTTCATCCAAATACTGGTCTAGAAGATCACGCTCAACACGGTCGTGGAACTTTATCCGGTCGCTGTGCTCAAGCGTTTCAGCGTGCTGTTGATACTGCTCCTTCTGGGGTCCGTCACCAACAAACACCAACTCTAAATCCAAATCTGGACGAGTTTGGCAAGCCAAGTTGAAGGCATCCATTATGAAATCCAAAATGTTCGCGTTACCGTGAGCGCCCGTATAAATAAAACGGAACGGTTCCCCCGCTTCCTTCTCTGACCGCACTTTTTCAGCGTCAACAACAGTCCCATTGGAAACCCAAAGGAAAGGAACGTCGCCCTGCCCGCCCTCCTCCAAGTACCGATCAACCCTCGGTAGTGGTGCCACAACCAAATCCGCGGCGTCCACCAAGGACCGCATCAACCTGTCCATAGAGCGGGCCATTACGCCGCCCGCTTTGATAGCGCCGAGATCCACCAGCGTTTCCGGCCAAACGTCACGGATTTCAAAAACGAAAGGAACCCTGTTCCTGCGAGCTAAACGCGAAGCTGCCCAAGCGGCAAGCGGGTGAACCGTACTGCCTAAAACAACATCAGGCTTCTCTAAAGCTTTTGTGGCTCCCGGTAACACCAAGTTCAAAGCGAATACTCCCATGCCAACAAAGCGGGCTGCCATGCCACTGGTGTAGGGACTGGCCTTAACCCACAAAGTAGGTACCCCGCCTTCATCCACCAGGTTCAAGCGTTTCCAGCCCTTAAGGATCTGCCGCCCCGATGAGTGCGTGGTGCTAGCTCCGATAACACTTGCCGTCCAACCATGAGCGCTGAGTTCTTGAGCCAACCGAAGATGACGACCTTCACTCCCATCCTTAGTGGGGAAGCTTGCATGATGGTTAACCATCCAAACGTGGCGTTTCTTCCCAGAGACTCCATCCTGGGCAGATCCTTTGCTGCTCATCGCTCCTCTAATTCCACGCTCTGTCCGCTACTGGCCGACTGCAGTATCGCTTCCGTGACGCGCAGAGCCT
>CAYFPY010000046.1:0-2493 GCA_964345125.1 uncultured Actinomyces sp.
TTTTCGTTTTAGTGCCACGGTTCCCTTTTCTTAGCCAACATGTTTGGTTGCTAACGGTTCATTCTGCCAGGTAATGCGGAACCTGCCAAGGGCGCTACATTCGTGCAGCCGAGATGCTTGAAGCATCGGGGGTACTTGGGTCACTGATTAGGGGTTTGTGGAAAGTGCGCGCGAAATTGCGTCTTTCACTGGCTTGTTATGTTGTGTGACCCATGTTCGCGTTAGGTGGTTATCATCACGGTAAACGAGGACTTGCGCATCGTCTTGCGCATTAGGCCAGTCTTGGATGACTGTGCACGTGCCACCAGGGCAGTAGCTGTTGGCGAGGTCCACAAAAATGAAATTGTCATCTTCGGGAACTTCCAAATCTTCAGTAGGAGTGAAGAAGTCAGCCGAGGCGATCTCACAGTTTTCCGTCCCGTTTAACTCTATGCATTGTGGAATATCTTGGTCGAATCGGGGATTGTCACGTATTGCAACCACGGATATTCCCGCGTTATTGAGCTGTTCAAAATAGGAACGCTTCCATTCTGGGATAGTTTCGATATCCTCCTCAATACGGGTTGCCATTGCGACAACGACATCTGGAGGGTCTTCAAGGATTCGTTCCAGAACGAGCTCTGACCACTCCTCGCACGAAGGGTCAACTGATTCTGGGGCGCTTGCATTGTCCCCGAAGGGGCAGCCTGACTTGGTGTAACCGATAACTGTTACCCCAGACTCGTCTGCAACATCAATTGCAGTTTCAATCCACTGAGCTTCGTGGCTCCCCCCGGCCACGACGATTGTGCGACTACGGCTTTTATCCCTGCTCCAAACACACTCGAGCACTTCTGAATCTTTACCGTTTTGATGGCAGCCGTGCCCGTAAACGGAAGGCCGGTCCGCTTTTGCAGACCTCAGTGAAGGCAAGAGTGCTCCACGCGGCGGCTCCGCATCTGCGTCCACGTATTGTTTTAGCTCATGGAGGTCCTTGTCGATGAGATCCTTTGAAGTCCTGTCCCAGTGCGCTGTGAGTGTAAAGGCAGGCAAAAGCAGAGCCAGTGAGAGAATAGTCGAAAGAATGGGATACCGGCTAAGCAGCGCCCATCTACGGAAGGGCGTTTCAACCAATCTCGTGGTCAATAGTGCCAGCCCTGCAGCAAGGGTAAGAATGGCTAGCCCACCCAGCAATGACACGTCTTCATTAATTTGCCAACGGTAGAAAACCAGTAAAGGCCAGTGCCACAAATAGAAAGCAAAGGAAGAATCTGCAAACCACAGCATCGGTTTGGCTATCAAAAAGATAGGCTCCACGCTTGCTCTGGATGCCACAATGACACCGGCAGCCGCTGCAACAGGGACCAGGGACATGTAGCCCGGAAGTGTAGTCGAAAGGTCAAAAAAGGCTCCGAAGGCAAGAATAGCTACTAGCCCTGCCCAGCCAGACACAGCTGCAACCCATTGCGGTATGACCAACCTGGGCAGAATGAGAGCAAGTAGAACACCTGCAAGAAACTCCCAAACTCGTGTCGAAAATGCAAAGTAGGCAATGGTTTGATCGCTGTATGTTAGGTAGATCGAATATGCGAATGAAGCAAGGAAGGTCGCTAGGGCCGCCAGAGTTATTCCTTTACGAGCACCTTTCTCTCCCCCCCCAAATCTTATGACTAGAGAGGCGATCAAGAACACGAGCACTGCGAAGAACACATACGATTGCACCTGAACGCTCAATGCCCAAAACTGTTGAAATGGAGAAGAATCCGCACCTTGTTCTAAATAATCGGTCGATATGTGTATCAGATAAAAATTTTCAACAAAAAGCGCACTCGCCAATGCATGGCGTATGTTGGTGGGCCAAAGTGTTGCGGGCATCCACCAAAGGGACGCCACTACTGTTGCCACGATCACTACTGCTGCTGATGGGATCACTCGCCGAGCCATGCGGAGAATGTAGTCACGTAGCTGTCTCCAGCGGGACCCAGCGGAGAGAGTTGCCATAGGGGCGAGAGAGCCTGCTGCAAAGAAGCCGGCAACAACAAAAAATACGTCAACTCCACCAGATACACGGTGGAACCAAACGTGGTACACGGCGACCATTAGCGCTGCCACAGTTCGGAGCCCCTGTACGCCAAACAAGTATTGACGGGAAGTTGGCTCTTGGTCTGCGCGTTGCGACCTGGCGGCTACTCCAACTGTCTGTTCTGCCATACGAGTTACCCTAGTAAGTTTCGATTTGTGTCTGTTGCGAGATCGATCCTAAGAGACACGATTCACTGTTTAATTCGTTCTGAAATACGTGCGTAGACTAGCCGTTTGAGCATCCAAGAAGCGTTGCGCAACGGGGGCCGACGACTGGGAGTGTAGATAGTTCCCGAATGCACACTTACAACCAGTTTCTAGGTGACACAGATGTGTTTGAATTAGGATGTTGTATTTTTATTATTCAAGGATTTTGGTGGAAGGGTGTTGTCTTGCGTATTGCTGTGGTTGCTTTAGGCAAAATTGGTTTAC
>CAYFPY010000047.1:0-2319 GCA_964345125.1 uncultured Actinomyces sp.
GAAGGCTGGTGTGGCTGATGCTTGAGGGCGAACTCACTGGATCCTGCCACGGCAGACCTAGCCGCTTCTTTGGCGGTAGCGGTGGGATTTGAACCCACGGTGGCTTGCACCACACAACATTTCGAGTGTTGCACCTTCGGCCGCTCGGACACGCTACCAAACGTCAAAAGCATACACCCTTGTAGCCAGCAAAGAAACTCCAAGGGAGGAGCAAATTGGGGTGGCGTGTTGAAGGCAGAGAAAATGGAAGAGTAGGTTAAAAAAAACTCAGTGGGTGGCGCACCCACCGGAAAGTTCATTCTTCCCAGGGGTGCGCCACCCACTAAATGTTAGTAACGCTGACAGCGTTCACACAGCGGGGAACTAGTCGACTTGGACAACGAGTTCCGTGTACTCTTCCTTAGCCTTTGCGTAACGCTTGGCAACGTCGTCCCAGTTGACCACGTTCCAGAAAGCCGCAATATAGTCAGCCTTCACGTTCTTGTAGTCCAGGTAGAAACTGTGCTCCCACATGTCCAACATCAGCAAGGGGACAGTTCCCACAGGAACGTTGCCCTGCTGGTCGTAAAGCTGGAAGATCACCATGCGGCGGCTGACCGTGTCAAAAGCAAGAACAGCCCAACCAGAGCCCTGCAACCCCATGGCAGCAGCAGTGAACTGGGCCTTGAACCCGTCGAAAGATCCGAAGCATTTGTCGATACCCGCAGCAAGTTCACCCTCTGGCTTCTCTTTCGCGTTCGGTGTCATGTTCTTCCAGAACACAGAGTGGTTGCTGTGACCACCCAAGTGGAAAGCCAAGTTCTTCTCATGCAGGTTCACCGCCGCAAAATCACCGGACTCGCGGGCTGCTTCCAATGCGGCCAATGCAGCGTTTGCCCCATCAACATAAGCCTGGTGGTGCTTCGTGTGGTGCAGGCGCATAATCTCCTCAGAGATGTGTGGCTCCAACGCATCGTAATCATAATCAAGGTCGGGCAGTACATAAATTGCCATAATCATTACCTCCAGCAGTAGTTTGCCGCTGCTCTTTCAGCGGTGCTTTACATTACAAATCTAGCGCTTTCAGTTCCGCTTGGATAGGGGGTTCACCACTAGCCAAGTTTCCAAGCGTTGGCCCTGCGATGATAGAACCATGACTGCACCAACATGGACGCCCCACTCTTTGTCACGCTTACGCACCGACCTATCGGAAGCAGGGTGGACACACTCGGCGGTAATGGACTCACTTTCCAGCACTGCGGCGGCTGCGCTCGACCTTGACGATCCGGTGCCGGCCAGCCTGGAAATGGCAGAAATGGACTGCCCACCCTGTCTGCTGACACGCCTGTTCATGTTGGGTGAACCCCTCACCGCAGGGCAGATCACCCAAGTGCTCCCCAGTCTCACACTCGGCGGAGCAACAGAAATGGGTCTACTGGTCAAGGACGAACAGGATGACAGATGGCGGGCAGCGGTTGATCTTCGTCCTCACCAAGCCACAATTAGCCTGGCAACAAGTCAGGGTGGAAGTGAACAGGTGGAAGCAAACTGGTGGGTTGCAGCCGACTTACCACCCACCCGGACGGGCTTACCTCCAGCTGAGGATCACGTGCTTGGGGTAACACAAGCCACTCGCAACCTGGCGCACCAAACAATCAGGCGTCCCGTAGAAAATGCTCTAGATTTGGGAACTGGGAACGGGCTGTTGGCGCTATACCTGTCCCTACACGCCAACAGGGTGGTAGCAACAGATGTTTCCCAACGCGCCGCAGACTTCACCCGTTTCAATGCCGCCCTGAACCGAATAGACATAGATGTGCGCACGGGATCCCTGTTCGCACCAGTCGAAGGGGAACAGTTCGACCTGATCACAAGCAACCCACCTTTCGTGATCACCCCACCGGGAGTGGAAGGAAAACTCACCTACCGCGACGGGGGTAAAGAAGACAGTTTCCTGCAGGTATTGGTGCAGGAAATCCCCCAACACCTCCAACCAGGGGGCATCGCGCAGCTTCTGGCGAACTGGCCAATCTACGGGCACGCACAACACTGGCAGGACCAACCCCAAAAGTGGCTACAGGGGCTGCCGCTGCACGCCTGGGTGACACTAAGGGACACCGTAGATGTGGCAACCTACACCAAGTGGTGGTTAGAGGACGCCCGTGGTGGGATCAAAACAACCCAAAATCACGACTATCCCGCTACCTACCGCAACTGGCTAGCAGGGTACGCCCAAGCGGGCATTACCCACATAGGTTTGGGGTCCCTTACCCTCCAAAAACACCGGTCACAAATACACTGGCCACAACAGACCGGGCCACAACAGGCCGGGCCACAACA
>CAYFPY010000048.1:0-2136 GCA_964345125.1 uncultured Actinomyces sp.
GAAAGGTTTTGTTTATGTCGGCTGCTGACCAGCGGATATTAATGTCGTCCCCGGATATGTCCGATTTGGAGCGTGCTGCTTTGGATCGGGCAATTCTGTCTGGATGGGCGGCACCGCTAGGGCCTGAAGTGGACGCTTTCGAGGACGAAGTGGCGGCTTGGGTCGGACGGAAATACGCGGTGGCCCTATCTTCAGGAACTGCTGCACTGCATCTGGGTTTGCTAGCTTTAGGTGTCGGTCCCGGCGACGTGGTGGTGACCGCTACCATGACCTTTGCTGCTACCGCTAACGCCATCGTTTACACGGGTGCAACCCCGTTTTTTGTGGACAGCGACAAAGATGGAAACCTGGACCCGCAGCTGTTGGAACAAGCACTGAAACAATTGGCGGAAGAAGGCCAGAACGTTGGGGCCGTGGTTCCTGTGGATCTGCTTGGTAAGGTTGCTGATTACCAGCAGATAACAGAAATTGCGGATCGGTTTGGTGTGCCAGTTTTGGTGGATGCTGCTGAATCCTTTGGAGCAACTTTTCAAGGAGAACCTGCGGGCAGCTTTGGTCAGGCGGCCATACTTTCTTTCAACGGCAATAAGATCATGACTACCTCTGGTGGGGGCATGTACCTGACCGACGATGCGCAGGCAGCCGAAAAAGTGCGCTACCTAGCCACACAGGCTCGCCAACCCGTGGTTCACTACGAACACACTGACATTGGCTATAACTACCGCCTTAGTAACCTTTTGGCAGCCGTTGGCCGGGCGCAACTAACCCGTTTAGAAGACATGCTGAGTAAACGTAAAGCCAACCGGGAGATGTACGAAGAGATTTTCGCTAACGTTCCTGGAACTGCCCTGTTCCAACCCCAGGGTGAATCTAACTCGGTAGACAACCACTGGCTGACTGCCGTTTTGGTGGACCCAAGTGAAGCAGGGTTTTCTGCGGAAGACCTTTTTGAGGTTCTCACGGAAAACAATATTGAAAGCAGGCCGCTGTGGAAACCTATGCACCTGCAGCCTGTTTTTGCGAACTACCCTTCTCTAACCAACGGAACCAGTGAAGAACTGTTCAAAACGGGACTAACATTGCCTAGCGGGTCCGCCCTCACACAGCAGGAAAAAGAGCGAATTAGGCAGGTCATAGGCGATTTTGTGGGCGAGCAGGTGACTGCGTGAACATTCTGATCACAGCCGTGGGGCGGCGCCCCTACCTGGTGGAGTGGTTCCAGGAAGCACTGCAGGTAAGCGGTGGTGGCACGGTTATTGCTGCCGATGTGGACGCCAATGCCCCAGTCAGAGCGTTCGCTGACGAGTTTTTGGTGGCACCGCGGGCGGACAGCGACGAATACGAACAGTGGTTGCGACAGACACTCGAGGAAGAAGACATTCAATTAGCAGTCAGCATTAACGACTTTGAACTATCCACTTGGTCGCGACTCCCCGCAGGATCGCCGTGGGAACCCTTGGTCCGACTTGATGAATCCACCCAAAACATGGTGGAAGACAAAGTGGAAATGAACCGGACCCTTGAACAAGCAGGCGTGGAAACCCCAAAAACTTGGGTTGGTTCTCAACTAGAGCTAGCAACGGAGGAATATTTTGGTAACTTCGTAACCAAAGGGCGTTTTGGGAGTGGCTCTAGAGGTCTGCGCTTCCCCACAGCTCAGGGGCTTGCTGACACCGTGAGTGAGGTCCTGTCAGAGGTTACAGACCGGAATGGTCGATCAGCTCAGCAGCAGGGTGAGTTCCCAGCTGAAGATCTGGTGTTGGTGCAGGAGAAGATAGAGGGAATCGAATACGGGTTAGACATCGTTTGCGACCTCGAAGGAAACTATGCAGGGGTGCTTGCTCGCGAAAAACTAGCCATGCGGGCAGGGGAAACCGACAGGGCAATGGCCGTGGATGCGCAGCCGTTCACGGATTTAGCTAAGCAACTAGCCAAAGCTGTTCCGCACCCAGGAACAATGGACGTAGACGTGATTGTCACTGAGGGTGGGCAGATGTTTGTAATAGACATCAACCCTCGCTTTGGTGGGGGCTACCCCCTGTCTCACGTCGCTGGGGCAGATGTGCCGGCAGCTTACATTGCCTGGGGGAACTCTGATCAACCACCGGTGGGGTGGGACCAAGTTCAGCAAGGAAC
>CAYFPY010000049.1:0-1891 GCA_964345125.1 uncultured Actinomyces sp.
CCTGGGGGAACTCTGATCAACCACCGGTGGGGTGGGACCAAGTTCAGCAAGGAACGCTTGCGGGGAAGTTCGTTGGGGTCAGCAGTGTTGGGATGATTGATGAGTAAGCTAAGTTCGAGCGCAACCTACGAAGAGAAATTCGAAGCATTGAACCAGCAACAACGTTGGGAAGTGGCGGACGAATTGAAGCGGGCTTACTTGTCGCAGACGAATGCTCAGCAGTCTTTGGTGTCACCAACAAACAGTTCTTATTCTCGATACGGTAAACGTATTTTTGACATAGCGGCATCTTCTGCAGCTTTGCTGGTTACTGCCCCGGTTAACGTTGCTCTTGCCGCGTTGGTTGCGCGGGACCTGGGGCGCCCCGTTGTCTTTAAGCAGCAGCGAATTGGGAAAAACGGTAAGCAGTTCCAGATGATTAAACTCAAAACAATGAGGGACGGTTTCGATGAAGATGGCCGCCCTATTCTGGGTGAAAAGCGCGTGACAAAATTGGGTAAAGTCCTTCGGAGGACTTCAGCTGACGAATTGTTGAACTTCTGGAGTATTTTCAAAGGGGACATGTCCCTAATTGGCCCGCGCCCTTTAGTGCCTGAATACTTGGAGCGCTTCAGTGCTAGACACAAGCAAAGGCTCTGCGCCAAACCAGGGTTGGATTTCCCGCCCCCTACCCCGGTACCCGGACCGATGGGATATGACGAACAGTTCGAGAATGACGTTTGGTATGTGCAGAACATTTCCTTAAAAACTGACCTGTGGCTAATTTGGCGAACATTACAGAGCGTGTTTGATTCGCAGAGTAGCGGCAAGAGAGCTGCGTCTGCCCGTGGTTCATTTCTTGGCTATGACGAGCATGGGCAAGTGGTTACGACAGATACAATTCCGCTTTGGGCGCTGGACAAGGTGCTACAACGGCACGGACTACTAGACAGTTTGGGTGACGAAACGGAAGAACAGGTAACGAAGTGACGAATCCTTTGGCTGGGAAAAAACTGTTGCTGTTGGATGGTTCCCGCAAGACAATCGAGATAATCAAACAGGCGCAGGCGCTGGGCGTGCACGTCTCGGTGGCTGATCACAATGATCCGGTGGATTCCCCAGCGAAGCTTTTTGCTGACGAGCACTATTTAGTTAGTTCTGCTGAAGTGGAAGCCGTTGTAGATCTGATAAAACGGGAGGGCATCGACGGGGTTCTGCCCGGTTTTTCCGACAGGTGGCTGCCCACTTACGCAAAGATCTGTAGCGAAGCTGGTTTGCCTCACTATGCCACTGAGGAACAGCTGGAGCTTTTCACCGACAAGAAACGTTACAAACAGTTGCTGGAAGATTTCGATATTCCTACGGTTCAGGGGTACACACTGGAGCAGGCTCAGCGTGGTGACATCCCTTTGAAAGACTATCCGGTGATGGTCAAGCCTTCCGACGGCAGCGGTTCCCGGGGCATCAGCATCTGTACTACCCCAGAAGAACTGGCAATGGGAATCCAGACTGCATTAGATTATTCCTGGACAGGTGACCTGCTAATTGAGCGGTACTTGCCGGGAGATGAGGCGACTGTACATTGGGTTTTTCAAGACGGTGAGTATCACGTTGCGACGATCGCCAATCGGCACATGTTGACTTTTCATGGGGGGCAGCACAGGCTGCCTAATGCGTATTCATCCCCCAGCTATTTGACGCCGAAGTACTTGGAGGAAGTGGCTCCGAAGGTTCGAGAGATGTTGGCTGCCAGGGGAGTGCAGAATGGCACGATGTTCATGCAAGGGCTGGTAGATGGTGGGACGCTGCGGACATACGACATTGGTTACCGTATGACACCTACGCAAGAACATAGGATTGTGGAAGAAGCGTCGGGATTCAACCCGGTGGCAATGTTAATTACTTTTGCTGT
>CAYFPY010000050.1:0-1808 GCA_964345125.1 uncultured Actinomyces sp.
TCCCTGTCTCCTCTCGAGATCTTCCACAACGACTATGCAGAATGTACACGATGCTAACAATAGGCGCATGGGCCTCTAATAACATTATTATAGAGAGGTCTCTAATGTGAGGTTTGCACTGACTCTGGCAAACCCTCAACCCCGGAAACTCCCCGGGCATCACGCCACGGTTGCTCGTAAGCGCATGACTGAAAATGCCTGCCACACTCACAGAAGACGCGCGTTCCGCTGCCCAGGCTGAATCGCCCAAAGAGGTGGAAGGATTCGGATATCGGCAAGCTGACCAAAACGGGTGACCAGCCTCGGCTTCGTTCCAACATCGAGGCTATTGGTGCTAACACCCCAGGATAGGGCGCTCGCAGTCCTCGCTGTCCCCCATGGCGTCGTGCCCGGACCGGGAGCCGGCACATCGGGGGCTGGTACAGACGTGGATCCCACCGCCGGCTTCGCACCCCAGGTCAACTGAACCGACCTATACTGCAGCCTCTATCAGTCCAGCACGTCCGTTGCCAGGTCGGTTACCGACCACACAACGGATGGTTGGCGCTCTGAACTAGGCTCCGAACACAATCCATCCCGGCCCGCCCACCCCTGCGCAGGACGATGAACGGGCGCCCATTCCACTGAGAAAGGACGCGGTGCACAGGGCGCCCACCATAGTTGTCCATCCGCACCATGCCGTCTACGTCGCTTGGGATCAGAGGGGAAACCAGTTGGTCACGCTCACCCAGAATGGCCGTAACCCGCTCACCGTAAGGCCCAACTCTTGAAGAAGGTGGGACGTGGCTCAGTTTCAGTCCTGCCCCGCCTCTATGCCAATCCACAAAGTGTCTTCAGAGCCCGCATCCCGAACCCGGCTGACGGTGTCTGTTGCGGACAGGACTTCTAACTTTCCCCACCAAAAACCGTCACCTCTACACAGCCACCCTAAAGGCGGAACACAGAGTCGGGGCCACTTGGCGGATTGGCTGCGGGTGGTCTCTAATCGGAGGCTCGGTGCCCTGCTTGGGAATGACCGTCGCACAAGTCGATGTAGGACTTGCTTCTTGGGCTGCACCAACCATGTGCAGAGTTCGTTAAATGCTTCTGTTAGGGGGGCAGCACAGTCGAGAAAAATAGCCGAACGTTTTCTGTTGAGTTTAGGTGTGAAGAAATCAGAGTGGTCCGTCCGCGTCTAGACACCAGCGACAACGTGTCGCGGAACCGGGCGTTGCCCAAGGATGGGGCCCAGCTGCGAGATCTCTTCCAAAAGCTCGGTGATAACGGTGGCCTTGGTCGTTTGGTGTGGATGCTTTCTTAGGCTGCTTATTGTTGGTTTCTTTCTTGGTTGTGGGGTTTGGTTTGGCATATTGTGGGGCTTAACTGTCCTAGTGCAACGTGGCGTCGTTGGTGGTTGTAGGTTTCCCCGATCCGCTGGTTGACTTCCCTGATCGCTTCATCCTTGGTATCCCTAGTGTCTTTGATGGCCCACCCAACTATTTCGCGGCCGCATCATCTGTCACCACCGCTAAATGCAACAGCCCTTCCTTGGTCGACAAATAAGGTTATGTCTCCCACCCACACCTTGTTTGACGCCCCCTGACCCCACCGTCGGGCCGCAATATCCTTCGGGTATTTGTCGCTCTCATTTCGCAAGGTAGAAGTCTTCTCGCTGTACGGATCTACTCCTTGTAGATTCAAAGACCGAATGATTTTAGCGACCGTTTTCTTCTCAAGAGGCACACCTACCGCGTGGGGGCCAGCCTGATCCTAAGAGGCTCTTCACAGTTGAGGCTGTAGTTGGTGTTTGAATCCGCCGCTGTGCAGGA
>CAYFPY010000051.1:0-1639 GCA_964345125.1 uncultured Actinomyces sp.
AGGTGGTCCGGCGATCTTCTGATACTCACTAATGGCCTTACGCATGGTACTCAAATAATTGTTCAGGTCCCCTGTTTCGCGGGCTTCACGGTAGGCCCGAAAACTCAGTTTAGACAGCTCTCGGCGCTTGCGGATAATGCGCAGCCGTTTCGCATCCACGCCCTCATAACCGACCGGCACCCGTTTACGGGGAACACTCAGCCCTTCCGCCTGGTCATCAGCGCTACGTACCGACACCCCCAAGCGACGGTGACGGAAGTTGCCGGCCTGCGATTCTGCTACCTGTTCCGCGGTGAGAAGGTCCAATTCCAATTCGCCCTCGTCCCCACCCTGTTCCATGATTTGGTCGACGAGGGCGTTGCGGGAGATGACAACGTTTGTTCCCCGCCAATCGGGGCGGTACTCCGGCAGCCACGCATCACCGAAACAAACGTCAGCAGTTTCAGCGAAAACATCATCACAGAAGTTGCAAACATCCGGTTGGAAAGCACCGTGACCCCAACTGCCACCCACCAAACTTTTTGTGGGAGCATACGCCCAGTCTGGCTGCCCTTGTGCTTGGGCACCAAAGTCGTAGTCCGAAGCGGAGCGCTGCGGATTCTTCACCCGGAAGTCCACAGCACCCAAATTTTCGGGGGGAACACCGATCTGCCAGGCAAGGGACTCACCGAAAAACTGGCTCTTCATGTGTCCGCAAACTAAACCGACGTAGAACTGGATACGCTCACGAATAATCGGATCAGTTTCGGCTAAAAGACGCACAGACTTAATGAAACAGGGAACCCCCACCAGGGCGAAACGGGCGTCTGTGGAACGCACCTGCTCCAACGCTTCCAGCAAAGTGGTCGAATAGTACTTGGATTTGCGGGTCGCATCCAAACCGTCACGGCGCACCACGGTGTATTCAAACAAACCGTCCTCAGTTACGGTTGTTTGCCCCACGTCCAGCACGGCGTCAATGTGGTCTCGAGCTAAAAGTTGGTCCAAGAACCAGCTGGTCATACCCCCAGAGCTGGAGCCTTCCAGGTAGGGGGTGTCAGCCACCCGACCAGCGTAAGTGCCAGAGTAGCGGCCCAAGAAATAATGGTCCCGCAGTTCCTCTTCGAAAAGTTTATCCGCCAGTTCAGTTTCGTCCAGTGCAGCGTCCGAGAAGGGGCACACCGCATCCACCTGCTGCAAAACCTCGTCAGGTACACCAGTTGCGTCGGCAACATACATACCGTCAGCGTTCAGTTTGATGGGGATCTGCCCACCGCTAGCGAAGGAGCAAACCCCGCAACCAATGCAAATGCCCCGTTCGATTGTGTCTTTTATAGTGTGTGCCACGGCCCTCCTAGGCTCGCCTAGAGTTTACTCCCTTTCAGGGGTGGCGTGAGCAAAGTCCAGCGGCGGTGCGTGACGGCGAAATTCTGAGTAAATGCAGCAGCAAGACACAGCCGGTACATGGTAAGGGTCTGGCTGGTGGGGCCCGGCGAGTAAATTACGTCGATGCCGCCCTAAAAGGGGCAGTTGTGCACAAAAGGACTAGCTGTGGACGTTCACAAGTCTCCCTTTTGTTCACAACTGTCCCTTTTAGCAGTAGGAGGGGGTTAGCGGCAGGCTTGAGTCAGAGCAGGTGAGGCTTACTGCTCAGGTTTTT
>CAYFPY010000052.1:0-1625 GCA_964345125.1 uncultured Actinomyces sp.
ACTGCTACGCACCACGATCCCAGGAATCCGCAGAGGCCTCCATCCAGTTTTCGTAGGTTGGCTAGTCGAACTGTGCCCGCTCTACGATTCTCTCGTACACGAGCCGTGTGAGGGACCGGCTGTGATAGCGCTGGTTGGCGCCTAAATTTCCGGCCCGCATCCTGTGTATAGCCAACCTCCTTGCGCCATCGCGTTCGGCCGGGTCAAGGGATTGAACCCCAAACATACCCAGCGGCATACCACCTCTATCTACCGGCACTGAATACCCTCTTGGGTGTGGTGGGTAGCGCCCGAACCTGACGGGCATCCCGTCCATCACGACCTCAAAGCCCACTGCCTCGTCGTCTCCGAAACGGCCTTTGATTGCCTCGAGAGGGATGAAAGTTTCACTCTCAACGTTCAACCACCAGACCAGCCCATTGCTTGGTTCCAGGGTGCCCTCTCCAGGGTCCGCCTTACTGCGGGGGAAGTGAGCCAACTCCAGCATCCCAACGTTCAGTGTTGCGAACCTGCCTTTGCCGGTGCTAGGAGAGTCGGTAAGGCTCCAAAATTTCCCTTCAGTTTCTACCGCATTGGGGATGACATCAGCGACCACCTGAGCCAGCTCATCCACCACGGCCTCCCACACCCTGCGCCCATCTGGCAGTTTTTTGCGCCCGAAGGGTGCAGTGACAAGCTTAGGGCGCTTGCGGCCCCAGTCCCCTTTCAGCGCTTCAACAAAAGGTGTCACGTCATATTGAGCTTGCCCAGTCGCCCAATGCTCCTGAGCTTCCGTCGGCACGTACGGGTCCAGGACCGAAGGTTCAGCGTGCCCAAAGTTAAACACTTTATTCCGCAGGGGCACCTGTTGTCGCCTTTTAGTAATCCACTCTTGCTCGATCGGCGCAAGGTCCCCCCGCGGAACGTGGAGGAACTCGATGGCGTGCACGTCCTCCCAAGGGGCGTGGTGGTCCGAACCGTGCCGGTGCTGTGAGTAGCGCGCCACAACGTCCTCTGTCTGGCCGACATACTGCTCACCGTTCTCAAAGTGCAGGATGTAGATCCCTCGGCGCTTATCGGGAAACAGCGCCTGGACGGATGAGGGGTCCTCCAAAATCCATTTCTTCATAGGTCAGGGCCTGATCGGCTGGGACGTGGTGGATGGTTGGCGAGAGAAGTGGGTCTCTGCTTGCGCAGGAGGGACCGCGACCGTTTCCCATGAGATAGGTGAGCGGATGAACCCCCATCGACTACGTTTGGCGGATAGCGGCGTTAGCTCGTGTAACGACTTTAGGATCTTTGCGAAGGTGCGAACATGAAAGCAGGCCGGTCCTTCGGAGTGCGGGTCCGTAGTCAAGTGCTATACCTCCTGTTTGGGGTTTCAGCCTACCCAAAGCGTAAACCTACATTGTGCAAGTTTATCTCTTTACGTGTTCTACGTATCCCCTTTGGCCCTAGAGGGCAACCCCTGACTGGTGGGCATAAACCTGAATGCCACGCAGCACTGATCCCGCAACGACACCACTGGTGGTAGCAGTCTCCAAAGAAGGATCATTCTTGATAGTGAACTCATAAGTTCCAGTCGTGGCTTGAACTTCAATGTGGTGGTGAACGCGGTGGGCAGCAGGGTCAGCAATCAAAACCAC
>CAYFPY010000053.1:0-1511 GCA_964345125.1 uncultured Actinomyces sp.
GAGCGGCCTTCGCGCCGACAGGCGCATGGACTCGATGCCATTACTTTGCCCTTTTGGGATACCGGCCAGATTTGGTGTCTTTATTCTGTGTTGGGCGTGTCGTGTTTGGTTAGGGTTTCCATCTTCCGGCCCATCCTTTTCTGGCGTAGAGGCCTTCTTCTGCGGTGGTTTGGTTGTCGTATTGTTTGGGTCCGATGCGTTGGGGTGGCCGGGGTTTTCGGGGGATGATTCTTGCTTTGGGTTTCCCGTTTCGCTCCCAGTTTTTGAGGGCCTGTTTTGGGGTGAGCGGGTTTTCGGTGCGTTGGTGGAGGAGCCATTGGATGGCTTGGATCATGTGGGATTCGGATAGGCCGCGGTGGAGGCGCAGCAGTTCATCGATGAGGGCGTTGAGTGATTCCACAATGTTGGTTGTGGAGTGCAAGATTTCCCCGCTGGGGTTGGCTGTGAGGTACGTGAACAAAGTTCCTTGGCCAACGAGGCGGGCGAGGCGCATGTAGACGCGGCGGTCCCTGCCGTGGGTGTACCACCAGGAGCGGTTCTTGATCCTTGCGGTTTCGGGGTCATCGCGGGCGTAGGTGCGTTCCTTCAGGTAGGTCCCGTAGCGGTTGTGGAAGTCCTGTAGCGCCTGTTCCCACGCGGATGCTTCCTTGGTGGTGGTGATGCGCAGCAACGCTTTTGAGAGGCTTTTCAGTTCCTTGCCAGCCTCAGTTTTAGGTCTCTTTGTCAGGTCCCCTTGGTTGTTCCTATGGACGTGTAGGAGGCACCTTTGCACGCGGGTGCCCTCTGCTTTCCAGAGTTTGTTGATGGCTTTTAAACCGCCGCTGGCCCCATCAACGGTGACCACTCGAGGGGGCGCTAAGTGGTGCAGGAGGCTCTCATAGGCCGCTGCAGTTTCATCGGTGGCCCATTGCCAAGCAACCACGCGCCCGGCTTGGTTCACAGCGGTCAAGAGCACCCACCCGTAGGGCATGCGCTTACCATCCAAGAACAGTTGCTCATAGATTTCCCCCGTCGGCTCGGGCTTAGGCACTGGTATGTCCCAGCACCATTTGATGCGCCTGCGAAAGGTTCTGCCCGTTGCGGTGCCATCCACCTGGGCTTGGGAGTTCTTCCCCAAAATGTAGGCGAGGAACACTTCAAAGTCGGCGTTGCGCGTGATGTCCGGGCGAACTTTAGTGTGGCTGGCAGTGCACTTTGTGCACCTCCAGCGGATCTTCCCGTTCCTTACGCCATTTCTTTTTAATCCCGGCTGCTTACACACCGGGCAAACACGCTTTGATGCAGGTCGTCCCATGTTTGGCAGACAACCACACAGCCGCTACCACATAAGCATCAACAGGTGTGGGACCTAAGGGTCTTTACCAATCCATAAGCTAAAAAAGCATAAAGACTGCCAGTTTTCCGCGTAACGACACGGCCCACAAAGAAGTTTAGACACCATTACTGGCCGATTACCCCACAATGTTGGTTGTGGAGTGCAAGATTTCCCCGCTGGGGTTGGCTGTGAGGTA